>CAWKKG010000008.1:0-174053 GCA_963850115.1 uncultured Actinomycetota bacterium
TCAGATGACATGCATCGGCTGGCCGACCGGTCGGCGGCTGGTGCTGGCGGCATAGCCCGCTGCCCTTGGCGCAGTGGGGCCTCCTCAGCTCAGTCGCGTGACGATTGACTCGTAGCGAAATTCGCGTACGGGCGCCTGTGGCGCCCTCGGGAGCTTGAGGAGGTCCCGATGACCATCGTAGGCGGGGTGGACATCCACCGGAAGCAGCTGACCTTCGACTACCTCGACACGGTGACCGGGCAGGTGGTGCGCGGCCAGGTCGCCCCGGCCGACCGGGAGCACCTGCGCGGCTGGCTGGCCCGGTTCGCCGGGCGCGGGGACGTCGCGTTCGCGATGGAGGGGTGCACCGGGTGGCGGTACGTCGCCGAGGAGCTGGCCGCGGCCGGCGTCACGGCGCACGTCGCCGAGCCGGCGGACACCGCGTTCGCCCGCGGCCGCAAGCGGCACGCCAAAACCGACAAGACCGACGCCCGGCACCTGCGGCAGCTTCTGGCCGAGGGGCGGCTGCCCGAGTGCTGGGTCCCGCCGGCGCGGGTCCTGGAGTGCCGGGCGCTGCTGGAGACCTACAACGACCTGCGCCGCGAGCACACCGCCTGGGCGCAGCGGGTCCACGCGGTCTTCTTCCACCAGGGCGCCCCGCACCTGGGCGAGGGGACACTGCGGACCGCCCGCGGCCTGGAAGCGGTCCGGGAGGCCGCAGCCGCGCACCTGTCGCCGGCCGGGCAGCTGCAGGTCGCCACCGCCCTGGACATGCTCGCCTGCCTGGAGGACCGGCAAGAGGTGCTGCGCCACCAGCTGCTGGACGCCGCCCGTCACCTGGCCGGCGCGAAGGTACTGGCCGCGCGGATCTACGGGGTCGGCCCGGTCACCGCGCTGGCGCTGACCTGCTGGCTCGGCGGGGCAGGCCGGTTCTCCTCCTCCCGCAAGGCGGTCCGGTTCGCCGGCCTGGACATCACCGTCTCCTCCTCCGACCGCAAGGGGCCGCCCGGGCGCCTGTCCCGGCAGGGGCCCCCGGTGCTGCGCTGGACGGTGTATGAGGCCGGCAAGGCCCACGCCCGCGCCTCGGCCCCGGACCACGCGTACTACGCCGCCGTCGCCGACCGCAAGAACACCAAGCGCGCCGCCCTGTCCGAGGCCCGCAAGATCATCCGCCGGGCCTGCCACATCCTGGCCGAGCTCGGCGACGACGCCCTCACCGCCGCATGACCGCCCGGTGACCGCAGCCGCGGCACGCCAGGCCGTGCAGGCACGCGCTACAGCCAAGCTCACAAGATGGGGAACCACCGCGGCCAGCTCCCGCCGATCCGCTGTCAGCCGCTGCCGGCCCGCAAGGGCCGCGCGGACGGCCTGATCAGACTGAGCGGCCGCATCCCCGCAGGCGGGGACACCCAATCCATCATCATGTCGCCGGGGCACGAGCGAGCGCCCCGCGGGCCAAGGTAAGGCTGGCTGACCCCCGCGCCTGCCCCCCGGCTGGCCACGGCCGCTCACCCTTCTCCCTCCCGGGAGGCCCGCCAGCCCGAACCGCCACAACCGGCATTCCGCACCAAACCACGGCTCCCTGCCCACCCGGCAGCTATCAGGGAACAGGGAGCAGAATCAGGCACGCCCCGAAACCCCCCTTGCGGTGCTGGACCGATGCAGGTAAGGCGGATATTCGTGTTCGTGGTGATAGCGCGCGGGTCGCAGGGGGATTCACGCCCTGCGGGTGCATGCGGTCGCGGTGGCGGGTTCTTCAGGATGTGGATTCCAGCAGGTCGCGGAAGCGCCGTGCGAACAGGTAGGCGTCACCGGGCCAGCGGGCGGAAAGGTAGAGCCCGTCCCGGACGGTGAAAGCCGCGGTGTCGTCGGTCGCGGTACCGCGCGCGGACAGCGTCAGCGGGCCGCGGCGGAACTGGCGGCCCGGGTCGTCCAGGCAGGCCCGGACCTCATCCTCGACGTAGGCCGGATAGGTCCGGTAGTAGCGCCCGAGCCGCCACGCCGTGGCCAGGAACGCAGCCCGCTCCATGTACCTGGGCAGGCACGTCGTCTGAGCACGTAGCCAGGACGCTGCGGCCGGTCGCGGCGTCCCGGGCCCGCGCAAGGACGAGCACGCCGTGGCAGATGGCGCCGACCGGCCTGCCCAGCCGCCAGAACCGGGCCACCTGCTCCTGCAGCACCGCCGACCCGAGGTACTGCCGCATCCCCGGCGCGTGACCGCCGGGCAGCAGCAGCCCGTCGAAGCCGCCCGGGTCCAGCTCGCCCCAGGCGGCCGTCGAGGTGAACTCGGCCGCCGCCGCCAGCTCGCCGTAGAACCTCCTGGGCTCCGGTGCCGCCCCCAGCCGGCCGAACACGACACCGGACAGCAGCCGCGGGTCCGCCGCCGGGACGGCGCCCGCCCGCTCGGTCGCGAACACCACCTGGTGCCCGGCCTCACGCAAGACCCGCCACGGCACCGCGACCTCGGTAACATCGAAATCCCGGTCCGGCAGGGGCACCAGAACACGCACCCCGCCATCATCCCATCCACGACCGCGCGGATCACCCGCCGTCCGGTAACCACCACGGAACTGGACCATCTCACCCCCAGTTCCCGGGACTCGGCCCTCCCGCCAAGCAACTAACCCTCAGCAACTGCGCCGCACAGACCGCCGATTATTCGCGGCTGGTGGCCGGGGATCTGGCACCACAATGTGGGTGCAGATCATCCGTTTCGGCGCGTTGGCTCCCGCTGCATGAAAGGTGGAGTTCCCCGTTCCCGCCCTCATCGTCGTGGACCTGCACGTGGTGGTGTGCCGTGTGCTGTGCCCTGTCACCTGTGCACCGTGCTGGGCTGCGTTGTGCACCGGGGAGTCGAACCCCTCGCGCTGCCCGCCGCGCGCCAGAAGATGGCCGGATTTCCCGCCGGCCCCGGGCTGTGCACGCCTCCGCGACGACTATCTGCTCCACCTGCCGCGCGTCACTCCATGAGATCGAACTCCCAGTTGGACTGCTGGATGCGCACGTCAAGCTCGCGTATCTGCCGGGCCAGGTCGTCCGCCTGCGCCCGCAGCTGCGCTACCGGCAGGGCAGCGAGCATCTTGAGCTCCGAGCGCAGCTGACGTCCCATGCCTGCCTGGCTCCGGCCGACTGCCGCGTCGGCGGCGGTCGCACCTCTTATGAGCCACGCTGCGGCAGGGTCCGGTGGGCCTGCACGTCGTTAACAAGCCAGGCCAGCAAGCCAGCCGGCAGCGGATCTCGGAGCCAAACCCATCGAACCCCTAAACGCTACAACTTATGACAGCTGCAACGTCAGTACCGATTCTTCAATAAGGCGGATCTCGCGCCACGCCTCGGCCAGGTCGTCGCCGTCCCGTGACGAGACTCCGGGCCAACCGCGCTCCGACTGGAGCAGACACGGCGCGCATTCCCACGCCAGTGCGAGCACGGCAGAAAGGCCTAGCAGACAGGGCATGCCAGCAACAGACCATCGCCGTGAATGCCGGCAGGTGCCCATGGCGAGTAACGCACCGCTCAAACGTCCCTGCTGTCTGCCAAGGCGGCCAGTGCATTCGCAGTTAACCGGCGACTGGTTCCTGCTTGGCTTCGGCCATCCGGTTGCGCGCCCAGCGCCGTGAGGTCATGCCGAATGACGTAGCCAGCTTGCGCTCGGACAACGGCTTGCCTTCGCGGATGCTGGCGCGGTAGGCGGCGACCGCGGCGGCATTAATATCACCGGCTGGCGCCCTAGCGACGGTCGGTCCAGGGACCGTCGGTCCGCCTGGTTCACGTGGTCCGGTGCTTTCCCGGAGTGGCCCGCCCTCATGGTCCGCCTGGTCCGTGCAGGCTGGTTCGTCTGGTCCTGGTCCGTGGACCGGGGCGACCTTACACGCGGCGTGAAACCGGTCATCCACGCTGTCGGGCTCCGGGCTGGCGCTGTCTCCGAACGCAGTTGCTGGTACAGCATCGCGCACTAGGGAAACGGCAGGCCGCCGGATGGTCCCCGGCTGGTCCGTCTGCGGTACGGCTTGGTCCGGTGGGGGTACGTGGTCCGGTCCGCCTCCGGCCGTGGTCCGGACCATCCAGGCGAGCATCTCGTACGATCCCACCAGCGCGATCGCGGGCCACGCCGCGGCTGCGGCGCCGACCAGGCCGTGGGACCAGCCCTGGGCCACGTTCACGGCGAGCGAGGCAGCAATGCCGAGCGCGAGCATCCAGCGGGCCAGCCGCGGCACCGGTAGCCGGTGCCGCGCGGCGTGCAAGATCGACCATCGAGGACGCGTACACCAGGCCGTCGATCGTGGCGGGCTCCAGCGTGGCCGTCACGCCGCTCTCGCCGTACTGGCGGACCACGGCGTAGGCGTGCCAGTAGGAGATGTACGCCGCGATCCCCGCCACGGCGAGCACGACGGCCGCCGTGGACGCGCGGATCGCGGTGTCCGCCTTGCTGCTGACGGCGGGCAGGCGCGGGAGTTCGGCGGTCCCGGCCGGCATGCGCAGCGGGCCGGGGCCGGACTGGCTCAGTTCAAGAGTCGACATGCTGCTTCCTCCACGAAGGGCGAGGAGGAGCCGGGCAGCCCGCGGCGCGAGCGTCCCGGCCCCTCGTCGAGGCCGGGACGGTTACTCGGTGGCGCTGCGGGCGCGGTCGAGGACGCCGGCGGTGGTGCCGACGTACATGTCGAGCGTGATGCGGTAGTTGGCGTGCCCGGCCATGCGGGACACGTCGGTGGGGTCGAGCTTCCAGGTGAACAGGGCGGTGGTGCAGAACACGTGCCGCAGGCTGTGCCAGGTCCACGCGCCGTTGCCGTCGGCGTCCCGCCAGCCGGCGGCCAGGTAGGCGCGCTTGAGGACGTTGCGGCTGAAGTTGGACGACCGCCAGTGCTTGCCCTTCGGGGAGGGGAAGATCAGCCCGAGCGGGTTGGTGCCGGCCTCCTGCTCGGCGCGGGCCTCCTCGATCCGGGCGGCGAGCCGCTCGGCGAGCGGGTAGCCGGCCGGGCGTGCGGCGGGGGTAGATCGTCTGGCGGTGCTTGCGGTTCTTCGGCGCCTCGAGGAACAGGTGCCCGGCGACCTCGACGACCTTGCGGTCGACGGTGATGACGCGGGCGGCCTGGTCGACCTGCGCGATGGTGAGGGCGACCAGCTCGCCCCAGCGCAGGCCGCTGTAGGCGGCGGTGTTGGCCATCAGCTCGTCGCGGTCCCCGTGCACCCCGGCGGCCAGGGCCTGGCCGAGCTTGGCGATGTCGCCGTCGGACGGGATCTCGGCGGGGTCGACCCACAGGGCCGACTCCCCCGCGACGCTGACCGCGGGCGCGGGCAGCGGCGCGGTCCCCGGCCTGCCAGTGCACCTTCGCCAGCCGGGAGTTGACCAGGTACCCGGCGTCGATCCCCGCCGTGACGAGGGCGGAGATCATCCGCCGGACCCGGTCGCCTTCCCCGGCCGTCGGGGCGGCGTTGACGATCTGCTGCATGTGCCCGGTCTTGATGTCCTGGCAGGTGACCGCGCCGATGCACCGGGGCCGCGAACCGCTCGCACAGCCGCCGCTGGGTGTGCGCGTGCTTGCGCGACCACCGCTTGCTGACCGGGAGCCGGTCCGGGTCCAGGTAGTGGGCGATGAGGGCGGCGCCCGGCTGCCGCATGTTCGGCGCGTCGGCTTCCAGCCGCTCCTTGACCTTCTCCAGCTTGGCGGCCAGCTTCTCCTCGGTCGCCGCCTCGCACTGCTGCCGCTCGCCGTCTTCGTGCCAGACCGCCCGCCAGCGGCCTCCCTCGGACCGGGCCGGGTAGACCGTGATGCCGCACTCCAGCTCGATGACCTCGCCGTCGCCGCGGGTGGCCGCGCGGCCGTTCCCGCTCGCGAGGACCGGGCGCCGGCCCGGGCCGGGCCTTCTTCGCGCCGCCCGGCGGGCTTCGCGGCCTTGCCCGGTGCCGGTTGTGGGGATTCTGTGGGGATCTTGACGATCGCGGCCGGTGCCTGCGTCATCTTCATTCCTCGCTTCCTGCGTTTCCGCAGGTAGGAGGGCTGACGCTGACGTTCGGGAGAGCGCCCCGACCGCGACTCGAACGCGGGACCTACCGCTTAGGAGGCGGTCGCTCTATCCACTGAGCTATCGGGGCCTACCGAGGCCCAATATTACCTGGGATGGAGCCCACTCGTCGCCCTTAGCGCGACGCCCGCTGTCGCGACGCCGGGGTCCAAGCATCATCAACTCGTCGACCCCGGTTCACAGCCGGGGTAGCAGCGGACGGGTGGCGGCGTACAGGTCCATCGCCGGGCCCGGCTGGGGCGAGGCGACGGCCGGCGGCGAGGCTCGCCGAGCCGCTGTCGATACTCGAAGGAGACAGCCTCCGCGTATCACTGGCCGGTACCTATGGGGTACCTAAATACTGATTTCGCCGGAAATATCGTTGACCATGTGTTTTGCTACCCCCATACTCACATCTTGCCTGGTAGTGGGGTTGGGGGGGCGAAATGGAGTACCACGGCACGAGACTGCCGGCCCGGGCACGCCGCCCCGAGCCGTCGTGGCCGACGGTTATCGCGACCACGTTGCGCCTGTGGTTTGAGCGCCACCCGGTCGCCGGCCGGAAGGGCACGCGCGGCCGGCGCGTGACGGTCGCGGCGGCCGCGGTCGGCGCCGCCGCGCTCGGAGCCGGGGTGACCCTCGCCATCGTCGGGCATACGGCCACGTCAGCGCGGGTCGGCGCGCCGCCGAGCGCAGTACCGAGCGCGCCGCCGAGCGCGGGTTCCACGGGCGCGCTCGGAGCTTCGGCGGCGACGCGCGCGGCGGCGGCGAGCTGGATCGCCGGGCAGGTCGCGTCCAGCGCGGTCGTCGCCTGCGATCCCGCCATGTGCGCCGCGTTGCAGGCGAACGGGCTTCCGGCGGCCAGGCTGCTGGTCCTCGGGACGGCCACCGCCGATCCGCTCGGCTCGGACGTGGTCGTCGCTACCGCGTCCGTCCGCAACCAGTTCGGCGACCGCTTGGCGAGCGTTTACGCCCCCGCCGTTATCGCGAGCTTCGGCTCGGGGCCCGGGCGGATCGACATCCGGGCGACCGCTTCTGACGGGACCGCCGCGGATGCGTCGGCCCGGGCGGCGGACCGCCGCGCCCGGGTCTCAGCGGGTGCCCAGCTGCTGCACAACTCGCGCATTGCCGTCGCCCCCGGCGCCCGGGCCGCGCTGAGCGAAGGGGACGTGGACCCTCGGCTGCTCATGCTGCTGGCCGCGCTCGCGGTCCAGCAGCCGGTACGGGTCGGCGCCTTCGGTGACCCGTCGCCGGGAGCGAGCCAGGCGGTTCCGTTGCGCAGTGTCCAGATCGCCCCGCTTCGTCCGGGAACCCAGGCCGAGTCCCGCCTGCGGGCGATGCTGTCGTTCTTCGAGGCCCAGCAGCAGCAGTTCCTGCCGCTGCGGGCAAGTTTGGCCGGTACATCCGCGCTCACGGTCGAATACGCCGCGCCGAGCCCGCTTGGGCTGATCGGCGGCCCTTAGCGATCTCGTGAGCTGGGTTTGGGGGAGGAACTCATGAAGGTAAAGCGATGCATCCGGTGGGCGGTCTTGCTCATGGCCGCGCCCGCCCTGTTGCTATGTCTCATCCCTAAGGCCGCGTTGGCATCGACGGCTTCGTCGGGCAGCGGGTGGATCCGGCTGGCCCACTTGTCGCCGAATACGCCGGCGGTGGACGTCTACCTCTACTCGTTCGGCGACCCGACGGCCGAGCTGGTGCTGCACCACGTCGGCTACGGCGTGGTCTCGCCCTATGAGTCACTTGCGGCCGGCGACTACTCCGTAGCCATGCGCGCCGCGGGCGCCGTCGACACCACCAAGCCGGTGCTGTCGACCAGCCTGACCGTCGCGCCGGGCGGCGCCTACACCGTGGCCGGCCTTGGACCCGAGTCGGGGCTGCGGCTGCAGGTGCTCAAGGACCAGCTGAGCACGCCGCCGGGCAAAACCCTGGTGCGGGTCATCCAGGCGTCCCTGCAACAGCACGTGGTGACGGTGACGTGGAACGGGCAGCCGGCAGTCACCAACCTTTCGTTCGGATCGGTGAGCTCTTACCAGGCCGCCACTCCCGCAACCGCGACCTTGCACGTCAGCGGCGAGAGCGAGACCGCCAGCGCGACGATCACGCTCGCCGCCGGGACGGTGCACACGCTCGTCGTCCTGGACGGGCCGAAGGGCCTCGTGGTCGACAACTTCCTGGACGCGGCCGGGAGCGGTGACGCCCCGGCGGGCGGCGTGGCGACCGGACTTGGCGGCACCGCGCCCAAGGTTCCGTCCCCGATGCCCTGGGTGTACCTCATCGGGGCCGGGCTCCTGCTGGCGGCGGCCGGCGGACTCGCCGCGCGCCGCCGCCCGCGCCCCACTGCCTGACCATGCCGGCCAGCAGGCGGGTGGCGTTGCTGGTGCTGGCGGTCGGCCTGGTCGCGGCGGCCGCCGGCGGCGCCGGGCTGGCGCTGACTCGTCACCCCGTCGCGAGTCGATGGGGCGCGGTACCGACCCTCCCGGCCCCGACGGGGCCGATCGCGGCCGCGACCCAGCAGCGAGCGGCTCCGGTCAGCGCGCCGGTCGCGCTGACCATCCCGGCGATCGGCGTGCAGACCGGCCTCGTCCGCCTCGGGCTGACCGCTTCCGGCGCCCTTCAAGTGCCCGCGTCGACGGCGGTGGCGGGCTGGTACACGGGCAGCCCGCGCCCGGGGGCGGTCGGCTCGGCGGTGATCGCGGGGCACATTGACTCCCAGGCCGGCCCCGGGGTCTTTTTCCGGCTGTCGTCCCTGCGCTCGGGTGACCTCGTGTACGTGCGGCGCGCCGACCGGACGCTCGCGGTCTTCCGCGTGACGGACGTCCGCCAGTACGCCAAGGACGGCTTCCCCACGTCAGCCGTTTACGGCCCGACTCCCGATCCGGAGCTGCGCCTCATCACCTGCGGCGGAACCTTCGATCCGCAGCTGGGTTCTTACCTCAGCAACACGGTCGTCTTCGCCGTCGAGACCAGCTGACCGCTCATCGAGCGGTTGGCGGGGATCCCGGATAGATAACTTTGCGCGAGTATTCAACTACAGAGAGTTATGGTATCTGACGGCGAGTAGTGACAATCCGCGGTGACCGCGGCGCCGAATAGGGGGTGGCCCGGCGGGCAGCGCCGGGCCAGTTGCCGTAACAGCACTCAGTAACAGCACACTCAGAGGTGAGGTTATGCGAGATCAAGACTCAGCGGCCGGCGAGCCGCAGACGCCGGGTACGTCCAGGCGGGGGATGCTGCGCGGGGCCGGGCTCGGGGCGGCCGGCCTGGCCGTGGGCGTCCTGGCCGGGACCGCGGCCGGGCCGGCGGGCGCGGCCACGCTGCCAGCGCAGCCGGACGACGACAGTCGCGCGGCCGCACATGACGAGCCGCTCGTCGTCCACGTCCACGACGCCAGGACCGGCGTCGTCGACCTGTACACCGGAACCCGGCACGTCCGCTTCACCGACCGTCAGCTCGCGGCCCGGCTGGCC
The DNA here is from genome assembly GCA_963850115.1 of uncultured Actinomycetota bacterium. Taxonomy (GTDB): domain Bacteria; phylum Actinomycetota; class Actinomycetes; order Streptosporangiales; family Streptosporangiaceae; genus Trebonia. The sequence goes on from CAWKKG010000008.1 coordinate 9,447, forward strand.
CGGGCCGCCCGCTGAATCGCTCCGGGCAGCATCGACCATCGCCGGCCAGGCCGGCCGAAACGCGCATTGTGAGGTTTACTGATGTCTTCCCATCGTGAGGCACCCGGGATATCCAAGGACCCGGTCGCCGATAGCACTGATGTCTACGCCTTCGTCAGTCCCGACAAGCCGGACATGGTCACGCTGATCGCGAACTACGTGCCGCTGCAGGGGCCGGCCGGCGGCCCGAACTTCTATGAGTTCGGCGACGACGTGCTGTACTCCCTCAACGTCGACAACAACGGCGACGGTGAAGCCGATGTGAGCTACCAGTTCCGGTTCTCCACCAAGGTGGCCGACGAGGACACCTTCCTCTACAACACCGGTCCCATCGAGCGGCTCGACAGCCCGAACTGGAACCGCCGCCAGTTCTACACGGTCACCCGCGAGGTCCGCGGCCACCGGCAGGAGCTCGGCAAGAACCTCGCCTGCCCGCCGTGCAACATCGGCCCGCTGTCCACTCCGGACTACCCCGCACTAGCCGCCGCCGCGGTGCATGGCCTCGGCGGGGGACGACAGGTGTTCGCCGGGCAGCGCGCCGAGGGCTTCTACGTCGACCTGGGCTCGATCTTCGACCTCGGCAACTTGCGCCCGTTCGCCAGCGACCACGACCACTACGGGCTGCGGCATTACCCGACCAACGGTCCCGGCGTGAACGCGACGAAGAACCTCAACGTGCACTCCATCGCGCTGCAGGTGCCGATCACGGACCTGACCAGGGACGGCAAGCGCCACACCAGCGCCGGCGACGAGCGCGCGGTGATCGGCGTGTGGACCACCGCGAGCCGCCAGCGGGCCCGCATCTACGACACCGACCACGCCGAGTACGTGAACAGCGGCCCGTTCACCCAGGTCTCGCGCCTGGGGAACCCGCTGTTCAACGAGGTCATCGTGCCGATGGGCAAGAAGGACTACTGGAACACCCAGCCACCCGCCCACGACAAGCAGTTCGCCGCCTACGTCGCCCACCCGGGGCTTGGCGAGCTGCTTCCCTCGCTGTACCCGGGGGTGTTCCCCCAGCTGGCCAAGCTCAACAAGTCGGGCAAGGCGCGCGCCGACCTGGAGGCCATCTTGCTGACCGGCCTGCCGTCCGGCATCATCGCCGGCTTCCAGAACTACACCGGCGCCACCCAGGCCGACATGCTGCGGCTGAACACGGCGATCAAGCCGTCCTCCTCGCCCAGCCTCTACGGGCTGCTCGGCGGTGACCTCGCCGGGTTCCCGAACGGCAGGCGGGTCTGGGACGACGTGGTCGCGGTCGAGCTGCGCGCCATCGCCGGGGCCACGTACTCCCTGGTTGACAAGTCCTACACGCCCGACGCGGCGGCCAGCGCCGTGACCGACGGGCTGACCCCGGCCGACCTCAACGCGCCCTACCTGTACCACTTCCCCTACCTGGGCGTGCCGCACAGCGGCTTCACCACGCCCTCGAGCTGAACCGAGCGCCCGGCGCCGGGCCGAGACTCGGCACGGCGCCGGGACCACCCCGCCCAGTACGGAGCCCCTCCATGACTCACGCTCATCACCATCTGCCCGCCGGCGAGAACGGTCTCGCGCCCGAGCCGGCGCGCGACAACCTGGTGCTCGACATCGGCGGCGACACCGGCGCGCTGGTGATCCACGCCGCCGCCGACCGCGACCAGGCCGAGATCGAGATCTCGCCCGCGGGCGGCGACGCCCGCAGCCACAACGTGGTGCGGGCGCGGGCCGTCGGGGGCGGCACCCGCTACGCCGCCGTGTTCCCCGCCCTGCCCGCCGGCGACTACGTCATCTGGCAGGACGACGCCGCCGCGGCCGGAACGGTCACGATCCGCGGCGGGCAGGTCGCCAGCTTCCGCCTGGCTCCCTAGCCACGCCGCCCGCGGGGCGGGAGGAGCGTTTAGCGCGCGGTCGCCCGGGTAGCGGCGCGGGCGGCTTTTCGCGGGCAGCCGGTCGGTTCGCCAGTTGAGCCACGTGCGATGGCCTAGTCTTTATAGGTTCCATGGCATTCGTCCGCTTAGCTGACGCCGATCGGAGGTCCTGCGCGCTTGTGAGCGTTGAGGAGACGGTCCCACCGCAAGAGCAAGGGCAGCAGGAGACCGTCGGCCGCGGCGACGCGGCGAGGCCCGAGGAGACGCCTCGGGAGGCGCCGCCCAGGTCAACGGCCGGGGAAAAGCCAAAGGGACGCGGCTTCCGGCCGGACATCCAGGGCATGCGGGCGCTGGCCGTCGCCATGGTGGTGATCTACCACCTGTACCCGTCGCTGCTCACCGGCGGCTTCGCGGGCGTGGACGTGTTCTTCGTGATCTCCGGGTTCCTGATCACCGGCCACCTGCTGCGCGAGTACCGGAAGACCGGCAAGGTCGCCCTGCTTGACTTCTGGGGACGGCGGGCCAAGCGGCTCGTGCCCGCGGCGGCCCTCGTGCTGACCGTGACCTGGGTGGCTTCGCGGCTGCTGCTGCCCGCGACGCGCCTGGCGGACACCGCCGCCCAGATCCGGGCCAGCGCGCTCTACTACCAGAACTGGCAGCTCGCGGGGAACGCGGTCGACTACCTCAAGTCGGACAACGCGGCGAGCCCGGTGCAGCACTTCTGGTCGCTGTCCGTCGAGGAGCAGTTCTACCTGGGCTGGCCGCTGCTGTTCCTGCTCGCGGCGCTGGTGGCGCTCACCGCGGGCCGCGCCGCGGCACCGGCGGGACTCGCGGGCACCGGGTGATGCTGCTCCTGGCGGGCGCGATCGTCGTCGGCTCGCTCTGGTACTCGGTCTACTACACGCACGCCAACCCGGCGGGCGCCTACTTCGTGACCACGACCAGGATCTGGGAGCTTGGCCTCGGCGGCCTGGTCGCGCTGCTGCCGGCGCGACTTAGCGCGCGAGTCGGCCGGCTCGGCGTGCTCGGCTGGGCCGGGCTTGGCCTGGTGATCGCGTCGGCGTTCGTGCTGAGCGGCACGAACGCCTTCCCCGGGTACCTCGCCCTGCTGCCCGCGGGCGGCGCGGCGCTGCTGATCCTCGGCGGCTCGGCGGCGGGACGCTTCGGGCCGCACCGGCTGATGTCGGTCCAGGCCGATGGTGTTCATCGGCGGCATCTCCTACTCGCTGTACCTGTGGCACTGGCCGCTCATCGTGCTTTACACCGCGCGGAGCGGCCGGGCGGTCGGGCTGCGCTGGCCGGCCCGGCCATCGTCGCGGTCGCCGTCGCTGCTGTCCTGGCTGACCAAGGTCTGGGTCGAGGACAAGGTGCGGACCGCGTCGCTGCTGTCCGGGCACGGCTGGCGGTCCGTTTCCACGGCGCTCGCCGCGGTCGTGCCCGTCGTCCTGGTGTCGCTCTACATCGCCGCCGAGCCCGGGCCGTGGAACGGGCCGCCTCGGGCCGAACTACCCGGGCGCCGCCGCGCTGGCCAGCAAGGTGACCAAGGTCAAGCCGGCACGCCGGTGCTGCCCGCCCCGCCGGCCCGATCACGCTGCCCGACGTACTGGCAGCAGGGCTGCCTGCTCGGCGATAGCCGCCGACCACGCCCAAGGAGTGCGTCTACGGGGACACGTCGCACCCGGTGCTGACCGTCGCCCTGGTCGGCGACTCGATAGCGGGCGACTGGTTCACGCCGCTGCAGCAGATCGCCGTCGAGCGGCACTGGAAGCTGGTCACCGAGCTGCACGCCATCTGCCCGCTGACCTCGGCGATGATGATCACCCCGAGCACCGGCGGCCCCTACACGGCCTGCCACGCCTGGGGCGCGGCCGTGGTGCACGACCTGGAAACCAAGATCAGGCCGGACGTCGTGATCACCAGCGAGATACCCGGCCTGGCCACGGTCAAGCACCCGGCGGGCGGCGCGGCGGCGCAGGCGGAGATCGGGGTCGGGATGGCCGAGTACTGGAAGCAGCTTGAGGGCGCACGGAATCTCCGTGGTCGCCATCAAGGAATCGCCGAGACATGGGGCTGAACGTGCCGGAATGCGTCGCCGCCAATCCCACCGCGCCGAAGAAGTGCGCCGTGCTGAAGTCCAAGGCGATCGCAGCCGGACCTGCCCACCGTGTACGCCACGAGGGCGGCTGCGAGGCACGGTTCCGTTGATCGACATGAACTCGCTGATCTGCGGCCGGGTCAGATGCGCGCCGGTAGTCGGAAATGTCCTGGTTTATCAGGACAATCATCACCTGACGAGCACCTACACGCTGACCATCGCGCCCTACCTCGAAGAGCGGCCTGCTCGAGGTGAGCAAGACGCTGTCCATGGCGTGATCGGGCGGCCGTCGGCTTGTGAAGTCTCGCACAAGCTGACCTGGCGTACGCGCCGCCGAATGTCGCCGAAATCACGTTGTGCCAGGTCACCCCAGCTGGCCTAGACCAAAGCGCGCGCCGCATGCCGCACCTTGGCGGACTCCCCGCGGGCATGTCATGAATACTCTCCGTTACCGAATGATGTGAAGAGCGTGATAGATCCCTCACTGCAAGAGCGAGCGTTCTCCTGTCAAGATGAATAAATCGCCAACTTCTCAAGCGATGAGCTTGACGAACCGAGAGGACCAAGTACGTGGTCGATGTTGATGCCATCTTGGAAGCCGCCCACCTGAAGAACGACCACGTGCGCGAGTACGTTCGCTACTGGGCCGGGATCACTGGCGCGGCCAACATCGAGGTCGTCAGCGCCGACGACGACGCCCGGCTGATCCAGGAGGCCCTGGCGGCCGGCGAGATCCTGCCGGCGGGCGAGGACCTCTACTACTCCCGCAGCTACTACAAGGACACCGCGCGCTCGGAAGAGCGCACGATCGTCGCGACGAGCGACCCGGCCGACAAGGGCGTCTACGACAACTGGTACCCGGCGGCCGAGATGAAGGCGAAGCTCACCGGGCTGATGACGGGCGCGTCCAGGGGCAAGACCATGTACGTCATCCCGTACCTGATGTCCGCGCCCGGCTCACCGCTCGAGAAGTACGCGGCGGGCGTCGAGCTGACGGACAACCGCAGCGTCGTGCTGCACATGAACCGGATGGCCCGGGTGGGCGTCGAGTACATCAACAACCTGGCCGACCCGGACAGCTTCGTGCGCGCCGTGCACGTGACCGGCGACCTGGAGAACCTGGGCCAGGGCACCCCGGAGGACAAGCGGTACTTCGTCACCGTGGCCGACGAGCGGACGATCCTGCACTTCGGCTCGTCCTACGGCGGCAACGCGCTGCTCGGCAAGATCGCGCACGGCCTGCGCCAGGCCGCGTACGACGGCTGGTCGTCCCGCAAGTTCCTCGCCGAGCAGTTCATGCTGCTCGGCATCACCGACAAGGTGACCGGCAAGAAGTGGCACATCGCGGGCGGCTTCCCTTCTGCTTCCGGGAAGACCAACCTCGCGATGACGCTGTCTCCCGACGCGCTCGGCGACCGCTACTACGTCGAGTTCTACGGCGACGACATCGCCTGGATGTGGGTCGGCGAGGACGGCCGCCTCTACGGGATGAACCCCGAGTTCGGCGTGTTCGGCGTGGCCAAGGACACCAACGAGAAGACCAACCCGGGCGCGATCGAGTCCATCGCGCCCGGGCACGCGCGCCATCTTCACCAACGTGGCCTACAACGAGAAGACCCAGGAGGTCTGGTTCGAGGGCCGCACGCCCAACCCGCCGGAGGACCTCGACGGCTGGCTGGACTGGAAGGGCAACCGGATCGCCGACCGCTCCCCCGGTGAGGCGGACGAGCCGTGGGCGCACCCGAACAGCCGGTTCACCACCACCCTCGCCAACGTGCCGAACATCGCGGCCGACTACGACAACCCGGCAGGCGTGCCGATCGACGGCATCATCTTCGGCGGCCGGACCCGCGACCGCGAGCCGCTGATCCGCGCGATCACGCGACGTTGCCGAGGGCGTGTACGACGGCCTGACGCTGGGCGCCGAGGCGACCTTCGCGGCCGACGGCCTCGACGGCCAGCTCCGCTACGACCCGATGTCCATGCGCCCGTTCATGTCCTACCCGGAGGGCCCGTACGCCGCGCACTGGCTGAAGATCATCGGCGCGACTGCACCGACAAGCCGATCTTCGCCCACGTCAACTGGTTCCAGCGGGACGCGGAAGACGGCCACTTCCTCTGGCCCGGCTACCGCGACAACCTGCGCGCCCTGCTGTGGCTGATGCAGCTGCGCGACGGCGAGGTGACCGGCGTGGAGTCGCCGGTCGGCATCCTGCCGACCAAGGACGAGCTCAACACCGACGGCCTCGAGATCGTCCCGGCCGACCTCGACAAGCTGCTCACCATCGACATCGACCGGTGGAAGCAGGAGATCGGCTTCCGCCAGGCGTACCTGGAGCAGTTCGCCAACCTCCCCGAGGAGATCTGGGCGGCCCACCGCCGCGTCGCCGAGGCCCTCGGCGACTGACTCCGGCGGAGCGGGCGGGCAGGCAGTCGCGGGCTGGTGCGAGGGAGATCGCGCCGCGACGCTTCTGTCATGAGTCATCCGAACGGGTGCGTGTTTCACCTGGCCCGCGTCCGGACCCGCACGGCTACCGAGCTCAGCCGCGAGCTGTGCAGCCGTGCCGTGACCGGCCCGTTGCCACAGCCATCCGGCTCGCGCGGTCGGGGAGGCGGGGCGGACTAGAGCGGGGCGGGGCTACCGATTCGCGGTGACCAGGGTCGGGGTCAGGACGCGGCGGTCGCCTAGGCGGTGGCCGCTGCTGATCTGGGCGAGGAGCAGGTCGATGCTGGCGGCGGCGACCGCGTCGAAGTCGGGGCGGACCGTGGTGAGGGGCGGGATGTAGTACGCGGCCTCGGGCACGTCGTCGAAGCCGATCACGCTGACGTCACCGGGTACCCGGCGGCCGCGCTCGTGCAGGGCGCGCAGGATGCCGAGGGCCAGGTGGTCGTTGGCCGCGAAGACCGCCGTGACGTCGCTCATCCGGGCGAGGATCTGGCCGTTGCGGTACCCGGACGCGGCGAGCCAGTCCGCCGACATCAGCGGGGGGATCTCCGCGCCGGCCTCGGTCAGTGCCCGTCGCCAGCCGGCGATGCGGCCGCGGGCGTCGAACCAGTCGTCGGGTCCGGAGACGTGCCAGACGGTGGAGTGCCCCGCGTCGAGCAGGTGCCTCGTCGCGGCGTACGCGCCGGCCTCCTGGTCCACGGTCACCAGTTCGGTCGGCCGGTCGCGGGTCGCCGTCGATGGTCACCAGCGGGATGTCCTCGGGGAGGTCGTCGAGCGCGTCGTTGGCCGACTCCACCGGGGCGATGATGACCAGGCCGGCGACCCGCTGGTCAAGGTGGCGGCCGATCGCGTCGGCGATCGGCTGCCGGTCCAGCGTGCGGACGCTCTCCACGTTGACCGTGAAGCCGCGCCTGACGGCCTCCTCGGCCAGGGCGCTGAGCGTCGCGGCCGGGCCGAACAGCGTCGATGACCGCGAGACCACCCCGATGACCTGCGACGTTCCCGTCACGAGGAGGCGGGCGGCCTTGTTCGGCCGGTAGCCGAGCTCGTTGATGGCCGCCTGAACCCGGAGCCGGGTCTGCTCCCGCACATTCGGATGGTCGTTCAGCACCCGCGAGACGGTCTGGTGCGAGACGCCTGCCAACTTGGCGACGTCGGTCATCGCCGGCTCCCTGGCGGGTCTGACCACGTAGTACCCCAATTGATTGTCGAGTTGGTCCATCTCGCTGCGTCAACATTCTATCCCCCGACGTCAGTCCATGTCCGGGTCGCCGGGCCGTCACGCTCCCGACCGCTTCTGAGCAGCTTGATTGTGAACGCTAACAGATTAACCTGTCAATGCACCAACCGCCTCACCTCGTCACTTCCCAGCATCGACACAGCTCAGACTGGCCGGGCTGCCTGTTGGGCCGCGGCCGACATTGCCGTGGTCCCACGGTAACGAGATGACATCGAGGTATTGACACCCCACTTTGAGCACGTTAACAATCTGGAACACGGGCGGTTTGATCCACGCGGGCCGCTTGACGACATCCAGCCGCACCATCGGCGGGCGTTTACGCGGCGCCGCCAGGCCGTCAAGGGAGACGAGACGACGTGACTACGGGCAGCACCCCGACGCAGCCCCTGGTTGTGGGCGTGGACTTCGGGACCCTCTCGGCGCGGGCCGTGGTGGTGCGGGCGAGCGACGGCGCCGAGCTCGGCACCGGGGTCGGCGAGTACGCGCACGGCGCGATCGAGCGGGCGCTGCCTTCTACCGGACGGCCGCTGCCGCCGGACTGGGCGCTCCAGGACCCGGCGGACTGGCGCGCCGCGCTCGGCACCGCGGTCCGCGGGGCGCTGCGTCGACGCCGGGGCCGACCCGGCGGCGGTGGTCGGGATCGGCACCGACTTCACGGCCTGCACCGTGCTGCCGGTGCTGCGCGACGGCACGCCGCTGTGCGAGGTCGACGGGCTGCGCGAGCGGCCGCACGCCTGGCCCAAGCTGTGGAAGCACCACGCGGCCCAGCCGCAGGCCGACCGGATCAACGACCTCGCGCACGCGCGCCACGAGCCGTGGATCGGCCGGTACGGCGGCCGGATCTCGTCCGAGTGGGAGTTCGCCAAGGCGCTGCAGCTCCTGGAGGAGGACCCGGACACCTACCAGCGGACCGAGCGGTGGATCGAGGCGGCCGACTGGATCATCTGGCAGCTGTGCGGCACCGAGACGCGCAACGCGTGCACCGCCGGCTACAAGGGAATCTTCCAGGACGGGCACTATCCGTCCGCGGACTACCTCAAGGCGCTTAACCCCGCCTTCGCCGACTTCGCGCAAACCCGGCTGGCCGGCGTGCCGCTGTCCGCGCTCGGCAGCCGCGCGGGGACGCTGACCGCCGCGGGCGCCGCGCTCACCGGGCTGCCCGAGGGCATCGCGGTCGCCACGGGCAACGTCGACGCGCACGTCACGGCGCCCGCCGCCCGGGCCATCGCCCCCGGTCAGATGCTCGCGATCATGGGCACCTCGACCTGCCACGTGATGAACGGCGACCGGCTCGCCGACGTGCCCGGCATCTGCGGCGTCGTCGACGGCGGAATCATCGCCGGCAAGTTCGGCTACGAGGCGGGGCAGAGCGCGGTCGGCGACATCTTCGCCTGGTGGACCGGCCTTGGCGTGCCGGAAAGCTACCTCGAGGAGGCCGCGGAGCGCGGCCAGGACCTGCACGAGTACCTCTCCAGCAGGTGCGCGGGACAGCCGGTCGGCGCGCACGGCCTCATCGCGCTCGACTGGATGGGCGGCAACCGGTCGATCCTCGTCGATCATCACCTGTCCGGGGTGATCGTCGGGCTGACCCTCGCCACCACGCCGGAAGAGGTCTACCTGGCCCTGCTCGAGTCCACCGCCTACGGCACCCGGGTGATCATCGAGGCGTTCGAGGCCGCCGGCCTGCCGGTGACCGAGTTCATCGTCGCCGGCGGGCTCAAGCGCAACCGCCTGCTGATGCGAGATCTACGCGGACGTGCTGCGCCGCCCCATCTACGTGACCACCTCCGATCAGGGCCCGGCGCTCGGGTCGGCGATCCACGCCGCGGTCGCCGCCGGCCTGCACGCCGACGTGGCCGCCGCGGCCGCCGTGATGGGCCGGGTCGATGAGACGGCGTACATGCCCGATCCGGACCGCGCCGACGTCTACGACGAGCTGTTCGCCGAGTACCGGACCTTGCACGACTACTTCTCCGGACGCCCGGAATGGGCGGGCAACAACGTGCTGCACCGCCTCCGCGACCGCAGGAACGGAGCGACCGCCGGATGAGCGCCCTCACCACCCAGCTCAAGGCGCTGCGCGAGCAGGTCAGCGCGCTGCACGCGGAGCTCGTCAGGTACGGGCTCGTCGTGTGGACGGCGGGCAACGTCTCGGGCCGGGTCCCCGGCCACGACCTGATGGTGATCAAGCCGAGCGGCGTCTCCTACGACGAGCTGACCCCGGAATCCATGATCGTCTGCGACCTGGACGGCGTCGTGGTCGAGGGCGACCTCTCCCCCTCGAGCGACACCGCCGCGCACGCCTACGTCTACCGGCACATGCCGGAGGTCGGCGGCGTCGTGCACACGCACTCCACCTACGCCTGCGCCTGGGCGGCGCGCGGCGAGCCCGTGCCCTGCGTGCTCACCGCGATGGCCGACGAGTTCGGCGGCGAGATCCCCGTCGGGCCGTTCGCGCTGATCGGCGACGACTCGATCGGCCAGGGCATCGTCGAGACCCTCTCCGGCCACCGCTCGGCGGCCGTGCTGATGCGCAGCCACGGGGTGTTCACCATCGGCAAGGACGCCCGGGCGGCCGTCAAGGCCGCCGTGATGTGCGAGGACGTCGCCCGCAGCGTGCACCTCGCCCGGCAGCTCGGCGACCCGCTGCCGATCGCCGAGGCCGACATCGACCGCCTCTACGACCGCTACCAGAACGTTTACGGCCAGCCAGGAAAGTCCTAACTGCAAACCGCCCTAAACAGCACAAGTTCACATTGACCCCGAATGGAGTCCCCCGCATCATGAGCACCTCCCCCACCCGAGAGATCTGGTTCGTCACGGGCAGCCAGGGCCTTTATGGCGAGGAGACCCTGCGCCAGGTGGCCAGCCAGTCCCAGGTGATCGCGGAGGCGCTCGACGCCGCGCCGGAGGTCGTGATCCGCGTGGTGTGGCAGCCGGTGCTCACCGACGCGGCGGCCATCAGGCGGCTGTGCCTCGACGCCAACGCCGATGACGCGTGCATCGGCCTGATCGCGTGGATGCACACGTTCTCCCCCGCGAAGATGTGGATCGGCGGTCTTGAGGCGCTCGGCAAGCCGCTGCTGCACCTGCACACGCAGGCCAACGTGGCGCTGCCGTGGGCGGACATCGACATGGACTTCATGAACCTGAACCAGGCCGCGCACGGCGACCGCGAGTTCGGTTACATCCAGACCAGGCTCGGCGATCGCCCGCAAGACCGTCGCCGGCCACGTGTCCGACCCCCGGGTGATCGCCACGGTCGGGACCTGGGCGCGGGCCGCCGCCGGCTGGGCGGCCACGAGGTCGCTGAAGCTCGCCCGGTTCGGCGACAACATGCGCTACGTCGCCGTGACCGAGGGCGACAAGACCGAGGCCGAGGCCGTCTTCGGCGTCCAGGTCAACACCTGGGGCGTCAACGACCTGGTCGCGGCCGTGGACGCGGCGCCCAAGGAAGGCATCGACGCGCTCGTCGCCGAGTACGCGGACCGCTACGACGTCGCGCCGGAACTGCTGCCGGGCGGCGAGCGGCACGAGTCGCTGCGCTACGGCGCGGCGATCGAGCTTGGCCTGCGCTCCTTCCTTGACGCAGGCGGGTTCGGCGCGTTCACCACCAGCTTCGAAGACCTGGGCGGCCTGCGCCAGCTCCCCGGCCTCGCCGTGCAGCGGCTGATGGCCGACGGCTACGGCTTCGGCGCGGAGGGCGACTGGAAGACCGCCATCCTCGTCCGCGCCGCCAAGGTCATGGGCGCCGGCCTGCCGGGCGGCGCCTCCCTCATGGAGGACTACACCTACGACCTCACCCCGGGCGAGGAGCGCATCCTCGGCGCCCACATGCTCGAGGTCTGCCCCACCCTCACCACCGCCCGCCCCCGCCTGGAGATCCACCCGCTCTCCATCGGCGGGCGCGAGGACCCCGTCCGGCTCGTCTTCACCGCCGACCCCGGCCCCGGCGTGGTCGTCGCGCTGTCCGACATGCGCGACCGCTTCCGGCTGGTCGCCAACCAGGTCGAGCTCGTCCCCCCGACCGCCCCGCTGCCGCGGCTGCCCGTCGGCCGCGCCGTCTGGAAGCCCGCGCCCGACTTCGCCACTTCCGCCACCGCCTGGCTGACCGCCGGCGCGGCCCACCACACCGTCATGTCCACCGCGGTCGGCCTGGAGGCCTTCGAGGACTACGCCCGCATGGCCGGCACCGAGTTCCTGGTCATCGACTCGACGACAACGCTCCGGTCGTTCGAGGCCGAAATCCGGGCAAACGCCGCCTATTACCGACTCGCGCGCGGAATCTGACCGCAAGGGAGACCGTATCTGAAAATTTCCAAGATCAACATAACATGAGGCACGCCGCCTTTCATCGGCGGAGCCGTTTATCCGTATCGTGACAGCGTAAAACCGCAGCGAATCAGACGCTTCGCGCGACTACTTTTGCCGCGCCTAACGTAGCGCCTTTCCTGCGCTCGGCGACCATCGCGCCGCACCTATGCCATCGGGCATTACCGCACCTCATCTCTCGCCTTATTTACATCATCTTGCCTGGTCAGTGGCTTTAGCATGCCATTTCTTCGACTAAAAACCTGCAATTATAACGATCCAATTATCGGCTCTTGACACGTAATCGAACGCCGACATACGTTTCGCGATAACGCACCACGACTTCAAATCAACGAACGCCTCGGCAATTTCAGCGAGAGCATGGACATCAATGGATTCGGACGTTTATCAGGCCCTGTGCTCCCGGCAACAAAACAAGGAGATTGAATGAACAGAAAGATGGCGGCAGGCCTTGCCGTCACCGCGGGCGCGCTGGCCCTGGCGGCCTGCTCCTCCCCGTCGAACAGCAGCTCGTCGGCCCCCGCGAGCACCGCGGCGAGCAGCGCCGCCAGCTCGGCCGCCAGCGCGACTTCCTCGCCCTCCGCGTCGAGCGGCGGCGCCAGCTCCATCGTGCGGCTCGTCCTCGTTCAACGACGCGGCGCTGCAGGCGCTGACCACGAAGATCCAGGGCGCGATCGGCAGCAAGAGCCTGTCCGGCGTCAAGATCGCGATGATCACCAACGGGAACGCGTCGTACTGGAACGAGGCCAAGGCCGGCTGGAACGCGGCCATGAAGTGGCTCGGCGGCAAGGGCGCGACGGGCGAGTTCACCGAGCCGACCTCCTCGACGGCGAGCGTCCAGGTCTCCCTGCTCGAGACGCTGACCTCGCAGGGCTACACCGGCTGGGGCGTCAGCGCGGTGACGTCGGCCTCGGTCACCACGCCGATCGCGCAGGCGGTGGCGAAGGGCGTCAGCGTGGTCGCCTACGACTCGCCGCTGCCCGACGCCAAGACCCAGCTTTACATCGGCACGCCGAACACCACGGCCGGCTGCGACGCCGGCAAGGCGATGACCCAGGCGATCGGTTCGGGCGACGTGGTCGCGATCAGCGGCTCGCTGACCGCCGCGAACACCCAGCAGCGGATCGCCGGGTTCGAGCAGTGCGCGGGCTCGGGCGTCAAGGTCGTCCAGACCCTCAACGACAACCAGGACGTCGACACGGCCGTCTCTGACATTCAGGCCGCCATCCAGGCGAACCCGAACATCAAGGGCGTCTACGCCGTGTACTCCTACGACGGCGGCGCCGCCGGCCAGGCGGTCCAGGCCTCCGGCAGCAAGCGGCAAGGTCACCATCGTGTCCGACGACGGCGAGTCCAACACCGTCGCCGACGTGAAGAGCGGCCTCATCGCCGCGTCGATCCTGCAGCGTCCGTACTACCAGGGCTACATGCTCGCTTACGTGCTCGCCGCCGACAAGGTGCTGGGCCAGAGCGCGACGATGGCCCTCGTCAAGCCGTACTTCGACAGCAGCGGCGGCAACACCCTCAGCACCGGGGTGGGCGTCATGACCCAGGCCAACATCAGCGACTTCCTGACCTTCTGGAACGGGATCGGGCTCCAGTCACAGTGACCGAATCGGCTGCTAGCCACGTGTCGCAGGGGAACGCCGACGGCGTTTCCCTGCGCCGCGTGTCCAAGACATATGGCCTGGCCACCGTCCTCCAGCTCGAAGAGCTGACGTTCCGCAACGGCGAGGTCACCGGCATCGTCGGCGAGAACGGCGCGGGCAAGTCCACGATGCTCGGCATCCTCGCCGGCACGGTGACGCCGGACCCGGGCGGTGACGTGGTCATCAACGGCGAGCCGGTGCCGCCAGGGTCGCCCAGCGCGAGCCAGGCGGCTGGCGTCGCCATGGTCTCCCAGGAGTTCCCGCTGGTCGGCCAGCTGAGCGTGGCGGAGAACCTCACGCTCGGCCTGCGGCCGGGAGGCGGGGGCTTTTTCTTCAACCGGAAGTCGGTCGCCGCCGTGGCCCGGGGCATGCTGGAGCGGGTCAACCTCGACGTCGACCCGTACGCTCCGGTCTCCACGCTGTCCATCCCGGCGCGGCAGCTGCTCGAGGTGGCCAAGGCCCTCGGCCGCAACCCCAAGCTGCTCATCCTCGACGAGCCCACGTCCGCGCTCGGCCCGGTGGAAGCCGACCTGGTCATCGGCATCGCCAGGGAGCACGCCGCCAACGGCGGCGCCGTGATCTTCGTGGGGCACCGGCTCGAAGAGGTCAGGGAGGCCGCCGACCGGGTGGTCGTGCTGCGCAACGGCGGCCTGGTCGCCGACATGCCCGTGGCGGAGGCGACCGACGACCGGCTGATCAAGGAGATGGTCGGCCGGGAGCACCTGGCCGTCGTCACCGCCGACCACAGCGGGCTCGCCCGCCCGGCCCCGGTGTTCACCGCCGAGAACCTCACCGCCCTCGGCCTCGGGCCGGTGAGCCTGAGCGTCAACGAGGGCGAAGTTCTCGGCGTCGCGGGGCTGATGGGGGCGGGCCGCAGCAGGCTCATGCACACCATCTTCGGCGCCATCCCCTACACCGGCGGCACCATGACCCTCGCCGGGCGCCCTTACACCCCCCGCAACGCCGGGCAGGCCGTCGAGGCCGGGGTGGCGCTGGTCCCGGAAGACCGCAAGCAGCAGTCCATCCTCGCCAACGCCCCCGTGCGGTGGAACGTCACGCTCGCCACGCTGCCCCGGCTCGCCCGGCGCGGGTTCTTCACCCCCAAGGCGGAGAAGAAGAAGGCCAGGGAGTTCGCCGGCCGCACCGGCGCCCGGTTCGCGTCGATCGAGCAGCCGATCGGCTCGCTGTCCGGCGGGAACCAGCAGCGGGTCATCTTCGGCAAGTGGTTCGCCGCCGACCCGAAGCTCCTGCTCCTTGACGAGCCCACCCGCGGCGTCGACGTTGGTGCCAAGGCAGAGATCTACGGGCTCATCGACGAGGCCAGGGCCCGCGGCATGGCCGTGATCGTGGCGTCCTCGGAACTCGAGGAACTGTTCCACCTCTCGGACCAGATCGTCGTGCTCAGGCACGGTCGCATCGGCCGCGTCCTGACCAAAGACCAGTTCTCCAAGGAGCAGGTGCTGCTCACGGCAAGCGGAGTTAAGGAAATCCCGTGACAAGAAGCGAAGCCGGGACGTCGCAGGACGTGCCCGGAACCCAGGCGGCGGGGCCCGCCGCGCGCCCGAGCCGGCTGCGGGCGATCGTCGACATCCCGGAATTCGGCGTGATCGCCGCGTGCGTGCTGGTCTTCGTCATCGTGACGATCCTGCAGCCCCGGTTCGCGGACGCGGGCAACCTCCAGGTCATCGGCCTTGACCTCGCCGACTACGGCGTCTTGACCATCGGCGTCGGCATCGTGATCCTAACCAGCGGCATCGACTTGTCACCCGGCTCGGTCGTCGCGCTCTGCGCCGTGGTTTCCGCCTACCTGAACGTCAACGACAACGTGCCGGTTGGCCTGTGCGTCATCTTCTCGATCCTGATCGGCGCGGTCATCGGGTACCTGCACGGCTGGTTCGTCACCCGGCTCGACGTGCCGCCGTTCGCGATCACGCTGGTGACGCTGACCGCTGCCGCCGGCGGCGCGCTGGCGCTGACGTCGGGCCAGCCGATCAGCGGCGTCTCGTTCTTCTACCAGGACATCACGCTGTCCAAGGTGGGGGGCATCCCGGTGCCAGACATCATCTTCGTGGTGGTGGCGGTCCTTGCCTGGATTCTCATGGAGCGGACCTACATCGGCCGTCAGATCTACGCCGTTGGCGGCAACCAGGAGGCAGCCCGGCTCGCGGGCATCCCCGTCAAGCGGCGCCTCATGCTCACCTACGTCATCAGCGGCGCCTGCGCCGGGCTCGTCGCCGTGATGGTCATCGGCCGGGTCGGCGTCGGTGACCCGAGCGTCGGCAGCGGCTGGGAACTCGACGCCATCGCCGGCGCGGTCATCGGCGGCGTGAGCCTCTACGGCGGCGAGGGCCGGATCGTCGGCATGGTCTTCGGCATCCTGCTCCTCATGCTGATCAACAACGCGCTGATCGTGCTGAACGTCAACCCGTACTACCAGCAGGTCGCCCTCGGCCTGGTCCTCGGCGTGGCGATCGTGGCCGACCGCATCCGGGCCCGCAGCCGCGGCCAGGCCCGACCACGCGGCATCCCGATCTTCGGCGCCCGCGGCAGCAACAGCAAGCCCGCGGACAAGCCCACGCCCGCCGCCTAGCGGGGCCAGGGAGGCCGCCAGCGGCCGCAAAACGGAGCCGGCGGATGGTTACGCGCACCCGGCGGGCGCGTGACCATCCGCCGGCTTTCTTTGCGCGTTACGGGCGCTACGCGCCCATCTTGAGGATTGCCCAGACCTTCTTGCCCGCCCAGCCGGGGACGGTCTCCCAGCCCCACTCCTCGGCCAGCGTCTCGATGATCTCCAGCCCGCGCCCGGACTCCTCATCCGGCTCCGGGTGCCGGGCCACCGGGGCGCCGAACGCCGCGGGGAGGGTGTCCCAGACCTCGATCATCAGCCGCACGTGGTCGCTGAGCAGCCGGATCCACAGCAGCGGGATCTTGCCCTCGTTGTCGTACCGCAAGCCGCCGTCGGCGGTGGTCGCCGCCCGCACGACGTTCGTGCTCAACTCGCTGACCAGTAGTTCGGTGATGTCCGTGAGCGTGTCCAGGCCCCAGCTGCTGAGCGTGACGCTGACGAAACCGCGGGCGAGGCGCGGAACGGTCGGCAGCGCCCCCAGGGGGCCGAGATCGGATATCAGTGGCCAGTCTGCCACAGGTGCCCCATAACCGACGGAACGCCGCTGGTCACGTGAACGTTACGCCGACTCGCCGGGACGGAAGGGCGCCCCGTGACCAGGAATTATCACCGTGGCGAGCTTCAGCAGTCGCTGCTCGGCTCGCGTCCAGCGCCGCCGCGTCCGTGGCCAGGGGGTCGTCCTCCGGGCCGTCCGCGAACCACCAGGCGTGCGTGCACACGTAGACGCCGTCGGCCGTCGAGGCCACCGTGGAGATGTCCTCGCTGGTGTGCCCCGGGGTGCGCAGCAGGCGCACCGACGGGGCGAGAACCGCCCCGTGCGCGTCCCGGTCCAGCCAGCGGTCGCCCTCGTACACCGCCCAGTGATCGTGGATCCGGGCGTTCGGGAACAGCGCGGCATTGACCGTGTGGTCCGGATGATGGTGACTGAAGACCACGTCGGTGACGTCTTCCGGCCGCGGCCCGCGCGCGGCGAGGGCGGCGAGCAGCGCGCCGCGGTCGGCGACCATCCCGGGATCGACGACGATGACCGCCGCACCGTCGATGATCAGCGTTACCGTCCCGCTCACGCGCTCGTCGTCACCCTCGAGCCCGACGTACCCCTCGTGCAGCACGTGCACCTCGGCCGAGCCCGTGGCCGGGATCTCGAAGTCTGTCACGGGACAAGACCTTACCGCGACGCGCTACCTCCAGATATGCCTGACCTGTGAAGTCTGACGATTCCGGGACCGCGTGACCAGCGACGGATCGCCGTTATGGCAGCTCAATAGGGAGCCGGATGCCGTCGAGCGCGTGCGCGCACAAGTCGTCCTCGCGCTCCTCGGGGAAGGCGGCGATGATCTTCGCCACCAGCTCGCGGAGGCGGGTCATGTTCTTGCCGAACACCTCGAAGACCTCGGCCTGGGTGACTCCTTCGCCTTCTTGCACGCCCGCGTCCGTGTCGGTGACCAGTCCCAGCGTGGTGTAGCACATGGCGAGCTCGCGGGCCAGCACCGCCTCGGGGTGCCCGGTCATGCCGATCAGCGTCCAGCCCTGCCCCGCGTACCAGCGGGACTCCGCGCGGGTGGAGAAGCGCGGGCCGTCGATGACGACCAGCGTCCCCGAGCCTGCCGGCACCCAGCCCGCCTTCCGCGCCGCCGCGATCGCGTGCGCCCGGCCGGACGGGCAGTACGGGTCGGCGAACGGGACGTGCACCGCGTACTCGTCGTAGTAAGTCTGCGTGCGCCCCGTGGTCCGGTCCACCAGCTGGTCGGGGATGGCCAGCGTGCCCGGGCCGTAGGACGTGGTGAGCGAGCCGACCGCGCTCGGCGCCAGGACCCGCCGCACGCCGAGCGAGCGCAGCGCCCACATGTTGGCGCGGAACGGGATCTTGTGCGGCGGGAAGCGGTGGTCCTTGCCGTGCCGCGGCAAGAAGGCGACCCGGCGGCCCTCGACCTGGCCGACGAGCACCGCCTCGCTCGGCTCGCCGAACGGCGTCTCGACCCTGACCTCCTCCGCGTCGGTCAGGAACTCATAGAAACCGGAACCCCCGATGACCCCGATGTCCGCGACGGCGCTCATCGCTGTTAGGCGACCTTCTCGCCGGAAGAGCTGCCGGAGGAGGACGACGCGGAGCTGCCCGCGGACGAGGACGACGAGGACGAGGAGTCGCCGCCGGCCTTCGACGAAGACGAGGCGGAATCGGACGAGGAAGAAGACGAGCCCTTCTCCTTGGACCCGCCGTCCTTGGACCCGCTGTCCTTCGACGAGGACGAGGACGACGCCGTGGCCGAGGCGCCCGACGGCTCCTTGCCGCGGCTGTCGGTCCGGTAGAAGCCAGACCCCTTGAACACGATGCCCACGGGCGAGAAGACCTTGCGCAGCCGGCCGCCGCAGTCCTCATGCACCGTCAGCGCCTCGTCCGTGAACTTCTGCACAGCCTCGAGCTGGCCGCCGCACTCGGTGCAGACGTACTGGTAAGTGGGCACAATTCCTCCCAGGCGGAACCAATCGGTTCGCTAGATTAGCACTCGCAGTCGAAGACTGCTAAGGATAACCGCGCGAGAGCCCTTGAGATTCCGCGGACGGCCGCTACGGACGCCCGTCCGTCAGCCAGGTGATCCCGTGCGCGGGGCGGGCGACCGCGCGCACCGCGCGGTCGTGCGACTCGGCCGGCACGCTCGGCACCAGCTCGTCGTCGTAGACCAGCCCGATGGTCGGCACCTGCCCGCTGACCCGGGCCAGCGCCCGGTCGTAGGAGCCGCCGCCCCGGCCGAGCCGCTGCCCGGTGACGTCGACGGCCAGGGCCGGGACGAGCACCACGTCCGCGCGGGCCACGGTGCCAGGTCCGCGGACCGGCTCCGCCGGCTGGAGCAGGCCCCGCGGCCCCGGAACCAGCGAGTCGGGGCCCTCGTAGGAAGCCCAGTCAAGGTCACCGTCGGGGAGCAGCACCGGCAGCACCACGTAGCTGCCGCGCTTCCACAGGGCGAAGATGAGCCCGTGCGTGTCCGGTTCCGTGCCGACCGAGTAATAGGCCGCCACCGTCCCCGCGGCGGACACCTGCGGCAGCGCGAGCACGTGATCCCGGATGTGCCGTCCCGCCGCCGCGCGCCCGGCGTCGGGCATGGCCGCGCGGGCCGCGACGATCCGGCTCCGCAGGTTGGCCTTGTCGGCGGCCGGACCGGGGCCCTGACCAGTGCGTTGTTGCTCACGCGGCGCATGCGAGCCGTTTGTGTCGTGCACATTGCTCCCGAGAAGTCACTACGCTTGACCCATGGTCGATACCGGCAATGCCAGGACGCCAGCAGTAACCAAAGCCGTGATTCCCGCCGCCGGGCTGGGAACGCGGTTCCTGCCAGCGACAAAAGCGACGCCTAAGGAAATGCTGCCTGTCGTCGACAAGCCTGCGATTCAGTATGTCGTGGAGGAGGCCGTCACCGCGGGCCTCAACGATGTCCTGCTTATCACAGGCCGAAGCAAGCGCTCCATCGAAGACCACTTCGACCGGGCCTACGAGCTCGAGGAAGCGCTGACCGCGAAGGAGGACTGGGACAAGCTCAGCCTTGTGCGGGAGTCCAGCGAGCTCGCCACCATGCACTACGTGCGCCAGGGGGCCCCCAAGGGGCTTGGTCACGCCGTGCTGTGCGCGGAACAGCACGTGGCGCACGAGCCGTTCGCGGTGCTCCTCGGCGATGACCTCATCGACCCGGGTGACCCGCTGCTCACCCGGATGATCGACATCAGGAACCAGTACGGCGGCAGCGTCGTCGCCCTGATGGAGGTCGCGCCCGAGGAGGTCTCGCTGTACGGCTGCGCGGCCGTCGAGGCGACCGCCGAGGACGACGTGGTCATGATCACCGACCTGGTCGAGAAGCCGTCACCGGGCACGGCGCCCAGCCGGTGGATCGTGATCGGCCGGTACGTGTGCGACCCCGAGGTCTTCGACGTGCTGCACGAGACGCCGCCCGGGCGCGGCGGGGAGATCCAGCTCACCGACGCGCTCAAGGTCCTCGCCATGAAGGGCGAGCTGCGCGGCGTGCTGTTCAGCGGGCGCCGCTTCGACACCGGGAACAAGCTGGACTACCTTCGGACCATGGTGATGTTCGCCGCCGAGCGGCCTGACCTGGCCGGGGAGTTCATCCCTTGGCTCCGCAAGTTCCTCGAAGAGCTGCGGTGACGCCAGGCGCCACGCCCGGCGTCGCCGCCGCCGACAGCGCCCTCAGCCCGGTCGAGGCGTACCAGGCGGTGATCCTCGCGGCGATCACGCCGCTCGCCGCGACCAGCCTTGAGCTCGCGGCCGCCGAGGGGTGCGTGCTCGCCGAGGACGTGACCGCCGCCGTCGCGCTGCCGTCCTTCGACAACTCAAGCATGGACGGGTACGCGGTGCGGGCCGCCGACGTCGCGGGCGCCGCCGCGGGCGCGCCCGCGGCGCTGGCGGTGACCGGCGAGATCGCGGCGGGCGACGTCGGCGCCTACCGGCTGGCCCCGGGCACCGCGCTGCGGATCATGACCGGCGCGCAGCTGCCCGCGGGCGCGGACGCCGTGGTCCCCGTGGAGTGGACCGACGGCGGCGACACCAGGGTCGCGATCTACCGCCCGGCGGAGCACGGCAACGCGGTCCGTTACGCGGGCGGCGACGCGGCCGCGGGCGAGACGCTGCTCACCGCGGGGACGCGGATGCGGCCGATGCAGATAGCGGTCGCGGCGTCCGCCGGGCGCAAGGCGGTCAGCGTCCGTCCCCGGCCGCGGGTCGTGGTGCTGTCCACCGGGGACGAGCTGACCGAGCCGGGCACGCCCCTGGTGCCCGGCCAGATCTGGGATTCCAACAGCTACATGATCGCGGCGGCGGCCCGCGAGGCCGGCGCGGTCGCGTACCGGCGCTCGGTCGTGCCTGACGACCCCAAGGGCGTGCTGCCCGCCCTCGAGGAGCAGCTGGCCCACGCCGACCTGCTGATCACCACCGGCGGGGTGTCCATGGGCGGCGAGCACGACGTCGTCAAGGCGGCGCTGCGCGAGCTCGGCACCGTGACCTTCCGCAAGGTGGCGATGCAGCCGGGCATGCCGCAGGGCTTCGGCGTGCTCGGCCAGGGCGGGGCGGGCGGGCGGTGGGCGGTGTGGGCGCGAGAAGAGGCGTGCCGATCTTCACGCTGCCCGGCAACCCGGTCAGCGCCTACGTTTCGTTTCAGCTGTTCGTCCGGCCCGCGCTCGCGGCGCTGCAAGGCGCGGACGACCTGTCGCTGCCGTCCGTGCGGGCCACGCTCACCGGCCCGGTGCGCTCCCCCTCGGGGCGGCGGTCTTACCTGCGCGGCGTGCTCGACGGCAGCAAGGTCACCCCGCTTTCCGGCCAGGGTTCGCACCAGATCGCCTACCTGGGCCGGGCCAACGCGCTGATCATCGTCCCCGAGTGGGAAACCCAGCTCCCCGCCAACGACACCGTGGACGTCCTGGTCCTCCCCTAGACGGCGGCGGCCAGGCTGCGGGTCGCCGACGGCTGATGCCGCGGATTATCCCGAACGACCGCGGGTTTCACGCCGCCCCGCACCGCGCGCGCTCGTGGCGGGCGGGCCGTAGGGAAGAACCCGGGTGACCCGCTCTAACCGCGCCGGGCGAGATCGCGGGGACGGCGGGGCGAAGCACGAATCCGTTCGGAAGCCGAGTCTTTGCCTTTGACTTGGGATTGCACCTCAGGCGCGTAGGCTGGCGCCATGAATGATGCCGCACCGGCGCGGCTGACCCACCTGGACGAGGCGGGACGCGCGCGGATGGTGGACGTTTCAGCCAAGGAAGTGACCGTGCGGACGGCCACGGCGTCCGGCCGGGTGCTGCTCTCGGCCGCGGCCGTGGCGGCGCTGCGCGACGGGACCGTGCCCAAGGGGGACGCGCTCGCCGTCGCGCGGATCGCCGGGATCACCGGCGCGAAGCGGACGCCCGACCTGATCCCGCTCTGCCACCCGCTCGCCATCCACGGCGTCTCGGTCGACCTCGCCGTCGAGGACTCCGGCGTGGCGATCACCGCCTCGGTGCGCACCGCGGACCGGACGGGGGTCGAGATGGAGGCGCTGACGTCGGTGTCCGTCGCCGCGCTGACGCTGGTCGACATGATCAAGGCGGTCGACAAGGGCGCCGTGATCACCGACATCCGGCTCGAGGCCAAGGACGGCGGCAAGTCCGGCACCTGGCGGCGCGCATGATCCGCGCGCTCGCCATCACCGTGTCCAACCGGGCGTCGGCCGGCGTGTACGAGGACCGTTCTGGCCCGGTGCTCGTGGAGCTGCTGCGGGCGGCGGGCTGCGACGTCGTGGACGGCCCGCTGGTGATCCCGGACGGCGAGGCCGTCGAGCAGGTGCTGCGCGACTCGGTCACCGCCGGGTACGACGTGGCCGTCACCACCGGCGGCACCGGGCTCACCCCCACCGACCAGACGCCGGAGATGACCAGGCGGGTCATCGACCGCGAGATCCCCGGCATCGCCGAGGCGCTGCGGTCCGCGGGTGCCGTCGCCGGGGTGCCGTCCGCGATCTTGTCGCGGGGACTGGCCGGCATCGCCTCGCGGACGCTGATCGTCAACCTGCCCGGGTCATCGGGCGGCGTCAAGGACGGGATGAACGTGCTGCGCCCGGTCCTCGTGCACGCCGTGGACCAGATCCGCGGCGGCGATCACGTGCGGGCCGATACGAACACGGGCGCGGGCCCGGGGCACTCGCATCCGGCCGACACGGAGCATGCCCCCGAGAATGCATAGGGTTGCGGTACCGTCTCTGGCCTAGGCTAGATGGATTAAAGCACTCAGGGGAATGATTGACTGCCGTGGGACGCATCCACGGGTGGCCGGCCACCCTTACCGAGCCGGACCTGCTCGACGCGCCGGTCGTGCTCAGGCCCGTACGCGTTTCCGACGCGCGCACCTGGCGCGAGATCCGGGTACAGGAACGCCTCGTGGCTGCGCCCGTGGGAGCCGTCCAACCCGGAGACACCGCTCGTGCGGTCGCCGATCGGGCCGTACGTCGCCATGGTCCGCACGATGCGGCGTGAGGCCCGGCAGGGCGTCGCGCTGCCCTGGGTGGTCAGCTACGGCGGGCAGTTCGCCGGCCAGCTCACCGTGGGGTCCGTCGTGTGGGGGTCGTCGCGGTCCGGGCAGATCGGCTACTGGATCGACGAGTCGTACGCCGGGCTCGGGATCATCCCCACGGCGCTGGCGATGGCCGTCGACCACTGCTTCCGGGTGATGGGCATGCACCGGCTCGAGGCGTCCATCAGGCCCGAGAACGCGGCGTCGCGCCGGGTGGTGGAGAAGCTCGGGTTCAGGGACGAGGGCGTCCGGGTGCGCCAGCTGCACATCAACGGCAGCTGGCGCGACCACATCTGCTACGCGATCACCGCCGAGGAGGTGCCGACGGGGATGTTGCCCAGGTGGCGGGCATCGCTCGCCGCATCACGGGCGTCACGGTCCGGCGCCTGACCGGTGCCATAACGGAAGTTTGCCGTTGATCTTCGCGACACGCCGCGCGGGTACTCGTTATCGGCAGTCGCTCCCTTTACGCTGCGTCACATGCCCGGTGTGCCCGGTGCCGGAATGACCGAGGGGAGGCACGAGCCCGATGAGCAGCGCCATCCTTTACTTGGCCATTGTCGCGATCTGGGCGTGCGTGCTCATCCCCCGGTGGCTTCGGCGGGACTCGGCGCGCGGGGGCTCGGCTCCCGTGACGGCAGAGCCTACGGTCCCCGATGAGCCCGAGGCGGGATTCGCGGACGAAACGCAAGCGGATGCCGACGACGCCGAGCCCGCGGACGAGGCGCCGCGGCGGGTCTCGGCGTTCCGGCGGGCCGCGGAGCCGCTCAGCGCGGAGGAATCGCGGCGGCGCATGCTCGCCGCCCGCCGCCGCCTCTTGCTGATGCTGATCGGCCTTGAGGCCGCGGCGATCGCGCTCGCCGTCGTTCGGCTCGCCGCCGTGTGGGTGGTCGTGCCGCCCACGATCATGCTCGCCGGCTACCTGCTGCTGCTCCGCGAGGCCGCGCAGGCCGACGCGGAACGGGCGCAGTACGAGGCCGAGGCGGTCACGCGGGCCTTGGAGCGCGATCGCGCACGGGACGCGCAGGCGCGGCGGGACACCCCGGCCGAGGGCACCTCCACCCAGGGCATCGCCCGACGCGGCGGCGGTCCTTGCCGCGAAGTTCGCCGCCGCGCCCGTTCCCGCCGACTACGAGGACTCCGGCCCCGGCCGGGACTTCGCGCCGGGCCTGGCGGGCAAGTACACGCCCTCGAACGCGGACGCGGGCGGCCGACGAGGACTACTACGACGACGCCTACGAGACGCCCCGGCTGCGCGCCGTCGGCGACTAGCGGGCTGCCGCGCGCGTCGGCCCTGACGGTGGCGCGAGCAGGCGGCAAAGTTTGCTACGCTAGGGCGAGTTCCAAGGGGCTATAGCGCAGTCCGGTAGCGCACCTCGTTCGCATCGAGGGGGTCAGGGGTTCAAATCCCCTTAGCTCCACCCATGAATGACCAGGTCAGCGGTGACTTTCGGGTCGCCGCTGTTTTGCTTGGGAGCCATTGTGGGAGCCAAGCCGTTCGCTTGGTTTGCCGGAGCGCAGGTGCCCTGGGTCAGCGACTCGGCCTTCCGGCGCTGGTGGGCCCGGTACCAGGCGTCTTTTGATCGCGGGTCATCAGTGGCTAATATCGCCATTTTTGACCCACAATCATGAAGCAGGCGTCAATTATGGGATCGTATGTTCTATTTATCCCGTCCGTTTTGCCGTTTCTGGAGTGGCGGTAGCACTTCTGACCCACGATCATGGGCCTTCGGTGACTGGGACCTTCACGAGATCCACGACAGAGCCTAATTTCGTGATTGATGCAGGACGGCGGTGTTTATGACATCTGGTGCTGTCCGGTGAGGAGGGAGGTGACGAATTCCGCGTTGGGATGGCGTCGGCCGTGAAGGTCAGCGGCAACGGCCTGGGCGTCGTAGGGCACGCTGCGGTGCGTGGCGGTCATGGCGTCGCCGTTGTCTTCGAGGAGAAGCCAGTGCGTCGTGCCGCTGATGCGGGGCAGGCCTGCGCTGCCGGGATTCAGGGCGCGGATGCCGCCGATCACCCGGTCGGTGACGGTGTGGGTGTGGCCGCCGATGGCCGGCTCGATCCCGGGGCCGTCGTCTGCCAGGGGTGAGGCGTGGACGCCCAGTAGGACCTCGGCTCTGCCCGGGAGCCGCAGGCGCAGCTGCGCCGGGAGGTCGTCGAGGGTCCGCACAGGAGCTGGCGAGGACGTCCGGGTTCAGCCGATCCCCGCTGCCATGGCCGCGTACCGTTCCATCAGGTCGATGCTCACGGCCGCGTCGGCGAGGGTCGCGCGGGCCGAGCCTCCCGTCCTGGCTCACCGGGGTTAACTTGCCGGGCACTGGCACTCCAGGAAGGCGTCGCATGCGGGCCTGGCCCGGCAGAGGATGGCAGGGGGCTTGTTGAGGTAGAGGCGCTTGAAGTAGATAAGGACCAGGTGGACGAGCCAGGTAGGGGGCGCTTCATCGGGAATGGTCACCCGGTAGCCGAGCCGGGTGGCGAGGTCCCGGTACTCGCCCCGCCATGGCAGCCGTGCTCGCCTCAAGCAGCTGGCGGAGTTCCTCGTGCGCGGCGGGCAGGCACTGAGGGGGATCCCGAGGAACGGCGCCAGCTTGGTAACCATGCCGGAGTCTGCCGGGATGATGCCGCAGTGGTAGCCGCGGGCGTACAGCGCGGCGCACTGGGCGACCTTGTAGCCCGCTCCGCTGATGCCCGCCGCGAGCAAGGCGGACCAGATCAGCGGGCGCGCATGCCGGCCAGGTCGGTCCCGCTGGCATCGGCGGCGGCGACGAACCCGGCGAGCGACCGCAGGTAGCGCACCCGGGAGGCAGCCAGCCCGAGCGGGCGAACCAGCGCCGTAGCCTCCCCGTCGTCCAGGGCTGCAGCCGGTCCCAGCCGAGGGCATCCGCCCGGGAGACCACGCTGGAGTATGTGTCGATCATCGCGTAAGAGACACGGGTGCTCCACCCGGCGACCGTCATCCGCACCCGCCAGTCCGACACCGACAGCGGCCACCAGCGGTTGTCGTCGTGGTTGGCCTCCACGGCGGCTTTGACGTCAGGCTGCCCGGCCGCGCAGGCCACCAAGCGCGTAGACCCGCTCGGTCATGCTCGGGTACCAGTTCTGCCTGCATCAGGCTCCCTTCCCCAGTGCGTGCCAGGCCGATCGCCAGGTTCGACGAGATCACCGGCTTGCCAAGGTCGTGCTCCAGCGCCGGGATCAGGCCGAGCGTCGGCCAGCCGGTGCAGGACAGCACAACGGCGTCAGCGTTCCTGATCACGCTCATTGCCAACGCTACGAGCCAGCTCCGTGATCTGCCGGGGAGTGACCGTGCCGTAACCGTCGCCGAGACCAAGCCCGGCAACGCAGGTGACGGAGAACGCCAGCTTCGGCCAGCATCGCGGCTTCCAGCGCGGTCACCTCGTCCGGATAGGGGGTGAGCAACGCGACGCGATCAGCGTGCAGGCATGCGAGAGCGCGCGGTGATCGCGTCGAAGGCGCTGACAAGCTGGGACTGGGACTCATCACGTGCGCGCCTGGCCAGGTCGGGATACATGAACGCCGCCGACGTGCACGCCAGGTACGCCCGCCTCAGCGGCAGCGCCTCGAGCTGCGCGAGCGCCCCTGGCACCGCGGCGAGCAGCCCCGTCAGGAAGCGGCTGTCCAGCCCCGTGGTCCGGGACTGAGGAACCAGCCGAGAGTAGTGCCAGGTCACCGCTGTACCCGTGACCCGGTGCAGTTCGGCTTCCACGACCGTGTTCGCCCACGGGACCAGGACGCCCGCGCGGGAGAGCCTTTCCTCGGTGCCGGTGCTCATGCCGCCCGCTGCTGCGTGTCCTGGCGGGTGCCGTAGAGATAGCGCGGCTCGTGGCCGGTGACGACGAGGCTCGTAGGTCCTCGAACAGCGGGCGCGCGGCGCCGCGCTCGACGACCTGGATCGAGTAGGAGCCGAGCCGCCGGTACCAGGTGCCCCGGGCGGTCACGAAGAACGAGTGCACGCCAGGGATCACCATCCCCGCCGGGTAGACCCGCTGCTTCATCGGCTGGTCGAATACGTAGGAGACATCGGCCTTCCACGTGCGTGAAGTGCTCCGCTGACGGCGGCGCACGGCCGACTCCTGCTGGCGGACAGCGCCGTGCCGGGGTAGGCGTGCGCCTGCCGGACGTTAATCCGGTGGCACAGGTACCCGCGTCCAGGATGCGCACCAGCCAGGAAAGGTTCTCGTAGTGGGTGCGGTGCGTCTCGCCTGGCAGGCCGTACACCAGGTTCAGGCCCGGGAGCAGGACCGGCAGGCCGCCGGCCCGGCGTGCGCGCCGGCCTCATTGATGTTCGCGACCGCGCGCAGCAAGATCTCCGGCGTGAACTCCACCTCAGCGACCGGCCGCCAGCAAAGCTGCCCGATCAGCTCCGTATAGGACCCGCGGTCGGCTGCCAGCGCCTCGTAGGCTGCTGCGGAGTTACTGCCCGCCAGCAGGTCCGCAGAAGTAACCGTGTGCGTATGCACCGCGTTGAAGGCACCCTCCATCCCCGCGGCTCGCCCCTGGGAGGCCAGCGGCCGAGGAGCACAGTCGCTCCCCGTGCCAGCGCCAGGATGCCCATGACATCCTCGGCCAGCCGCCCTGCGCTTGCAGGTGCACCGACGGAACCGCGTCCCCCGCGATCACCACCACAACCTCGGCGTCGGCAATGATCCGCAGCGCATCGCCCCGGCTGGCCGTCGCTGAGTAGGTCAGCTGGTCAGACAAGGGAGCGACTGCATAGGGGCGCCCCCCGTTCCGGCACCAGCGAACGTCGTCGATCGTCAGGTACTTCACTTCGGCACCGGGAAATGCCCTCCGCAGCGCACTGAACGCCTCCCGGGCGTATCCCGACAAGTACGGCGGGACGCCGAGCCCGCTCGGCTCCACCGTGTAGCAGTCAACGACTGCGGCAAGCCTGCGCATCAGACTTTCGCACCTTCCGCTTAACTAGAGCGAAGCCTGCGTTCCGCGTAATTCAGGGGTTCTGGAGGCATGCGCCGGGTGAAACGGCAGGTCAGCGGGCTGGGTCCTGGTGACACGGGTGAAAACGCCTAGAGACACGGTTCAGTCGGATACACCTGGTAATCGTAGGTAAATCGTGTAACCTCCTAGAGCTATGTACGTGAAGACCTCGGTGCGCAAGACCAGGGCCGGCGAAGTCCGCTACCTGCAGCTCGCCCACAACGAGTGGGACGCGGGCAAGGGCCGCTCGGTGCCGAAGGTGATCTACGCGTTCGGCCGTGAGGACCAGCTCGACAAGGACGCCGTCCGACGCCTCGTCGCGTCGCTGTCGCGGCTGCTGGACCCGCGGTGACCTGCCGCCGCCCCCGGCGACGGGGCTGGAGTTCGCCGAGTCGCGGCCCTACGGCGGCGCCTACGTGCTGGACGCGTCTGTGGCAGCGCCTCGGAATCGGGACGATCCTGACGGGGCTGGCCTCCTCCGGCCGGGGCCGGCCGCGCGACGCGGCCGCGGCCGAGCGGGTGCTGTTCGGGCTGGTCGCCAACCGGGCGCTGGCCCCCTCCTCCAAGCTGGCGGCGGCCGAGTGGATGAGCCGCGACGTGCACATCGACGGCCTCGGCGAGGTCAGCGACGATGCCTGCTACCGGGCGATGGACTGGCTCCACGACGTGCGCGGCGAGCTGGAGAAGCAGGTGTACTTCCAGGTCGCGGACCTTCTGAACCTTGAGGTCGATCTGCATCTTTTTCGATACCACATCAACTTATTTCGAGACTGGCGCCGCCGACGAGGAGCTCGCGCGGGACTGGCGCGGGGAGAAAGCCGCAGGCCAGGACGGCCGGCGCCGGCGACGAGACGAGGAGAACCCGGCGGGCAAGCCGGCCGGGTTCCGGGAGTACGGCAAGTCCAAGGACTCCCGCGATGACCTGCCGCAGGTCGTGGTCGGGCTGGCCGTCACCAGGGAGGGCATCCCGGTCCGGGTGCTGGTGCTGGCCCGGGAACACGAACGACTCCGCCCTGATCCGCCAGGTCAAGAAGGACATGCGGGACTGGAGCCTGGGCCGCGTCATCTGGGTCGCCGACCGCGGCTTCACCTCCGGCAGAACCGGAAGTTCCTCCAGCAAGGCGGCGGCGCCTACATCATCGGGGAGAAACTCCGGTCCGGCTCGGCCGAGGCGAAGGCCGCCTTGTCGAGGCAGGGACGCTACAAGACCGTCGCGGGGAACCTGCAGGTCAAGGAGGTCCGGATCCCGAGGCCGGGGACCGGTTCATCATCTGCTTCAACCCGGACCAGGCCGTCCGCGACGCCGCCGTCCGCGCGCAACATGATCAGCATGCTCGAGGAGATGATCGCCGGCAGTCGGACGAGCTCAGCGTCACCAGGCGGGCTGAGCTGCGGGGGAAGATCTCCACGATGCCGGGGCTGAAAAGGTTCCTGCGCGTCACCCCCGGCGGCCTGCTGCGGGTCGACATGGGCAAGGCGAAGGCCGAGGAGAACCTCGACGGCAAGTACCTGCTGCGCAGCGCCGACCCGCAGATGACCGCCGAGGACATCGCCGCCGGCTACAAGCAGCTCCTGGAGGTCGAGCGCGGCTGGAGGGACATGAAATCGGTCCTTGACCTGCGGCCCGTCTACCACCGGCTCGAGGAGCGCATCCGCGCCCACGTCATCCTCTGCTGGCTCGCGCTCCTGCTGGTCCGCGTCGCCGAGAACCACACCGGGCAGACCTGGCCCGCCATGCGCCGCGAGCTCCAGCGCATCGCACATCGGTACCTTCACCGGCCCCGCCGGCACCTTCCGCCAGCGCACCGACCTCCCCAAGACGACCCGCGACCTGCTCACCGCCCTGAAAATCGACGTCCCTCGCAAGATCCACGAGCTCACCACGCCCCAGGCCTGATCAGAGCCCGTTCCGACGAGCCGCCGCCTAGAGACACGCCCCGCGGCTAGCCAGCCTGCCATTTCCCAAGGTCACAACCCGATCCGTGACTCTAGATGAGGGTGAATTACGCGGAACCCAGGAATCGGAGGGGCCGTCCACCGCTTATACGGAATCGTCACGACTGATTACTTAAAGTATCACTCGGATGCCTTGGGGTGCCATCGGGCCCGCAGAAGATGAAGTCCTCTAAAGAGTCACGTTGGCAGCCACTTGTCGAAGGCGGCGCGATCCCGCACGCCTGGTGGCGTTCCTCGGTCCTTCACTTTGAGGGTCTGCACGTATCCCCAGAGCGTGTCGGCATCGATCCACTTTTCCGGTGGGCGAGTTGCAGCAGGTGCCAGGTAGTGGTGACGGTGATGCCGTTCTGCGTGGCCAGGCGCGCCGCGCCGCGATCGTCGGTGACAAAAAAGCAAGAAAGCCGACGTCGCGTGATGATTGCGACGGTCTCAGCCTCGCCCAGGTGCTTAGTCGGCGGATCTCCGGGGCTGGCGAGCCGGTTGCGGAGCACCTGAACGTCCTGGTGCTCGGCCGGGTCGGGATAAAGCGGCTCGCCGAAGATATCTTCTGCCGCGCTCAGCGCGGCCAGTCCCGGGTATCTGGCTGACTCCGCGCACTCACCGGCAACGGTTGCGCACCATTGGCCGTTCCCGTTCGCCAGCTTTTCCAGAAGATCCATCCGGTTGATGATCGCAAAGTTGATAAGGACAGTGTTGTCCGGGAACATCAGCGAGGCCACGGCGCGTCACAGGCCTAGCGCAGTCGCCAGATCATCAACATCGGCCTCAGGTACCTCAGGCGCGTCCACGTCCAGGGAGTCGGCATCTATCCCGAGCATCCACGCCAGGGTGGCCCTGCTGACCGCGCCGGACGCGATGAGTTCCAGGTGGGCTTCCTGGACACTGAGCGGGAAGCGGCGCTGGGATGCAGCGTCCATCCGGCCCGTGATCTCATCAAGTTCCGACTCAATCCGCAGATGAAGCCTGAGCAGGCGCTGAGTCGGATGGGCGGCCCAGCGGGCAACGTTGTTCGGGGCATAGCCAAGGAGCGCGCAGAGACGGCGGCACAATGCGTCGATCGAGACTCCCCAGTCCCACACGAGGGCGGCGAGCTCGTCGTCGCCGATCAAGTCCCATGCCACTGCTCTTCAGCTCTGCGGCTGGGAGCAGGAGTTCGGCCGCGAATGCGTTCGCCGCCGCCTCATGCTGGTCCGCATCGCTCGGGTTGAGACCGTCGTCGTGATGGCCCATGATCAGATGGCCGAGCTCATGGGCTATGTCCCAGTTCTCGCGGAACCAGCTGCCCGTGGCAGGCACCGCGATGACAGCACGGCCCCCGATAGTCAACGAGTAAGCGGTCGAAAGCTCGGCAACGCGTACGACGTCAACGCCCAGATCTTTCTCCAGCCGATCCGCGAAGGGCCTGACGAAGCCATGGCCGAGCACCGCCCGCACGGATGCGGGCGACTTGGGCCAGTCCGGGAGCTGCCCTGGCTCGGAATACGCCTGACGGTAGGCAAGCGCTATGTCCGCCAAGGTCTGTTCGTCGCCAGCGCGGCCGGGGATGGTTCGCTGTCCGGTTTCGTGGTCGAAGTCATGACGCGCGGCGATGCTGACCCTGTGGGGATCTAGCTCACCAGTGATCAGCCAGTGAAGATCCGCATCGATTTGATCCGCCAGCCGGGCAAGCTCGATTGACGAGAACTGACGCTTACCGTTAAGCGCACGGGAGAAGGCATCCGCAGTCATGCCAATGCTTTCGGCGACATCCCGATGCTTTGGTGGAGGACTCAGCTCCTTCAAGCGCTGCAGCGCACGGTCTCCGATGGTGGCCATACACGGCATCGTACCCAGCGAGTTGGGAAAATCCCAACTCTTCAGGGCCCTGCTACTGCTCATGCCAGCTCGTGGTCAGGCCCTGCCTGCCCTACTCCGCGGGCACCTCCTGGTCCAGTGGCTCCGGCGCCTTCGGCAGCACGCGCTCAAAGTAAGAGCGCGCGGCCGCGGTGGTTCCGATATCGCGTCCGGCCAGCTCCGACATGTACCACCGGTGCTC
Organism: uncultured Actinomycetota bacterium; assembly: GCA_963850115.1. Taxonomy (GTDB): domain Bacteria; phylum Actinomycetota; class Actinomycetes; order Streptosporangiales; family Streptosporangiaceae; genus Trebonia. Next base: position 41,725 of record CAWKKG010000008.1, read on the forward strand.
CAGGATCTCGTGGAAGACCTCCGCGGGAGCCAGCCGCCCCGCAGGTCCGACGGTATCGCCTCGACGACCGGATCGTAAACCTCGGTGAGCCAGCGGCTGGCGGCCACGATCTCCGCACGGGGCGCCGCTCCTTCTGCTCCAGGTACGCGCGGAAGGACGCGATGTCGTTCAGCAGCCGGCGGGCCTGGTTCTCGCCCGCCTCGATCCCGGTTCGCAGGAACAGCTTCCGCGCTTGGTCGCCCTGTTCGGCGACGCGGGTCTTGATCCGCAGCCGGTTACCGTCTGAAGTGCTGACGAGCTCCACCTCCTCGGCGGCGAAGCCAAGCTCGTTGAGGCGGCCAAGCCGCTCGGCGATGCGGAACCGCTGCTCGTTCACCGGGATGATCTCCTCCCGGGTGAGCTCGTCCCACAGCCTCTCGTACCTGGGCTGCAGTTCCTCGGCCACCGCGAGCGGGTCGGTCCCCGCCGGGAGCAGGTCCCCGGCCTCCAGGTCGAGCAGCTCCGCGTACACCCGCTCGACCGCGAGCTCGACGTCGAAGTTGCGCTGGCCGGCAGACAGTTCCGGATGCTTCTCGCTGGTCTCCGCGTCGACCAGGTAGGCCTCGAGCGTCCCCGCGTCGTAGCGGAACAGCGTGTTGGACAGTGAGCAGTCCCCCCAGAAGAAACCCGACAGGTGCAGCCGCACCAGCAGCTCGACGAGCGCGTCGAGCAGCTTGTCGGTCTGCGGCCCGGCGCCGCGCGGACTGGAGAACACGGCCCGGTACGTGGTGGCGAACGTCAGGAACCTGGTCACCAGGATGGCGTCGGCTTCTGGGCCGAGGTCCACCGCCACCCCGACCACCTCAACCGCCGGGATACCGAGCTCGGCAAGCGCGCGCAGCAGCCGGTACTCCCGGCGCGCGAGCCGTTCGCTTATGGACTTCAGCGCGTACAGCGTGCCGTCGTCAGCGACGAACCGGACGACGTGGCGGGAGATGCCGCGCTGGCGGATCTCCACCAGCCGTTCGTCCTGCCACTCCTCTAGCGGCTCGGTCCACGGGAGGCTGAGCAGACCCGCGGCCTGTTCGGCGGGAGGGCTGAACACGAAGCGCACGCAGACAACCCTCCCCCATCACTCACGCCAATGTCCAGATCCAGCCTGTCGACGCTCGACGTGGCCGCCGACCCGCATGCTTTTCTCGGGCCACTCTGACCCGGCGCCACCTGCCTTGCCGACACTGCGGCCGGCTGCGGTCAGGGTTTGGCGATTGCCTCGCGGACGGCGGGGACGACTTCGCGAGCCCAGAGGTTGACCGTGGTGTCGCTGAGGTCCTGGCCCGGGGGGACCAGGTAGTTGAAGGCGGAAGCGCTGTGCTCGAGCACGGCCTGGGTAAGCTCCTCCACCCACTGCTTTACCCCGCCTCCGGTCCAGCGGCCGTGGTCGTCGCGGGTCTGCGGCAGCGGGTCGCGGGTGATGCGGCCGGACACGAGGTAGACGGTGCCGACGTCGGCTGGGTCCCTTCCTGCCGCGGCGGCCGCTTCGTCGATAAGGGGCCTGCCCTCGGCCACGACGGTGCTGCGCCAGTCGGCGACGTGCGGCGGTATCCACCCGTCGGCTGCCCGTCCGGCTACCGCGAGGCCTTTCTGGCCGCCGGTTCCCAGCCAGATCGGCGGCGTCGGCGCGGCCGCCGGCATCAGCTCGGAGACCTGATAGAACTCGCCATCGAAAGTGACCGGGCCGCCGCCACCGGAGAGGGCCCTCACGACCGTGATCGCCTCTTCCAGCGCCCGGATCCGCTGTCCGGGTGACAGGCGGGGGACGCCGAGGGCGACGATTTCCTCCCACATCCCGCCCGCGCCCAGTCCGAGGATGACGCGGCCGCCGGAGACCGCGGACAATCCCGTGATGGTCCGGGCGAGGATAGGCGCGGGACGGCTCAGCAGGTTCGTCATGATCACCGAGCCGGCGATGCGGCTGGTCGCCCCCAGTACGAACCCCACCGCCGCGTAGGCGTCGATCCGGTCAGCGAAGTAGGGGTGGTCGCCGACGTTGAACATGTCCAGGCCCGCCTCGTCGGCCACGCGGGCGTGCGCAAGCAAGTCGCTCACCTGGTCAACGCCGCTCATCAGCCCGAGACCGAAGAGCGCCCTACGGTTAGAATTCATAACGAACATCGTACGTGACGTACATCGTTCCGCCAAGCCGCCCCAGCGGGCTGCCGGAATCGGTCACGAACAATGTATGATTCGAACACTGTTCCAGTAGAGTTCGTTGCTCTTGCGAAGTAGAGTGCGGTTCGCTATGTCTCTCACCAATGGTCTGCCGTCGATGAACCGCCCGGTCCGTCATCGCTCGACTCGCGACCGTCCCGCGAAGGCGCCGCTCAGCGTGGACGGCATCATCGAAGCGGCCCTGGCGATCCTGAAGTCGGACGGCCTGGAAGCGGTCACGATGCGCCGGGTCGCGGCCGCCCTGGACACGGGGCCTGGCTCGCTGTACGTCTACGTGTCCGGCCGCGAGGGGCTGCTCGAAGGCATGCTCGACCGTGTCATCGCCACGGTCGGGCTGGAAGCCCCGGACCCTGCGCACTGGCGGGCACAGCTGCACTCGCTGCTCGGGCGCCTGCACGAGGCACTGGTCACTCACCCCGGGATCGCGGCAGTGACGCTGGCCGATCCGCCCACGACCGAATCGGTCCTGCTCCTAGCCGAGAACATGCTGGGGATCCTGCTCGCCGGCGGCCTCCACCCCCAGGACGCCGCCTGGGCCTGCGACATCTTCATGCTGCTGGCCATGGCCGCCGCCCGGGAAGACGACGTGCGGCACCCCCTCGGCCGCGACGACGACGGCAACCGCCAAGGGCAGGCCGACGAGATCGGCCGGACATTCGCCGCCCTGCCGCCCGACCGGTTCCTCTGATCGCCGCCCACGCCGCGCAAATGGTCGCCGGCGACGGCGAGGAGCGGTTCCGTTTCGCGGTCGATGTCGTCATCGACGGCCTGATTGCCAGCTCGGCCCGGCGCTAACCCGAACCGCCGGTCATCCGGCGCGCACGGCGATCCCGGGATAGTCGAGTACCAGCCCGGACTCGTCATACGTAAGGCGACAGGTGAAGTCAAAGGCCGGAGCGGCGTAGTCGTAACGCTGCCGGGCGGCCTCATCCGGGGCGCGCTGGTAGGCCTGCTCCAGGCGTTCCACGGCAAGGCCGACCGCCCGGACGTAGGCGGCGGGAGCGGCAGCACGGGCACCGGGTGCGAGGCCCAGCCGGCGGACCGGCAGCGCGTTGGTCATCGCCGAGGACTCCAGGTCCACGTCGACGCAGCCGTCCAGGTGCGCCGCCGGCACGCCGTCGACCAGCCACCGGCCCGGCCCGTCGGCCTCGAGGAGGGTCGAGGAGAACCCGGCGGCTGACCGGCTCCGGATCCGGGCGCCGCGGGTCGCTCCAGTCCCGTCCAGGTCGATGACGTACTCGACCGCCCAGGTGCGTGCCGTCCTCGATGGCCGTGGTCCACCCCTCTATGCGGCACCCCGCGCCAAGGGGCTGGAAGTACGCCACCTCAAAGCCGGCGCGGGCATCCCGGTGCTGCCACGCCGCGGTCGCGGGCAGGGGCGCGAAGTCCATGGACCCACCCTCGGGGAACGGGGTTAGCCGTACGTGGTACGGAAGATCGTTACGCCGCCGACCGTCGTCGTCTTCAGGCCCAGCTTGCCGAACACGTACATCCAGCGCTCCGACCAGTCGCGCTCCACGACGATGGCGCCGATGTGGTCCTTCTTGACGTACGCCTCGAAGTCGGCGATCCGCTGCTTGCCGACCTCGCCAGGAAGGTGAGTGAGGTTCTCGACGGGGGTCGGCAGGGCATTTTCCTGGGAGAGCGACGCGTTGATGAAACCACCGGCGATGTTGAAGTAGAAGCCGGTGTAAGCCTGGAACATCATCCCCGCGTTCCCCCGGTGCGAGACGATCACCACGTTCTCCCCCGGCTTGATGTACTGCCGGTAAGTCCCCTTGGTGAAGAACGTGGGGATCTGGTCGCTGAGCGGATCGGACGGCAGCGCCTGCACCCACTGATTGGGGTTGGGCTTGCCCGGGTTCACCACCGAGGCAAACGTAAGCTCGTTCGCGAAGATCGCCGCGAGCGACAGCGCCGCCAGGCCCCAGCGGGCCGCCAGCACCACCTTGCTCTTGGTCACGTGGGCCAGCCAGAGCGCCATGAGGAGCGCGAGAACCAGTTCGCCGAAATCCATGAGCCGCTGGGATTCGGCGCTGTCCAGCAGCGGCAGGTTCCAGATGTAGCCCCACGGCAGGGTCATGACCTGATTGCCGTCGACCAGCAGCTTGGGGCCAAGGGCGAGCAGGAAGATGACCACATACAGCAGGACCAGCAGCCTGACCAGCCGGTTGGACCAGTGGAAGACGGCGACGAGCACCAAGAGCAGCAGCAGCGGAACGCCGACGTAGACGGTGGGGGTGACGTCGTGGCCGGCGGTGGCCGCCAGCCAGTTCATCCCGAGCAACCGGTTGGTCCGCGGCACGACCACGCCCGCCAGGTCCACCCAGAACTGTGGCGTCGGCGTATGGAACGACGTGGGCTTGTTGACCAGCGCGACGTACAGGTACGGCGCCGCGAGCACGATGCTCCCGGCGTAGGCGATCACGCAGTCCACGGCCAGCCGGACCACCTTGGACCGCGCGTCCCGCGGCGCGACCAGGTAACCGATGATCAGGGCGACGGGCGCGACTATGGTCAGGTCGGCAAAGGCCTCGAGGAAGGTGTAGAACTCCGCGGCGAGGGCGAGCGCCGTCCAGATCAGGAAACTCCGCCGGCTCAGCGACCCGTCCCACCGCCGCAGGACAAGGTAAGCGATGAGCGGAATCAGCAGGGTCACCGTGAGGTTCGGCTGGCCCGAGGCCTCGTGGGAGATCTCATAGCCGCAGAAGCCGAAGACCGACCCCGCCGAGCAGCGCTGGCCAGAACTTGCCGGTCAGCCGGCGGGCCAGGATGAAGGTCGCCCAGGCCGAGGCCGGCGGAGCCAGGATCAGCGACAAGTTGAACGCCGCGATCGGGCCCGCCGTGGCCGTGATCGGCCACATCAGCAGGGACACCGTGGGCGTGGTAGTCGCCCACGCGAGATTGACCCCGCCCGGTGCCATGATCTGGTACGAGTAACAGCGGGTTGAGCCCGTGGGTGAGGGCATAGGGCCACCAGCCGATGGCCCAGATGTAGAAGTTCGCGTCTACCTGCGTTTGCTGGACATGCGGCACGTCCAGGTGCGGGAGCAGCGGTTGCGCGAGCCCGATAGATCATGGCCACGAGGTAGATCACGAACGCGATCAGCCCCTGGTACACCGGTCCAGGAGCCTGCCAGCGAGGTTTCCGAACTCCCGGACTCGCCGGAGTCGTCAGTGGCGTCCGCTTGCCCCCCAGCGCGAATCACCGGTGCCGCCCACCGCACTAGCTAAAACACTGTCCTTTCATTCACCAGCGATCATGGTCGCCGGGCACGCAGGAACAAGGTGACGCCGGGCAGCGACTTCACCGGCAGGTAGCGCTCCGCTGTGATGATCGCCGTCAGGCCCGTGTTGAGTATGGGGTTAACATCGTCCAGGTCGCTGCCCTCGGACGACTTACGTCGCAGCTTGACCACCGGGCGCAGCAGGACGTTCCAACTCCACACGTCCTCGATCACCAGGCCGCCTTTAGTGATGACCTGACGTCAGACCGTCCCTATCGTACCGGCGAACGTGGTTGACGGCCTCGTCATGCGCCGACCACAGCGCCATGTCGGCGGGCACCGCGATCAGCGCCGTGCCACCCGGGCCGGAGCACCCGGGTTATCTCGGCCGCGGCGAGGTAGTCTTCCTCGATGTGCTCAAGAACGTCGAACGCGGTCACCAGGTCAAGCGACCCGGTGCGCAGCGGCAGTTCCCTGGCGTCGGCGCGCACCACGTCGATGCCGCGCTCGCGCGCGATCTGAGCGGCCGTCGGCGCGTACTCCAGGGCCACCGGCCGCCAGCCGTGCGCGCGCAGAACCCTCGTGTTGCCGCCGCCTGCGGCGCCGATGTCAAGGGCGAGTCCGGGCGTGCCCAGGCGGCGCAGCTCGCGGGCCAGCAGGCTCCGGCGCTCCTTGTACCACCAGTGCCTGTCCTCGACCTCGGCGAGAGTCCTCAGTTCGGCTGCTTCCATGGTGCTAACTTCTATCACGTGCCTAGCGATGGAACTCGCTGTTCTGAAGGCATTCTGAGAGTTTCAACCATTAACCAGCACACCATACCTTGTAAGCTGCACACCCTGTCGCATACACCACCCGGCGTCGGCTGCGCTCGCGCGGGAACGCGGAGAAACTCATGGACTCGGTTAAGTACTCCATCGTTATCCCGCTGTACAACGAGGAGAGCGGGCTCCCTGACTCTTGTCGAACGGCTGCAGGAGATCATGGCCCAGTTCGACGGGCCAGCCGAGGTCGTCATGGTCGATGACGGCAGCAGGGACGCGACGTACCAGCTGGCGCCAGGCTGCCAGCTGCAAGGACCCGCGGTTCAAGCTGATCCAGTTCTCCAGGAACTTCGGCCACCAGGTGGCCATCACCGCCGGGATGGACGCCGCGTCCGGCGACGCCGTGATCATCATGGACGCCGACCTGCAGGACCCGCCGTACGTCGTCCTGCAGATGATCGAGAAGTGGAAGGAAGGGTACGAGGTCGTCTACGGCCTCCGGGAGCACCGGCAGGGCGAGCGCCTGTTCAAGACGGCGACGGCCTCGGTGTTCTACGGCCTGCTGCACCGGATCGCGCGACATCGACACGCCGGTGGACGTGGGCGACTTCCGGCTGGTCGACCGCAAGGCGCTGAACGCGTTCCTGCAGATGCGGGAGAACAACCGCTACGTCCGCGGGATGTTCTCCTGGGTCGGCTTCCGCCAGACCGGGGTGCCGTACACCCGTGAGGAGCGGCACTCCGGCGCCACGCACTACACGCTGAGCAAGATGGTGAAGCTCGCCTCCAACGGCATCCTCGGCTTCTCCACCGCGCCGTTGCGGCTGGCCCTCAGCACGGGCGTGTTCCTCGCCATCGCCTCCGTGATTTACGGCGTCGTCGCGATCGCGCTCAAGCTGGCGGGCGAGTCGCTCGTCCCCGGGTACGCGTCGCTGTTGTTCGCGATCACGTTCCTCAGCGGGATCCAGCTGGCCGTCATGGGGATGGTCGGCCTGTACGTCGGCCGCATCTACGACGAGGCCAGGGCCCGGCCGCTGTACATCGTGCGCGAGCGGCACGGGTTCGGCGACGCGGACGGGCCCGTCCTCTGGCAGCCGACGGCCGCCGAGGCGCAGAACGGGCGCGGGCCGTCGGTGCTACGCCCCTAGGGGGCGCCGTGGCGGCACGGGCTTAGGGGGTGCAGGGAGTTAGCGGTGGACGGCGGCGAGCAGGGCGGCGTACGAGCGGACCAGCGCCGCGTGCTCCAGCGGGAGCAGGCCGCTATCTGGCTGGCGGCCCTCCCGGACCCACTGGTCGGACAGGTCCATGGCCCGGGCGCGCTCCACCGCCGCCGGGCGGAGCGCGGCCTCCGGCTCGTCGTAGACGTAGCAGTACAAGTTGGTAAGCGAGCTCACGAGCGCCTCGGCGGGCTCGGTGCCATCCACCGCGGGCTGGCCCTCGCGGTGCACGCGCCACCAGGTGACCTCGAGCTCGGCGGCCCGAGCCGGGTTCGCTGGCTCGCCGTGAGCGAGGGTCACCAGGGCATAGAACCGCCGCATGCAGTCCTGCGCTTCCCTGGAGTCATTGCCGGGACTCGCCGCCCACAACTGGTTGGCCCGAAGCACCAGCCAAGCGCCGCGCAAGGTCCGGTACCAGCTCATGCCGAACCCCACCCGAACCAGCCCGATCGCGGCGATCAGCACCTGGGGCCAGCGCCGGAGGTAATAGCCCACCCAGGCCCGGTACTCAAGGTCGGCGAGGCGAACGGGGTCGAACGACCGCATCCGGGTCGGTGCTCCGACGCTGACCTTGCCCCTGCTGATCATGGTGCCTCCTTAAGCACTGCCAAGCTTCCCACCGGCGCGGGTGAGGCGACCCGCTAGTTGCCGTGTCTGATGGGGTTGTCGTGTCGAAGCACAGCCGTAAGCGGGATGACGGCCCGTAGGCCGCCACCCCGCCGACAGGCCGCCAGCGCTACCGAGTCCGGCCCCGGCGCGAACAGGTTCGCCAGAATGCCGTTGACTGGGGCAGGTCGAGCTGGACGTGGACGGCGAGCAGGTCGGCACCGAACACGCGGACGTTGACGGCGTTCAGGGCGCGCAGCGGGTGCCAGGCGATGACCCGCCGCTGGCGGGCGAGCGCGTCCTCGTCGGGGCGGACGGTGGCGATGCCGTCGACCCAGCGGTAGCGCAGCCCTAGGCGAAGCCGGACCCGGACGTGCGGGTCGTGCCGGATGTTGTGCACCCAGCGGGCCAGGGAGCCGTGCTCGGCGATGATCCAGAACGAGTCGCCCTTGCGGCCGTTGCCGACCGGGACCCGGCGGACCTTGCCGGAGCGGTGGCCGCGGGTTTCCAGGATCGCGAGCCCAAACGGGTTGATGCCGATGCGGAGCATCAGCCGGAACAGCGGGTTGAGGGTGTACCGCTGGAGGACGCGGATCAGCAGCACCTTCGCACGGCGACTGCAGATCGTGAGCAGCAGCAGGCCCAGGTAGATCCCGGTCTGCACCTCGGCGGAGAACAGGCTGGACCCGGGCACGAGCGCGTACGGCACCCAGACGATGGCGGCGGCGACGAGCGTGCCGGCGAGCAGCCCGCGCGGCACGCTGAAGCGCGGCCTTGGCTGGCTGGCGGCGGTCTCCCGGGAAGGCGGGGCCGGGACGGCGGGCTCGGTGGACATGGCTGCTCCCGCGGAAGACGTGGCTGGCTGGGTGGCGGCAAGGACGTGGGCGAAAGGCATGGTGACTCCTGTTGGGAGGGCGGCGCGGGCGGGCAAGGCCCGGATCCGCGCGACCGCCGGTTCCTGGCATCTTCGTGCTAATACAGCCATGCTAATATGACGGTGCTAATACCGCAATGCTAAATTGGGAGCGTGCCGAAAGAGGTAGACCACGTCGCCCGCCGCCGCGAGCTCGCCGATGCCGCCTGCACCGTGATCGCGCGCAACGGGCTCGCCGGAACCACGCTGGCTCATGTCGCCGATGAATCGGGCTGGTCCATCGGCTCGATCCGGCATTACTTCCCGACCAAGGACGAGCTGGTCGCCTCGGCCCTGTGGCGGGTAGGTGAACGGGTCGACGAGCGGATCCGGCGCGGTACCGCCGGCGGAATGACGCTGGGCGACCTGCGGCTCGCCGCCACCGAACTGCTCCCGCTCGACGTCACCAGGCGCGAGGAGGCCCTGGTCCACCTCGCCTTCCTCGCCGAGGTCGCGGTCACGCCCGAACTCGGCGAGGCGGCCGAGGGCGCCGCGCAACGGCTTCAGGAGCCACTCGCCGCCCGCCTCGCCCACCTGGTCCAGGCAGGCGACCTGCCGGCACGCCTCGACCCCGAGCACGAGGCGGCCCGGCTGCGGGTGCTGCTCGACGGCCTGCGCCTCCAGATCATCACCACGCCCAGGCAGACCACGGTCAAGTGGGCGCTGACCGTCCTCGACGACCACCTCGCCGCCCTCGCGGACGGCTAGGCGGCCCGGGAACCAACCCTGGACCAGGACCAATCCCGCGATAGCGGCACGCGATTCAACCCGTCCATACCGGTGGCGCCCGGCGGCGGCCGGGAGGAAGATCGACCCAAATCGGGCGGCGGCGCTGGGCCGCCGGACAGGAGGCAACGGTGCCGCACGTTCAGGCGAACAACATCGAGGTCTACTACGAGGTCCAGGGCGAGGGCGAGCCGCTTGTCCTCATTCCTTACCTGGCCGCCGATCAGGCATGCTACGCGTTCCAGGTGGCCGACTACGCCAAGCACTTCACCTGCTACACGGTGGACCTGCGCGGCGCCGGGCTGTCAAGCAAGCCGGAGGGCAGCTACACCACCGAGCTGTTCGCCGACGACGTCGCCGCGTTCATGCACGCGGCCGGCATCCCGCAGGCTCACGTCTCCGGGCTCTCGCTCGGCGCCGCGACCGGCATGTGGCTTGCGGCGAAGTACCCGACGCTGGTGAAGTCGCTGTCGGTGCACAGCGCGCTGGACCGCGACGGACCCGTACCTCCGGGTCGTCGTGCAGGGCTGGCAGACCATGGCGAAGGCGCTCGACAGCACCACCGACATGGTGATCCAGGGCATCTTCCCTGGTGCTTCACCCCGGAGCTGTACGCGGCGAAGCCGGAGTACATCGACTCGCTCGCCGCCTTCGTCCGCAGCCGCCCGATGCCGCCGGTGGACGCCTTCCTGCGCCAGTCGGAGGCCGTGCTCGCGCACGACGTGACCGGCGCGCTCAGCCTCATCCAGGCACCGACCCAGATCACCTTCGGGCAGTTCGACGCGGTGACCTCGGTCCGGTTCGCGGGCCCGCTGACCGAGGCGATCAAGGGCTCGGAGCTTGTCATCTTCGAGGGCTGCTCGCACGCGCCGATCTACGAGAACGTCGCCGAGTTCAACGCGCGGACCTGGACTTCCTGACCAGGAACTCCTAGCCGGTCCCACCAGGCGCCTCCACCACCAGGCGACCGGCCCCAGAGCAACGGCCAGGCGAATAACGGGATTCCGGACGAATCCGGCGCGACCTGAAGGTACTGCACAGACAGGCATAGATGCGCTGTTAATCCGTAATACTTTCGTGAGGTTTTCGCGAATCGGTTGAGACACATCCGTAATCTTCACTACCGTGTTCACGATCTCCGGGGGAGCTCTGGGGAACAGGGAACGGAGTGTGACAGCGACGTGGCCAAGCAGCATGGCAGTCGACCTCGCCTGCGGCGTGCATCGGTCTTCGTGGCCGTGCTCGCGGTCGCGGGCGGCGATCGCGGTCTACGCCGGGGCCTCAGGCGCCGGCGCCGCGCCGGCGCCGTCGATCAGCCAGGTAGCAGGCGGAAATCAACAGCCTCCAGGGCAAGGTCGACAAGATCGGCGAGCAGTACGACGCGGCGGGCCAGCAGCTCACGGCGGCGAAGGCCCGGCTCGGCCAGGTGAGCACGCAGTCCGACCGCGCGCAGCAGCAGTACAGCAAGGCGAGCGCGACGCTCGCGGCGGTCGCCGTGGCGGGATACGAGAACTCCGGCGAGACGTCGATCATCGGCCTGCTCACCTCGGGCAACCCGGACGCGGTGCTGGGCCAGGCGTCGCTGCTGCTGCAGATCGAGGGCACCCACAACGAGGAAGCCCAGCAGCTCCTCACCATGGCGAACGAGCTCTCCACGATCAAGCAGCAGCGGCAGCGCACCGAGTCGGGCGTGCAGCAGCTCGACGGACGCAGTACTCCGCGCAGAAGGCGTCGATGACCAAGCTGCTCAACCAGCAGAAGGCCATGCTCGACAGCCTCACCGCGACGCAGCAGGCCGAGGTGGCCGCGAACACGGTCGGCGGCAGCACCAGCTCCGGCACCGTGACGACCTCGCCGATCGCCTACCCGGGGCCGACGGGATCCCAGGCCGACGAGGCGGTCCAGTACGCCTACTCGAAGATCGGCGAAGCCGTACGTGTGGGGCGCCACCGGCCCCAGCACCTTTGACTGCTCCGGCCTCATGTACGCCGCCTGGGAGGCGGCGGGGGTGAGCATGCCCAGGGACACCTACGACGAGTGGGCGGCACCTGCCGCACATCCCGCTGTCCGACATCCAGCCCGGCGACCTGATCCTCTACAACGGCGAGAGCCACGTGGCGATGTACGTCGGCACCGTGGACGGCACCGCCTACATCATCGACGCCCCGCACAGCGGCGCCGACGTGGAGCGGATCCCCATGGCCACCTCCTGGTACGCGGACAGCGAAGACGGCGCGGTCCGCCCGTAATTTAAATACAGCGAAGCGCTCCGGCCGGGCGGCCAGGCCCGGCCGGAGCGCTTCACGCATGCCGGCGCCTACGCCTGGCCGATGTTGACCAGCCACGGCACGCCGAACTTGTCGGTGCACATGCCGAACTCATCGCCCCACGCCTGCTTCTGCATCGGCATCGTGACGGTCCCGCCGTCGGCCAGCTTGTCGAAGTAGCCGCGCAGCACGTCGGCGTCGTCGCCGCTGAGGCTGACCCCGAACCCGTGCATCCCGTTGAACTCCATCCCCGGCGGAGTGTCGGCGGCCATGAGCGTGTAGCCGGCGTCGGTCTCGAGCTGACCGTGCATGATCTTGTCGGCGACCGGCGCCTCCGCCATGCCGAACTCGGCGAAGGTGCTGAGGTTCAGGTTCCCGCCGAACACGCTGGTGTAAAACTCCAGCGCCTGGCGGGCATTGCCGTTGAAGTTGAGGTACGGGTTAAGCCGAGATGCCATTGGTATCCCCCTGTCTCTTGCCTGGATTCGCACTGGTAATCGAACCTAGCACGCGCCGGGCCACGCCGTGAACGGGGCGCCGGCGTGTCGCCGAACCCGTTGCTGCATAGTGGTCAGATGCTCTCCGACGACCACGACGCTCCCCTGGCCGGCCTGCGGATCATCGAGGTCTCTTCGTTCGTCGCGGCGCCGCTCGGCGGGATGACGCTGGCCCAGCTCGGCGCCGAGGTCATCAGGATCGACCCGCTCGGCGGCGCGCCCGACACCACGCGGTGGCCGCTGGCACCCAACGGGGGGAGCCTGTACTGGACCGGGCTGAACAAGGGCAAGCGCTCCGCCGCGCTTGACCTCCGCTCCCCCGCCGGGCAGCGCGCGGTCGCGGACCTCGTCGCGGGCTCGGGACCGGACGGCGGGATCGTGCTCACCAACGCCGGCTACCCGTGGCTCTCCTATGACGCGCTCAGGGAGAGGCGCCCCGACCTCATTCACCTGCGCATCACGGGCGGGCACGACGGCTCGCCGGCGGTGGACTACACGGTCAACGCCGCCATCGGCTTCCCGCTGACAACGGGCGGCGAGGCCACGGCAGGCCCGGTCAACCACGTCCTGCCCGCCTGGGACGTGGCCTGCGGACTGTACGCGGCCATCGGAATCCTCGCCGCCGAGCGGCACCGCCGCCGCACCGGCGCCGGGCGGGCGATCACGCTGCCGCTCGCCGACGTGGCGCTGGCCGTGACCGGCCACCTCGGCTTCCTGGCCGAGGGACAGGTCGGTGGCGGCCGTCCGCGCATCGGCAACCACTTGTACGGTGGCTTCGGGAGGGATTTCCGAACGAAATCGGGTGACTCGGTCCTGGTCGTGACCCTCACCGCGCGGCACTACGCGGACCTGGCGCGCGTCACGGGCCGCACCGAGCCCCTCGCCGCCGTCGAGCGGGCCCTCGGCGCGGACTTCACCAGGGACAGCGACCGCTACGCGCACCGCGAGGTGATCGCCGCGCTGCTCGCCCCCTGGTTCGGCGAGCACACCACCGACGAGGTCGCCGCGGCCCTCGGGGGCACCTCGGTCCTCTGGGAGCGTTACCGCACGTTCGCGGAGCTGGCCGCGGACGCCGCGACGCTCGCGAACCCGCTGGTCGCCCGCATCGACCAGCCCGGCATCGGCCCGATCCTGGCCACAGGCACCCCACTGGCCCAGCCAGGCACAACGCAAACGCCAGCCCCGGCCCCGGCCCTCGGCGCGGACACCGAGGCGGTGCTGCGCGAGGCGCGCCTGCGGATGGCGGGTCCGGCTTGACCGAGCCGGCGGACCGGCGACGAAAATGGGCCCATGCGACGCCTCACCGAAACCGACGGGCTCACCGAGCAACAGCACGACATCCTGGCTACCGTCCGCGACTTCGTCGACGCGGAGGTCATCCCCGTCGCCTCGGAGCTTGAGCACGCCGACGTCTACCCCGACGGGCTCGTGCAGCAGATGAAGGAGCTTGGCGTCTTCGGCCTCACGATCGGCGAGGAGTACGGCGGGCTCGGCGAGTCGCTGCTCACCTACGCGCTCGTGGTGGAGGAGCTCGCCAGGGGCTGGATGTCGCTGTCGGGGATCCTGAACACCCACTTCATCGTCGCCTACCTGGTGGCGACCCACGGCACCAGGGAACAGCGGGACTACTTCCTGCCGCGGATGGCGACCGGCGAGATCCGTTCCGCGCTGTCCATGTCCGAGCCTGACCTCGGCTCCGACGTCGCGGCCATCAGGACCGCGGCCACCAGGGACGGCGACGACTACGTGATCACCGGGCAGAAGATGTGGCTCACCAACGGCGCCACCGCGAGCTTGATCGCCCTGCTCGCGAAGACCGACGAGGGCGGCGCCCGGCCGCACCAGAACCTGACGACGTTCCTGATCGAGAAGGACCCGGGCTTCGGCGAGACCCGGCCGGGGCTCACCGTGCCCGGCAAGATCCACAAGCTGGGGTACCGCGGCGTGGATACCACCGAGCTACTGCTCGACGGCCTGAGAATCCCCGCCGGCCGGGTCCTCGGTGAGCGGCCCAGGCCGCGGGTTTTACCAGATGATGGACGGCATCGAGGTGGGCCGGGTGAACGTGGCGGCGCGCGGCTGCGGCGTGGCCTACCGCGCGTTCGAGCTAGCGCTGGCCTATTCGAGACAGCGGAAGACGTTCGGAAAGATCATCGGCGAGCACCAGGCGATCACCTTCCGGCTGGCCGAGATGGCGAGCAAGGTGACCGCCGCCCATCAGGTGATGGTCATGGCCGCCCGCCGCAAGGCGGCGGGCGGGCAGTCCGACGTCGAGGCGGGCATGGCCAAGTACCTCGCCGCCGAGTACTGCAAGGAGGTCGTCGAGGACTCGCTGCGCATCCACGGCGGCTACGGCTACTCGACCGAGCACGAGATCGAGCGGCTCTACCGGGACGCGCCCATGTTGCTCATCGGGGAGGGCACGGCGGACATCCAGAAGATGATCATCGGCCGCGCCCTGGTGCAGGGCTACGGCCGATGAGCGGCAGGCTACGCGGCGGCGGCCTGCGGACCGTCTAGGTAGATCACGTCGCGGGCGGCCCTGGCCAGGCCCTGGGCCAGGCTGCCCCGGCGGCTCACCACGGTGATGTAGACGCCGCGGGCCGCGAGGCGCGCCGCCGTGTCGCCGAACAGCCCGTCGCCGGAGCCGATCACCACGTGACTGAACCTGGCGGCGACGTTCTCATGCTCGAGCACGTCGATGAGCGCGAGGTCGGCGCCGTCCTTGCCTGACCGCACCCGGTACCTGGCGTGCGGCCAGCCGAGCCCGGCGTTCAGCAGGGCGAGGTGGCTGGCGGCCAGCACCACCTGGTCATCCGCGCCGAACCCAAGCCGCGCGAGGTACCTGACCTGCACCGCCGTGACCAGGTCAAGGCTCGGCACCGCGGCACCGGCCAGGTTCTCGATGTCCACCACGTGCAGCGCGCGATCAGGGAATCGCCAACGGTAGCTCGCCTTGCGCAGCGGTCTCACGTTATTGACCTTGGGCGTCGCTGACATGACAGGCACCTCCTAAGGCGAACCCCTGTGCTATTGGCAAATTCCCCGCGTGTGATTCGATACCCACAAAATCCATGCGCCAATCGCATGGGGGAGCCATGGATACCCCGCATGGGTGCGGGGTACAGTCCCCTCCGTGAGCTTGGCTGCCGTACGTGATGATCTTGCCTCCGCACTTGAGGAAACCCTGAAGGTTGCCCGCCGACTCGCTGAGGACGCGAGAGACACCGACGTGCCCGTCGCGGAGCTCGTCGCCCAGGCCACCATGCTCGGCCGGCTCGACCAGCGGCGGGAGGAGCTGATCGGCCAGCTGCGCCGCACCGCGAGCGCCGGCCTGCGCGCCACCACGCCGGGCCCGCCGATCAGGAAGGTCGTCCTGGCCGCGCTCGACGAGCTCGGCTGGCCGCAGAACGCGCGCTTCCTCGAGGAGTACCTCTGGGCCAAGCGCCAGCTCCAGCTCGACAGCCGCGCGTTCGCCTCGCTGCGCCGGGACGAGCTGCGGGCGTGGCGGCGCGCCCCGGGCGCGCGCGCCGCCTACATCGTGCCCGCGCTGAACCCCGACGGCTCGGCCAACCCGCGCTGGCTGACCAGCTCGGCCTGGGACCTGTCGCGGCGGGTCATCGCCTCACCGGAGACCGAGCGGCTGTTCGACCTGCAGAAGATCGACGCGCTGCGCGTCCGCGGCTCCCGCGGCCCGCTTGGCACCCTGCTCGAGCGTTACGTCAACCAGATCCTCGCCATCGACCCGCCGCCGGTGTCCGCGTCGGTCGCCGCGACGCGCGCCTGGCGCGCCCACGTCCGGTCGCACACGGCGGCGCTGATCGAGGCGATCCGGTCAAGCGACGACGCGGACCGCGACCGGCTCGCCGGCGAGCTCGCCGGCCTGCCCGACGGCGAGCGCATCTGGGGCGCGGGGAGCGTCGAGAGCGCCTCAGGGCTTGCGGCCCACGCCGGCGCAGGCCATTGAGAGGATCACGCCGTAGTCGGCGCGGATCGGGGTGCCGGGGTCGGGGCGCCACTCGGGGACCGGGACGAGGCCAGGCTCGACGAGCTCCAGGCCGCCGAAGAGCGCGCGGACCTCGGAAAGCGTACGGAACTTGACCCGGCCGAGGCCCTTGAGCATCTGCTCCTGAAGCACGGCGGCCGCCGGGTCGCCGGTGTCGAGCAGGTGGTGGATGAACACGTAGCTGCCGGCCGGGAGCGCGTCGACCAGCTCGGCGACCAGCCGCACCGGGTTCTCGTCGTCCAGCACGTAGTGCACGATGCCGCACAGCAGGAGCCCGATCGGCTGGTCCCAGTCCAGGTGATCGCGGATCGCCGGGTTGGCCACGATCGAAGCCGGGTCGAGCAGGTCGCCGCGCTCGGCGAACGTCGACGACCTCATCGCTCAGGATGGCCCGGGCGTGCGCGAGGACGACGGGGTCGTTGTCCACGTAGACCACCCGGGTGCCCGGCGCCGTCCGGCCGGCGATCTCGTGCACGTTGTCGGAGGTCGGCAGGCCGGATCCGATGTCGATCAGCTGCCTGACGCCGGCCTCGCCGACCAGGTAGCGGACCACCCGGCCGAGCACGGCGCGCTGGGCCTGGACGCCCACCTGGACCTCGGGCAGCCGGGCGATGATCTGGTCGCCGACCTCGCGGTCGGCGGTGAAGTTGTTCTTCCCGCCGAGCAGGTAGTCGTAGACCCGCGCCGCGTGCGGACGCGTGGGATTAAAGTTGCCATCGGGAAGTTCGGTGCCCACACCGCGAATTGTAGCGATATTCGCAGGTAAGAGTTATAGCGATAGCCGCAGGTTACGTGAGGCGGCGTTCCGCGGCCCAGCGGGTGAGCTGGTGCCTGGAGGAGAGCTGCAGCTTGCGGAGCACCGACGAGACGTGGCTCTCGACGGTCTTGCCCGAGATGAACAGCTCGCGCGCGATCTCCTTGTAGGTGTAGCCCTGGGCGATCAGCCGCAGCACCTCGCGCTCCCGGTTGGTGAGCTGGTCGAGCTCGGGGTCGAAGGACGGCTTGACGTCGTCCGGCGCGGGCGCCGACGCGAAGGCGTCGAGCACGAAGCCGGCCAGCCGGTGCGAGAACACCGCGTCGCCGTCCGCTACCCGCTTGATCGCGTCGGCGAGGTCGTCGGTGGAGATCGTCTTGGTGACGTAGCCGCGCGCGCCCGCCCGGATCACCGCGATCACGTCCTCCGGCGCGTCGGAGGCCGACAGCGCGAGGAACTTGATCTCGGGGTGCTCCTGCTTCACCTCGGTGATGACGGCGTGCCCGCCGCCGCCCGGCAGGTGCACGTCGAGCAGCACCACGTCGGGCAGCAGCCGCCCGATCAGCTCGACGGCCGGGCCGACGTCGTCCGCCTCGCCGATCACTTCCACCCGGGTGCCGAGCTCGGCCCGCACGCCCGAGCGGAACAGGCCGTGGTCATCGACCAGGACCACCCGCGGCCGTAGGCTCATCGCTGCTGCCCGTCCGCCGCCGGCGCCTGCTCAGCAGCCGCTGACCGCGCGGTCCGCGGCATCGTCAGTGTCACCTTCGTCCCCTCCCCTGGCGCCGACTGCACGGTCGCCTCGCCGCCATGCCGGCTCATCCGGCCGCGGATGGACTCCGCGACGCCCTTGCGGTCCCCGGGGACGGCCGCAGGGTCGAAGCCCTTGCCGCGGTCCCGCACGGCGACATTGACCTTATCCGGCTCCACCTCGGCGAATACCGAGATCACGGCGGCTCCCGACCACTTGGCCGCGTTCACGGTCGCCTCCCTGGCCGCGGCGAGCAGCGCGCGCCAGGTGCTCGTCGAGCGGGCAGTCGCGCGACGGTCACCACCTCGACGGGGACGCCGTGCCTCGCCTCGACGTCCCGCTGGATCTGGCGCACTCCCTCGGCGAACGACGAGGCGTCGGTGTCGCCCGGTGCGCGCCCCTCGAACAGCCAGGAGCGCAGCTCGCGCTCCTGGGCCCGGGCGAGCTGGACGACCGCCTGCGGGTCCTCGGCGCGCCGCTGGATGAGGGCGAGCGTCTGCAGCACCGAGTCGTGCATGTGCGCCGCGATGTCGGCCCGCTCCTCGGCCCGCGCCCGCGCCTGCCGCTCGAGCACGAGGTCGCGGGCGATCCGCAGCCACCAGGGGCCGAGCAGCAGCACGAGCGCGGCCGCCACGAACAGGAAGCCGCCGAGCGGCGCGAGCAGCTGGGTGCCGCCGTGCAGGCTCAGCAGCGCGCCGAGCCCGACGGCGAGCAGCACCGCCGCCCCGGCGATCCGCAGCCTGGTGGCGCGGCGGGCTGCCGTCCCGCTGCCGCCGCCGAGGCTCTCCAGCGGCTGCACCAGGCGCCGCATCCCCGCCCGCTCGTCATCTGGCGCGTTGCGCCAGATGAGCGTCAGGCCGGCCACGCTGAACACCTGCGCCCAGCCGTAACTGCTCGATCGCGCCGTCGTTGAGCGCCCCGGCGAGGAAGAGGAACACGGCGAGCAGCGACGCCAGCGCGAGGGCGAGCGCCACGCCGCGCGAGTCGTGCTTCGCCCGGCTGCGCGATGCTGGTCTCCTGCCCCCTGACCGGGATCAGCAGCCAGCCGAGGACGTAGAACGGCACCGCCCAGCCCGTGGCTGATCAGCGCGGCGACGGCGAGCACGATCCGCACCGTGGTCGGGCTGAAGCCGCGCCACGCCGCGATGCCCGCCGCGATGCCGCCGGCGAGCCGGTCGTCCGGGTCGCGGCGCAGCGGCTGGCCGTCACCGCGGTTCCGCCACCGCCTGGTGTGGTGGACCCAGCCGGGCACGTCGTCTTGCGGGCCGCCGGCCCGGACCAGGGCGGCGACCCAGGCCGGGGCGGCGGGCCGTGCCAGTGCCCGTTCCACTGCCCGCCCTCAGGCGTCACGTCCTGCATCCCACCATCATCACCCGAAAAGCCCCGCGGCGGCCATCGGGGCTTTCCCGGATGCGTACTCAGGGTGCCTCAGGGTGCGGGCGCCGCCGGTCAGGGTCGAGCCAGGGCTGTTCCCGATACCCCGGCGCGCGCGGCGACGAGACTTGTGCCATGAGCACTTCCGGGGACACCCACTCAGACTTAACGACACACGGGCAGAATTCACCGACACCCGGCCCCCCGCCGGCCCGGTTGGCCGGCCGCCGCTTCGACGCGCCTACCACGGGCGCATGCTCGCCGGCGTGTGCGCCGGCCTCGCGGACTACCTCGGGGTCGACACGACGATCGTGCGCGTCGCCTTCGCGGTCTTCACCTTCCTGGGCGGCGCCGGCATCCCGGCCTACCTGGCCTGCCTGCTGCTTATCCCAGAAGAGGGCAGCGACCAGTCCATCGCCGCCTCGCTGCTCGACGGCATCCGATAGGAGACAACCGCTATGTCACCGTCATCCACGCAGCAGTGGACCCGCCGCATCCGCTACTCCGACCAGCACATCCGCGTCTCTGACGCCGAGCGCAACGCGGTCGCCGAGCTGCTCGGCCAGCACTACGCCGACGGCCGGCTCGACCAGGCCGAGTTCGACGACCGGGTCAGCCGGACGATGGCCGCCAAGACCCGCGGCGACCTGGCCGGCCTGTTCGACGACCTGCCGGAGACCGGGCCCTCGGGGGCGGGCCCGGCCGGTCCCGGCGGTCCTGGCCCGGTGGATTACCGCGGGCCGCGCAGGCGCGGCGGCGGCATCGTGCGCCCGCTCCTGCTCCTGCTCCTGGTCTTCATCTGCGCGAACTTCGCCTGGCACGCCTTCACCAGCCTGTTCTTCATTCAGCCGCTGGTCTGGGCCTTCGTCATCGTCGCGGTCATCTTGCTGGTGAACAGGCGCAGGCACGACCGGTGAGCCCTGGCCGCACTCGCGGTGGGGGGGTTCGGGTTTCCCTGCCGCCCGCCGCGGAGTAGCCTGCGGAGCCATGGGGACGCTGCACACGATCACCGCGCCCCCGCCGTCGCTGTACGTGGTCGGCGACCGGCCGCCGGTCGCCAACGCGTACTTCGCCGTCACGATTGAGGCCGCGGTCGACCTGCTCGAGGCGCGCGAGTACCGGAACCTGCCCCGGCCGGAGCGGCTGGCGAAGGCGCAGGCCGAGCAGCAGGCGTTCCTGAACGAGTTCCTCGACCCGGGCCTCGGGATGGCGCTCGACCTGCGCATCACGGCCGATCCCGGGGCAAGCACGCCGGTCTCCGTCGCGCTGCTCGGCCGGGTCTGGGGCGGCACCGTCGACGGGGTGACCGAGCGCGCCGAGGGCCTGCGCGCGCGGGTGCGGGCCGCCGTGCCCCGGCATGTCATCGCCAGCCCGGTCGAGGACGCCGATGCCGTCGCCCGGCTGCTCTCGCCGTTCCCCGGCGCCTCGGTTGACTCGGCGGTGATCACCAGGCACGAGGTGATCGCCCCGCCAACCCGGCCGGACGCGGGTGTCAGCTACTACTACTCCGCCGCGCCCTTCAACCTGTCGGACAACGACTGGTCCGGCGTCTACTCGGTGCTGGCCGCGAGCCGGGTGCCGGTGGTCTTGTCGGTGTCCGTGCTGCCGATGCCGGTGCCGCCGCAGTTCGCGCAGACGCTGCTGACCCTGGCCACCTACTACGGGCGGCTCGCCAGGGAGGGGGAGCACGAGGCGGGCCCCTACGGTGGCCGGACGCGGCTCGCGCCCGACGCGTTCGCCGTGGACGCGGAGAAGACCTTCCATGACTTCGCCCGCCGGCTGTCACAGAAAGCGTTCGCGCTGCGGATCCAGGTGTCCGCCCCCAGGCAGCTGCCCCCGGGCATCGTCGAGGCCGTCGCCGAGGCCATCTCCCCGGCCGAGCGAGCCGGCGGCTTCCCCGAGCCCCAGCGGCGCCGCCTGCGAGGTGCGGCGCCCGGGCAGCGTCGCCGAGCGGCGGCTGGCCGAGTACAACCTGAACGTGGTCAACCTCGGGATGCTGACCGGGCGGCAGGAGATCTGGGGCCGCCAGGACCCGCCCGACCCGCAGCTCGCGATGCTCGGCGTGCTCGGTGACGCGCGCGACGCCAGCTGCGCGTTCCGGTTCCCGATCGCGGTCGACGGCGTCGTGCCCGGCTTCCCCGTGCGCCGCGGCCTCTTCGGGCTGGGGACGGCGTACCAGCTGACCGGGCAGGCGATCCGGCTCGGCCAGGTATCCCGCGGCAGCCGGGACGTCGCGGTCCCGCTGCGGTCGCTGGCCAGGCCCGCGCTGGTCGTCGGCGTCGCAGGCAGCGGCAAGACCACCACGGCCGCCGAGATCCTCCGCCAGCTCTGGGCCGACCACGGGATACCGTTCCTGGTCATCGAGCCGGGGAACTCGGACGCCGCCGAGTACCGCAGGCTCGCCGCCGAGCCTGGCCTCGCGGAGCTCGAGGTCATCACCGTCGGCGACGAGGCGGCCGCGCCGCTGCGCTTCAACCCCTTCGCGGTGCCGCCTGGCATCGGAGTCAGCGAGCACGTGACGAGCCTGCTCGGCTGCTTCACGGCGGCCTTCGGGCTCTCCGGGCCGCTGCCGTCCATCTACCTGGACGCGCTCAACCTGACCTACCTGCGGGCCGGCTTCCTGGGCAGGAGCGGCCAGGCCGGGGGCAACCGCGCCTGGCCCACCATCGTGGACTTCCTCGCCGCCATGACCGAGGTGACCGGGGACCTCGGGTACGCGGGCGAGACCCGCGGCCGGCCTCGATGCCGCCACGGTCCGCCGCGTGCGGCAGCTCGTGCGCGGGATCGCCGGCTCCGCCTTGCTCACCGACCAGCCCACCGACGTCGGGCGGCTGCTCGACCACCCGGTGCTCCTCGAGCTCGGGTCGCTCGGCGCCGGAGACGAGCAGGTGCTGCTGATGGCGCTGCTGCTGAACGCGGTCATCGAGCACGGCCGGTCGGTGCGGGGCGCGTCGCCCGGCCTCGCGCACGTCACGCTCATCGAGGAGGCGCACCGGCTGCTCGCCCGCGCCGCGGGCGGCCGCCCGCCCGCGGCGGCGCTGGCGCGGGAACGGGCGGCCGCGGCGTTCACGAACGCGCTGGCGGAGAGCCGCGGGCACGGCGAGGGCGTGATCCTGGCCGGGCAGTTCCCGGCCCGGCTGCTGGCGGACGCGGTCACGGGCAGCAACCTGAAGCTCGTGCACCGGCTCACCGCCGAGGAGGACCGGCGCTCCATGACCGAGGCCATGGGCATGGACGACGCGCCGCGGCCGTCCGCGGCCCGGCTGAGGCCCGGGGAGGCCCTGCTCTACAGCGACGAGTCCGCGGAGATCGTGCCCGTCAGCATCGCCAGCGCGGTCGCGGACGCGATGCCGGCCGAGCGGGCCCCGGCTGCCGCCGCGCCGCCGTTCGCCGCCTGCGCGCCCTGCCGGGCGCAGTGCGCCTACCGGGGCGCCGCGCTGTCCATGCTGCACGACCCGGCCATCGTCAGCGGCATCACCGACGCGGCGCGGCGAGCCGCCGGGCGACCGGGCGTCGCGGGCCCGAGGAGCGGGCCGGGCTGGCCGAACTGCGCCGCAGGCTGTACGAGACGGTGGGCAGGTTCCCCGCCCTCCCGCGGCCGATCCCGGCCGCCGTGACGCCGCCTTCTGCCTGTTCCTGCACGTCTACGCGACCAGCGCCATGCGCGACCGGCCGTCCTGGCCGGCCATCGCCGCCGGCCTCCTGAACCTCGCCGGGGAGCGGACAAACCCGGACGCGGCTCCCGAAGACTAGCCACCACGCGGCCGGCCCGGCAGGTAGGGTCAAGGTCCAAGGTCGGGGTGCGTCGCCACGGGGATGGGACGGGCAGTCATGAGCTTCTGCGCCACGTGCGGGCGGCAGCGTAACGGGACCGCGCGCTTCTGCGCCGGCTGCGGCGCGGAGTTCACCGAGCCACCGCCCGCGGCAGAGAACGGCAGTGCCCGCCGCGGAGCCAGGCGCCGGGCGATCAGCGCGCGGACGCGCGCGGACGACGGGCCGCCGGGCCCGCCCGCGGGCGTGACCCGCACGCGGCGCCCGACCCGTTCGCGTCCTGGTACCAGCCAGAGCCCGCAGGCCGTCCGGCAGCGACGCCGGCTCGACCTGGCGGCCCACCGAGACCGTGAACGCCACGCCCGCGCAGGCGGCCGGGTACCCGACGTCCGGCTTTACCCCGGGCAACCCGTTCAGCTCGGCCAACCCGGCCATGCCGCCCGCCCCGCCCTTCCAGCCCGGGCCGCCGCCCGGCGCGGGCCGCCGCCCGGGCCGCCCGCGCGGGGCGGCAGGCGGGGCCTGTTCATCGCGCTCGCGGTCATCGTGGTGCTCGCGGCCGGCGGCGGCGCGTACGCCCTCGCCACCACCCTCGGCAAGCACTCGACGGCGCCGTCCGGCGCGTCCACGCCGCCGGCCAGCTCGCCCGCGACCGGCTCCGCGACCGGCGGGGCCACGCAGCAGGCGAGTTCGCCCGCCACCTCGGCGCGAGCCCGACGCCGTCGCCGACGCTGAGCCTGGTGGCCATTGCCCCCGGCGTGTCCGGCGAGCGCCGCCGAGCCGCAGGTGGAGACGCTGCTCAGCCACTACTTCCACGGGATCAACACCCATGACTACGCGGAGTACGCGAGCACCCTCAACCCCGCCGAGCAGGCGAAGCAGACCCAGTCCGAATTCACTTCCGGCTACTCCTCGACGACCGACTCGGGAATGACGCTGACGGGGCTGTCCGGCACCGGCAACGGCGGCCTGACCGCGACCGTCACGTTCACCAGCCACCAGTCGCCCGCGCAGAGCGTCGACAAGAGCGCGTGCAACACCTGGACGCTCAACCTCTACCTGGTGCCGCAGGGCACCGGCTACCTGATCGGTCCGGCCCCGTCCGGTTACCAGCCGACCTACTCCGACTGCTAACTTCCCGTTCATGGTCGTACCGCTTGCCGCGCGCTGGGTCGCGGCGGCCGTTGTGGCATCCTGCTCGTGCTGACCGGATGGCAGTCCGTGATCGGGACGCTGATCGTGCCCCGCCCCGTCGGCTCCTGGCTGACCCGCCTGGTCGACCGCGTGGTGCTCGCCGCCTACATGGCGGTGATCAGGCCGGTCACCGACTGCCTGCGACGCGACCGGATCCTCGCCACCCAGGCCGCGGCGATCCTGGTAACGCAGCTCGCGGCCTGGCTCGGCATCTTCCTGGTCGGCTACACGCTCGTGCTGTGGCCGTCCCCCGGCCGCAGCATCAGCTCGGCCCTGACCGACGCGGGCTCGTCGATCTTCACCCTCGGCTTCGCCGAGCCGCGGGCACGACGCCTGGCCGTGATCGTCTTCATCGCCGCGGCCACGGGAATGATCGTGGTCGCGCTGCAGATCGGCTACCTGCCGACGCTGTACGCCGCCTTCAACCGGCGGGAGACCGAGGTGGCGCTGCTGGTCTCGCGGGCCGGCTTCCCGAGCTGGGGGCCGGAGCTGCTCGCCCGTACGCATTACGCGCTCGGCTCGGGCACGTCCACGCTCGATACGCTGCCCGGCCTGTACCAGCAGTGGGAGCGCTGGTCGGCCGACGTCGCGGAGAGCCACACGACGTACCTGCCGCTGGTTCGCTTCCGCTCGCCGCAGCCGTACTCGTCGTGGGTGATCGCGCTGCTCTGCCGTGCTCGACTCGGCCGCGCTCATCCTTTCCCTCTCGCCGGAACAGGCACCGACCGTCCCGGCCCGGCTCTGCCTGCGCAGCGGGTTCAGCTGCCTGAACCGCATCGCCCGGGCGATGGGCATCGACGTGCCCGTGGAGGCCGACCCGGAGGCCGGGATCAGCCTGACCTACGAGGAGTTCCTCGATGCCATCGCCCGGATGCACGAGGTTGACTTCCCGATCGACGCGCGATCCGGAGGACGCCTGGCCCGACTTCGTCGGCTGGCGGGTCAACTACGAGAAGCGCGGCCTACCAGATCGCCGCGGCGATCGACGCGGTCCCCGCGCTCTGGTCGGGACCGCGCCGCCATCCATCGCAGCCGATCGCCGCCGATCGGCCGCCGCCCGGGCGCAGCGCCGCGGCCACCGGCCGCCAGCGAGCGCCAGCGGCGAGCCGACATACATGATCCGTCATTAATCGTCGCGCTATGCTGGCCGCATGACAGGGGCCTGGCTTAGCGATGACGAGCAGCGGGCGTGGCGGACCTACCTGCGGATGAGCTCGCTGCTGCCCGCCGCGCTGAACCGGGAGCTGCAGCAGGACTCCGGGCTCACGCTGCCCGAGTACGAGGTGCTCGTGCAGCTCAGCGAGGCGCCGCAGCACCGGCTGCGGCCGTTCCAGATCTGCGACGCGCTGAACTGGGAGCAGAGCCGGCTATCGCATCAGCTCACCCGGATGGAGCGCCGCGGCCTCGTCTGCCGCCGGGAGTGCGCGGCCGACGGGCGGGGCGCCTTCGTCGAGCTCACCGCGGCCGGCGCGGACGCCATCGGCGCGGCGGCGGCCCGGCACGTCGCGGCGGTGCGCCGGCTGGTCTTCGACCGGCTGAGCGACGCGCAGCGCGCGGCCTTCGAAGAGGCGTGCACGGCCATCGTCACCGCGGTTTCCGAGCAACCCTGACCGTCAGCGGCTACGCTGCTTCTGGTTCCCGGCCGGACCGTTCGCGCCCTGGTTGCCGTCAGCTCCCCGGCGCTGGTGTCCTGTTCGCGCCCTTCCCGTCGCTTCCCTGCTGCTGGCCCTGGCCCGAACCGCCCTGGCCGAATCCTGGGAATCGGCCGAGGACTGGGAATCCGCGGGAAATCCGACGCCGTCGGAGCCGGAGCCGGGCTGGCTCTGCGTCATCGACCAGGGCTGGAGCTGAACGCAGTAGCCGAAAACGTGCCAGGCCCCGCCCGCCAGGCTGCTCAGCTGCCTCAGGTCGTCCCGTTCGGTGGCCAGGTCGGCGCGCGACCCGCGGGCAATGAGGTCCAGGTACTGGCGGCAGAGCTCGCTCGGCCCCGCGTTACCACCGCTGGACGACTGCTGGCCGGCGGGGTGGCTGGGCGACGGGCTCGCGGTCGGCTCCTTGCTCGCGGTCCCCATCGACTCCGTTCGACCCGGCCGGACTCGTCCGGGGCGCGGCACTCGAGGCGCTGGAACTGCGCCCGGCCAGCCCCGGCGTCCCGCTGCCGCCGGAGAACACGCCCGCGAGCGCGATGCCGCCGACGAGCACGACCGCGGCGGCGCCGCCCGCCGCGGCGACCGTCGCCCGCGACCGCCAGTGCCCGCGGCGCGGCGGCCGCCGGTGCGCAGGCGTGCGACGCGGCCGGCGGCGCGGCCCCGGGTCGGCCGCGCGCGTCGGCAGAATCAGCGTCTGGCCGGCCCGCGGCTGGCGTTTCGGCCGGGCAGCACGAACTCGCGGAAGGCCGCCCGCGCCGCCTCCTCGCCGGACAGCTCGGCGCGGGTCGGGACGGTGCGCAGCGCGGCCAGGGTCCTGGCCACCGGCCGCATCCCGTCGGGCAGCCGGACATTCTCGCCGGACAGCAGGCCTTCGAGGTCCGGCCCGTCGAACGGGTCAGGACCACCGTTCGGCGGCAGGCTGTCTGACATGTCATCGTCCGGAACGCCACAATCCCTCAAAGTGTTACACCCGCCCGCGAGGTGACGCCGGCCCGTCCGAGCAGGTCCTCCAGCTTCTTCAGGCCACGGTGGGCCATGACCCGGATGTTGCCTGGGCTCTTCCCGAGAAGCTCCGCGACCGCCTCGGTGTCGAGCCCGGCGAGGACGCGGAGCATGATCACCTCGGCCTGCGGCTGCGGGAGCTGGGCGAGCAGCGCGATCGCGGACTCCGTCGCGAGGTTGTCGAGCGCGATCTGGGCCGCGTCGGGCGTCCTTGGCATCTCGGCGGCGCTGACGTCCTCGAGCGGCTCGGCCGGATGCCGCTTGCGGACCCGCGCCTGATCGATCAGCCGCCGCCGGGCCGTGGTGAACAGCCAGGCCCGCCACGCCGCCTCGTCGCCGACGAACCGCGGCAGTCCCCGGACGACGTGCACCCAGGTCTCCGCGGCGATGTCCTCGGCGTTCTCCGGGGCGAGCACCCGCAGGTAGCGAAGGAGAGCGGGGTTCGCGTCACGCCACAGGACCGCGAACTGGTCTTCGCTGCCGCCCTGGGCGTCCGCAAGCACCCGCGCGAAGTCGTCGCCCACCACATGCTGAGTATCGGCACATAACCCAGTACCGCGCAGGCAAATGGACATCAAGATCCAAAAGCGTCACAGGCTATGCAGGCGTCACGACAAACTGCCGCAGTGACAGGTCACGGAAGGTCACCGGGCCGCGCGGGCCGGGCACCGCGTCCAGGTTGATCCCGGTCTCTGGCACCTCAAACAGCTTGAACCCGTCGAGCAGCCTGGTCGTCGCGTTCCAGAAGGCGCCGGTGCCGCGCGTAGGCCGCGAGGAACTCCCGCGCGGCGGCCGCGTCGGCCGTGGCGATGCCCGCCGCCAGGCCGGAGGTCTCGTCGTTGGCGATCGCGGCCGCCGCCGCCGGGCTCGCCGGCCGGGGCGACGGTGACCGTGGCCTCGCGTTCGGAGTCGAGCGCCCACTCGTAGCCCAGCGGGTGGTCGTGCGGCGGGAGCGAGGCCTTGATGCCGAGCCCGGCGAGCTGCTCGGTGATGTCCGGCAGCCACGCGTCCCACAGCCGCTCGTCGAGCAGCAGCAGGTTCAGCCGGTTGCATACGCCAAGCCGGTCGAGGCTGCTGGCGATGAGGACAGAAGCCACATTCCGTTCGGCCGAAGAATGAATGTAGAGCACCCCGCCGCCGTCGGCGTGCGCCAGCGTGCGGACCCCGTGCGCCGCGCCTTCCGCGGCGAGCGCGCGGGTCGAGTCGCCGCTGCCGCGCAGGATCACCAGCGGGATCAGCCGCGGCTCGCGAACCAGCGCGTACGCGGCCGCCTGGCCGGGCACCCGGACCAGCTGGACGGCGGCGGGGTCAAGGCCGGCGGCGGCCAGCGACGGCGCGATGACCGCGTCGGCCAGCGCGATCGCCGAGCGCAGCGCGGCGCTCCCGGTGCGCAGGACGCCCGCGTTGCGCGACTTGACGAGCTGCGAGGCGATGTCCACGACGACGTTCGGCCGGGCCTCGAAGTTCGCGCCGATCACGCCGACCGGGCGGCGGCGCTCGGCGAGCACGAGGCCGCCGGGCAGGTCGCGGATCTTGCGGGAAGCGGGCTCGGGCGCCACCCCGGCGAGGATCTCAAGCTGCGCGGCGATCGCCTTCAGCCGCCCCTCGTCCAGCCGGAGCCGGTCGCGGACCCCGGCGGGCAGCCCGTTGTCCTCCGCCGCGCGCATGTCGTCGGCGTTGGCGGCGAGCACCGCGGCCGCGGCGTCCGGCAGGGCGGCGGCCATCGCGCCGAGCGCGGCGTCGATGGCGCCGTCGGAGGCGCCGGCGAGGCTGGGCGCCGCGGCCCGCGCCGCCCGCGCGGCCACCCGGACCGCCTCGGTGGCCTGTATCTCAGCCATCATGAACGTCCCTTTCTAGTCCCCGCTCGCTTCCCTAGCTGAGGTTATCCGCTCGCTGCCGGTAGGTGTCCGCGACGGCCGCCGGCGCTTCCGAACGGGGGCGGGCTGCTCGCCCTTGGCCCGCTTATGACACCGCCGTCAGCGAACCGGCCATTCGGACAATTCCCGCGAAATATAGCTTGCCGCCTATGCGCTGCTAACGACTGGCGGACAATGAGCCGCCAGACGAGCCGGACGGTCGCCCCCCGAGAGCAGGTAGCCGTCAACGACCCGCCTTGTGTACTGGAATAGGACACGGGTTGCGCTGCCAGCGGCAGCGCACAGGAGGTGCTCAGTCATGAAGCTCAGCTCTCGTTTCCTGCTTGACAGCCTGTTCGTGGTGGCAGGCGCGTTCCTGACCGTCGCGTCGATGGCGTGGGCGGCCGGCCCGGCCGGCTGGACCGCCTTCGGCGTCTCGGTCGGCGTTACCGTCCTCGCGGCGGCGAGCGCCGCCCTGGCGAAGAAGACCTCGCACCGGCTCGGGCACGGCCTGATCGCCCTGGTCGGGCTGTGGTCGCTGGTCGCGGCCCTGGCCTTCTCCGGCCCGGCGCTGACCTGGCTGGTCTTCGCCGACGCGATCGCGGTGGGCGTCCTCGCGCTCGCCGACCTCGCGGCGCACGAGGCCACGACCGAGCGGATCGTCCACCAGCTGGAGGTTCGCGACTCGTCCAGGGACGGCCGGATTCCCGCCTGACGGCAGGCTGGCCCGCAGGGATCAAAACAGGCGCCGGGACGGACTTCAACGTCCGTCCCGGCGCCTGTTTACCGCGGTGCTGACATCGATGTCACATTCGGGAATCTGCCCGGCCGCAGGCGCGTTCTGTACCAGGGATGTGCCCGGGACCGGGCCAGCCGCGCATAGGAGCTTGCTATGCCACGCGAGAATTACTGTCACAACTGCCGCTGGTGGCAGCCGCTCACCGACGGCGTCCACTGCTCATGGTGCCTTTCGTTCTTCTACCAGCACGGGCGCATGCCCACGGTGGCCGACCGCTAGTCCGTTAGCCGGCTGCGCGCGGCCCCGCCGGGGTTTCCTGACTTGACCGCAGCGGCGGTGCGTCCAGGGCGCAGTGCAGCCCCTCGACGACGTCCTCGTCCTTGCCTTCCGTGACCGCGCGCTTGGCCGGGTTGCGGATCGTCGCCGCGGCGAGGACGCCCGCGGCGGCGCAGGCCACGGCGGCGATCAGGACGGCGGTGTGGAAGCCACTCGTCAGCTCGGCGGGATGCAGGTAGGCGTCGCCGGTGATGCCGGCGAGCGGCGGCAGCACCGCCACCGCGATGAGGCTCGCCGCCCTGGCGACGTCGTTGTTGACCGCGGAGGCGATGCCCGAGTGCTCGGCGGGGGCGGCCGCCATCGCGGTCGCGGTGAGCGGGGCCACGTTGATCGCCAGCCCGAACCCGAGCACCAGCACGGCGGGAAGCACCTGCGTCACGTACTCGCCGTTGCCGTGCACCCGGGTGAACAGCGCCATCCCGACGGCGATCACGAACGGCCCGACCGTCATCTGGAGCCGCGGCCCGATCTTGGCGGACAGCGCCGCCGACCGCGCCGACAGGGCCAGCATGATGATCGTCAGGGGCAGCATCGCTATCCCGGCCTCCAGCGGGCTGTACCCGCTGACCTCCTGCAGGACGACGGGCACGAGGAACAAGGCGCCGCCGAGCGCGCCGTAGACCACGAAGGTCACCCCGTTCGCGCCGCTGAACTGGCGGCTGCGGAAGACCGAGAGCGGCAGCATGGGGTGGCTGCCGCGCTCCTCGACGACGCAGAAGGCCGCGAGCAGGGCGGCGCCCGCGAGCAGGGGGATCAGCACGGCCGGCGACCCCCACCCGTCCGACGAGGCCGCGATCAGCCCGTACGTGAGCCCGGCGAGCGCGAGGCTGATCGTGACCGCCCCGGCCACGTCGAGCGGCTGACGGGGACCCGGGGCCCGCGACTCGGGGACGTGCCGCACCGAGATGGCGATGACCGCCGCCGCGATCGGCAAGTTGATGAAGAAGACCAGCCGCCAGGAGACCGCGCCGATCAGCCAGCCGCCGAGGAACGGCCCGATCGCGGTCGCGACGCCGCCGAGCCCGGACCAGGCGCCGATGGCCTTCGAGCGGTCGTCGGGCGCGAACGAGGCCTGCAGGATCGCCAGGCTGCCCGGGGTCAGCAGCGCGGCGCCGACCCCCTGCAGCGCCCGGGCCGCGATCAGGAACCCGGTGTTCGGCGCGAGGCCGCAGGCGAGCGACGCGAGCGCGAACCAGACGATGCCGATCACGAAGATCCGCCGCCGGCCGTGGACGTCGCCGAGCGCGCCGCCGAGCAGCAGCAGGCC
Organism: uncultured Actinomycetota bacterium; assembly: GCA_963850115.1. GTDB lineage: Bacteria > Actinomycetota > Actinomycetes > Streptosporangiales > Streptosporangiaceae > Trebonia. Next base: position 72,846 of record CAWKKG010000008.1, read on the forward strand.
GGCCAGCGTGAGCGTGTAGCCGTCGACGACCCACTGCATGCTGGCGACCGTGGCATGGAAATCGCGGCCGATCGCGGGCAGCGCGATGCCCACCACGGTGGCGTCAAGCGCCGCGATGCCCGATCCGAGCACCGTGGCCGCGAGCACCCAGCGCCCCTTGCTGCTGCTGTACCGCAGGCCCGACGTCACGTCCGCCGCGGTGCTCTCCCCGCCCGCCTCCGGGTGCCCGACGCCAGCGTCTTTCCCCTCGTCACGCGGTCGCTCGTTCCTCACTCCCTCGCTCCTCAGTACAAAAACGCCGGCGCGTCCGTTAACGGGACACTAGTCGATCACGGTAGCGGTCACCGTGCGGCGGCGCTGGCGCAGGTCGTCCCTGATCTCGCGGCCGAGCCGCCGGGTCTCCCGCCGGTTGAGTACCGCGCCCGCCACCGCGCCGGTGAACAGCGGCGCGAGCGCGAGGGTCGACCGGCGGACGCGGCCGGCCAGCCGCCGCGTCAGCTGCCTGGCCAGCGGTGATCCCGCGATGAGGAGCAGGCCGCCGTCCACCTGGTAGATGCCGCGGCGCGACGCCCACGACCCGATGTAGGCGCGCGCCCGCTCCGGGCCGCTGCCGACGGCGCCCATGCCGTAGATCTCGTGCAGCTCCGCCACCAGCTTGACCTCGATTCCCACGACGGCCAGGGTCTCCGCCGCGACCTCCGCGGGGAACGCGGGCAGGACGGGCAGCGCGGCCCAGGCCCCGGTCGTCCCGCCGACGGCCGTGGCGGCGCGCGCCGCCCGCTCGATCAGCCGCTGGGCGATCTCGTCGTCCGACTGCCCGGGGAATTGCGCGCGCAGGGTGGCCTGGTCCCGGATCCGCAGCCGCGGCCCCATGGCGACCACCTGCGCGGTCAGCCAGCTCAGGCCGGACCCGACGCCGCGGCGGGCCGAGCTCGCGCCCTGGCGCGCCCGTTCAGCGCCCCGGCGGGTGCTCACCGCGCCCCGGCGCGCGGCGGCGCCGCGCCCCGGCGCGCGTTCGTCGCGACGAACGCGGCCGCGGTCGTGGTCCGGTCCGTTATCCCGTGCAGCCGCGCGCCGATCCCCTTGCCGTCCGCCGGGCCGCCGGCCTCCGACAGTTCGACGGCTACCTCGGCGGCCTGTCGCGCCGCGGCGTCGTCCGTTACGTCCCCGCTGTCCACACCGGCCATCTCAGTCACCCACCCGTCCAGGCTCTCGATTAGGTCTCGGTTACCCAGACCCACGCTACCCGGACGGGCAGTTACCCCAAGACCACGGGATTAGCCGGGCAACGGTCACGCGATAAAGCCGCGAGCACGGGAAACGTCGAACGCGAAGAGTACTCTGCGCAAGCAAGCGGTCACGGAAAACGGAATAAGCACTACTTGTATTGGTCACATCGCCTATAGTGACGCACGAGATCTAAAGCACGCTGGTCCCGTTGGTTCCGTTGGTTCCGAACAGGAGCACATCTATGGCCGAGACGGCAGTCATGGCACCGTCTGCCGACGGTGCCGCGCCAGCGGCACAGCTAGCCCGCGTGTGGCTCACGGCGCTGACCGTCAGCGCCGACGAGCGGCTGGCCGACGCGGACGGCGTTCCGATGGACATCGCCAGCGCGCGGGCCTTTCTCACTACCCAGTCCGCCGCGCTCGTCGCCATCGTGCTCGGCCACCCATTCCGGCCGCGGCAGGCCGCCGCCGTCGGGCACGCGCTGGTGAAGGCGGACTTCGTGAACGCCGACGTCCTCGGCCGGTCGCTGCGGGTGCTGATCATGCGGCTGCCGGAACTGCTCCGCCAGCACGCGCTCGCCCTGGCGCCGGCCGTGGCCGGCCTCGACGGCCGCGTCGCGGAGGTGACGGAGGCGCTGGCGAACGGGTACGTGCGCGCGCTGCGCGACCGGACCCTCGCCGAGCAGGAGTCCATCAGGCGCGCGGAACTGGACGCGCAGCGGATCATCAGCGACCAGCTCAGGCACCAGGCGACCCATGACCCGCTGACCGGGCTGCCCAACCGGGCCGCCGTCTTCGGCAGGCTGGCCGCCGCGCTCGAGTCCGGCCGGGACACCCGCGTGGGCCTGTGCTACCTGGACCTCGACGGCTTCAAGGCGATCAACGACCGGTACGGCCACGAGGCGGGCGACGAGCTGCTCGTGGCGGTGGCCAGGCGCATCGGCGAGACGGCGCGCTGCTACGGCGCACTCGCCGGGCGCATCGGCGGCGACGAGTTCGTCGTGGTGGCCGAGGTCTCCCCCGGCATCGGCGGCATGGTCAGCGCTGGCCGACGGGCATCCTCGGCGAGGTGAGCCGCCCGATCTCGCTGCGCGCCGGGCGGGTCGCGATCTCGGCGTGCGCGGGCATCGCCGAGTGCGCGGCGGGCTCGCCCGCGTCCGCGTCCCTGATCGCCGACGCCGACGCCGCCCTCTACCAGGCCAAGTCCAGCGGGCCCGGCCGGTGGGCGGTGCGCGGCACCGCCCACGGTACCGGGCGGCGGCAGGCGAGCTGACCGTCACGCGGCCGGGCCGCGGTGGCGATCATCGGCGAGCAGGCGTACCAGGCCGACCGGGCGTACCCGCGATGCGACCGCCTGCCCTGGGCGTGCCGCTGGTGCGTGGCCGTGGACCGATGAGCCGGCGGCGCCACGGCACTCCGCCCTGAGCCAGGCCTCGTGCCCGCCGGCCACGGTAACCTCGGTCCCCTGATCGGCCGTGACCCGGGTCACCCGCGGCCGGGCCGGAGGCGCGTCCCAGGGCGCGGGCGACGCTGCGGCTGACGGCGGCGTCCGCGAGTCCGCGGCCGGTACCCGGCGCCAGGCCTGAGCCGGTCGCCGGCGGCGATCACGAACAGCGTCATCATGGCCACCACGAAGGCACTCGGCACGAGCGTCACCGCCGGATGCAGCCGCACGATCGACCGCGCGACCCTGGCCGTCGTTCGTACCCGGTCGACGCCGAGCGCGAACGCCAGCTGCGGCAGCGGCAGCGCCGGGCCGAATCCCCGGCTCGCTTCCTGCCGCAGCCGCCGGATCACGGCCCTGGCGCTGCCCGGCGGTCAGCCCTGGCAGCAGGCAAACCGTGACCCCGCGGGTACCGTGCTCAACCCGGCCGTACAGTCCGGCCATATCGTGCGTTCCGCAGAAAAATCCTCATAGCGAATGCGAATCACAGCACAGTCCGTCCACGCATGCCAAAGCCCCGTACGCATGCGGAAAGCACGCGGAAATGCGCACCTTTCCCCCTGGATGCCGCGCAGGCCACCGTCGCCAGGATCGAAAAGGCTTCAACAGCACCGGCCCCCCGGTTGCTGTATTAGCAGCACCGAATATAACGCAACGGATTGCCATGTTCACGGTAAATAGCAAAGTTGCCCGCTTCGCGCCCACCCCCGATCCCGGTCTACCCTGCGTAGGTGATCACTGGACCGCCGGACGCCGAGCCGGGCGCACCGGACACCAGCGCCGCGGCGGCTGGCGCGCCCGCCGAGCCGCGGCCGGTGGCCGTGCCGCCGCTGTTGCGGCTGCGCTGGGCGCTGCTCGCCGCGCTCGCCGCCGGCCTGCTGCTCGCCGCCGCGTTCGCCGCCGGTCGGCGCCTGGCCGCTCGCCGTCGTCGGCCCCGCGCTGCTCGTCGTTACCCTGTACGGCCGTTCGCTGCGCGGCGCCTTCGCCGTCGGCCTTGTCTTCGGCCTCGCGTTCTTCTTCCCGCTCTCGCCTGGGTCATCAACCTGGCCTGGTTCGCCTGGGTCGCGCTCGCCATCGCCTCGGCGCTCATCTTCGCGGTGTTCGCCGTCGCCCAGCGGCTGCTGCTCAACTTGCGCTGGTGGCCGGTCGCGGTGGCCGGCTGGTGGGTGGCCGCCGAGGCGTTCAGGGACCGCTGGCCCTGGGGCGGCTTCCCCTGGGGCAGGCTCGCGATGAGCCAGGCCGGGCTGCCCACTCAGGGCTGGGCGGCGATCGGCGGCGCGCCGGTGCTCTCCTTCGTGGTCGCGCTTACCGGCGCCACGCTCGCCTGGGTGCTGCTGTCCGCACTGCGCGGCGACGGCGCGCACGCGGTGGCGGCGCACGGGGATCGCCGCGGTGGCCTTCGCGGCCACGGCGGGCGTCGCTTGCCTGCCCGCGGCGTTGCCGCTCGACCCGGTGCCGGCGAACGCCAGGACCGCGGAAATCGCCGCCATCCAGGGCAACGTGCCGCGCGCAGCGGTCCCTTGAGGCGCAGGTAGACGAGCTGATTGTCACCGCCAACCACGCGACCGCCACCGAGAAGCTGGCCGCGAAGGTCGCCGCGGGCACGCTGCCGCGCCCCGACCTCGTGATCTGGCCGGAGAACTCCACGTCGATCGACCCCACGCAGTACCCGCCGATCTACGACGAGATCGCGAACGCGGCCAGCGCCATCGACCGCCCCATCCTGGTCGGCGCCGTGCTCCAGGACCCGATGCGCAACGCCAGCCTGCTCTGGCTGCCCGGCAAGGGGCCGACGACCGTGTACCTGAAGCGGCGGCTCGTGCCGTTTGGCGAGTTCCTCCCGTTCCGCGGCCTGATCAGCAAGATCACGTCGCTGACCCAGCTCCTGCCGCAGGACATGGTCCCCGGGCACCGGACGGTGCTCTTCGACGTCGGCCAGATCAAGCTCGGCGCCGTCATCTGCTACGAGGTCGCCTTCGACGACCTCGCCCGCTCCGAGGTCACCGCCGGCGCGAACGTGCTGACCGTGCAGAGCAATGACGCGACGTTCGAGCGAGAAGGACCGATCAGCGAAGAGAGCGAGCAGCAGATCGCGATGGCCCAGATCCGCGCGGTCGAGTTCGACCGCACGGTCGTCTACGACTCCACCACCGGCTACAGCGCGGTCATCACGCCGGACGGGCAGGTGACCCAGCGCACCGGCCTGTGGCAGCAAGCCGAGATTGAGGCGCGCGTCCCGTTGCTCACCTACCAGACCCTGGCCGAGCGGGTCGGCACCGGGCCCGAATGGGTGATCGTCGCCGCGACCGCGCTGGCGCTCGGCCTCGCGATCGCGCGGGCGGCCGCCTCCCGCCGCAGGCAGCACGGCCCAGGTTCCGCCGAGAGCCCGGCCAGCGGCGCGGAAGGCCGATAGGCTAGATCTTCCCGAAGCCCCCACCTACCCCATGCGCAAGCGCGCAAGAGATGACCGCGCCGCGCCCGGGTACGGGGGTGCCCCCGGGAAAACTAAGGAGCGATCCACGTGGACGGCTGCCACCACACGACATCGAGCCGACCAACTCGCCGGGCCCGCCGCATCGTCGCGGTAGCGCTCACCGCAACCGCGGCCCTGCTCGCGACCGCCTGCCAGGGCAGCACCCCGGTCGCCAGCAAGCTCAATACTTCGGCGGTGTCCAGCAAGCCCGTGCCCACGGCCGCCAAGTACCTGACGATCTCCCCCGCTTCCGGCAGCAAGAACGCGAGCCCGGCGGACGGCATCACGGTCAGCGCCGTCAGCGGCGCCAAGGTCAGCGCCGTGTCGGTCAAGTCGCCGAGCGCGGGCGCGGTCACCGGGACGCTCAGCGCGAACTGCTGCGAGCTGGCACAGCGCGTACGCGCTGCCCACCGGGCAGTCCTACACGGTCACCGCCACCGGGACCGACCCCGCGGGCCGTCCGGTCACCGCGACAAGCACGTTCACCACGCTGACGCCGTCGACGGCGTTCCACGCCGAGATCTTCGAGGGGGCGGGCGCCACTTACGGCGTCGGCATGCCGATCATGCTGACGTTCGACCACCCGATCACCGACAAGGCGGCCGTCGAGCGGGCACTCACGCTCACCACGTCCAAGCCGGTGGTGGGCGCGTGGTACTGGGACGGCAGCGAGCAGCTCGACTTCCGGCCGCGCGACTACTGGCCGGCCAACACCACGGTCGCCCTCTCCAGCCACCTGGACGGCGTGGAGGGCGCGCCGGGCGTGTACGGGGTGCACGACCTCTCCCAGACGTTCAACATCGGCCAGTCGGTTATCGCGGTGGCCAACACGAGCAGCTTCCACACGCAGGTCTACGTGGGCGGCAAGCTGACCTACACCTGGCCGATCTCGACCGGCAAGACCGTCACGCCGACGCCGAACGGCACGTACCTGACCGTCGAGAAGGGCAACCCGGTCCGCATGATCGGCGGTGGCACGAAGGGTAGCCCTGGCTACTACAACGAGCTCGTCAACTGGGCGGTCAGGTTCACTTTCAGCGGCGACTACTACCACTCGGCCCCGTGGTCGGTCGTCAACCAGGGCGAGTCCAACGTCAGCCACGGCTGCGTGAACCTCACCCCGCAGGACGCGCAGACCTACTACAACATGGCGGTCCCAGGCGACCCGATCACGATCACGAGCAGCGCGAAGGCCGGCAAGTGGGACGACGGCTGGACCGAGTGGTTCTGGTCGTGGTCCCAGTACCTAGCGGGCAGCGCCACCCACCTGGCGGTCGAGGCCGGCCCCAACGGCAGCACGCTGGTAAACCCGTCCACCCTCCCGGCCGACACCGCCACCGCCCCGCTGGGCACCTCATCCCCAGGCAACTTCAGCGCCACCTGACCCTCTCCTTGGCCTCCCCGCCTGGGCCTTCCCGCCGAGGCCTCCGCATAGGGTCGGCCGGGGCGCGCGGAGGGATCGGCGGTCTCCGCGAAGGTCGCGGGGGCGGGAGGGATCGGCGGTCTCCGCGAAGGTCGCGGGGGGCGGGAGGGATCGGCGGTCTCCGCGAAGGTCGCGGGGGGGCGGGAGGGATCGGCCGCGCGCTGTCGGGCCGCCGCAAAACCCGCTCGGCGGCCCGAACGCGCGCGGCCTCACCCCCACCGCCCCCCGCTCCTCACAAAGCCCGGGGAAGGGCACGGCATCGCGGCGCGTCCTCCCAACCACCGCCCCGCATACCCACCGATAACGGACGTGATCATGGTCACCCGGCCCATGTCGCGGCCCCGCCCGCCAACATTGTGCGGATTCTGAGCGTCACAGACGTCCAGAACTCACACAACGGTGAAACGGGCCTTTCCGTCCGGGACTTTTCCGGCAGAACGGACTGGGCGCGGAGGCAGCGCCACACGCCGTGGGTGCCACAAGGCCAGAATCAACACGCACCTGGGTACCACAAGGCCAAATAAATTTGCGTCCGGGTGCCACGAGGCCACTAGATGCGCCCCTGCGTGCCACAAGGCCAGGAAATTCGGCCCCCGTGGGCCACAAGGCCAGAATATTTTTCACGCCCGTGGCACAATGGCCGATACCAGATAGTGGCAGTGCCCGCACGGGACTGGCTGCGGCCGCGCCCCGCCCAGCGACGAGTCAAGAGGGTTCTGGCAGCCGGCGTGCCACCCGACGACGAGAGCAACATCTGAGCGCCAAGAAGATCGCCGTGCGCGAACCGCCAGCCAACCGCCAAGAGCAATGTCGAAGCCCAAGAGACGTCCGGCTGCGATGCAGCCGCAAACCGACAAGAGCAATGTCAGAGCGTTAAAGAGGTCGCCTGCTGCGCGCCCGCCACTGGATTGGGCAATGTCCAGCGCCGGCAGACGCCAGGTGACATCTTGACCAGCTTGACCAGCGCGACGAGAGGCGCGTGAGCGCCGAGAGCGGCTGGGATGCCTTTCCCCCGATTACTGCGGGAGCAGGGGCGCCGGGGATGTCATCCACGCGCGTTCGGGACTCGCTTTCTGAGTCACGACTGCGCGGGGGGACATCCCCAAGCCCCGGCGCCCGCAGCGAGTCATGAACGGACGCAGGTGAACCAAGAACCGTTAGCGAGAACATGATCAAGGGGCGAAAAGCTACGGATGCGTGCTCGTGGACTGCTGGTTGACGTGCGAGGTCGGCGCGCCGGAAGAGACCGCCAGGATCACGCCCAGGGTCAGCGCCAGCGCGATCGGGATCAGCAGCGGGGCGGCGAAGCGCGCCGTGCGGCGGCGCTGCGCGCGCCGCTTCGTGCTGCTAGACCGGTTGCCGAAGCCCCCCTCGATCAGCGTCACGCTGGCTCCCTCCGTTCCCTGGGTCCCGTGAAAGCCAGCGTAACTCCGTTACTTAACAGTTATCGAGTGGATAGCAAAAGTTATCCGTACGACTACCGGCGGTCAGCACGCTTCCCAGAGCGTGGCGATGCCCTGGCCGACGCCGATGCACATGGACGCCGCGCCCTTGGCGACACCCTGGCGGCGCATCTCGTGCAGCAGCGTGGTGACGATCCGCGCGCCCGAGCAGCCGAGCGGGTGGCCGATGGCGATCGCGCCGCCGTTCACGTTGACCTTCTCCTGGTCCAGCTTGAGCTCGTCGACGCAGGCGACCGACTGGGCGGCGAACGCCTCGTTCAGCTCGACCAGGTCCAGGTCCTCGACGCGCCAGCCGGCCCGGGTGAGGACGCGGTTCATCGCCGGGACCGGGCCGATGCCCATGTAGTCGGGGTGGACGCCCGCGGCGGAGGCGCCCACGTAGCGGGCGAGCGGGGTAACGCCCGCGCGGTTCACCGCCGCTTCCGACATCAGCAGCAGGGCGGCGGCCCCGTCGTTCAGCGGCGAGGAGTTGCCGCCGGTCACCGAGCCGCCCTTGCGGAACGCGGCCCGCTTGCCCGCCAGTTCCTCGAGCGTGATGTTCCCCTTGATGCCCTCGTCGCTGGTCATCTCGCCCTTGGCGGTCGTGACCGGGACGATCTCGGCGTCGAAGCGGCCCGCGTCGCGGGCGGCGGCGGCCCGCTGGTGCGAGCGCAGCGCGAACTCGTCCTGGCGCTCGCGGGTGATGCCGTACTTGTCCGCCACGTTCTCCGCGGTCTCGCCGAGGCTGATCGGCGGGTACAGCTCCTGCATCCGCGGGCTGACGAGGCGCCAGCCGAGCCGGGTATCGGCGGTCTCCAGGTTCCGCGCCCAGGTGTCGCCGCTGCGGGTGACGACGAACGGTGCGCGGGTCATCGACTCGGTGCCGCCCGCGACCGCGATGTCCATGTCGCCTGCCGCGATCGCCCTGGCGGCGTCGCTGACCGCCTCCATGCCCGAGCCGCACAGCCGGTTCACCGTCGCCCCGGGGATCTCGACCGGCAGGCCGGCCAGCAGCACGGCCATCCGGGCGACGTTCCGGTTGTCCTCGCCTGCCTGGTTGGCGGCGCCCCAGTAGACGTCGTCGATCGCGGCGACGTCGAGGTCCTGGTTGCGGGCGACGAGCGCCTTGAGGATGTCGGCGGCCAGGTGGTCCGGGCGAACGTCGGCTAGCGCCCCCTTTACCTTGCCGATGGGCGTCCGGCAGGCATCCACGACGAATACCGAGCTCACGCTGTCCTACCTCTCCTCGCATGGCGGGTGTTCTCTCACCATAAGACACGCAGCCGGCGGCCCCGGATTCCCCGGGACCGCCGGCTCGCTGTGTGGTGATTATCCCGTTGCCGGGAGGGTTTCCGTCAGGTGCCGGACGGGTTCTGCATCCGGTTGCGGCGCCCGCCCCGGGCCTGCGTGCCAGTGGTCTGGCCGGCCGTCGGGTTGACCGCCGTGGCGCCGGTCGCGCCCTTCGCCGTCTGCTGGGTCAGGCTGTAGGTGACCGCGGTCGCGACGCCGTTCCCGTCGAGGGTGACGGTGACCGGGTTGGTCAGCCCGAAGTTGCCGCAGTTGAGGTTGACGAACGACATCGACAGCCGGTTGCCGAGGAACGTGGCCAGGTTGTTGCCGACGGCCGCGACCGGGGTGCCGAAGTTGGTGTCCTTCGCCAGGTCCAGGTTGTTGCGGGCCGGGGCGATGTTGACCATGTTCTGGCAGTAGTCCGCCGCGACGGTCGTCGGGTTGGTGTTATTCGCGAGCAGCGGCTGGTCCACCAGCGAGCGGTAGACGTTGGTCTTGGCGATGCTCATGTTGCCGTTGACCAGCGTCATCTCGTCGTTGGTGGGGATGAGCGCGATGGTGCCCTTCTGGTTGACCCGCGCGCTGAGCTCGTTGAGCGCCTGCGATCCGGACGTGCCGCCCGCATCGGTGGTGTCGGTCACGGCGAAGGGCGTGCAGCCGTTGGCCGGGAGAACGAACGCGTCGAGCAGCTTGTCGTCGCTGCCGTTCACGAGCGCCGTGTCGCCCGGGTTGGCCGCCGCGTTGGCCGCGGTGTCCTGCGCGGTCTGGCCGTTGCCGTTGATCAGGTACGTGGTGACCACGTTGTCGCTCTGGTCCTGGTCGATCAGCGCGAAGTCACGGGTGGTCTCGCAGGCCTGGCCGTCGCTGGCGGTGCCGTTCGCCGGGATCTTGAGGGTGCCGTTCGCGATTTGCGCGTTGGCATCCTTGTAGAAGGCGACCGAGTTGCAGGTGGACACCTGGCCGATGAGCGACTGGCCGAGCGCGTCGACGCAGTTGCCCTGCCGCGCGCCCGCGCCGGTCAGCGCCAGGTTGGTGCCGTTGAAGCCGACGCTGATCTCCACTTGCGAGCCGGCCGCGACGGTCGGCGCCGTGGGCGTCACGGCGGCGGTTGTGCCCGCGGTGATGACCAGCGGGTTGTAGACCGTGACGGTGCCGTTCGGCGCGAGGATCGTCGCCTCGACGAACGCGCCCTCGGTGCCCGCGTTGGCCATCGAGCAACCGTCGCCAAGCTGCCACGGCGTCGCCAGGCCGGCCGCGCTGAGCGGGTTGGCCGGCACCGCGAGGGTGCAGTTCATCGAGGCCGCGGCCTGCGCCGCCGTCTGCTTCAGGTTGATCGGGGTGGCACCCGCGGCGCCGCTGACCGGCGCCGTCGCCACGTCACCGAGCTGGAACTGCGCGGTGTTGCCGCCGGCAAACGAGTTCGCAGGCGCGACGGTGGTCGCCGCTCCCGTGCTCGTGGCGGTCGCCGAGGCGGATGCGGTGGCGGTCGCCGATGCGGCGGCCGTCCCCGATGCCGTGGCGCTCGCCGAGGCCGACGGGCTCGCCGTCGGGTGATGCCGGAACGCCGACTGGTTAACGCTGGTCGTTCCATGGCTCGTTACGGCGAAGACCACCCCGAGCGTCACGCCCAACGCCACTGGAATAGCGAGCGGTACCGCAATACGCGCGGCCCGCTTACTTTGCCGTCGGCGACGCGTTACCTGGCCGCTGGCCCGTGAGCATTCAATACACCTCCGTGTGCGCAATACGTGTTCCACTCGCTCCCAGGCGATTACGTTAGACCAGCTGAGCGGGGTCGTACGAAGAACCACGGAGATTTCTTCCAGGCATCCATAGAGAATTATCAGAGGCAATTTATTGCGAAAATATTGCCAAAACCTAACGTGCCTGATGAGACGCCGGAAAGGCTCAGTTATTTGCGCGTTATACGTCCGCGCCCGGGCGCTCGGCTCACGGCCGAATGTAAGATATCCGCACTCTTGGTGATTGGACTGATCACTCATTGCCGCCATCGTCGTCATGTCACCGTGACAGCCGGCCGGATGCCGCATGCAACCTTGACGGACTCTCAGGCGTCTCATAGGTGGGCGTACGACGGCCGTGACACATAGTTTCCCGGTTTGATAGATATTGGACCTAAACTCTCGTTGGCTACTTGCATCCGCCTGCGCCGTGATCAGCGTCGATGCGATGCCATCGATCGGGTCGTTCACGTGTCGCCGGCAGGACCAGCCAACTGCCTAACCGTTGAGGAGACCGCGCAGTGTCGTTTTTGGGGAGCGTTGGTGGAGTGGGCCGAGTCGGCACGGTGCTGCTGCGGCACAGATTGATCGCGGCGACCGCCGGAACCGCCGCCGCGGTCATCGTCGCGGGCGGTTTGTTCGCCGCGACCTCCGCTCATGCCTCCGGTGAGAGCCTGGTCAACGCCGGCGACAGCAAGCAGCCGACGAAGCCGAGCGCCTCGACCGCGCCGTCCCCCAAGGCCCAGCCGCTGCGGCTGCTCTCCGTGTCCCCCGCCGGCGGGACGCACGACGCGAACGGCGGCGGTCCGGTCACGCTGACGTTCTCCTCCGCGCTCTCGCCCGCGACGCCGCTGCCCACGATCGCGCCGAAGATCGCCGGCAGCTGGCAGGTCAGCGGCGCGACCGCGACTTTCACCCCGTCGTCCGGGTTCCAGCCGGACACGAAGGTCACGCTCGCGATCCCCGGCGGCATGGCCGGGGCCGCCGCCTCCGCGGGCACGCTCAACGCAGTCGTCGAGCGTCACGTTCACCACGGGTTCTTACTCCACCCTGGGGTTGCAGCAGACTCCTCACGCAGCTCGGCTACCTGCCGTTCACCTGGACCCCCACGGCGACCAGCGACGCCGGCACGGCGACCTCGGCCGCGACGAGCCCGAACGAAGCGGTGTCGACCGCGTACGCGCCGCAGGCCGGGACGTTCACCTTCAAGCCCGGCTACCCGAGCCAGCTGACCAGCCAGTGGAAGGTCGGCCAGGACAACATGCTCGATCAGGGCGCCATCCGGGCCTTCGAGTCCACCGAGGGCCTCACGATGGACGGCGTGGCCGGTCCGCAGGTCTGGGCGGACCTGCTGACCGCGGCGGGCAAGAACCAGGTCAACCCGAACGGGTACAGCTACGCGCTCGCCTCGCAGGACTCGCCGCACGAGTCGCTGAAGGTCTGGCACAACGGCAAGCTCATCCTCAGCACCGCGGCCAACACCGGCATCCCCGGGGCGAGCACCGTGGACGGCACCTTCCCGGTTTACGAGCGGCTGCAGTTCCAGATCATGAAGGGGACCAACCCGGACGGGTCGAAGTACGCGGACCCGGTGTACTGGATCTCCTACTTCAACGGCGGCGACGCGGTGCACTACTTCGACCGCGGGGCCTACGGGTACTACCAGAGCCTCGGCTGCGTGGAACTCCCGTGGACCCAGGCCAAGTTCATCTGGCCCTACCTGACCTACGGGACCCTGGTCACCGTCACCGGCCCGGTGGCCTGAGTCCCCGCCGAGAGCCCCGGGCCTAGAAGCGGAGCGCCGGCGCCGCGACGACCTCTAGGCGCGGGGCGAGCGCCACCCGCATCCCGGCGGAGGCGAGCCGCTCGAGCAGCAGCCGGCCCGCGCCTGCCCCGGCGCCCGCGGCGGGCGCCGGGGTGCCGACGAGCAGCGACCGGTCGGGCCGGCGCAAGCCGAGCAGCCAGAATCCGCCGTCGGAGGCCGGGCCGAAGACGGCGTCGGCCTCCGCCGAGATCAGTGAGCGGGCGGCATCCTCGAGCATGTCCGCGCTGATTGCCGGGGCGTCCGCCCGGAGCAGCAGCATGGGGAGCGCCGCCGTGGCGTAAGCGTCGGCGAGCGCCGCCGCCATCCGCTCGCCGTGGTCGGCGCCGCGCTGGGCGATGAGATCGAATCCGGCGGGCAGCCAGTCCTCGCCCGCCCCGCCGAGCGCGAGCACGCGGCGGGCCACGGGCGCGGCGAGCACGGCCTTGAGCGTCTCCCGCAGCGGCGCGTCCTCCAGGGACACGGGCGGCTGGACCAGGACGATGACCTGGACGGCCAGCGTACCTTCGGCGAACGCAGGGCCTGCGGCGAACTGGGTCTCCATGAAGGAGACGTTAACCATTTAGTGGTGATTTGCCCTTGTTTGATGCTTACGGAACTGTGACGCCCCGCGGCAGGCTGAGCTCGCCGGTGCCGGACAGCAGCGCGGCCGAGCGCGACACGGCCGAGGGGGCCGGGCGGGCGAGCGGCAGGCTGATCACGAACTGGCAGCCGGGTCCCGTGTTGCGGACGCTGATCTTGCCGGAGTGCGCCTCGACGATGCCGCGGGCGATGGACAGCCCGAGCCCGGCGCCGCCCGACGGGTCGGGCGTCCGCGCGCTCTCGCCGCGGAACGCCACGTCGAACACGCGAGGCAGGTCACCCGGGGGGATCCCGCCGCACTCGTCCGCCACGGACACGCAGGCCAGGCCCGACTGGATCGTGCCGACAAGCTCGATGGTGCCGTTGCGGCGGCGTGTGCCTGATCGCGTTCGTTACCAGGTTCCTGACCGCCCGGCCGAACTCCGCCGGGTCGATCAGCACGGCCATGCCCGGCGCGGCCGCGCCGGTGAGCCGGACGCCCTTCGCCCGCGCGACCGGCTCGGTGCTGGCGGCCACCTCGGCGATCAGGTCCTCGAGCCCGACCAGCCGCGGCGACAGGCGCAGCGCGCCCGCGTGGATCTTGGACAGCTGGAAGAGGTCGTCGATCATCTTCGCCAGCCGGTCGGTCTCCACCCGGATCTGCGAGTGGTAGCGGCTGACCTCGCGCGGGTCGGTGACTACCTGGTCCTCGAGCGCCTCGGCCATCGCCCGCAGCCCGGCGAGCGGCGTCCGCAGGTCGTGGCTGACCCAGGCGACCAGCTCGCGACGGCTCGCCTCCAGGGCCTGCTCGCGCGCCCGCGACCGGCCAAGCCGGTCGTGGGTCTCGGCGAGCCCAACTGAAAGCCCGGCGAGCTCGGCCGGCAGCGACGACCGCGGGCGGCGTGTACATGCCGACCTCGCCGACCTCACGGACCGCGTTGAGCAGCCTGCGGGCCGCCCGGGTGACCGACCGGCCGATAACGAGCGCGACGGCCAGCCCGGCGAGCCCGGCGAGCCCCATCAGCTCGAGCATCACGTCCCGGTCGCCGGCCGGGAACATGCGGAAAGAGATCGCGGCCACCGCGGCGAGCGCCGTAACCACCGTGATCAGCGCGACAAACGCCACCTGGATGCCGATGGACCGGCGCGCGAGCAGCCGCTGCCCGACCAGGCCGCTCGCCGTCGTGAACATGGCGGCCCCGACCACCCACGCGGTGATGTTCGAAAGGTCACTTACCGCGACGCCCGGCATGACGTCCGCCAGTTGCCCGGTCATGCCGGCCCCGGCTCGTAGCGGTAGCCGACGCCCCAGACGGTGACGATCCGCCTCGGCAGCGTCGGATCGGTCTCGAGTTTCTCCCGCAGCCGCCTGACGTGCACGGTGACCGTGGAGGTGTCGCCGAAGGTCCAGCCCCAGACCTCGCTGAGCAGCTGCTCCCTGGTGAACGCCTGCCGCGGATTGCGCAGCAGGAACACCAGCAGGTCGTACTCGCGGGAGGTGAGCTGCACGAGCTTCCCGCCGATGCGCACCTCGTGCGCGGCCAGGTCGACGGTCACGTCCCGGTCGGTGAGGATCCCCTGCTCCGGGCCCGGCGCGTCGGGCAGGCCCGCCGGCGCGGCGCTGCGCGACCGCCGCAGCACCGAGCGGACCCGCATCGCCAGCTCACGCGGGCTGAACGGCTTGGTCACGTAGTCATCGGCGCCGATCTCGAACCCGGCGAGCCGGTCCGTCTCGTCACCGAGCGCGGTCAGCATCACCACCGGGATCGGCCACCGCTCGCGCAGCCGCCGGCAGACCTCAAGGCCGTCGATGCCCGGCAGCATCAGGTCGAGCACCACCAGGTCGGGCTGCTGCTCGGCGATGCGGCGCAGCGCCTCGTGACCATCGTGCACGCACTCGACGGTGTGGCCGTCACGGACCAGGTAGCGTCCGACGACATCCGCGACCGTCGGGTCGTCATCGACCACGACGATCCGGCCGGGCAAATCGCTATTGCTCACGTTTGCAAGGTATTTCGTTCCGTGATGTCACAGCTAGGGAAACGGGGGAAAATGTCACACCGCTGTAAGATGTCTTTCGTGCACCGGCTCTTCCCGATCACCCCTCCGCCGCGCTCCTAGCGGGGCGGCAGGTCCGCGCGTTCAGCCATCGGGCTGACGTGCTTCTTTCGCGTTCTTACGCGCCCAGGTGACCGACCGGTCTCGCCCCGCTTCCGCGACCCTTTTCCTTCTCGTCGCTGGAGCGATCTGCCATGTCTTCGTCCGCAGGCTCTTCTTCCGTTGCCCGGTCCGGCGCCGCGTCCCCGGTCATCCCTGGCCGCCGCGGGCCGTCCGCGCCCCTGCTCTGCCTTGTGCTCGCCGGCCTGCTCTGGGGCACCGGCGGGATCACCGGAACGCTGCTCGGCACGGCGGCCGGGCTGTCACCGCTCGCGGTGGCCGCACTGCGGCTGCTCGCGGGCGGCGCGCTCATCGTCGCCGTCCTGGTAATCCCCGGGCGGCGCTGGCCGTCCGGGCGCGCCGCCTGGACCAGGATCGGCGTGACCGGACTGCTCGCCGCCACGTTCCAGGCCGCTTACTTCTCCGCGGTGTCGCTGACCTCGGTCAGCCTCGCCACGCTCGTCACGATCGGCGCCACGCCGGTCATCGTGCTGGCCGCCGAACTGCTGCTCGGCCGCCGTCGCCTCGACAAGTCCAGCGTCACCCGGACGGCGCTGGCGCTGGCCGGCCTCGGCCTGCTCATCGGCCTGCCGTCCGGCGGCTACGGCGCGGCCGCCGTGGGCGAGAGCGCGGCCATGGCGCTGCTCGCGGCGGCGGGCTTCGCCGCGCTCACCCTGACCGGCGCCACCCCGGTGCCGGGGCTAAGCGAGGAAACGGTGACCGGACTCGGGTTCACGGCGGGCGGGCTCCTGCTGCTACCGCTCGCGGCGCTCGCCGGCGGCGTCGCGTTCCGGCCCACCCTCGCGGCGCTTGGCTGGCTCGCGGCCCTGGCCGCCGGCCCGACCGCCGCTGCCTACACGCTCTACTTCCGCGGCCTGCGCCGGGTACCCGCGGGCACCGGCGCGCTCCTTTCCCTGCTTGAGCCGCTCACCGCCACGGTCCTGAGCGTGGCGTTCCTCGGCAACCGGCTCAGCCCGACGGGCATAGCGGGCGCGGTCCTGCTGGCCGCCGCGGTGCTCAGCGCCGCCCGCCCCGGTGACTAGCGGTACCGGCCCGTCGGGTCGGGCTGCGGCGCGCCGTCCGGCGGCGCCCAGCCGTTCTGCGCCCCCCAGGCGCCCGCTGGCCCCCCGGCGTCCTCCCGGGCGTAGCCGGGCTCGGAGGGCGGTAGCGTAGGCGGGCTGGGCCCGCGTCGGACCCGCCGCGGCCCATCCGGGGTTCGCCGGGTTAGCCGGGTTAGCCGGGCCGCGCGCTTGGACGGCGGCGGCGCGGCGCTGACCGGCACCGGGGGCGGGGCTGGCGGCCTTGGCCCGGCGGCGGCGCACGATCACGACGACGAGTCCGACGGCGAGGATGCCGGCGATCGCGTACGTGGGGCCGTGGAAGTCGTTGGCGACGTGCTCCCAGTTCGCGCCGAGCGCGTAGCCCAGGATGGCGAGGGCGGCGGTCCACGGGATCGCGCCAAGCACGGTGTAGAGGCCGAAGGTGCCGGCCGGCATCGCCGCGAACCCGGCGGGCAGCGAGATGAACGTGCGGATCACCGGGATCACGCGGCCGACGAGCACCGCGACCGGGCCGTGGTGCTCGAACCAGGCGGTCGCCTTGTCGATCTCGTGCTCGCGGATCCCGACCCGCCGCCCCCAGCGGCTGATCGCGGCCTGGCCGGCGTACTTGCCCACCGCCCAGGACGCATAGCTGCCCGCGACGTTGCCGAGCACCCCGGCGGCGAACACGCCGGCCAGCGACGGATGCGCGCCCGCCACCGCGCCCGCCGCGAGCGCGCCGCCGAACATCATGATGACCTCGGACGGCACGGGCACGCAGGCCGACTCGGCCAGCATCAGCACGAACACCGCGAGATACCCGTACTGGGAGATCAGGTTGGTCACAGACCGGTTTCCTTCCGGCAGACGGTACTAAATCGGGGCGCACTCGGTCTTCTACAACAGAGTAGAAGACATTTCACCCGTACGCGGCGGTTCCCCCGCGAACATAACTTCTACGTTTGCGTAGAAATTCGCGCCCGCCTAGCATGGCCTGGCAGCCTCAAGGAGAGAGCGAGCCCGCCGTTGACCGCCCACATGACTTACCCAGAGGCCATGGTTGTCGGCCTGATCCAGGGCGTGACCGAGCTGTTCCCGGTCTCCAGCCTTGGCCACAACGTCCTCATCCCCGCGCTGATCGGCGGCTCGTGGGCGCAGGACCTGAGCGTCTCCGCGCCGGAGTCCCCCTACCTCGCGTACATCGTCGGCCTGCACGTCGCCACGGCCCTGGCCCTGATCCTCTACTTCTGGCGGGACTGGGTCCGGCTCGCCAAGGGCTTCGTGAGTTCGCTGCGCGAGCGCCGGATCGCGACGGCCGACCAGCGGCTCGCGTGGATGATCATCCTGGCGACGATTCCCGTCGGCATCGCCGGGCTGCTGCTCGAGCACGCCTTCCGCGTGTTCTTCAGCAAGCCCGTGCCGACCGCGCTGTTCCTGGCGCTCAACGGGGTGATCCTGCTCGGCGGGGAAAGGATGCTCAGGCACCGACGGCCCGCCGTGGCGGCCGCCCCCGCCGCGCAAGCGCTCGTCACGCAGTCCTCCGCGACGCAGCCGCTCGCCGCGCCCGCGCACAGGCGAGAAAACGAGCCAGAGAATGTGACCGCACCCCCGCGACCGGACGGCGAGCGGCCAGAGCCGCCCGGTCCGCCGGAAGCCGCGGACGACTCGGCGCGCGACGCCGAGGTCGACCCGGGCGGTCGCCGCCGACGGGCGGCTGTCGACCATGGGTTACCGGCAGGCGCTACTGATCGGCGCGGCGCAGATCGCGGCGCTGCTGCCGGGCATCAGCCGGGACGGCATCGTCTCGGTGACCGGGATGTTCCGCGGGCTGTCCCGCGAGGACGCCGTCCGCTTCTCCTTCCTGCTGTCGGCGCCGGTGATCCTCGCGGCGGGCGTGCTGAAGATCCCCGACCTGACCGGCCCGCTTGGCGACGGCATCCGCGGCCAGGTGCTGGTGGGCAGCCTGCTGTCCTTCGTCGGCGCCTACCTGTCGGTCCGCTTCCTCACCAGGTACTTCGCCGAGCAGCGCTCGCTGGCACCGTTCGGCATTTACTGCCTGATCGCCGGCCTCGGCAGCCTCATCTTTTACCTGGTCGCCCGCTAGAGACACCCGATTCCGTTCGGGATCACTAAGCGGGTAAGCCGCCGCGAACCCGCCCGCCGCGCCCTACGAGCGCCAGGGCGACCAGCGGCGGCCCAGGTTCTGGGTGATGGGCAGCGACAGCGCGGGCGAAGCGGGCGCGACGGCCACCGGGGCCGCGCCGCCGTCGGCCGCGTCCGCCGGGGACGGCGGGACGAACGACGGCCGGTGCACCCGCGGCGCGCGCAGCGCGACGAGCAGGTCGTCGAGCGCCTCGAAGTTATGCGCGCTGACCACCGCGTCGCAGTACGGCCAGGCGGCTGCCATGCCGCCCACCTCGGGCCGGTACCGCTCCGACTGGGTCCGCGGGTTGGCCCACACGATCCGGTAGGCGATCCGGTGCAGCCGCGCCATCTGGGCGCCGAGCAGCGCGGGGTCCCCGGTCTCCCAGCCGTCGGAGATGATCAGGATGACCGCGCCGCGGCCCATCCCGCGCACCGCGTAGCGGTCGTTGAAGTCGCGCAGCGCGGCACCGATCCTGGTGCCGCCCGGCCCAGTCGGGCGCGGCCTCCCCCGCCCGGGCGAGCATCGTCTCCGGTGACGCCGCGGCGAGGAAGGGCGTGAGCCGGGTCAGCCTCGTCGCGAACGTGAACACCTCGGTCCGCGGCCTGCTGGCGTCCCTTGACGGCCCGGAGAAACCGGACCCGCCGCCGCCCGCCGCGCCGGAAGACCGCGCGGCGACGTACATCAGCTGCAGGATCGCCCGCGCGTAGGGCTCCATGGACCCGGAGATGTCGCAGAGCACGACGAGCCGTCGCTGCCTGGTCCGCACCGCGCGCCTGGCGATCCGCACCGGCTCGCCGCCGGTCCTGGTCGCCTGCCGCATGGTGCGGCGCATGTCGAGCCGCGCGCCGTCCTTCTTCGGCCGGTACCGCCGGGTGCGGCGGGGCGGCACCGCTATCACGAGTTCCCGCATGAGCGTGGCGAGCTGGGCCAGTTCCGCGGGCGAGAGCTGCGCGAAGTCCCGTTGACGGAGCCGCTCGGTCATCGAGGCGACGCGGCGGACGGCGGGCACGGCCGCCTCGTCGTCGTCGCCGGAGCCCGGGTCGCCCTCGCCCTCGCGGCCGCCCGCGGCCAGCGCCTCGTCGAGCCCGTCAAGCCCGGGCGGCAGCTCGTCCGCGCCGGCCGCCCGCGACTCGTCCTCCGCCGGGTCGTCGGCGCGCTCGGCGGACTCGACGATCATGTTCTGCTGCGGCGCGGTCACCGCGGGCCGCCGCGGCGCGGCCGGCCCCGCGCCGAACATCTCGTTGAACACCCGCTCGAACGCGTCGAGCTGATTCGGCCCGGACACCATCGTGGCGAGCGCGCAGGCGTGCAGCTGCTCGATCGTCGTCGCCCGCATCACGGTGAGCGCGCCGGCCAGTCGCTCGCTGCGATCGGGGCCGGCGGGCAGTCCCGCGGTCCGCAGCGCGGTCGCGAGGGCCGCCGCGAGGGCCGCGTAATCCGGCCCGGGCCGTCAGTCATGCCGGACGACAGAGGCCAGCCCGGCCTCCCGCACGGCCTGCTCATCCTCCGGGTACTTGACCACGACGCTCAGCGTGCGCTCGGCCGCGTCGGCGGAAAGCGCCTCGTCGCCGAACACCGTGAGCGCGCCCGCCCAGGTGATCGCCTCGGAGATGCCCGGTGCCTTCGTCAGGCCGAGGTCGCGCAGCCGCGCCACCGCGACCGCGACCTCGCCCGCCAGCGCCGTGCTCGCGGCGGGCACCCGCCGCCGGATGATCTCCGCGACCCGGCGCGCGTCGGGGAAGCCGATCCAGTGGTAGAGGCAGCGCCGCTTGAGCGCGTCGTGCAGGTCCCTGGTCCGGTTGGAGGTGAGGATCACCGCCGGCGGGACGACGGCGTGGCGCGTCCCGAGCTCAGGGATCGTCACCGAGGACTCCGCGAGCATCTCGAAGAGGAACGCCTCGAACTCGTCGTCGGCCCGGTCGACCTCGTCGATCAGCAGCACGGCGGGCCGCGGGCCGGGGTAGTCGAGCGCGGTGAGCAGCGGCCGGGACAGCAGGAACTCCGGCCGGAACAGGTCGGCTTCCTGCAGCGTCTCGTGGGTCGCCTCGGCCATCCGGATGGCCAGCAGCTGCTTCGGGTAATTCCACTCGTACAGGGCCTCAGCGGAGGAAATGCCCTCATAGCACTGGAGCCGGACGAGCACGGTGTCGAGCGCTTCCGCCAGGGACTTGGCCGCCTGCGTCTTGCCCACGCCCGGCTCGCCCTCGAGCAGGATCGGCTGTCCCATCCGCACCGCGAGGAACAGGGCGGCAGCGAGCTGATCCCCCGCCAGGTAGCCCGTCTCGTCAAGCGCCTTGGCCAGCGCCGCCACGTCTGGGAACCGTTCGCCGACCACCGGGGAAACTTCGCTGCTCACAAGCTGCGAGTTTATCTCCCGGTCTCCGCCGGGAACGCATCGGCGACAATCCGGGCAACAGCAGCGAACCGCCCGGCTTGGGCCTTGCCGCTAGCGGCCGCCGATGTCCTCGCTCCACACCTGCGGGTAGCGGGCCTGGAACTCCTCCATCGCGGCGACGCAGTCCGGGTCGTCGAGCAGCACGATCTCGACGCCCTGCGACCGCAGGAAGTCCAGGTCGCCCTCGAAGGTGCGGGCCTCGCCCACCACCACGCGCGGTATCTGGAACAGCAGGATCGCGCCGGTGCACATCTGGCACGGTGACAGCGTCGTGTACAGGGTGGTGTCCGCGTAGGAGGCGCGGCGGCCCGCGTTCCGCAGCGCGGAGATCTCGCCGTGGGCGATCGGGTCGCCGTTCTGCACCCGCTCGTTGTGCCCGGCCGCGATCACCTCGCCGCCCGCCGCGAGGACCGCGCCCACCGGGACGCCGCCCGCGTCGAGGCTGGCCCGCGCCTGCCGCAGCGCGAGCGCCATCATT
This sequence comes from uncultured Actinomycetota bacterium, assembly GCA_963850115.1. Lineage (GTDB taxonomy): Bacteria > Actinomycetota > Actinomycetes > Streptosporangiales > Streptosporangiaceae > Trebonia. Next base: position 94,488 of record CAWKKG010000008.1, read on the forward strand.
TCCCGGTCGACTGCCGCAGCACCTCACCCATGACCGGATACGTTACCGGTGCGGCGGCCGGATAGACGACCCGCCGTCCCGTTGCCTGGGCCGTCGCGCCTGCCCCGGCACGGCACGCAGCGCGCGGACCGACGCCGGCTTCGCCGGCGGCCACTCGTACACGAGTTCGTCCCCGACCCTGAGCCGGGCCCAGCGCGCCGCCTCCACCTGCAGCGCGCTGGCGGCCGCGGCCAGGACCGCGGGCGGCGGCAGCGCGATCACGTCGGCCGGGTCCGCGCCGGGCTCCATGACCGGCACCACCGACAGCTTCGCCTTGGCGATCCGCCGGATCTCGTCGGGCGACGGGTCGTCGAGCACCGCGACGGCCTCGACCAGGTTGGCCAGCAGCTCCGCGCGCATGACCGTGTCCCGCTGCGCCCGCTTCAGCTGCTCCGACCGGTCGGCGGCGTGCGGCGGGCGGCGGCCGCGCAGGTGATGCATGCTCGTCTAGACGGTGCCCGCCGCGATGCGCACCGAAGATCCCGTCGCTGACGCGCAGCTCGCGCTCCACGATCAGGTGCCTGACGTCGTGCGGCAGTTCCGGCCCCATGATGGTGAAGCCGTCCATGCGGTAAACGACGCCGTCGTCCCGCTCGATGACGGCGTACCCCCGCTGATGATCCGCGAGACGCGGAAACGTGACGCGCATATGCCCACTATGCGCACCTCATCCGCCAGCGGCATAACGGTTTTCCGCAGACGCCCCGCCAGGCGCTAGGGTGACAGATCGTGGCTGGACGCGGCACCACGGCGACGATCGCCCTCGACCGGGCGAAGATCCCGTTCACCTTGCACGAGTACGAGCACGACCCCCGGTCGGGCTCCTACGGCCTCGAGGCCAGCGAGGCGCTCGGCGTGCCGCCCGAGCGGGTGTTCAAGACGCTGGTCGCGGCGGTCGACGGCGGCGCGCTCGCGGTGGGCGTGGTCCCCGTGCACCGCCAGCTCGACCTGAAGGCCCTGGCCGCCGCCGTCGGCGGCAAGAAGGCGGCGATGGCCGAGGTCGCCGCCGCCGAGCGCGCCACCGGCTACGTGGCGGGCGGCATCTCCCCGGTCGGCCAGAAGAAGCGGCTGCCGGTCGTCGTCGACTCCTCGGCCCTCGGGCTGCCGACGCATGTTCTGCAGCGCGGGCCGCCGCGGGCTTGAGATCGAGATCACACCCGCGGACCTGGTCAGGGCCGCCGGGGCGAAGGTCGCCGCGATCGCCGCCGGGCTAGCCCAGGCGAGCCTGACGACATGGCCGAGTCCTGTCAGAACGGTTGGCGGTTACTCCGGCATCGTCCGCCGCGTCCCCGTGGCCGGCCTGCGGGTCGGCCGGGTTCTTGCCCGGATCGTCGGCGGCGACCTCGCCGGCGGCGGTCGCCTCCGCGGCGGCCTCGTCCGCGAGGGTCTCGTCCGGCGTCGCCGCGTCCGCGGTCGGCCGCGTCCGCGCGTCGCCTCGTCCGGCGTCGCCTCCGCGGCGCCCGCCGCCTCGGGGGCTCCCGGCGGCAGGACCGTGTACGGGCGTTCAGGGCGCCGCTGGGCGAGCACGAACCAGACCAGGCCGATGACCGTCAGCGCGATCGCGACGAACAGGTTCAGCCGCAGGCCGAGGAAGTACTCGGACGAGTCGACCCTGATGGTCTCCTCGAAGATCCGGTACCCGGAGTAACCCGCCACGTAGAGCGCGAACAGGCCCCATGGCTTGATCTTGGCGTGGTGCCCGAGCCAGACGAGGAAGGCCGCGAGGGCCAGGTCCCAGATCAGCTCGTACAGGAACGACGGCTGGAAGGTCGCGAAGTGCAGGTCCTGGTTGGGGATGCCGCCGGCCAGGCGGTACTGGTACGGGATCTCCAGGCCCCACGGCAGCGTCGTCGGCTTGCCGAACAGCTCCTTGTTGAAGTAGTTGCCGATCCGGCCGACGGCCTGGGCCACCAGCAGCGCGGGCGCGATGGCGTTGGCGAACGGCCCGACGGTGATGCCGAGCTTGTGCAGCCGCCAGGCACCGACCGCGGCGGCGAGCGCGACGCCGCCCCAGATGCCGAGGCCGCCGGTCCACACGGCGAACACCCCGTACCAGACGTGCGGGATGTCGTCCGGGGTGGTGATGTCGAAGTAGATCCGGCCGCCGATGATGCCCGCGGGCACCACCCACAGCGCGATGTCGTTGACGAGGTCGGGGTCGCCGCCGAGCGCGCGCCAGCGCCGCCGGGTGATCAGGATCGCCAGCGTGATCCCGATGATGTAGCCGAGGGCGTAAAAGTGGACGTCCAGCGGGCCGATATGAAAGCTGTTGATCGGCGGACTGGGAATGAATTGCGGCAGCGCGCCGTAGCCATGCGCCATGCCGCCGAGACTACCGCGCACTCTGGCGATCCGGGACGTTGGTCCGTAGCGGGGCCCAAGACGGGACGCATAACGTCTTACTAAGACAGCCGAGGATCAGGAGAGCCCGTGGGAACCGCAGGCAGCGAAAACGGCGCGATCGAGCCGATCAAGGTGTTCCTGCTCGATGACCACGAGATCGTCCGGCGCGGCGTGCGCGACATGCTCGAGGCCGAGGGTGACATCACGGTGATCGGCGAGGCGGGCACCGCCGCCGCGGCGGTCGCCAGGATCCCGGCGCTGCGGCCGGACGTGGCGGTGCTCGACGTCCGGCTGCCGGACGGCGACGGCGTGACCGTCTGCCGCGAGATCCGCTCCCGGATGCCCGCGGTCGCCTGCCTGATGCTGACCTCGTTCGCCGATGACGACGCGCTCATGGACGCGGTCATGGCCGGCGCCGCGGGGTACGTGCTCAAGCAGATCCGCGGCACCGACCTGGTCGGCGCGGTGCGCACGGTCGCGACCGGGCAGTCGATGCTCGACTCGCGGGCGGCCAGCCAGCTGATGGCGCGGCTGCGCGGGCAGACCGCGAAGCAGGACCCGCTGGCGGGGCTGACACCGCAGGAGAAAAGGATCCTCGAGCTGATCGGCGAGGGGCTCACCAACCGGCAGATCGGTGAGCGCCTCTTCCTCGCCGAGAAGACGGTAAAGAACTACATCTCCGGCCTGTTCGCCAAGCTGGGCATGGAGCGCCGCACCCAGGCGGCCGCGTACGCGGCCCGCGTCTTCGGCGAGACCGACAAGTAGCCGGAGCTGAGGCAGCAGCCCGCCGCCTCCCGCGCTCTCCATGCGAGTTACATTACGGGGTAGTAATGAGGGTCAAAAGTCCCGTCCAAAGCGGCCACCGAGGCCCTACCATTACTACTGAATGGGATCGCATCGTAGCAATGAGCAAGTGAGCGCCGGTCGTTCGCGCGCGACGGCGATCATTGGACGAGGTGAGTTGTGATGCGGCTTGGACGATCTCCGAGCGTTTACGGCTGGTGGGGGCTGCGCGCGATCCGCGGCGCGCGACCCGACCGCAACCCGTTGCGCCGCGGCATCGACCGGCTGGAGACCGGCCTGCTCGTCGGCCTGTTCGTGGCGCTGGCCGCGGTGACGCCGTTCGCCGCGCGGCTGGCCGGCCACGCCTCGTACCTGAGCTCGCTGCACGAGCGGCAGGAGCAGGTAGCGACCAGGCATGAAGTCAAGGCGGTGCTCAGCGTGGACGCGGGCCCGGTCACCGGGTACTCGCTCAGCGCCTACGTGCTCACCCAGGCCGCCTGGACCTCCTTCGGTGGCGTGGCCCGTTCCGGCGATGTGCCGGCGGCGCCCGGCACCCCGAAGGGGACGGCCATCACCGTCTGGACCGACGCCAACGGGTACCTGGACAGCCCGCCGCTCGCCCTGTCCGAGGTGGCCAGCCAGGCCGACGCGGCCACGATCGGCGTTGTCGTCGCGGCCGGCGTGCTCTACATAACGGCGGCGGCGGCCATCCGGCAGCTGGCTAACCGCCGCCGGATGGCCGCCTGGGATGCCGACTGGGTGGCTACCGCCCCGATGTGGAACCGTCAGCGCTGGTGACGCCGGCCTCCGCCGAGGCATCCGTCGCCGGGTGCGGCGCGACCAGCACCGGCGGCGTCAGCAGGCTCACCGACTTGTCGGGCCGGCCCGCCAGCCGGTAGACGTCGGAACCGTCCACCGTCTCCCGCTCGAGCAGCAGGCTGACGAGCGAGTCGAGCTCGCGGCGATGCGTCGAGAGCAGGTTGACCGCCCGCTCCTCGGCCTGCCGCACCAGCTTGGACACCTCACCGTCGATGGCCGCCTGGGTGGCCTCCGCGTAGGGCCTGCTTGACATGCCGGCCCCGCCGCCGCCGAGGAACACCGAGCCGCCCTCCGGGTAGCCCACCGGCCCGAGGACCGGGGACATGCCGAACTCGCGGACCATCTTGACGGCCAGGTCGGTCGCGCCCGCCAGGTCGTTGCCCGCGCCGGTCGAGCCCTGGCCGAGGACGACCAGCTCGGCGGCCCGGCCGCCGAGCCGGACGGCGAGCGAGTCGTAGAGGTAGTCCTCCCCGTACATGTGCCGCTCGACCAGCGGGAGCTGCTCGGTGACGCCGAGCGTCTGCCCGGCGGGCAGGATCGTGACCTTGGCCACCGGGTCGGCGTGCTCGGACAGGGCCGCCACGAGGGCGTGGCCGGACTCGTGCACCGCCACGGCGTGCTTCTCCTCGGGGAGCAGCACGTTCGAGCCTTCCCGGCGGCCGAGGATGATCCGGTCCCGCGCCGTCTCGAAGTCGGCCGCGGTCACCACGTTCCTGTTGTCGCGCACCGCGATGATGGCCGCCTCGTTCGCGAGGTTCGCGAGGTCCGCACCGGAGAAGCCGGGGGTGCCACGGGCGACCACCTCAAGGTTCACGTTGGGCGAGAGCTTCTTGCCCTTGGTGTGGACCCGCAGGATCGCCTGCCGCTCGTTGACGTTGGGCAGCGGGATCGTCACCTGCCGGTCGAACCGGCCGGGGCGCAGCAGGGCGGGGTCGAGCACCTCGGGCCGGTTGGTCGCGCCGAGGACCACGATGCCCATGGTGGGGTCGAAGCCGTCCATCTCGGCGAGCAGCTGGTTGAGCGTCTGCTCCCGCTCGTCGTTGGCGACGACCGCGCCCGAGCCCGCCCGGCGCTGGCCGATCGCGTCGATCTCGTCGATGAAGATGATCGCGGGAGACCGCTTGCGCGCCTCGGCGAACAGGTCGCGGACCCGGGCCGCGCCGACGCCGACGAACATCTCCACGAAGCTGGAGCCGGTGACCGAGAAGAAAGGCACCTGCGCCTCGCCCGCCACCGCGCGCGCGAGCAGGGTCTTGCCGGTTCCCGGCGGGCCGACCATGAGCACGCCGCGGGGCACCACGGCCCCGGCCCGCGCGTAGCGGTCGGGGTTGCGCAGGAAGTCGACGACCTCGCTGATCTCAGACTTCGCGCCTTCGTAGCCGGCGACGTCGTTGAACGTGGTGGATGGCCGCTCCTCGTCGAACACCTTGGCGCGGGACCGGCCGACGCCGAGGATGCCCTGCATCTGGCCGGCCGCGCCGCGGGAGAGCCGCCGCCAGAACCAGAAGAACAGCGCGAACGGCGCCAGGATGATGATCCATTGCAGCAGCTCGGTGCCGAATCCACTCGAGGGCGTGCTGAAGGTGGTCTTGACGCCGTCGGCCTGGAGCTGGGCCTGCAGTGAATCGGGCAGCGGTGACGGGAGAACCACCGTGTAGTTGGACTTGTCGGTCAGCGTCCCGCTGCTCGCGCCGCCTGCTGACGGAATGGTCGCCGTCGCGATCTTGTGCGCGGAGACGTCGGAGACGAACTGCGAGTAGCTCAGGCGTGGTCGGTGCCGCGCGTGTGCACCGCCGGGAGGTATATCCAGAGGAACAACGCGACAAGGATGCCGACGGGCAGCAGCCAGTGCCGCCACGCAGGCGGGGGCGGCGGCGCGTTCCCCGGTCCCGGCTTGTCACCGGGTGGCGGGGGCGAGACTTGCTTACTCATGCGGACCTGCTCTTTCCGCCAGGCGGGTGCCTCTCCCGGGGCGCGGTGTCCTGCGCTATCCACTGGGACTATCCCTGCCCCGGAGGCTTATGTTCTAGTCAACGCGCCGGGATTGCCGCCTCTTCCGTCACCAGCGGACTCGGCGCAAGCTCACAGCGAACGCGCAGGAAGGCTCATCGCTGGGGGACGCCGGGCGCCCCGCCGGCGGTGAGCATCTGCGCCGCTCCGCGGACGACGCAGCGCAGCGGGTCTTCCGCCACCACCACGCCGATGCCGGTCAGCTCGGCGATCCGGTCCGCCAGGCCGGGCAGCAGCGCGCCGCCGCCAGAGATCCGCACCCGGCCGCGGACCACGTCCTCGGCGAGGCCAGCGGGGATGTCGGAGAGCACGTTCTGCACCGTCACGCCGATGGCGGCCACAACCGGCTCGAGCGCGCTTGCGACCAGGTCCGCGGGCACCTTCTCAATGCGCGGCGTCCGGCGCGCCGCGTCAAGCCCGACCGCCTCCGCCCAGCCGTCCGGGCCGCCGTTCAGCCCGAGCTCGGTCTTGAGGTGCCGGGCGGCGCGCTGGCCGAGGATCATGCCCAGGCTGGACCTGGCCGCGCTGATGATCGCCTCGTCCATGGCGTTGCCGGCCATCCGCAGGCTCTCCGCGCGCACGACCCGCCAGCCCGCCACCGCCGCGACCTCGGTCGTCCCGCCGCCCACGTCCACCACGAACCCGCCGGCGCCCGCGCTCAGGTCGAATCCGGCGCCCGCGGCGGCCGCGACCGGCTCGTCGACCAGTTCCACCACGCAGCGAGGCCGCCGGGTGCCGAACGCGGCGACCACCGACCGCCGCTCCACCCAGGTGGCGCCGCCGGGCACGCACACCAGCGCGCGCCGCTTGAACGGCCCGTTCAGCGCGCCCGACTTGCGCAGGAAGCCGTGCAGCAGCTCCGCGGTGGCGTCCAGGTCGGCGATCACGCCGTCGCGCAGCGGATGGATGACCCTGATGTCCTTGGGCTCCTTGTCCGCGAGGGCCTCGGCCGCGGCGCCGATGGCGGCCACTGACGCCGTGCTGCCGTCGATCGCGATCGTGGACGGCTCCTCGAGCACGAGTCCACGACCGTCGACCCAGACGAGGGTGTTGACGGTTCCCAGGTCAATCGCGACGCTGCCCCTGCTGAGCATCCTCGGCCACCCCTAGTCCGCTCATGGTGCCTCGCGCACCGCTTTGTGCACGTACCAGCGTATGACTTCGTGAGACTAACCCTTGCCCAGGGTGACCCATCTCACTACGGGTAGCGATCTGGTATCTAAACGTCACTCGTGAACGTTCAGTAAGAAGACAACTACAGGAAGATCACGAGAACCTTCTCGGCTGGTTCTAACGTTTTATTCAGTGAGAGGGCGGTGCGGCCGTAAGGTTGGCTGCCTTCACTGGGGTACCTGGGGCCCTCGCCGCCCGCACGAGATGCCACGAAATCCGGCGAGGCTGGTGCGGAAGGAGTATTTCGTTCACTACGATCTAGGAGGGGATTTTTAATGATTCGCGCGAGCCGTGTCGGAGGGGACCGGACTGCGCCTGACGGGGAGAACGGGGAGATGCAGGCTGTGTTTGGCCTTGCTCAGGCTTTGCAGCTAGAACTCGCGTACCAGGTGGCGGCCGACGGCAAGGCGACCGTGCGGGTGCGTGGCGAGCTTGACATCGCCACCGCCGACCAGGCGTACGCCTACCTGCGCGACGTGGTGGACAGCCAGGACGGTCCCGTGCTGATGAACTTGTCCGAGTTGTCGTTTTGCGACGCGGCCGGCCTCGGGGTGCTGGCCAGGGTTGCCGGGCATGCGCGGCGTTCCGGCCGCTCGCTCAAGTTGACCGCCGCCCGCCCCGCGCTGCTCCGAATCATGCGCATCACCGGTATGGACGAGGCATTCCCGGAAGTCCGGAACCCGACGTTGTCCGTCATCAGCCTGCCCCGCCAGGCCACGATGACGATAGGTAGCTAGTCAGCCGCTCCCTGCTCGCCTCCGGTCTCGTCCCGCGGGCAGGTTTCCTGATCGCGGATGGGCGGACCACCCATGGTGAGATGCCATGCATCAGCGTTAAATTTGGATTACACCGCTGGCGATCATGAGCGGCGGCAGCGCGAACGGTGCGCGAAGAGCGATCAGTAACGGCGCCACGAGGCGCGCCAACGCAGGGACGCGGAGGACTTCCATGGCTGATGATCTGAACGACGAGGTTGACGAGGTATCGGAATCATCTGAGGCGCTCATCGCGGTGCACTGGCGTGAAGAGGGCTACTACCCGCCCCCGGCGAAGTTCACGGCGCAGGCCAACGCGTCCGACCCGGCGATTCGTGAGCAGTTCACCGAGGACAAGTACCCGGACTGCTTCACCGCCTACGCGGACTTGCTCACCTGGTACAAGAAGTGGGACACGGTGCTCGACACGTCGAACGCGCCGTTCTGGAAGTGGTGGGTCGGCGGCGAGCTGAACGCCTCGTACAACTGCGTCGACCGGCACATGGAGGCCCACCCCAACAAGGCCGCCCTCATCTGGGTGCCCGAGCCGGAAAGTGAGGCGCACCAGGCGATCACCTACCGGGAGCTGTACGTCCGGGTCAACGAGATGGCCGCGGTCCTGCGGGACCTGGGGCTCAAGGCCGGCGACCGGATCACGTTCCACATGCCGATGGTCCCTGAGCTGCCCGTCGTCGATGCTCGCGGCGGCCCGGCTCGGCGTCGTCCACTCGCAGGTGTTCGCCGGCTTCTCCGGCACCGCCGCCGGGCACCGGATCGCCGACTCCGGCTCGACCGTGCTCGTCACCATCGACGGCTACTACCGCAGCGGCGACCTGCTCGACCACAAGGTCAAGGCCGACGAGGCGGTCGAGGCCGCGGCGAAGGAAGGCCAGCAGGTCGACAAGGTTCTCGTCTTCCGCCGCTACCCGGGCCAGTACTCCTCGAAGACCCCGATGGTCGAGGGCCGGGACGTCTTCGTCGACGACCTCCTCGCCGCGCACAAGGGCGCGATCGTCGAGCCGGTGGCGCTCAAGGCGACCGACCCGCTGTTCCTGATGTACACGTCCGGCACCACCGGCCGCCCGAAGGGCTGCCAGCACTCCATCGGCGGCTACCTCTCCTACGTGGCCGGGACGTCGAAGTACTACCAGGACATCCACCCGGACGACACGTACTGGTGCATGGCCGACATCGGCTGGATCACCGGCCACTCCTACATCGTCTACGGCCCGCTCGCGCTCGGCACGACCAGCGTCCTCTACGAGGGCACGCCGAACTACCCGGACGCCGCCCGGCCGTGGCGGATCGCCACCCAGCTCGGCGTGAACATCTTCCACACCTCCCCGACCGCGATCCGGATGCTCCGCAAGGTCGGCCCGGATGAGCCCGCCAAGTTCCCGTACCACTTCAAGCACATGACCACGGTCGGCGAGCCGATCGAGCCCGAGGTCTGGCGCTGGTACTACGAGAGCGTCGGCAAGGGCGAGGCGGTCATCGTCGACACCTGGTGGCAGACGGAGACCGGCGGTTTCCTCGGCTCGACGCTCCCGGGCATCGACCCGATGAAGCCCGGTTCCTGCGGCCCGGCGGCGCTCGGCATCTACCCGGTCATCCTCGACGAGGACGCCAACGAGGTGCCCGCGGGCAGCGGCAAGGCGGGCAACATCTGCATTCGCAACCCGTGGCCCGGCGTCTTCCAGACGATCTGGGGCCAGCCGGAGCGGTTCGTGTCCACCTACTACGCCAAGTACAACAAGGACCCGAAGTCCACCGACTGGCACGACTGGCCGTACTTCGCCGGCGACGGCGCGGTCCAGGCGGCCGACGGCTACTACCGCATCCTCGGCCGCGTCGACGACGTGATCAACGTGGCCGGCCACCGGCTGGGCACCAAGGAACTGGAGTCCGCCGCGCTCATGGTGAACGAGGTCGCGGAGGCCGCGGCGGTCCCCGTCATCGACGACATCCGCGGCCGGGTCGTCGAGATGTACGTCTCGCTCAAGCCCGGCTTCGACGCCAGCCCGGAGGTCGAGGCGAAGGTCAAGGCCGCGATCGAGACCGACATCGGCAAGATCGCCCGGCCGAAGAACATCTGGATCGTCCCCGACATGCCGAAGACCAGGTCCGGCAAGATCATGCGCCGCGTCATCGCCGCGACGTCGAACTTCACCGACACCGGCGACATCACCACGCTCGCCAACCCCGAGATCGTGGAGAAGATCCGCCACCAGGTGCAGTCCGCCAAGATGGCCAAGGGCGAGGTCCCGCGCGAGCTAAGCGAGGCCGAGCGCGCCGAGATCACCTCCTTCGGCAGCGAGTAAAACCAGAGATCCGGGGGCGTTCCCCGGGAGAGCAACAGTGGCGGGCCACCGCGGGCCGGTGGCCCGCCACTGCATTTCCGCGGCATGACCCGAAATCCGGCCGAATGCCGAGAATGCCATTGCGCGGTGGCCGGGGGTGCGGTGGGGTTGGAGCGTGACAGACGACTCGCCCGCGGTGCGGGTGCGAGGCCTGGTTAAGTCGTACGGTTCAGTGCAGGCGGTGCGCGGCATCGACCTGGACATCCACCACGGTGAGATCTTCGCGCTGCTCGGGCCGAACGGGGCGGGCAAGACGACCACCGTGGAGATCCTCGAGGGCTACCGGCGGCGGGACGGCGGCGAGGTCGGTGTCTTCGGCTTCGACCCGGGCCCGGAGCGGGTAAAGATACTGCCCAGGATCGGGATCGTCTTGCAGAAGACCGGCGTGGAGCGGTACCTGACGGTCAGCGAGACCATCACGATGTACGCCGGCTACTACCCGCGGCCGCGGTCGCCCGCCGAGGTGATCGACCTCGTGGGCCTCGCCGGCAAGCGGAACAGCCGGGTGACCACGCTGTCCGGCGGCCAGTTGCGGCGGCTCGACATGGCCGTCGCCCTGGTCGGCGACCCCGATCTGCTCTTCCTCGACGAGCCGACCACTGGGTTCGACCCCACCGCCCGGCGGGACGCCTGGGACATGATCAAGAACCTCGCGTCGCTGGGCAAGACGGTGCTGCTGACCACGCACTACATGGACGAGGCGCAGTACCTCGCCGACCGGGTGGCGGTGATCTCCGCCGGGCGGATCGTGGCGGAGGGACCACCCGCTACTCTCGCCGACCGGAACCTCGCGCTGGCCCGCATCCGTTACCGGCTGCCCGCCGCCGCGGCCCCGCCGGATGAGCTTGCGAGGCGTGCCCGACGGTGCCGACTTCACCGTGCTAACGTCCGCCGACCTGGTCCGCGACCTGCACCGGCTCACGGGCTGGGCGCTGGACGAACGGGATGGCCCTGGACGGGCTTGAGGTGAGGAGGCCGTCGCTCGAGGACGTGTACCTGTCCCTCACCAGCGCAGGCTCGAGCACCGGACGACCGGCCACAGAAACACGGGCGGAAGCGTGACCACGTTGCGGCTGACCGGCCTCCAGATCCGCTACGTCAACAAGGCATTCTGGCGCAACCCGGCGTCGGCGTTCTTCACCTTCGCCTTCCCGCTGATGTTCCTGGTGATCTTCACGTCCCTGCTCGGCCACTACACGGTGCAGATCGGCACCGGACGGTCAACACGTCGACCTACTACGTGGCCTCCATGGCCTGCTTCGCCGCGATCGGCGCGTGCTTCAACAACATCGCGATCAGCCATCACCTTCCAGCGCGAGGACGGCCTGCTCAAGCGGGCCCACGGCACGCCGCTGCCCGCCGCTCGCTTACCTCGGCGCCCGGATCCTGCACGCGATGTTCGTCGCGGTGATACTCGTCGCGCTGACCGCGATCTTCGGGCACGTCGTCTACCACGCCACCATTCCCAGCGGCCTGTCGCTGCTCCGGTTCGCCGTCGTGGTGCTGGTCGGCTCGGCCGCGTTCTGCGCGCTCGGCCTGGCCCTGTCCGCGGCCATCCCGAACACCGACGCCGCCGCGCCGATCGTCAACGCGGTCATCCTGCCGGTGGAGTTCCTGTCCGGGATCTTCATCGCCTTCGGCAACACCACGCCGTCCTGGATCTTGTGGGTCGCCCGGGTGTTCCCGGTGCGGCACTTCGCGGCTCGGCATGCAGGCGGGCTTCCTCGGCACGGCGTTCAGCTGGAACGATGTGCTTATCGTGGCGGCCTGGGGCGTCGGCGGCCTGGTGCTCGCCGTCCGCTACTTCTCCTGGGAGCCACGCCAGGGATAGCGGGGCCAGGACCGAGGGGCCAGGGACAGGGGTGAAGCGCAGATGAGCGAGCCGGTCACCGCGCCAGCGAGCGTGTACGCCCTGCTCGCCGACGGGCGGACCGTCGAGATCAGGCCGGCCGACGCACGCGGACTTCGCGGCGGTCAAGGCCATGCACGAGGCGATGTCGCCGAACAACGCCTACCTGCGCTTCTTCAGCCTCAGCAGGCTCGCGGCCGAGCAGGAGGCACGGCGGGTCACCAGGGAGCCCGGCCCCGACCACGCCGCGCTGCTCGCCATCTTCGACGGCCAGGTCGTCGGGCTCGCCAGCTACGAGGTGGCGCGAGACCATGCCCACGGGCCGAGCGGCGGGCCGGACGGCGGAGGTCGCGTTCGCGGTCGCGGACACCATGCACCACCGGGGCATCGCCACGCTGCTGCTTGAGCATCTCGTCTCGCTGGCCCGCGCCAGGCAGCTCGAGGCGCTGACCGCGGAGACGCTGCAGGAGAACACGGGCATGCTCCGGGTCTTCTCCGACGCGGGCCTGCCGGTGGTGAGCAAGCGCGAGGACGGCGTGGTCGCCATCACGATCCCGCTGCCGCCCGACGACGCCGGCCGCCAGCTCGAGGACTACCTGGAAACGGTCGCGGTGCGGGAGCGGTCCGCCAACGTGGCCAGCCTCCGGCCGGTGTTCGCGCCCGCGGTCGGTCGCGGTGATCGGGGCGAGCAGGCGGACCGGGAACGGTCGGCCGGTCGGTCCTCGACAACATCAAGGCCGGGGGGTACGCGGGGCGGCTCTACGCGGTCAACCCCAACGCGCGGGAGGTCGGCGGCGTCCCCTGCTTCCCCGACGTCGCCAGCCTGCCGGAGGCGCCGGACCTCGCGGTGCTCGCCGTCCCGCCGCTGGCGGTCGTCGACACCGCGGAGGCAGTGCGGCCGGCGCGGGGTGCGCGGCCTCGTGGTGCTCACCTCCGCCGTCGACGCGCCGGTCGGCGCCGACCTGCTCGCCGCCTGCCGCAGGCACGGGATGCGGCTGATCGGCCCCAACTGCTTCGGCATCGCCGTCCCGTCGATCGGGCTCGACGCGACGTTCGCGGCGGCCAACCCGGCCGCGGGGAGCGTCGGGCTCGTCATGCAGTCCGGCGGCATCGGCTTCGCGATGGTGGACCACCTCACCAGGCTCGGGATCGGGATCTCCTCGTTCGCCTCGGTCGGCAACAAGCTCGACGTCTCAAGCAACGACCTGCTGCAGTGGTGGGAGCAGGACGGGCAGACGCAGGGTCGCCGTGCTCTACATCGAGTCGTTCGGCAACCCGCGCAAGTTCGGCCGGACCGCGCGCCGGGTCGGCCTGAAGATGCCGGTGCTGACCGTCCACGCGGGACGCAGCGAGGCGGGCCAGCGCGCCGCCGCGTCGCACACCGCGGCGGTCGCCACCCCGCTGGTCACCAGGGAGGCGCTGTTCGAGCAGGCGGGGATCATCGCCACGCCGAGCTTCGGCGAGCTGATGGGGGCGACGGCGCTGCTCGCCACGCAGCCGCCGCCCGCCGGGCGGACGGTGGCGATCGTGTCCAACGTCGGCGGCGCAGGCGTGCTCGCCGCGGACGCCTGCACCGACCTCGGGCTCGCCGTGCACCACCCGGGCGGGCAGACCAGGCCGCCGGCTGCGCGCCCTCATCCCCGCCGGCGGCTCGGTCAACGGGCCGGTGGACACCGCCGCGACCGTGTCGGCCGACGCCTTCCGCCAGGTGCTCGAGACGCTCGGCGCCGACGAGGACGGTGCACGCGGTCATCGCGCTCATGCTGCGGACCGGGGCGACCGGGGACCTGCTCGCGGCCATCGCCGAGGCCGATGTCGGCGTTCCGCTCGCCGTCGTCGTGCTCAACCAGCCGGAGGCGGTCCGGCTGGTCGACGCGAAGGGCGGCAAGGTTCCCGCCTACGCCTACCCGGAGACGGCGGCCAGCGCGCTGTCCCGCGCCGTCAGGTACGCGGAGTGGCGGGCGACGCCGCGGCAGACCGTGCCCGCGCTTCCTCGACGTGGACGCCGAGCGGGCCAGGGAGATCGTGCACGCCTTCCTCGCCGAGCAGCCCGGACGGCGGCTGGCTGCCGGAGCCCGACGTCATCGCGCTGCTTCGGCGTACCGGATACCGCTGGTGCCGACCAGGATCACGCGCGCCGAAGACGACGCGGTGACCGCGGCCGCGCGAGGCGGGCTACCCGGTGGCGCTCAAGGCCGAGGTGCCCGGCCTGACGCACAAGACCGACGCCGGCGCGGTCCTGCTCGACCTGGCGCACCGAGGCGGGCGTGCGGTCCGGCTACCGCCGGCTCGCCGACCGCTTCGGTGCGCGCCTGGCCGGCGTCGCGGTCCAGCCGATGATCACCGGCGGCACCGAGGTGCTCATCGGCGTGCAAGACGACCAGATGTTCGGCCCGCTCGTGGTGTTCGGGCTCGGCGGCGTCGCCACCGAGGTGCTCGCCGACCACGCCGCCCGGCTCGCCCCGCTGACCGAGGCGGACGCCGACACCCTGATCAACTCGATCAGGTCCGCGCCGCTGCTGCACGGCCACCGGGGCGCACCCGCCGCCGACCTGGCGGCGCTGCGCGATGTGCTGCTGCGCGTGTCCAGGCTCACCGACGACCTGCCGGAGATCACCGAGCTCGACCTCAACCCGGTCATCGCCCGCCCGGACAGCGCGGTCGCGGTCGACGCGCGGATCCGGGTCGCGCCGCAGGTCCCGCAGGACCCGTTCCTGCGCCGGCTGCGGTAACCCAGGACCGGGCCGCGCCGTCAGGGTCCTTGGTCCCGCGGCCATGGTGCGCTTACGACACTGTTTACCTGCCGGCCGTTACCTAAGGTGAGCAGTGCGGGTAGGGACGTAGAGGGTTCCGCCGCCCCGCCAGGGACGAGGCGGTGCCCTCCCGCAGGCATCACGCACTCGTTCGGGATATGAGGAGAGGACCCGCATGACCGCGACGGAAACCGGACCGCTGACGGCCGCCGAGCTTGACCTCATCGACGCCTGGTGGCGCGCCGCCAACTACCTGTCGGTCGGGCAGATCTACCTGCTCGACAACCCGCTGCTCACGCGAGGAGCTGCGGCCGGAGCACGTCAAGCCGCGGCTGCTCGGGCACTGGGGCACCACGCCGGGGCTCAACCTCATCTACGCGCACCTCAACCGGGTGATCAGGAACTGGGACCTGAACGTCATCTACGTCGCCGGGCCCGGGCACGGCGGGCCCGGGATGGTCGCGAACACGTACCTGGAGGGCACCTACACCGAGCGGTACCCGTCGATCACCCAGGACGCCGAGGGGATGCGCAGGCTCTTCCGCCAGTTCTCCTTCCCCGGCGGCATCCCCTCCCACGTGGCGCCGGAGACGCCCGGCTCCATCCACGAGGGCGGCGAGCTCGGGTACTCGCTCGCGCACGCCTACGGCGCCGCGTTCGACAACCCCGACCTGATCGTCGCCTGCGTGATCGGCGACGGCGAGTCGGAGACCGGGCCGCTGGCCGGCTCGTGGCACGCCAACAAGTTCCTCAACCCGGTGACCGACGGGGCGGTGCTGCCGATCCTGCACCTCAACGGGTACAAGATCGCCAACCCCACGGTCCCGGCCCGGATCCCGCGACGACGAGCTGGAGTCGCTGCTCGACCGGCTACGGGTACCACGTCTACACCGTCGAGGGCGACGACCCGAAGCTCGTGCACGAGCAGCTCGCCGGCGACGCTCGACGCGATCGTCACCGAGATCCACGACATCCAGCGGCGGGCGCGAGTGGACGGCGACACCGAGCGGCCGCGCTGGCCGGCGCTCGTGCTGCGCACGCCCAAGGGGTGGACCGGGCCGAAGTTCGTGGACGGCAAGCCGGTCGAGGGCACCTGGCGGGCGCACCAGGTGCCGATCGCCGAAGCGCGCGGCAACGCCGAGCACCTGGCGGCAGCTGGAGGAGTGGATGCGGTCCTACCGGCCGGAGGAGCTGTTCGACGCCGCCGGCGCGCTGCTGCCGGAGATCGCCGCGCTCGCCCCGGCGGACTACCGGCGGATGAGCGACAACCCGCACGCCAACGGCGGGCTGCTGCTGCGCGACCTGGACCTGCCGCGCTTCCAGGACTACGCGGTCGACGTGCCGGCGCCGGGCGCGGTGGACGCGGAGAACACCCGCGTGCTCGGCGGCTGGCTGCGGGACATCATCGCGCGCAACCGCGCTCGACGTTCCGGCTGTTCGGCCCGGACGAGACGGCGTCGAACCGGCTCGACGCGGTCTTCGAGGTGACCGGGCGCGCGTTCGACGGCGAGATCATCGAGGGCGACAACGACCTGCGGCCCGACGGCCGGGTCATGGAGGTGCTGTCCGAGCACCTGTGCCAGGGCTGGCTCGAGGGGTACCTGCTGACCGGGCGGCACGGCCTGTTCAACTGCTACGAGGCGTTCATCCACATCGTCGACTCGATGTTCAACCAGCACGCCAAGTGGCTGAAGACCACGCGGCACATCCCGTGGCGGCGGCCGGTCGCCTCGCTCAACTACCTGCTCTCCTCGCTGGTCTGGCGGCAGGACCACAACGGGTTCTCGCACCAGGACCCCGGCTTCATCGACCACGTGGTCAACAAGAAGGCCGAGGTCATCCGCGTCTACCTGCCGCCGGACGCGAACACGCTGCTGTCGGTGGCGGACCACTGCCTGCGGTCCAAGCACTACGTGAACGTGATCGTGGCGGGCAAGCAGCCGCAGGCGCAGTGGCTGTCGATGGACGAGGCGGTCATCCACTGCACGCGCGGCGCGGGGATCTGGGAGTGGGCGTCGTCCGACAACGACCCGACCACCCCGCCGGACGTGGTCATGGCGTGCTGCGGCGACACGCCGACGCTGGAGACCCTGGCGGCGGTGTCGCTGCTCCGCGCAGCACCTTCCCCAGCTGAAGGTGCGGGTGGTGAACGTGGTGGACCTGATGCGGCTGCAGCCGGAGTCGGAGCACCCGCACGGCATGTCGGACGCCGAGTTCGACGCGCTGTTCACCACGACCGCGCCGGTGATCTTCGCCTACCACGGCTACCCGTGGCTGATCCACCGGCTGATCTACCGGCGGCACGGGCCACGACAACTTCCACGTCCGCGGGTACAAGGAGGAGGGCACCACCACGACGCCGTTCGACATGGTGATGCTCAACGACCTGGACCGGTTCCACCTGGTGATGGACGTCATCGACCGGGTGGACGGGCTGTCGGGCACCGCCGGGCAGGTGCGGCAGCTGATGGCGGACAAGCGGATCACCTGCCGCGCCTACACCAGGGAGTTCGGCGAGGACGCGCCGGAGATCAGGGACTGGAAGTGGACGGCTGACGTAAGCCCATGGAGGCCAACGCGGTAGCCCGGGTGCTCGTCGTCAACGCCGGGTCGAGCAGCCTCAAGCTGCGCGTCCTCGGCGGCGCCGGGCGCGGCGCGGCGACGACGTGACGGCGCGCGCCGACCTGCCCGCCGTCGGCGACGGCGCTCGGCGGCGGCGCGGGCGACGCGGCGATCAAGGCGGCGATCGAGTCGTTCGGCCCGGTCGACGCGGTCGGGCACCGGATCGTGCACGGCGGCACGCTCTACGCCGCGCCGGTGCTGGTCACCGGCGAGGTGCAGGCGGCGGCTGGAGTCGCTGACCGACCTCGCGCCGCTGCACCAGCCGAAGTCGCTCGCCGCGCTGGACGCCGTCACCGGCGTGCTGCCCGACACCCCCGCGGTGGCCTGCTTCGACACCGCGTTCCACGCGACGATCCCGGAAGCCGCGGCGACGTTCGCCCTGCCGGCCGAGTGGCGGACCCGGTGGACGCTGCGCCGGTACGGCTTCCACGGCCTGTCCCACTCCTACGTCTCCCGCCGCGCGGCCGAGCTCGTCGGGCACCCGACGCCGGACGCGCCGGCCGGGCTGCGGGTTGTCACCTGCCACCTGGGGGCGGGCGCGTCCCTCGCCGCCGTCCACGGCGGCCGGTCGGTGGACACCACCATGGGGTTCACCCCGCTCGACGGCCTGGTCATGGCGACGCGGTCGGGCTCGGTCGACCCGGGTCTCGTGCTGTGGCTTGAGGAGCACGCGCACATGCCGTCGCGCGAGCTCGCGGCCACCCTGGAGAGCCGCTCGGGCCTGGCCGGCCTGGCCGGGACGGGCGACATGCGCGAGGTGCTCGCCCGGGCCGCCGCGGGCGACCAGCGGGCCGTGCTCGGCCGCGACGTCTACCTGCACCGGCTCCGCGCGTCCATCGCCTCGATGGCCGCCGCCATGGACGGCCTCGACGTGCTCGTCTTCACCGGCGGCGTCGGCGAGAACTCCCCCGAGGTCCGCTCCCGCACCGCCGCCGGCCTCGGCTTTCTCGGCGTCGCCGTCGACGAGTCGCGCAACGCCGGCCGGCGCCGCGGCGGCGAGGACTGGGAGATCACCGCCGCCGGGTGCGAACGTGCGCACGTTCGTCATCGCCGCCCGCGAGGACAAGCAGATCGCGGGCGAGGTCCGCGCGCTCCTGTCGTCACTGTGACGTGCCAGTTACCGCCATTCGGTAAAGGGAGCCGGTGCAGCCGTCGGGGAGGGCGGGGACGTTCCAAGTCATCGTGCCGGTGAAGGCGCTGACGGTCAAAGAACCCGGGCGGATCTCTTGACGGGTGGCGGCGAGCTTGATGTTCAGCGTGGTGTCTTCGTAGTTGCTCTGGTGGAGGCAGTCAAGCCAGAAATTATCAATCGCGGCGACGCCCGAGTACGTCGTCCCTGAGCGGGCCAGGGTAGCGGTGAAAGATATGCCGTTGACGGAGCCGCTGAGGGCCGCGGCGGCGCATGCCTGCGGTCCGCAGTTGGCGGTGATGTACCAGGTATCTGTCCAGGTTGCCCCTACCTTCTGCCAGTAGGAATCAGAGCTGACGGTCTCCCTGGAGGTGACGGTGCCGTCGAAAACGACATCGGCGAGGGGCCGCCTGGGCGGTCGGTAGCGGCAAGGATGGCGGCTGACGGCGCCGAGCGGCCGGAACTGGTGACCGCGACGAGGCTGAACTGGTAGGCGGTATTCGCGCTGAGGCCGGTCACCTGGTACGTCGACTGGTTACCCGAAACGGAAACGAGTTCGTGGCCGTTCTCCAAGATCTCGTACTCGCCTGGTCGCGCGCCGCCGGGGGGCACGTTCCAGTTGAGCGTTACGGAAGTCTCCGTCTCCTGCAAGGCCGTGAGGCCGGTCGGGCGCGCGAGCACGGCGCTGGCCAGCTGGCCCGATCGCGCCGACAGGCCGCCGGACGGCGCGACCAGGAGCCCGATGACGGCCGCGAGGGCGGCCACGGCCGCGGCCCCGCCGAAGGCCCAGAGCGCCGCCGCTGCTGTCCACGGTTCGCCATGAGGACCGCCGCGCCGGGGCGGCGGCCGGCGCCGACGGCGGCGCCGTGACCCGGAGGTGGGACGTCGCCATCTCCTCCGGCAGCGGCCGCTGCCTGATCTCGGCGAGGATGTCGGCCGGCAGCCAGTCCTCCCGGTCGTCGGCGGCACCGGACAGGCCGCGACCAGGTCGGTGAGAAACTCGCCGGCGGTGGGACGCTCGGCCGGAGCCTTGGCCAGGCACCGTTCGAGCAGCGGCCGCAGCGGGGCGGGAACCTTGCCCAGGTCCGGGGCGAGATACAGCACGCGGAGGGTGCGCGCATCGGCCGGGCCGACCCCGAACGGGAACTCACCGGTCGCCGCGTACGCGAGCACGGCCCCCAGCGTGAAGATGTCGCTGCTCGGCCCGACCGGCTCGCCCTGGATCAGCTCGGGCGCGATGAACCCGGGGGTGCCAAGGACCGAGGTCGGCGACGTTATCTGCGCGAAGTCCGCGGCCTGGGAAATGCCGAAGTCGATCAGCCGCGGCCCGTCCTCCGCGAGCAGCACGTTGGCGGGCTTGAGGTCACGGTGGATGACGCCCGCCGCGTGCACCGCGCCGAGGCCCTCGGCGAGCCGCGCCGCGAGGATGAGCAGGGCGGGGAGCGGCAGCGGCCCGTGCTTGGCGACCGCGTCGCCAAGCGACGGGCCGTGCACGTAATCGGTGACCAGCCACGGCACCGGCGCGTCCGGGTCGGCGTCGATGACCGGCGCGGTGAACGCGCCGCTAACCCGGCGGGCCGCCTGGACCTCGCGGGCGAACCGGGCCCGGAAACTCTGGTCTTGCGCCAGGTCGGCGCGGATGACCTTGACCGCCACGTGACGCCCGCCGAGCGAGCGGCCGAAATAGACCTGGCCCATGCCGCCCGACCCGAGGCGCGCGAGCAGGGTGTACGTGCCGACCTGCCGCGGGATCGCCGACCTGCAACTCGTCCAAGACCGCCCCGGTGGTGTGGGCCAGGCGGATCAACTGGCAAGGAGGATGATAGCGACACGTGCCCGGCATAACTGCACAGATACGTGATAACTATTTAGGCGATAACTTACCCGGTCTTCTAGGGCACGACGGTGACCGGCCATTTGCCCGCCCGGACCAGGCGGACCGCGAGGGAGCCCATCAGCCGGTGGCCGGCCTTGAGCGACGCGCCCACCACGATCGCGTCGGCCCGCGTCTCCATCGCGACGCGGGTGATCTCGCGGTACGGGTCGCCGTGGGCGGTGATGAACGTGGCCGAGATGCCGAGCTCGCGGGACATGGCGTCGGCCCGTCCGGCGAGTTCCTTGGCGATCTCGTCGTAGGCCTCGTTCTCCGCGGCGAGCACGGCCGGCCCGGCCGAGCTGGCCAGGGCCATGCCGCGCGATCGGCGCCACGTAGACCGCGATGACCCGGGCGCGCTGCCTGCGGGCGAGCCCGGCGGCGTACGCGGCGGCGCGCAGGCCCGTGACCGAATCGTCGACGCCGACCAGGATCGCCGAAGGCCCGTCGGTGCCGAGCTCGAACTCACCGTGCTCCACGGGAGAAGTCTACGTTTCCCGGTGCCGACGGCGCTCCCGCTAGCCGCGCAATTCCGCGGGGACGGTGAACGCGAGCAGCCGCGCCTCGCCCGGCGCCGCCTCCGCCCACGGGCCCGTCAGGCCGAGGACGGCGACGGCGGCGGTCGGGAACGCCTGCGGCGGCCCGTCGTCCGGGCTGGCCAGGCCCGTCGGCCAGCCCGGCGAGGCCGGGGTTGTGCCCGATGACCAGCGCGGTCCGCCACGCGTCGGGTCGAACTCGCGGACAAGCATCAGCAGGCCAAGCACCGTCGCCTCGTAGACCCGCGGCTCGTAGCGGACACGGGGAGCGCCGCGCTCCGGGCGCGGCCGCGGCCAGCCCCGTCGCCACGCAGCTCCCAGGTCTGCCGCGCCCGCTGCGCCGTCGAGCAGACCACCGCGTCGGGCACGTACCCCGACTCGCCGAGCCAGCGGCCGACCGCCGGCGCGTCCCGCCTGCCGCGCTTGGCGAGCGGGCGCTCGTGGTCCGCCACGTCCGGCCAGTCCGACTTCGCGTGCCGCAGCAGGACGAGCCTCCTGCCAGCGTCCTCCGGTCCCCATCACCCCACCGTAGCCCGCTCACCCCGGCACGGAGCCGGGCACGGCCAGCCGTCACCTCTTCATGCCCCGCTGGTAACAATCAGCGGATAGGCTCGATGGGATGCAACGAGTGGCGCTCCGGGACGTCGACCTCGCGTCCTTTCGCGCGGCCATCGGCCCGGAGGGGTGCGCGGACGGCGCTAGTCGCCGTGCAGCGCGGCGCCGTCGTGCAGATGGCCTGGGAGGCGTCGCAGCAGCTGCTGACCGGCACCGTCCGCGAGGGCGGCGGCCGGGCCAGGGGCGGGGAGATCAGGACGGTGTCCGCCTCGTTCCGCGCGTCCCCCGGGTTCCCGCTGCGGTTTCGCGAGGGCTACTGCAGCTGCGCCAGGGGCACCAACTGCGTTCACGTCGCCGCCCTCGTGCTCGCCGCGACCGACGAGACGCTGCTGCCCGCGACCACGGTGGCGGGCGCCGCGGCCCGCCGGTCCGCGCTGCCCTGGGAGCAGTCGCTCGACTCGCTGCTCGCCACCCCGCAGGCCCGCGCCGCGTCCGCGGCCGGCGACGGCACCGCGAACGCGCCGCTCGCGGTCGAGCTGTCGCTGGTGCGGAACACGACCGAGCCCTTCCGCTACCCCAGCTACTCCACGGACAACGGGCGGCACGAGCCGCCGGCCGAGGACGCCACCCGCAAGTTCAAGCTCCAGGCGCGGCTGGTGCAGCCGGGGCGGCTCGGCGGCTGGGTGGCGGGCAACCTGTCCTGGTCCCGGCTCGACTACCTGCTGCTGCGCGACGAGTTCCCGCCGCGCACGTCCGCCTGCTGCACGAGCTGCTACGCCCTCTACCGGGCCAGCGCGTCGGCGCCAGCACTCCGGTTACTACTCGCGCGTACTCCTCCCCCGGCTACGGCGACCAGAAGTACCTGGACCTGTCCGCCTGCGAGTCCCGCCAGCTGTGGCCCGTGCTCGAGCAGGCGCACGCGGTCGGCCTGCCCTTCGTCTACCGGGGCAAGCAGGGCACCGTGCCGCCGCCGGGCACGGCGGAGCTGTGCCTGGACGTCACCACGGAAGGCACCACGCTGCTCATCGCCCCGGTGATCAAGACCGGCGACGGCGCGGACGCCGTCCCGCTGCGCTTCGTCGGCACCGAGGGCCACGGCGTCATCTACGCCGACCGCGACGCAGGCCGCCAACGGCGAGCTCGCCCGGTTCCGGCTCGCCCGGCTCACCCACCCGGTGCCCGCGCAGCTGCAGCACCTCGCCCTCGCCGACGAACGGCTCGTCATCCCGGAAGGCGGGCAGGCCGCGTTCCTGTCCAAGTACTACCCGCGGCTGCGCCGCCAGGCCACCGTGACCTCATCCGACGGCTCGTTCACCGCGCCGGAGATCTCCGGGCCCGACGCTCGTGGTCCGCGCCGACTACGCGGGCGGCCACCAGGTCGACGTCCGCTGGGAGTGGTCCTACCAGGTCGGTGGCACCGAGCTGCGGGCGCGCGCTCGGCCCCGGCCGCGACCCGTTCCGCGACCAGGAGCGGAGGCGCGGATCCTCGTCGGCCTGATCCTCCGGCGCGGCCGGGTGTCCGCTCCCACGCGACCGCGCGGCCTGCGGCTCGCCCGCGCGGAGGCCGACCCCAGCGGGCCGGTCACCCTGCGCGGCCTCGACGCCATGGCGTTCAGCACCGAGGTGCTGCCCCTGCTCGAGGGCCGCGACGACGTGCGCGTGGAGCTGACCGGCCGGGTGCCCGACTACCACGAGGCCGGCGACTCGCTGGAGATCGGCCTGTCCGCCGGCGAGCTCGACGGCGAGCGCGACTGGTTCGACCTGGGCATCACGGTCACGGTCGAGGGCCGCGAGGTGCCGTTCACCGACCTCTTCGTGGCGCTCGCCCACGGCCAGTCGCACATGCTGCTGCCCGACGGCGCGTACTTCTCGCTCGACAAGCCGGAACTCGCCGCGCTCGCCCGGCTCATCGACGAGGCCAGGGCGCTCCAGGACCAGCCGGACGGGGCGCTGCGGATCAGCCGGTTCCAGGCGAGCCTGTGGGAAGAGCTGTCCGGGCTCGGCGTCGTCGGCCACCAGGCGGCGGCGTGGCAGCAGCAGGTGCGCGGGCTGCTTGCCCTCGAGGAGATCGACCCCGTGCCGCTGCCCGCCACGCTCAACGCGCAGCTGCGGCCCTACCAGCTGGCGGGGTTCCAGTGGCTCGCGTTCCTGTGGGCGCACGGGCTCGGCGGCATCCTGGCCGACGACATGGGTCTCGGCAAGACGCTGCAGACGCTCGCGCTGCATCCAGCACGCGAAAGACGTGGGACGGGCCGAGTCACCTGATTCCGTTCGGAACACTCCTTTTCTTATCGTGGCGCCGACCTCGGTGCTCGCGAACTGGGCGGCCGAGGCCCACCGGTTCACCCCCGACCTGAAGGTCGTGACGGTGCTCGGACACGCTCGGCCGCCGCGGCGGCACGCTGGCGGACCTGATCGACGGCGCCGACGCGGTGGTGACCTCGTACACGCTGCTGCGGCTCGACTTCGAGGCCTACGGCGGGCACGCGTGGGCCGGGCTGTTCCTCGACGAGGCGCAGTACGTCAAGAACCACCAGTCCAAGGCGTACCAGTGCGCGCGCCGGGTCGCGGCGCCGTTCAAGGTCGCGATCACCGGCACGCCGATGGAGAACAACCTCATGGAGCTGTGGTCGCTGCTGTCGATCGCGGCGCCCGGGCTGTTCCCGAACCCGGAGCGGTTCAAGGAGTACTACGCGCGGCCCATCGAGAAGTCGGCCAACGCCGACCTGCTCGGGCAGCTCCGCCGCCGGATCAGGCCGCTGATCATGCGGCGGACCAAGGAGCAGGTGGCCGCGGACCTGCCGGAGAAGCAGGAGCAGGTGCTCGAGGTCGAGCTGCACCCAAGGCACAGGCGGGTGTACCAGACCCACCTGCAACGCGAGCGGCAGAAGGTTCTCGGCCTGCTCGACGACGTCAACCACAACCGGTTCACGATCCTGCGCTCGCTGACGCTGCTGCGGCAGCTGTCGCTGCACGCCGCGCTGATCGACGAGGAGCTCGCCGACGTCCCGTCCGCGAAGATCGACTCGCTGCTTGAGCAGATCGAGGACGTGGTGGGCGGCGGGCACCGGGCACTGGTGTTCAGCCAGTTCACCCGGTTCCTGCGGATGGCCAGGACGCAGCTTGAGGCATCCGGGGTGGAATGCTGCTACCTGGACGGGTCGACGACGAACCGGGCGGCGGTGATCTCGTCGTTCAAGGACGGGACGGCGCCGGTGTTCCTGATCTCGCTGAAGGCGGGCGGCTTCGGGCTCAACCTCACCGAGGCCGACTACTGCTTCCTGCTCGACCCCTGGTGGAACCCCGCGACCGAGGCCCAGGCGGTCGACCGGACGCACCGCATCGGGCAGACGCGGAACGTGATGGTGTACCGGCTGATCGCGTCCGGCACCATCGAGGAGAAGGTCATGGCGCTGAAGGCGCGCAAGGCCGAGCTGTTCTCCTCGGTGATCGACAGCGACGGGGCGTTCTCCACCGGCCTGTCGGCGGACGACATCCGCGCGCTGTTCGCTTAGCCCGCCTTCCGTCTCGCCCTCTCTTCCTCATCATCATCCCGAACGGATCCGGCTGACTCCTGACACCCGCCCTGGACCGTCAACTTTGGGTTGACGACCTGGCCACCGTCAATCTAAGGTTGACGCATGACAGATTTCCCGGTCCCCCTGGACAACCTCATCACCTACGTGAAGGCCCTCCACCCCGACGGCGGGCCACTGGAGAACGTGTCCGACGCGTTCGCGGTCTCCACCCAGATGGACGAGCAGGCCGACGCGCTGATCGGCCACTTCGTGGACCAAGCGCGCCGGTCGGGCCTGTCCTGGAGCCAGATCGGCGGCGCGATGGGCGTCTCGAAGCAGGCGGCGCAGAAGCGCTTCGTGCCGACCAAGGCCGGCGACCTGATGCCGGACAATGCCAAGCCGTTCTCCCGGTTCACCGCCCGCTCCGCCAAGGTGCTCGCCGCCGCGGGCAGGCTCGCGGCGCCGGCCCCGGTAAGCGGTGCGCACCTGGCGGCTGCCCTGTTCACCGAGCCCGAGGGCCTGGCCGCGCAGGCCATCGCCGCCGGGGGCGTGACCCCCGAGCAGCTCTACGCCGCCGTCGGCGCCGGGCCCGCCGAACGGGTGGCGAAGGCCGGCCCGGCCGAACTGCTCGACGTGACCCTCGACGAGAGCGCCAAGGACGCGCTCAAGGGCGCGCTGAAGTCGGCGCTGCGCCTGGGCCACAACTACATCGGCACCGAGCACATACTGCTCGGCCTGCTGTCCCGGGGCGGGCCGGTGACCGACGCGTTCACCGGCCTCGGCCTGCCCCCGGCGCGCGCCGAGGAGCTCATCATGGCGGAAATGGCCGACTTCCAGGCCCACCAGGAGGCGAACTAATCCGCTGGCAATAGGTCTTGGATCGACGGGTACGCCGTGGCGGCCTTATCGATCCAAGACCTTTGCTCTTGCCGGACAATGGCGCAAAACGAGGGTTTCCCGCTCACTTGCCGAGGGCCGTTTGCCCAGGTAGTCACAGTGTGACCACTAGACGTTGTGATGGACCACAAAAGCGGAGCATGCCTCCGCTCGCGATAGCCTGGGCTGGACGCTCCGGTTTGACCTGGGTAGTCGCGGGCGAGTTGGATCGTCCTTGACGATCCCCGTAACCAGGTCGTGATGCCTGCAAGAGGAGTTAAAACGGCGTGAGCATACTCGGCACCCGGGTCCTGCGGACCGAAGATCCAGGCTTCCTGTCGACGGGAGCCGTCTACACAGAAGACGTCCAGGATGAGCGGCTGGCTGGCGCCTGCTACGTGCACTTCGTCCGCTCGACCGTCGCGCACGCGAAGATCAGCGGCATCGACACCAGCGCGGCGAAGGAGGCCGAGGGGGTCGTCGCCGTCTACACGGCCGCGGACCTCGCGGCGGACGGGATCAAGCCGCTCAAGCCCATGGCGCCGTTCATGAACCAGGCCATGCAGCAGCCGCTGCTCGCCAGCGATACGGTGCGGTTCGTCGGCGAGCCGGTGGCGGTGGTGGTCACCGAGGAGATGTACCAGGGCGAGGACGCGATCGAGCTGGTCGACGTCGACTACGACTTCCTGCCGGCCGTCGTCAACATGAACGACGCGCTGGCCGGCGACAAGGGGCTGCTGTTCCCCGAGGCGGAGACGAACGTCATCTGCACGTTCGGCGACCAGTCGGCGTCGAACCCGGACCTGTTCGACGGCTGCGAGGTCGTGGTCAGCGAGGTCATCCAGAACACGCGGGTCGCCCCGGCGCCGATGGAAAGCCGCTCCGCCGCCGCCGTGTGGGGCGAGGACGGGCGGCTGACCGCCTGGATCCCCAACCAGGGCGCGCAGGGCACCAAGGGCGCGATCGCGGGCGCGCTCGGGCTCAGCCCGGAAGACGTGCGGATCATCACGCCCGACGTGGGCGGCGCGTTCGGCGCCAAGTTCGGCGCCGACCCTGAGCATTCGGTCACCTGCTGGATCGCCAAGCAGCTCGGCCGGCCGGCCCGGTGGTCGGAGACGCGCATGGAGAACATGGTCGCCATGCCGCACGGACGGGCGCAGCAGCACAAGATCACCATCGGCGGCAGGCGGGACGGCACCGTCCTCGCCTACCGGATCGAGATCCTCCAGGACTGCGGCGCCTACCCCAAGGCGGGCGCGTTCCTCCCGTCGCTGACGCGACTGATGACGCCCGGCCCGTACAACATCCCGCGCGCCGAGTCGTGGTCCTGGTCCGTGGTCACCAACACCACGCCGGTCGGCGCCTACCGCGGCGCGGGGCGGCCCGAGGCGGCGGCCGCGATCGACCGGGCGATGGACCTGTTCGCCGACGCTGCCGGGGTTGACCCGGCGGCGGTGCGCCGCAAGAACCTGCTGCCCAAGTTCACCGAGCCGCACACGACCGCCTTCGGCGCGAAGTACGACTCGGGCGACTACGTGACCGCGCTCGAAAAGGCCCTGGCGGCGGCCGACTATGAGGGCCTGCTCGCCGAGCAGGCGAAGCGCCGCGCCAGCGGCGACACCCTGCAGCTCGGCATCGGCCTGTCGTCCTACGTGGAGATCACCGGCCCCGGCGGCGAGGCCGGCGGCCCGAACGAGAACGGCACCGTCGAGGTCCACCCGGACGGCACGGCCACCGTCCTCACGGGCACCTCGCCGCACGGCCAGGGCCACCAGACCGTGTGGGCGATGCTCGTCAGCGAGGAACTCGGCATCCCGATCGAGAAGATCACCGTCAAGTGGGGCGACACCGACCTGATACCGAAGGGCGGCGGCACCGGCGGCTCCCGTTCGCTGCAGCTCGGCGGCGCGGCGGTGCAGCAGGCCTCCCGCGAACTGCTCGACGTGGCGCGCGAGCGGGCCGCGGCGACGCTGGAAGCCGCGCCTTCCGACCTGGTCTTCGACACCGAGACGAGCGCGTTCTGCGTCAAGGGCGACCCGGATGTCTCGGTGCCGCTGTCGTCCCTGGCTGAGTCGGAGCGGCTGTTCGTGCGCTCCGTGTTCACCGCGCCGGGGCCGACGTTCCCGTTCGGCACCCACGTGGCGGTCGTCGAGGTGGACACCGAGACCGGCAAGGTGCTCCTGCGCCGGGTCGTCACGGTGGACGACGCTGGCACCGTGATGAACCCGCTGCTCGCCGAGGGCCAGCGGCACGGCGGCATCGCGCAGGGCGCGGCCCAGGCGTTCCTCGAGGAGGTCGTGTACGACGAGGACGGCAACCCGCTGACCGCGACGTTCGCCGACTACCCGTTCCTGTCGGCGACCGAGGTGCCGAGCTTCGAGCTGGTCGACATGGAGACCCCCACGTCCTACAACCCGCTTGGCGCCAAGGGCATCGGCGAGGCCGGCTCGATCGGGGCCACCCCGGCCGTGCAGAACGCGGTCATCGACGCCGTGTCGCACCTCGGCGTCACGCACATCGACATGCCCACGTCCCCCCAGCGGGTCTGGCGGGCAATTAACTGCCGCTAACGGCTCGAAGGAGGCCTGATCGGCCGTGACGGAGATCAAGCTAACGGTCAACGGGGTCGCGCGCAGCGACGAGGTCGAGCCGCGGCTGCTGCTCGTCCACTACCTGCGGGAGACGCTGGGGCTGCGCGCCGCCAACGTCGGGTGTGACACCACGTCGTGCGGCGCCTGCACGGTGCTGCTCGACGGCGAGTCGGTCAAGTCCTGCACCGTGCTCGCCGTCCAGGCCAACGACCGCTCGGTGACGACCGCGGAGGGGCTCGTCGCCGACGACGGCACGATGAGCAGCGTGCAGCAGGCCTTCCGGGAGAACCACGGCCTGCAGTGCGGGTTCTGCACCCCCGGCATGGTCATGGCCGCGACCAGCCTGCTCGCGGAGAACCCGCACCCCACGGAGCAGGAAGTGCGGGAGGGACTCGAGGGCAACTTCTGCCGCTGCACCGGCTACCACAACATCGTGCGGTCGGTGCTGGCCGCGGCGGACAAGCTTTCCGGCTCCTCCCCCGCCGCCGAGGTGCCAGCTGACGGGGTGACGGCATGATCCCGGCGTCGTTCGACTACGAGGTCGCCGACTCGGCCGCGCACGCGCTCGCGCTGCTCGCCGAGCACGGCGAGGACGCGAAGCTGCTGGCGGGCGGGCACTCGCTGCTGCCGATGATGAAGGTGCGGCTGGCCCAGCCCGCCGTGCTCATCGACATCGCCCGCATCTCCGAGCTGTCGGGCATCCGGATCGAGGGCGACGAGGTGGTCATCGGCGCGACGACCAGGCACGCGGAGGTGGCCGGGTCGGAACTGGTGCAGGCGGAGGCGCCGCTGCTCGCGTACGCCGCCTTGCAGATCGGCGACCCGCAGATCCGGCACCGGGGCACGATCGGCGGCTCGCTCGCGCACGCGGACCCGTCCGCCGACCTGCCGGTGACCCTGCTCGCCCTCGGCGGCTCGGTGGAGATCACCGGCCCGTCCGGGGTGCGCGTGGTCGGCGCGGACGACTTCTTCGTCGGCCCGTTCGAGTCGGTGCTGACCCCCGACGAGCTGCTGTCCGCGGTCCGGGTGCCGCGCGGCGGCCCCAACTCCGCGGTTCCGTGGGGCTACCAGAAGTTCGTCAGGCGGGCCAACGACTGGGCGATCGTCGGCGTCGCCGCCTACGGCGGCCGGGTCGCGCTCGCCTCCATGGGCGGCACCCCGCTGCGCGCCACGGCGACGGAGGAGGCGCTGAAGTCGGGCGCGTCGATCGAGGAAGCGGCTCGGCTCGCGGCCGAGGGCACCTCCCCCGGCTACGACTTCCATGCCGACGTGGACTACCGCGAGCACCTCGCCCGCGTCCTCACCAAACGAGCGCTGGAGGGCAAGGCCGGCTGAGCTCAAGACAGTGGATAGTTGTGCACACCCGGCTGTGCGTAACTATCCACTGTCCTTGGCCGGGCCGCCGCCAAGGCTCCCAGGCACCCTGGAGAGGTAAGCTAACCAGGCGTTTTGTGATGATTAGCGGCTTGACGGGGCGGGTGGACGGGCGGTGCGGCCGGGACGGGTCAAGCTTGAGCCGCCCATGGTGCGGCTGCTCGCGCTCGTCTGCGCCATCGTCGGGGTGGACACCGTCTTCTTCTCCGCGCTGACGCCGCTGCTGCCGCACTACGCGGCGGCGGCCGGGCTGTCCAAGGCCGGCGCGGGGATCCTGATCGCCGCCTACCCGGCGGGGACGCTGGTCGGGTCGCTGCCGAGCGGCGCGCTCGTCGCCCGGTTCGGCGACCGGACCGTCGCGGTGCTCGGGCTGGCGCTGATGGGCGTGTCCACGCTCGCCTTCGGCTGGGGCTCATCCGCCGGGCTGCTCGACGCGGCGCGGTTCGTGCAGGGGGTCGGCGGCGCCTGCACCTGGACGGCCGCGCTGTCCTGGCTGGCCACCGCGGCGCCCGAGGCGCGGCGGGGCGAGCTGCTCGGGACCGCGCTCGGCGCCGCGGTCGTCGGCGCCCTGTTCGGGCCGGTGGTCGGCGCGGTGGCCAACGCCGTGGGTACCGGGGCCGCGTTCTCCGCCGCCTCGGTCGCCGACGTGGGCTTGATCGTGGTCGCGTTCACCGTGCCGTCGCCGCGCCCGCAGGCCCCGCAACCGCTGCGGGCGGCGCTCCCCGCGCTGCGCGACCGGCAGGTCGTCATGGGCTGCTGGCTGATGGCGCTGGCCGGGATCGCCTTCGGCATGCTCGACGTGCTCACGCCGCTGCGGCTGTCCCGGCTCGGCGTGTCCGGCACGGTGATCGCCGCGACCTTCCTGTGCGGGGCGCTGGTCGAATCCGGGCTGTCACCGCTCGCGGGGCGGCTGTCCGACCGGGCCGGCGCGGCCCGCCCGCTCGCGGTCTCGCTCGCCGTCGGCGCCGCCTGCGCCGTCGTCATACCGCAGCTGTCCTCGGCCCCGTGGCTGATCGGCGTCCTCATCGCGGGAACGCCGTTCTACGGGACGCTCTTCGCCCCGGCCTCCGCGCTCGTCGCCGCCGGCGCGGAACGACTCGGCCTCAACCAGGGCATCGCCTTCGCGGTGTCCAACCTCACCTGGGCGGCCGGGCAGTCCATCTCGGCGTCTGGCAGCGGTGCCCTCGCCCAGGCCACGTCCGACCTGGTGCCTTACACGCTGCTAGCGGCCGCCTGTCTCGGCACGTTCCTCACCCTTGGCCGGGTGCGCCGTTCCCTGGACCGGCCGGTCGCGCCGACGCCAGCGTCCGCAGCAGGAAGCCCGGCGCGGGCGGCGGACTAACGGCCGGGCTAGCCGAGCGCTGGGCTGGCCGTCGCCGACGGTGACGGGGACGGCAGTTGCACGGGCGCCGGGTTGAGCAGCGGGAACGCCTGCTGGTCGGCGAGCGCGATGGCCAGGTCGCCCGCCGCGTTGGGGTGCAGCGGTGCCGGGTCGGTCGGCCCCTGCACCCACGGGTCAGGCGTGCACAGCTCGTGCCCGGTGAACCGCGGCGTGGCGACGCCGAACCCGAACAGGTTGGCGCCCTGCTGCAAGACCTTGTTCAGCTGCGCGAGCCTGGCCTCGAGCACCTTCACCTTCGCCGGGCTCATCCCGTACTTCTGCAGGCAGCTCACGCTGGTACCGAACGGCGAGTAGTACTGGTTCACCAGCACCGCCGGGTGCGCCGACAGCCCGTCCAGCTCGCTCAGCAGCTGGTAGTAGTTCCTGGTGAACGTGTTGAGCAGCTGCGTGAAGTACGCGCCGGACACCTTGTCGTCGCAGACGGCCTGCGCCGCGCACAGCTGGGTCATCACCGACCAGGACAGGTCGTCCGCGCCCACGCTGACGATGATCACCTTCGCGTGGGTGGCCGCCGCGGCCTGCGGCAGCTGCGGCGGCGCGATCTGGCCGTTGTAGAGCACCTCGGGGCCGAGCAGGCCGTTCTCGATCGTCGCGCTGCCGCAGGCGAGGTTGAGCACGTTCCACTGGTCGGCCGCCGCCAGGTCCGCCGCGTACGACTCGGGCGAGCGGCCGCAGGCCTCGTCGAGGGCGGTCGGTTTCTGTCCCCAGGGCAGGCCCCAGCCCGACGCGGTCGAGTCGCCGATCACCACGGCCTGCACCCCCGGCTGCGCCGCGCCGGCCGCGGTCACCCCGGTGAGCGGGTCGACGCCGACCAGGTCGTCGAGCGTCTTGACGCTGCGCAGCACCTGCGGGGTGCCGGACGCGGTCAGCGCGATGCCGCCCACGTTCACCGCGGCGACGACCGCGATGCCGCCGGCCAGCAGCTTCCAGATCGCGGGCCGCTTGCGCACCGCGGCGATCGCCACCAGCGGCACGACGGCGAACCCGATCGCGATCAGCGTCTCCCAGAGGAAGTAGTGCTCCCAGGCGGAGGCGAGCTGCTGGCTGAGCGTGAGCGCGACCTTGGACGGCCCGTCGGCGCGCAGCATCTGGATGACCTGCGGGTCGATCGTGATGTGGTCAAGCGCCAGCTTGGGCCGGATCGGCCCGGGAAAGTCCGGCTTCGTCGCCATCACCTGACCGAACAGGTCAAGTTCCCCGGGACCGCGCAGGCTCGCGTTCGGCATCGTCGCGCCCACCTGGGCGGTCTGCCCGGCGGCGGACACGTTTTGCAGCGGGGCGACGCGGAGCGCGAGCCAGATCGCGCCGAAAGAAACTACGAGGAAGGTGATTGCGTAGAAGGCGGCCGTCCTTGACCCGCGCAGCAGCCCCGAGGCCCGGGGGCGATGCGTCATCCGTGTCACGCGAAGGCGTTGCAGAAGTGACGAAATAGCTCAATCTCCCCTGGTAGCGACAGCGAGTTCAGGGTACCCACCGGTCCGCCGGCATAAGCACTCATCGATACATGCGCGTTACCGGTTCTCGTGCTCGCCGCTGATGCCCCACACGAGCTGGTCGAGCGGATCGGGCTCGGTCACGTGCAGGTCGACCCAGGTCAAACCGTCGAGGAATACCGGCAGGTTCGGCGGCGTTAGCCCCGGGCAGGAGCACGGGGACCACGACGCAGCGCCGCTTGACGAACTGCCGCATGAACGCGGCGAGCTCCTGGTCCTGCCACGGGCCCAGCTGGTCAGCCGACGATCACCGCCGCGGCCGGGATGCCCTGCGATGATGTCCTCAAGTCCCGCGCTGCCACGGAAGTCCCGGCCGCAGCTCGCGCTCGTCCAGCCAGGGCCGCAGGCCGCGCTCCCGGAGCTTCGCTGGGCGAGCTCGCGGACGGCGGGCTTGTCATCCCAGTTGTGGCAGAGGAAGACGTCGAACTCCGCGACCTCCTCCTTGCCGCGCAGCACCGCGGTACGCGGCGGCGAGCTTCTCCGGCCGGCGTCCGCCGAGGCGTCCATCGCCGCGGTGGACTGGTCGCTGCCGTTGCGCGGCTCGTAGTCGTCACGCAGCGAGACCCGCTCCTCGCAGACGGGACACAGGATAATCGTCCGGCCGCGGCTGCGAACCCGCTCGACCTGTTCGGAGGTGAACGCCGTGCCGTCGTCGCGGGCAGCTGTACTGACGCTCCCGCATGACGCTTCCCGGGTGGCCCGGCGGTCGAGGTGGGCGTGCATGAAGCGCTCGAACTGGTTCCGCAGGGCGTCCGGAACCCGGTCGTACCCGATCCAGAGCTCGGCCTTGCCCTCGCCGTCGTACTTCAGGAAGACCGTGCACTCACCCTTCGTCGGCGGCGAACCGGGCGGCCGACTGCCAGGTGGCGACCGGGTGAACCGGTCGCTGCGGGTCAGCCGGACGATCAAGGTCGCGTAGACGTTCTCGACCGGCCCCTCGAA
This sequence comes from uncultured Actinomycetota bacterium, assembly GCA_963850115.1. Lineage (GTDB taxonomy): Bacteria > Actinomycetota > Actinomycetes > Streptosporangiales > Streptosporangiaceae > Trebonia. The sequence goes on from CAWKKG010000008.1 coordinate 128,283, forward strand.
CCGGAAGACCACGCCGTCACCCTTCGGCGCCTCCGACGGCGGCAGGTCGCGCCGGTAGGCCGAGGGGAAGACCAGCTGAACGCCGTCCTCGGTCGGCTCGCGCAGGACGAGCTCGTGCTGGAGGAGTTCCTCGAGGGTGGCCAGCACCAGCAGCCGCTCCTGCCGCTCGTCGAGCACCCGGGCGGTGGACGGTATCGCGAAGTCGAGGCTCGATGACCTTCGACTCCAGGATGCAGCCGAGCCCGTCCGGCTCGTCCCGGGCGGCGTTCACGATCGCGCTGGCATAGGCGTCGAGCAACTCGGGCTGCAGCAGCACGTAGTCACCAGAACTTGAGCCGCTTGACCAGGTCCGCGGACTCCAGCCGCGCGACGCATCCCTCGAAGACCGCGTTCAGCGCGGCCGATAGACCTCCGGCCTCGGCGTCGGTGAGATCGGGAAGCTGCAGTTCGGCCCGGCAGCAGTTCCAGGCTGCTCGGCGCGGCGACCTGGAACAGCCCGGCACAGCTCATCAAGCGGCGTGAGCAGGTTGCCAGATGACATCTGATCCACGATGAACTGCTTCACCGCAGCGAACAGGGCGGTCGAGGCGATCTTGGGAATCCGCGCCCAGTCGATCGCCGCGAGGACCCGGGAACGCAGCAGGTCGGTGTTCGTTCCCTCCTTCGCGCTGGTCTCGAAGTAGTCGTCGAGCGCGAAGTCGTCATCACCGCTGGATCCGCTGGCGAGACGTTATGCCGCCACGGTCGGTCCGGGCCGCGACCAGGAAGGTGGTCAACCCGCCGGCCGCCGCCGGATGGGCGTGCCGGACCGCGCGCGCCCAGTGCAGCACGCCGGCCAGCGGCGTGGTCTCGCTCTTGGAGTCGAACAGGATGAGCGCGACGGCCGCCCCGCCCAGGTGCAGCTGATGCACGATCCGGTAGCCCGGCTGCCCGGCCGGGTCCCAGAGCAGCACCTCCCGGTCACCACCGGAGGAATCCGGCTCCTCGGTCGCGGGCAGCCGCCAGATCCGGCGTCCGTGCGTGGACTCGGTGGCACGGAACTCCGCACCCGCGAGCACCATCGCCAGGGCCGACTTGCCGACACCGGAATCGCCGAGCAGCAGCACCTTCGCGTTCGTATAGGTCGTGGTGGCGGCGGGGGCGCTGACCGTGCGGTCCCAGCCGCTGACCAGGATCAGTTCCGTCGCTCCCGCGTCGACCAGCGCCAGCAGGCCGTTCACGGCGCTGACCGCCAGCCTGGTGAAGTGAGCCGCGACGCTGCGGGACGGCGGGTTCCGGTACCACAGCTGGGCCGGGGTACTCCCCAGCGACCAGGCGAACAGTTCGCCGCTCGCCGGACCAGATCAGCGCGGTGCGCTGCTCCCGCACGAAGGTCATCCCGGCCGCGGGGATGGTCTCGACGACGGTGGTGGGCGCCGAGCCGTCCGGGCGCCACAACTGGAGCGTCGCGTCCGCGGAGGCCGACGAGCACCCAGTCGTCGTCGATCCAGGCGAGCCCGGTGACGGTGTGCGAATGGTTGTCGAACTGCCCGACCGGGCTGGCCGTCGGCGGCGTCGAACAGCCAGACCGTCGACGTCCCCGGTGGTGCAGGCCAGGAAGCTCCCGTCGGGCGACAGGCCAGGTTGACCCCCTCGGAGGTGAGTAACTGGACGCTCCGCTTCCTGGTCAGCGGCGGCTCCCAGAACACCTCCCGGCGCGGCCCGCAAAGGGTCAGCGTCATCCGGCCCGGTAACGACGGCGCGAGCGTGGCCAGCCGGTCGCCGTCCGGGGAGAACGCCATCGCGCTCGCCACCCCGAGAGCAACATCCGGGGCACCGTCTCCTGCGACGGAGGACTGACCCGACAGGTCAAGCACCCGGCCCTGGCCGTCGGCGTCGCGGAAGGCCAGCTTGTCGCCGCCGGCGACCAGGTCAGCCCGGGGGCAAGCGCGCAGGCCAGCTGGAGCGGCGGCTCACCGCGACGAGGACCGTCGGTGATATCCGAGACACTGAGCCGCTGCCCGACGGAGAGCGCCAGGCGGTCCGCCGTCGGCGACAGGGCGACGCTGACCGGCTGGCCGCGCTGGGTCGGCCACGAGTCGGCCACCCGGACCTGGGGCCGCGACCAGGGCCGGTACGTATCCGGCTGACGACGCGCGGCCGAACCAGCGGCCTTGAGGCACTGGAACCACTCCTGGCCCTGAGATCACACGCATCACCCGTGGCAATATCACCAGCTACAGGCTCACCAGTCACTTATTATCCGTGATAGTCTCGTCAAGTCGGTCACACACGTTCCAGGGTATACCTATGATCTTTTGCCCTGTATAGTTAATTACATGGCGGATCGTAGCAGCATGCGGAACGACGCGGTGGCGTGGTCGGACTTTGATGCCGACGAATACTGGCAACATCAATTACGCCTCGGTGCTACCGGAGGACGCCGAAATAATACGCTACGCTAGTGATTTCCTGATCGAAGCCTGCGGGCCGACCCGCATATTACGCGAGCCGTGGACGTCGGCGCCGGAACCAATCTCTATCCGGCATTGCTTATGCTACCCTGGATTGAGAACATTGTCTTCACCGAATACGCTTCGCCTAATATTGATTGGCTCGGCGAGAACTGGCCGACGGACCCGGTGAATGGCATGGCAGCCATTCTGGGATCTTGTGGCGGACTTGCCCGGCTACCGGGCCATCGAGCATCCCCGGCGGCGCCTGGCAGCAGCCACGAGATCCGCCTGCAGTCAGCATCTTCGAGCTACCCCCGCGCGCCTGGGACCTCGGGAGCATGTTCTTCGTGGCCGACGGCATGACCACCGAGGAGGCGGAGTTCGAGGCGGCGGTGCGCGCGTTCCTCGGCGCGCTCGCGCCCGGGGCCCCGTTCATGATGGCCTTCATGGAGGGTTCGGCCGGCTACGACGTGAGCGGCGTCAGGTTCCCGGCCGTCAGGGTCACCCCGGCGGTCGCTGGATGCGCTTCTCGCCGACCTCCCGGTCACCGGCACCAGCCTCCTGCGGACCGACAACACCGTTCGGCGGCTGAGGCCCGGTTACGATGCCATGCTCCTCGTGACGGGATTCGTCATAATAGGAGCGCGTGCTCGGACTGACGCCGCAATCAGGCGTCCCGCGGCGGCGCCACGGTCCGCGCGAGCGACGCCGATCTGCATGACCGGGAGCCGTTCCGGCTCTCGTAGGCTGGCTAACTCCTGCGGAGTATTTCCGTCCCTCAGCGGATGACGGCCGAAATCAGACAATGTCCGAGCAGGTCGCGCTTAGCGAACCGAGATCATAATGCCGCAATAGTCGGAATTCAGATCCCATAACGTTGGTGCATCTTTAACCAGGTGGCTCCCTCTCCAGGAACCGCTAGCGTTTCGTCCATGGTTGATGACGCCGCGCGTACGCCATAATGCCGACACGCCATGGAAACACTTTTCGTCCCAGGACTACTGGCGTCGGAACTACACGAACTGCAGGCGGAAGACCAGGAAATAATCCGCCTGGTGAGTCCTTCTTCGTAGGCATTCGCGGCCATGCCCGCGTGCCAGCGAGCCATCGATGTCGGTTCGGGGACGAACCTCTATCCGGCCCTGCTGATGCTGCCGTGGACCGAGCAGATCCTGCTCACCGACTACTCCGAGAGCAACGTCAGCTGGCTACGCCGTCACGTCATGGACGACGACGCCACGTGGACGTGGCAGCCCTTCTGGCAGGAACTGCGAAGGCGAAGGGCTAAATGACGATCAGCTGAGCCGCACAAGCAACTGAGGGTGGCCTGCACCGGCGAGCCGGGAGTGCGCGATCGAGCAGTACAGCGTGTTCGACCTCCCACCGGCGCAGTGGGACCTTGGCACCATGTTCTTCGTCGCCGAGTCCATCACAGAGGACCCGCGGAGTTCCGCACCGCGATCGCGCGCTTCGTCGGCGCACTGAAGCCCGGCGCCCCGTTCGCGGCTGCCTTCATGGAGGGCTCGGACGGGTATCCGGTAGCGGATACCACTTACCCGGCGCTGCCGGTTACCGCGGACGACGTCAGGCAGCATTTCACCGCGCTCGGCGTGCGCGAGCTGAGCGTGGAATGCTAAAGACGAAGCACCGGGTGCGGACGGGTACGAGGGAATGATCGTGGCAACCGGTTTCACCAGCAACCAGAGACAAGGCCAGCGAACAAGGCCGGAGACTATGGAGATCCAGACACGGCGGCACATCCTTGAGATCTGGCGCGCGACCGTTGAGCTACAGGTACCACAACGGCGAATGGAACTGGGGCGGCCGGAGCGGGAGGAACTCAATCAGCGACGCTGAGCAGCTACTGACCATCCTGTACCCGGCCACCGCCATTGAGTCGCTGAAGGTCGACAGCGTCGACCAGACCGCGGACGACGTCCTGGAGTACCTGCGCTCGCTCGGCAACGCGATAGACATCCCGCGCCGGCTGGTCGACTTCATCGGCGAGTACATGCGCACCTACCTGGTCGACGGAACGCCGGACTTCTCCGGCGACAGCTACTTCGAGGTCAACGAGGAAGCCCAAGGCGAGAGGTCAAGGCCGAGCAGCGGAAGCTGCACGTCGTCGACTCCTACTCGATGTCCGTCACGCTGTGCCTGGCCACGCTGGGCTTCCTGCGGATCTACCGGCAGGGCCTGCAGGAGCCAGAGGATGATCAGCCGAGGTCGACGACTCGAGAAGCTCTCCTCGCAGCGGCTGACCGCGGCCATGGTCGGCCTGCTGCGCAGCTTCACGGTCAACACCTTCGACCCGAGCGACCCGCCCGGCAAGACGATGTGCTCGATGATCAACCAGGGCGGCGTCGCCACCGAGATCCTCGTCCGCGACCTGCTCGAGGACCTCGCCGAGATCCGGGCCGGCCTGCGGCAGGAACTGACGATCGGCTCGGCCAGGTGGCCGACGAACTGGAGAACCCGGGGCCGCCTGTTCGAATGCGGCTGGTCCTGGGGCGTCGTCGACGGGGCACCGGAGGTTCCCTATGCGAGCGACATCGGCGACCAGCCGTCGGTGTGGCCGAGGCGCGGCCCTACCTGTACTTCACGGTCGTCGCCCTCGACGGCATCCAGGACCTGTTCAGCGAGCGGACCCGTATCCTCGGCCTGCTGGACGAGGAGCAGCAGCGACTGGCCCGGGCCCTGCAGCTGCGTTTGGACCTGACCCGGCAGTTCTGGGCCAAGATCGCCACCTTCGGGCGGCGGCCAGTGGCCGCTCGAAGACCTGCCGTGGCGGACGAATGACGGCCGGGAGTCCGATTACTACTCGGTGCTGCTCACCTCGATCGTCATCGAGGGCGCGGGCAGCGAGCAGATCGCCGACGTCGACATCGAGCGGATCGGGCGCCTGCTCGAGGAACTGGCCAACCGCGGCCGGATCACCCGCAGGCCGATGGCGGACGACCCGGCGATCGCGCTGCACATCCCGGGCATGCGGCTGCGGCTGATCGGCAGCGAGAAGGTGGCCGAGGGTCCCCGGCTGCAGTGGACCGTCTCCAGCTACACCCTGCTGGTGCTGAAGCGGCTGCTGCGGGTGGCTGAGCTGATCGAGGACAAGGTCCACCCGGATCCGCTTCCTCGACCTGGCCGACCTGATCTGGGCCCACATCGAGCGTCGCCGGATAGAGATCGCCGAACGGGCGCGGACTATGGGACGAGCCGACGCAGGTATTCGCCGGCACCTCGTTCGCCGCTTACGGGGTGCCCTCCTGGTACCACACCGAACGGGTCATCGAGGCGCTGGTCGCCGCGGCCAACGTGACCCAGGCCACGCTGACCGCCGACCGCTGAATGGTCGGATCGCCCGGCAACTGCTCGCCGAGGCGGAGCACCTGTTCGACCAGGAGCGGCTGCGCGGCACGAACGACACCGGGGAGCAGATGCGAGAGAGCTTCCAGGTCGTGGGGGCGAAGCTGCGGCGGGCCCGGGAACTGCTGCGTGACCGGCCGGGCACCGCGAGCGTGCTGGCCGGCGACGTACTCCGTGAACTCGACACGCTCGACGCGGCCCGCCAGGACACCGCCAGGATGAGCTAGCGATGATCATCATCGCGACCTCGGACAAGGGCGGCACCGGCCGCTCGGTGACCGGGAGCAACGTCGTCTACCGGCGCGCCCTGCAAGGCGGCGACGTGTGTTATGTCGACTTCGACTTCGGCTCGCCGACAGCGGGAGCGATCTTCGGCATCAGCGCGCTCACCCGCGGCACGACGACCGGCAACGGCACCCACTCCTACCTCCTCGGCCGGTCACCGGCCGAGGAGATGTGGGACGTCTGGCAGCACTCCGACCGCACCGAGCCTGCGGCAGCGGCCGCCCGGGACCGGGCGGCTCGTGCTGGTACCCGGTGACGCCGGCGGGGGAGAGTTCTCCTTCGACGACGCCGTGGTTGACCGCTGCATCGACCTCTTCCTCCGGCTGCACAGCGAGTTCGAGGTCGTGCTCGTTGATCTGAGCGCCGGCCGGTCGTACGCAGCGGAGATCGTGATCGCCGCCACGTCGTCGCCCGAGTTGTCGAACGTCACCACCCGGTGGCTGGTGTTCCACCGCTGGACCCGGCAGCACATCCTGGCCGCGCACGGCCTGGTCTACGGCGAACGCGGGCTGCTCGACATCGGCGAGGCGCACGGCCAGGAACGCGAGAAGTTCATCGAGGACATCCGCTTCGTCCGGACCGCGATCGTGGATCCCAACGCACCGGACCTCGCCGGGCTGCGGCCACCGCAACTGGCCTGGCTGCGCGAGGCCAACCGGGGACTGCAGCGGATGGCGGCCGAGCTGGACGTGGGCCGGTCCGCCATGCTCGGTGCGGTGCCGCTGGACCCCGTCCTGCAGTGGCGCGAGCAGCTGATCACCGACAGCGACGTCTGGGCCCGCCACGTCGCGAACGAGGCGACGATCGAGGCGTTCGATTCGATCGCCAAGAAGATGATCGACGAATCCGCGTGGGAACAGCTGTGAGCGAGGTCAAGACCGAGTTCCTGGAGAGCAGCGCCGACCTCAAGGTCGAGTCGCTCCCGCTCTCCCACGTGTCGGTCGAAATCGGTCACCTCTACATGGAGGACTCGCGGACGGCGAGGCCGCGATCCGGCACACGTTCGCGGCCGCGGCGCCCTGGGTCCGGGCGGCGCAGAACCCGCAGGCGATCGGCTGCGACAAGAAGTCCGTCCGGGTCAGCACGTGCTTCCTCATCGACGACTACTTCAGCCGGTTCTCCTCACCCGCCGACGTGATCCCGATGGTGCTGGCCGCGGCGGAACGCGAAGGACTGGAGATCGACTACCTGGCGCGCGAGTCGGCCTGCGCGAGCGCGACGGCAACAGCCCGGCGAGCCTGATGCTAGGCCGCCTGGTGACCGAGCCGGTGCCCGGAACCACCGGCGGGCGGCCGCCGCTCACCGAGACCGGCTGGCTGACCAACGGGCAGCGATCGCCGAGTACCTCGCGGGGCGAGGCGATGGCCAGGCGCAGCCCCTGGCAACCGCCGCGGGAGAGCGCGCGCCGACGGCACTCGATCTTCGTCGACGTCGAACTCTGGGATGAGCACGACGGCCAGCGGACCTGGTCGTGCCCGATGCTGGCCGCCGTCTGGCAACTGCTGCGGCTGGGGCTCCTGCGCGACCGGGGACGGCCGGTCGTGACACCGCGGGACTGGACCGACCCGGTTCCCGGACAACTGGGACGAGATCCCGCCGGTCATCCGGCTCAACCCCGAGGCGGCCGCGTTCGCCGCCTACACGACGCTTTCGGTCTTGTCACCGCGCTTCCTGCCGGTCGAACTGGCCGTGCGGACCATTCTCAGCCAGTTCGCCTGCGACGGCGACATCCTCGCGGAGGCGACCGACCGGGCCGCGCGGGACGCGATGCGACTGCCAGCCGAACTGGTCGACCGGATCCGTTACGTGTTCGCGGCGCCGGGAGACACCGACCCCGCGTGAACCCGCTCCGGCTCACTCGTCGATCGGGCGCTCGGGGTTGGCGGCGTTCCCACAAGTGCTCAAACTGGTCCTCAAGGTCACGAACCCGGGCCGGCATCGGTGCCAGCCGGGTCCGGAGGATGCCCGGTCGCGTCTGGCCCGAGGCTGAACGGCGTCGCCGGCGTCGTCTCGTAACTGACGGCCCCGTCGAAGATGATGAAGTCGAAGATCATGCGACTGCAGCCAGTCCGGGATGAGCTGATGATCGAGCATCCGGACCTCGACCCCGACGTCACGCTGCATCTGGGTAACCTTCAGGAAGGTCTCGTCACGGACCAGGTCCTCGTGCTCTCGAAAACGAAGATACGCCGGATGCGGACCTTCCGGTCGATCGCCTCTCGCTGGAGTTCGAGGTAGCGGAGGCCCAGGTCGCTGGTCCAGAGCCCGCCATCGAGGCCCCGCACCCCGGCGTCCACGGTGGACAGCGAGATCGCGTCGATCGAGGACTCGGCCTCTCGCGTTAAACCGAGCAGCCAGTCCCGGTCTTCGCCGTCGTAAGCTGATCTCGCCGCCGGCCGGCAGCTGGCGCACGAACGAGGTCGACCCGCTCGACCTCCCGCCGCGCGAGGCGCTGAAGCAAGGGGTTAACCCGCCCGTCTACCTGACCGGCCGTCTCCAGGAAATCCGCCAGCAGCGCGGTGCCCAGGATGGAGCGCTCCATCATGGCCGGACAACTCGGCCGACCTGCCGATCTGCGCGAAACCCGCGGCCAAGTGCTCGTTAACGGCCGAGATCCGTACCTCGGTGTCGACGATGAAGAGAATGAGCGCGACGGCAAACGTGACCACCGCGGCCAACACCAGGGAATTCCTGGCCCGACATTCCGCCGGCCTGCGCCGCCGACGAGCGTAATCAGCCCGATAAGCAGGGGGAGCCCGATCTTCAAGATGATTCCCTGGGCACGAGGCTCCGCGGTCGTTTCGCCGTTGGTCATGCGGACTCCGATCTCGGTCGGCTCGGTAACCGGCTGCAGCGCCTCTATGAGGCCAACGGACAATTGGTCGCGTATCCGCTCGACGGTTTTCTGCCATTGCAGCGAGAAACCTGACCCGCGAGTCGAGTTCCTGCCAGATCCTGTCCAGGGTCCTGCTCGCGTGGGCGGCCGGCATCCAGGCATGAACCAGATGATCGATTCCGGGGCGGAGCATGCCGATCAGTTCGGCGGACGGGACGAGTGCGGGCAACGGCCCGGTCCACAAGGTCAAGCAAGGTGGAGAGCAGCCAGTCATGCAAGGCGAGGTCGGCGCAGAAATCCGCGAGCGCCCGCGGATCCGGCTCGGCGGCGCGCAGTCGTACGGTGCGCAGGCCGTCGGCGCCAAGCGTGAAGACTATCTCTTGCTTGCCGTCCGAGGGCTCGGCCGACCAGCGCAGCCGGGTCCGGCGGCTGCGGAACGGCGGATTGCGATCGAGGCGCTCGCTGCGCTGGATCGCATCGAGGGCCCGCATGCTAACCGCGCCCAGATCAAGGCGCCGCCGCGGTCTCCGGGCCGCGGAGGAAGCCAGTCGCCAGGCTTTCCTCGGATGCCTTCCCGAGCACTTCGAGCATCCCCGGCTGAGCAAGGTAGTGTGCCCACGGACGACGGCGGCCGGCCGTGTCGTGGTGGAAGGTCGCGTAGGTCCCGGCCTGGATGATGTGCCCGTCGGTCAGCGACAACCGCGTGGCCGGGGTCCCGACGACCCGGACCTCGCGGCGCTCGGCAAGTGGCGCGGAGCAGTCCACCCGGTCAGCACTCGGGCGACCACGCGTAGCGAACGGACGTTGCCGCGATCGCACCGATCCGCCGGGAACGATCGAGAGCAGCTCGGCCGCGGTGTCGACCGGCACCGCGGTGGAGGTGAGAAGGAGGCCGGTGTGCACCTCTCCGATGGTCAGCGGCACGGTCAGATGATTTCATTTCTTCGGCACCGCACGTCACGCCACCTTAGGTACCCACCACTTAAGATCGGCATATAGGCATTGCCAATTGACCACCCTGCCGTCATTTCACCATAGAGCGCCATCGCCCCGCAATACCTGACACCCGTCTCGGCGAGACCACAGGAGGTCTCCCTTTTACGAGTCCGGTGGAAGCCGCCGGGACCTCATCACGCGCTCCGCATGGTTAACCCTTTCGCGGACCTGGCAGGTGGCAGGGGTCTCACGGCCCCTGCCGGAGGCACTTCGTATACGATAGCCTTAGCAATGGAAACTTTTGTCGCGCCGGCGGTCGCGCGCAGGCGCCGGCTCGGGATGCTGGCGGTGCTCGGCGCGCTGTCGTCGTTCGGGCCGCTCTCGATGGACATGTACCTGCCGTCCACCCCGACGATCGCGGCGAACCTGCACGCTTCGCAGTCGCTCGTGCAGCTCACGCTGTCCGGCTGCCTGGCCGGGCTGGCCGTCGGGCAGCTCGTCGCCGGGCCGGTCAGCGACGGGCTTGGGCGGAAGAAGCCGCTGCTCGCCGGCCTCGTCGCGTTCACCCTGCTGTCCGTCGCGTGCGCCGCGGCGCCCGACATCGGCGCGCTGATCGTTTTCCGGTTCCTGCAGGGCATGGCCGGCGCGGGCGGGGTGGTGCTGTCGCTGGCGATCGTGCGCGACCAGTACACCGGGACCGAGCTGGCCCGGGTGCTCGGCTCGCTGATGCTGGTCTTCGGGCTCGCGCCGGTGCTCGCCCCGGTGATCGGCGGGCAGATCCTGCGGTTCACGAGCTGGCGCGGCGTATTCGGCGTGCTCGCGGCGATCGGGCTGCTGCTGTTGCTGCTTTCCGCGTTCCTGCCGGAGACGCTGCCGCCGGAGCGCCGCACGCCGTCGCGGCTGCACCAGCTCGTCGCCGACTCGCGGACCCTGGCGCGCGACCGCCAGTACGTCGGCTACACGCTGGCGATCGCCTGCGGCAACGCCGCGCTGATCACCTACATCTCCGCCCTGCCGTTCATCGTCGAGGACGCCTACCACGAGTCGCCGCAGCTCTTCAGCGTGTTCTTCATGATCAACTCGATCGGCCTGGTGACGATGGCGCAGCTCGGCGCCCGGCTGGTCAAGCGGGTGCCGGTCGCCCGGGTGGTGCTGCTCTCGCAGCTCGTCATGGCCGCGGGCGCCGTCGGGTTTCTCGCGGCGGCGCTCACCGGGCACCCGCCGCTCGCGGCGCTGCTCGTCCCGCTGTTCTTCTTCCTCGCCTTCTTCGGCAGCATGCGGCCGAACGCCACCGCGATCGCGCTGACCAACCAGGGGGCCATCGCGGGGACGGCGTCGGCCTGGGTCGGCGCGCTGCCGTTCCTCCTCGGCGCCTTCCTTTCCCCGTTGGCGGGCCTGGGCGGCGAGGGCGCGGCCACCGTGGCGGGCATCATGCTGGCCGCCCTTTGCGTCGCGGGACTGCCGTGCGTGCTGCTGATCGCGGGCCGGCGCGCGGACCCCAAAAATTAACCTGCCGGAAGCGTCGGCCTCCTGTAACTCGCGGCTACCAGGCTGGCAGGATGGTTCACTATGAGTGCCGATCAAGTCGACGCGCTGGTGATCTTCGGGGCGACCGGAGACCTGGCGAAGCTGGAGACCTTCCCCGCGCTGGTGGGCCTGGTCGAGCGCGGCGTGCTCGACGTGCCCGTCCTTGGGGTCGCCAAGAGCGGCTGGGGGCTGCCGCAGTTCCGCGACTACGCGGCCGCCTCGCTGAAGCTGAACGACATGGACCCGACGGCGCCCGCCGCGGTCAAGATGCTCGACCTGCTGCGGTACGTCGACGGGGACCTGGGGGACCACGCGACCTACGAGGCGATGGCGTCCGAGCTCGGGCCCGACGCCAAGCGGATCCTGTACTACCTGGAGGTGCCGCCGTTCCTCTTCGGCCGCATCGCCGAGGGGATATCCGGTGTCGGGCTCGCCGCGCAGTCGCGGGTCATGGTGGAGAAGCCGTTCGGCAACGACCTGGCCTCCGCCCACGCGCTGAACAACACCGATTCACCAGTACTTCCCCGAGGAGTCGGTGTACCGGGTCGACCACTGGCTCGGGCTTGACCCGGTCGAGTCGCTGATGTTCGCCCGGTTCGCGAACTCGATCATCGAGCCGCTGCTCAACCGGAACTACGTGCAGTCCATCCAGATCACGATGGCCGAGGCGTTCGACGTCGCCGACCGGGGCAGCTTCTACGACAAGACCGGCGCGATCAAGGACGTCATCCAGAACCACATGCTCCAGGTGCTCGCCACCGTCCTCGCCGAGCCGCCGACGGGCACCGGGCTCGACTCCTGGCCCTCGTCGAAGGCGCAGCTCATCGGCGCGCTGCGGCCGCTGACGCCGGCCGACGTGGTCAAGGGGCAGTACGAGGGGTACCAGTCGGTGGCCGGGGTGGCGCCCGGGTCGGCGACGGAGACCTACGCCGCGGTGCGGCTCGCCGCCGACACCTGGCGCTGGGCCGGGGTGCCGATCGCCATCAGGGCGGGCAAGTGCCTGCCGGTCACCGCGACCGAGGTGATGATCGACTTCAAGCCGGTGCCGCACGACGTGTTCGGGCTCGGCGAGGCGACCACGACGTCCAACGCGCTGCGGTTCCGCATCTACCCGGAGAGCCAGGCCGTGCTGACGCTGGTCGGGAAGAAGCCGGGGGCGGCCTGGGCGCCCGAGGTGCAGGACCTCACGTTCATCCAGCACCCCGGCGCGGACATGCGCGCCTACGACCGGCTCATCGGCGCGGCGCTGAACGGTGAGCGCTGGCTGTTCGCGCAGCAGGACACGGTCGAGGCGGCCTGGCGGGTCGTCGACCCGGTCGTCGGCAACGTCGGGCCCGTGGTGCCGTACGCCCGCGGCTCCTGGGGCCCAGACTCCACCTCGCTGCTGCCCGCGGGCGCGACCTGGTACGACCCGTCGGCCTAGTCCACTGGGTTTCCCTGGGCATACGCTGTCAGCCGTGACTACCTGGATCGTCTCCGACAGCACGCCCGGCACCGGACCGCGGGTCGCGGTCAAGGACCTGATCGACATGGCCGGGCTGCCGACCACGGCGGGTTCCCGGCCGGTCGCCGACCGGGCCTTGCCCGCCGAGCGCGACGCCGCCTGCATCGCCGGGCTGCGCGCGGCGATGGACGCCGGGCAGGCACGGTTCGTCGGCAAGACCAACCTGCACGAGCTCGCCTACGGGATCACCGGGATCAACGCGGCCTTCGGCACCCCGGTCAACCCGCTCGACCCGCTGCCGGATGCCCGGCGGCTCGTCGAGCGGGTCGGGGACGGCGGTCGCCGCGGGCGAGGCCGACATCGCCTACGGAACGGACACCGGCGGGTCCATCCGCATCCCCGCCGCCTGCTGCGGCATCACCGGCCTGAAGACCACCTGGGGCCGGATCCCGCTCGACGGGAGTCTGGCCGCTCGCGCCGGCCTGGACACCGTCGGCCCGATGGCCCGCGATGTCGCGGGCGTCGCGGCCGGCATGGCGCTGCTCGAGCCCGGGTTCACCGTGGCGGGCGCGGCGCCGCGATCCGTCGGCGTGCTCGCGATCGACGCCGACCCGCTGGATCACCGCGGCGATCGACGACGCGCTGCGCACCGCCGAATTCGACCTGGTGCCGGTCACCGTCCCCGATCTCGACCAGATCATGGTGGCGTCGCTCACCGTGCTCGACGCCCAGGCCTGGCAGGCCAACAAGGACCTGTTCGCCGCCGCGGCCGACCAGATCGGCGGCGACGTCAGGGACCGGCTCAAGCAGGCGAGCGCGATCACCGCGGCCCAGGTCACCGCGGCCCAGGCGGTGATCGCGCGCTGGCGGGAGACGCTCGACGGCCTGTGGCGCCGGGTGGACATGCTGGCGGCGCCCAGCCTCCTCGGGTTCCCGCCGCTGCTCGACGAGGTGCACCTCCTGTGGAAGCTGCGCGCGCTCACCTCGCCGGTCAACGTGGCCGGGTGTCCCGGCGCTCGCGCTGCCCATCCCCGTGCCGGGGCGGGACGCGGGCCCGATCCCGGCGAACGTCCAGCTGATCGGCCCGCACAACAGCGAGGAGCGGCTGCTGGCGGCGGGCGCGCGGATCGAGCAGGCGGTGTTACGCGCGCTGAGGCTCGTATCACCCGCGCTCGCCTCCGCGCGCTCGGGGCCCCTGCCTCCTCCCTCGTCGCTCGTCCGCTCGTTCCTCGCTCCCTCCCTCCTCAGTCCGGGGGCAGGGGCGCGCGCTTTGGCTCGCGCTCTGGGTTGCGCGCGCGCTTGGCTCGCGGCTGCGTCTGCCTGCGGCGGATCTGCCGACGGCAGCGTGGCCAGCCGCCGGCGCGCGATCATCGCGCAGGCTGGTGGCATGGCTCAGGAATCAAAGATCCCGGTCTTCACCGAACAGTTCCGGCTGTCCCTCGTGCAGCGCCGCGTGCTCGTCCTTGACGGCGTCCTCGACGACGACAACGGCACCGTGCTCGCCGCGCAGTTGCTGACGCTCGCCGACGAGGACCCAGACGCCGACGTGGCGCTCTGGATCAACTCGCCCGGCGGCTCCGTGCCGTCCATGCTCGCGATCCGCGACGTCATGCGGCTCATCCCGTGCGACGTGGCGACGCTCGCGTTCGGCATCGCGTGCAGCGCGGGCCAGTTCCTGCTGTCCTCGGGCACCAAGGGCAAGCGGTACGCGCTGCCGCACTCCAGGATCCTCATGCACCAGGGGTCGGCCGGGATCGGCGGGCTCCGCCGTCGAAGTGGAGCTGCAGGCCGCCGACCTGCGGCTGACCAGGGACACGGTGCTCGGCCTCATCGCCGAGGACACCGGCCAGCCGATGGAGCGGATCTTCGAGGACTCCAGGCACGACCACTGGTACACGGCGCCCGAGGCCAGGGACTACGGGTTCGTCGACGCCATCGCGGAGACGTTCGGCCAGCTCATGCCGGCCAGGAAGCGGCCGTTCGGGCTGCGCCCGACCGCCAGTTCCGCGTGGCAGCGCCGCCAGGAGCACCGGAGGTGCCGCGTGAGCAGCTACACGATCCCCAACGTCATCGCCGACCACCCGCGCGGCGAGCGGATCATGGACGTCTACTCGCACCTGCTGACCGAGCGGATCATCGTCCTCGGCACCGTGATCGACCCTGGCGTCGCCAACACGCTGACCGCGCAGCTCATCTTCCTCGAGGGGCAGAGCCCCGACCAGGAGATCAACCTCTACATCAACTGCGAGGGCGGCGACATCCCCTCGATGCTCGCCATCTACGACACCATGCGGTTCATCAAGGCCCCGGTGGCGACGACCTGCGTGGGGCAGGCCGTGGCCGCGGGCGCGGTGCTGCTGGCCGCGGGCGCTCAGGGCGGCGGGCCATGCTGCCGCACGCCCGGGTCATCCTGCACCAGCCCGCGGCGAGCGGCCAGGGCACGATCCCCGACCTGATCCTGGCGGCCGACGAGCTGGTCCGGCTGCGCGGCGAGCTGGAGTCGGTGCTGTCCGAGCACACCGGCCAGTCGGTGGAGACGCTGCGCGCCGACACCGACCGGGACCGGATCTTCACCGCGCAGGCGGCGCTCGACTACGGCCTGGTCGACCAGATCCTCACGGGGCGCTGAGCGTGCTCACGCCGCCATGGCCAGGGCCACCGGGCCGGACGGGCGCTGGCCGGACGGGCCTGAGCATCGTGGCGCGCGGTGCCGATGGACGACGACGGTGGCGGCGCGGCGCAAGTCCTGCGCCGCGCCGGCCATCAGGTCGGCGACGGTGACGTCGAGGGCGCCCGCGAGGGCCGCGATCATCTCGCTCGACGGCTCCTTGCGGCCGCGTTCGACCTCCGACAGGTACTGGGGCGAGATCCCGGCCCGCTCGGCGGTCTGCGCGAGGGTCTCGTCTCGGTCGGTGCGCAGCGCCCGCAGGCGGCTGCCGAGCACCTCCCGCCACAGTGGTTCCAGGGCCTGGCCGCCCAGCGGGAAGAGCCTGCTGATCTCGCTCATGTCTTCACTGTAGGAACTCGCGGCCGGTTGGGGAATCTCCGTTCGCCGCGCAGCGGACTCGCCGCGAACCGAGCTCGGTCGCGCGGCAACGGGCCGGAGGCGGGTCAGCCCGGCTGCGCCGCGGTAGCGGTAGCCGAAGCCGCGGACCGCCTCGATGGGCGAGTCGCCGCCGGCCGGCGTGCCGAGCTTGCGGCGCAGCCGCATGACGCTGTACTTCACCCGGTCCGGGCCGATGCCCGACGGGTCGCTCCAGGCCAGTTCCAGCAGCTTGACCGAGGAAAGCACCTGGCCGCGATGCCGGACGAGCGCGGCAAGCAGGCGGAACTCGTGGGGGTGAGCTCGACCGGCGGCGCCGTCCACGAGCACCTGGTGGGTGACGAAGTCCACCCGCACGCGGCCGTCGTCGAAGACCTCGGGCAGCGGGGCGGCGGCGTGCTGCCTGCGCAGCAGGGCCTGCACCCGGGCGACGAACTCGGCGTTGCCGAACGGCTTGGTGAGGTAGTCGTCCGCCCCGCCGCGCAGGCCGCGCACCTTGTCGGCTTCCTGGCCGTGCGAGGTGAGCATGAGCACGGGCACCTCGCTCAGCTCGCGGATTCGCTCAAGTACCGTCCAGCCGTCCATCTCGGGCAGCCCGACGTCGAGGATCACGATGTCCGGGCGGTCGCTGTGGAAGGGGCGCAGCCCCTCCCGGCCCTCGGCCGCCGTGGTCACCTCGAACCCGCTCCGGCCGAGCACGGTCCTGACGCCGAGCGCGATGTCCGGGTCGTCCTCGATCACCAGGACCCGGTCACTCACCGTGCTCCAGCGGTCGCTTCGCTTCTTGAACACGGTGCCGTCGCCGTCGTGCGGACGGGAAGGAACACGCTGAACGTGGTGCCCTCGTCGAGCACGCTCTCCACCTTCACGTGCCCGCCGTGCATCTCGACGAGCGACTTGACGATGGCCAGCCCGAGCCCGGTGCCCGGCAGGCCCGCGAGCCGCGCGTTGGACCCGCGGACGAACGGGCCGAACAGCCGCGCCGCCTCATCGGCGGGGATGCCGATCCCCGTGTCGGAGACGTCGATCCGCCAGGTGCCGCCGCACGTAGCGCAGCCGGACCCGCACCAGCCCGTCCACGTGGGAGAACTTGACCGCGTTGCCGATCAGGTTGTCGAGGACCTGGGTGAGCCGCCGCGGGTCGGCCAGCACCCGCGGTCCCTCGCCCGCGTCGAGGTGGACCGTGACGCCGGACTTGGCGGCCACCGGCGTGGCGCTCTTGACCGCTTCCGCCGCGAGGTCAGGCAGCGAGACCTCGGTCAGCTCGAGCGGCAGCCCGCCCGCCTCGAGCCGGTTCAGCATCAGCAGGTCATCGATCAGCCGGAGCAGCCGGTCGGCGTTTCGCTCGATGATGCCGAGGAAGCGCAGGCCTTCGGGCGTCAGCCCGGCCGCCTCGCCGCGCAGCAGCTCGCTGAACGAGATGATCGAGGTCAGCGGCGTCCGCATCTCATGCGAGACGACCGCGAGGAACTGCGCGCGCTCCGTGTCCGCGGTCGCGCCGGGCCGCTCGTCGCGTACCCGGTCTGATCCTCTTCTGAGCCGATCCGGGTGAGACCTGGCCCGAGGAATGCCCCCGCCCCCCATAGTCTCTGCTTTCCCTGCCGCACCAAGCGCCAAAACACGGGCCACCGATTAGCCACCGGTGGTGACCAGAGGGATTCGAGAGGCGTTATATAGCTTGACGGGAAAAATGTCCCACAACTTGCCTTCTTTCGCACCGTGCGCTCGTCGACGTCCTCGACCGGCGGATCCGGCGGGGCGTGCCCGCCCGGTGACTTGCGCCGGTCGCATTCGGGACCTTCGCCTGCTGTTAGCACCGGGCGGCAGCGGGATCCTCGAAAGAGACCGGGAAGCGGTTGCTTCCCATGATCGAGGTGACCTGCGGTGCCGTATACCTTCACCGAGCGCGAGATGAAGCGCCTGTGCAAGGCGATGGACCACGCGCCCTCCATCTTCGGCCAACGTCCGTGGAAGCTCGAGCACGGCGTCGACGGGGACGGGAACCCCGTCAACGACCGGGTGGACCTTTACTCCGCGCCGGACGAATTCCTCGGCCGGATGCTGCCAAGGGAGGTCGTGATCAGCTGCGGCGCCGCCCTGTACAACCTGCGGCTCGCCATCCAAGTGGCCCGGCACCCGTCGGTCTACCCACTTCCCGGGCTTGACCTCGATTCCGGGCTGCTCACGACGGTGGCATCGCGGCCGACCCTGCTCGCCTCTGTTGAGGTAATGCCGGGTCGCGCCGCGCCGTCGACCGACGCCGAGCAGGAGTTGTACGAGGCGCTCTGGCTGCGCCGCACGGACCGGGATCCGTACCAGTACGTGCCCGTGCCGCCGCCGATCCTGGTGGAGATGGAGATCGCCGCCGCGCACGAGCACAGCTGGCTTCGCATCCTGCCCGACCGCCAGGCCCGGCAGGCACTACGCGCCGTGGCCGCGGCGAACAGGAGAATCGCGGAAGAGCAACGGCTCGCGCAGCTGCTGGCCGACCCGGTATCCATGCTTCTACCCGACCCGAACGACGAGGGGCCGGGCGTCCACCTCGGTCCGGCGCCGGCGGGCAGGCGGGGCGAGCGGGAACCCCCAACCAGGCCGATCTTCTGGCGGAGAGAAGGCCAGCCGGCCCCGTTCGAAAACCGCCGCCGCACACCGCCGGTAGCCCGCCGTCGCACGCAGCTCATGGCGCTGTCGACCGACGACGACCGCCCGCTCGACTGGCTCAGGGCCGGGGAGGGACTGCAGCACGCCCTGCTGAACGGCACTCGCTTCTCGATGTCCACGCCGGGCGGTCGGAGCACTCCCTACCGCCAGCAGTTGTACTACTCCCCGCTTGACCCGCACCGCCTGTGGCATCGCCCCCCGGTCCCGGCCGGGTACGCGGTTGAAGCGTCCTTCCTGACCCAGTCCCTGGGGATAGCCGGCCTGCGTGACGCTGAGCCAGGCCACGCTGGCAGGCCTCGGGCTAGCCGGCGAGATCGCCCACCTGAAAGCGACCGGGCCGCACAGGGACCAGTGGCGGTGGCCATGGCGCGCCTACTACACCGAGATTCCCCAGATACTGATGCGCGTCGGCTACGCCCCCGCCCAGCGGGTGGCTGAACACAGCGACTCACGTGCGGAGACCCAGCCACTACCGCGGATCGAGCACAACACGTTGTACGCCGTCCCGATCCCGCGACCCGCGTACGAGGACGACCAGTACCCCGTGCCGCATCCGCACCCCGAGGACGACGAGTTGTAAGCATGTCCCCCCGCGCCGACGGAGGGCCAGCCACCAGGTAATGAGGATCGGCGAAGAGGAGGAGTTATGGCTGTCCGCGCACCTCAGCTCCCGGTACTTCCCTCGCCGGGGGCCAGGCCGGGGTCTTCGCGCTGGCTCGCGCTCACCGTGCTGTGCGTGTCGATCCTGATCGTCAACCTAGACGTCACCGTGCTCAACGTCGCGTTGCCGACGCTGGTGCGGGACCTACACGCGACGATCACACCAGCTGCAGTGGATCGTGGACGCGTACGCCCTTGCGTACGGCGGGCTCGTGCTTGTCGGCGGGAGCCTGGCCGACAGAATCGGCCGCAAGCGCACCTTCCTGGCCGGGCTGGCGCTATTCGCCGGGGGCTAAACCTGGGCGGCGTTCTCCGGGTCGGTCGGGTTGTTGATCGTGGCCCGGGTGAGAATGGGCATCGGCGCGGCCGTGATGATGCCGTCGACCCTGGCGATCATCACCGACATGTTCCCGGAGAGCGGGCACCGGCAGCGGGCGATCGGCATCTGGTCAGGGACGACCGGGGTGGGGTTCGCGATCGGGCCGATCATCGGCGGTCTGCTGCTCGCGCACTTCTGGTGGGGATCGGTGTTCCTGGTCAACGTGCCGATCGCGGCGGCCGGCTTCCTGCTCGCGATCCCGCTGGTCCCGGACTCCAAGGACCCCGCGGCGCGACGGCCGGACTTGACCGGGGCACTGCTGTCCATCGCCGGGCTCGGGCTGCTGCTGTGGTCGATCATCGAGGCGCCGGTCTACGGCTGGTCGTCAGCGCGGGTGATCGGCGTGGGCGTGGCCGGGCTCGTCGTGCTTGCGCGGCTTCGCGGCCTGGGAACGGATCACTCCGCATCCCATGCTGAACCTGCGGTTCTTCCGCGGGCGAACCTTCTCCGCCGCCGATCGGATCGCTCGGCCTGGCGATGTTCGGACTGGTCGGATCCTTGTTCGTGCTTACCCAGTTCCTTCAGTTCAACCTGGGCTACTCCCCGCTCCAGGCCGGGGTCCGGATGCTCCCGATGGCGGGCGCGATAGCGGCGGTCGCGCCGCTATCGTCGATCGCGGTCGCGCCGCGCCGGGATCAAGCTCACGATCGCGACCGGGCTGGCGCTGATCGGCGGCCGGTCTCTGGCAGACCTAATACGCCACGATCGGCTGGACGTTCGTCGGCATACTGCCCGGCATGATCGTGGCCGGCGTCGGCGCCGCCCTGGTCATCCCGGCGGTCTCCGGATCGGTCATGAACTCGCTGCCCCGCGGGCACACCGGTGTCGGGGCCGCTACCAATGGCGTTTTCATCCAGGTGGGTAGCGCTCTCGGCGTCGCCGTCATCGGCAGCCTGCTGTCGACCCGCTACCAGGACCGGATGATCGGCGCGCTCGCCCGGGTGCCGGTGCCGCATGCCGTCGAGAACACCATCACCGGCTCCATCGGCGGCGCCCTGGGAGTCGCCGCTCAGGTGGGCGAGCCATGGGGCACCTCCTCACCGTGACCGCCCGCTCGGCATTTCTCAGCGGTGGCGATCTCGGCCTGCTCACCGCCGCCATGGTGGCGCTCGCCGGGTGCGTGCTCGCGCTGCTGACCGTGCCGACCAGGTCGCGCGCCGCGGCCAAGGACGAGGCGAAGGACGAGGCGAAGGACGAGGCGAAGAATAACCCCGACCCCGCGGCCGGTGCTGCCGAGCAGGAGTAGGTCAGCGGGCCAGCAAGTCCGCCAGCCGTGCGGGCCAGCCAGGGTCGTGCGGGATCGTCGCTACCAGGGCGCGGGCGAGCGGGGAGGCGTCGCGGCGTCCTGGCGGTGCGCGGCGGTCAGGTCGCCCGCGGCCGCGGCGTGGATCTCCGCGGCGGCGAAGCCCGCGTCGTCGAGCGCCTGGTTGACCAGGGCGCGCGGGTCGGGGCCGCCCGCCCGGTAGACGTAGGTGGCGCGGCTCGGGCAGGTTGAGTACCTCGTAGGCGACCGGGTCGCCGCCGCCGCGCCGGGGTCAGCAGCGCGAACGCGAGGACCGTCGGGTCCGCGCCGGACGTGGTCAGCGCGGCCAGGTCCTCGGTCTCCGGGGTGAGCAGGCCGCGACGGACGTCGGCCCGCGGGGTCATCGGGTGCTGGCCGCCGGGGTGCGGTTCGGCCCGGCGCCGAGCGCGCGGAACGCCCAGTAGCCGCCAGCCCCCCGTAGCCGCCGGGACCGCCGCCGAACGGGCCGCCGTAGCCGCCGCCGCCGTACCCGCCGCAAGGCCCGTAACCGCCGGGCCCCAGAGCCCGGACGTGAGCGCCCGGCCGCCAGCACGCCGCCGAGGCCGGGGCCGAACCGCCCGCCCGGGCTGTCGTGCTCGCCGATGTGCGGCGTCGCGGACGGGTCGTGCCACGGGGTGACGCCGACCGCCGCCCGGCGGACCGAGGTCACCTGCTTGAAGCCGATCGCCAGGTCTGCCCGGCCCGCGAGGCGCGGCTACCGCCGCGAGCCGGTCCGGCAGCGTCGCGACCCGCAGCAGGGTGGCACTGAGCTCGGGGTGGATCGCGTCGAGGGCGCGGGCCGGCACCGCCACGCCGTCGCGCAGCAGCCCAGCGGCGGCGCGCAGCGCCATCGGGTCGAGGCCGGGCAGCAGCGAGCCGAGGAAGGCGGACGTCCGGTTCCTCGCCTCGCGCAGCCGCTCGGCGAGCAGCGCGGCGAACTCGTCGGTGCGCCGGCCGAGCCGGGTGATGGCGAGCGCGTCCTGGCCGGCCACGTCTACGGTGACGGTGTAGTCGCGCGCCCGCACGTCGGCGACGAAGGAAAACGCGATCCGCTTGGCCTGCCCGCCCGCCATGATCAGCACGCGCGTCGTCGAAGACGTGCAGGTCGACCGGGGAACCCGCCACCGTTCCGGTGAACCGGGCCGGCGTCGCCGACCGCGCCCGACTCCGCCGCGGCGACCTCGGCCCGCGCGTCGTCGCAGTTCCGCGAGCAGCTGCGTGCGCATCCGGCCGAGCCGGCTGAGCTCGAGCGCGGCTCCCGTCGGCGAGCGTGACGAGGACGATGAACGGCTCGGGCTCGGCGACCGAGGCGATCCGGCCGGACGGGACGCGCAGCGCGGCGCCGGCTCGGCGGGCTGGAGCTCGAGAACCCCGCCCGCCACCGTCACGTCGCCGCTGCCCGCCTCGAGCTCGGCGCCGTCGGCGCCGAGGAGCCGGTACTCGGCGGAGCTCACGTCAGCCAGCCGGGGTACCGCACTCGCCGCAGAACTTCGCGCCATTCAACGTGGTGCCGCAATTTCCGCAGAATTTCTTCGCGGCTTGCGCCGCGGCCAGCGGGTGACCGCATCCCTGGCAGAATTTCCCGCCGCCGCTCTCCTGCCCGCAGGACGGGCACAGGCCGGTCGCCTGGTCGCGGTAGTTGATGTCACTCGTCCAGTCCTGGGCCTGGATCTTGGTATTCAGCTGCTGGACCTGGGCCTGCGCCTGCATCTGGGCCATGGCCTGGTCGAGCTTGGGCGCGCAGCTCACGCACAGGCCGCGCTCGGTGTTCCAGCAGATCTGGTCGCAGACCCACTGGCCGCAGTTGTGGCACTGCTTGAAGTAGGGCTTCATCTGCTCGACGGCCTTGGCGAGCGCCTTGTCGCGGGTCGAGCCGCGCACGGTGTCGCGCATGAACTCGGCGTCCCAGCCGAGCTGCGACGCCTGTTCGCCGAGCTGGCCGCCGACGATGTCGCCGCCGAGGCGGAGCAGCCGCCCGCCGAAGCCGGTCACCGAATGCTGGAACGGTGACGAGTAGCCGTTACCGCAGCGGCGGCAGAAGAACTCGAATTGATACCCGTCGTCGCTGCTGCGGTCGTCGTAATTGTCGGTGAAGAAGACCATCCCGGCCATGGCGATTTCCCCTCGCTGATGTGTGCACGGGAACCGTAGCAACTCCATAAGCCACCGGCCAGCACAAAAGCGCAACAAGCCGCTACTAAGTGGCATCTTGCCGGATTTTGGGCGGAATCGTTAGCGGCTACACGCCGAGCAGGTGCTGCTTGCCCCGGCCGCCGGCCAGGTCGACCACGCCCGGCAGCGCGAGCAACTGCCTGGCGGTCATCACCGGCATGCCCTCGCGGAGCGTCCAGTGATCGGCGTACACGCCGGCCGGCAGCCAGAACTCGTCGGTGCTCAGCCGCTCGGTGACGACGACGCGGGTGCCCGCCCGGCGCGGCCCGGTCGTCCCGTCGCTGCCTGGCACCAGGAACACGAAACCCGGACAGCGGGTGACCAGCGGGCCGATGTCCACCAGCCGGCCCTGCCCGACGTGCTTCCACAAGCTGCCGTCGTCAAGCGGGCCCGCGGCCAGCGGCGGCCACTCGGCGGGCTGGCTGCCGACATGCGGCATCACCTGGACCCCGGGAACGGCGGAGGCGTCATCCCACGGCTCGGGCAGCCGGCCGTGGGCGGCGAGCACCGCCAGCACCTGGTGGCCGGACATCCAGCCGAGCAGCGCGCCGTCGCGTGGCACCGGGACGCTCGCCTCGATGACCCGGCTAGCCTCGGCGGACACCGCCTGGTCGGGCCCGATCTCCACTCGCGGCCCGTCCCGGCGGTCCCAGTGCCGCAGCACGAACAGGTCGTCCCACTCCATGATGAGGACGAAGAACCTGGACGTGCCCGCTTCCCGGTTCATCAGCACCATCGAGCCGTAGCGGTGCTCCGCGTAGTGCCGCCTGACGGCCATCGGGTAGTTGCGGAAGAGCCGCAGGCACGCCGCGAACGCGGCGTCGCCTGACCGGGCATGAGCCAGCACAGTCTGCTCCTTGCGAGGTTACGGGGGTGACCCACGTGACCAAGGGGCGTGCCGCTTCCGCCGCCTACGGCGAGGTCCGGGTAACTGGGTTAGGCGCCACATGATGGCCCCGCCCGCTCCGGGAGACATCCGCCAACTGACCGACACCGCCGACGAGAGTCAGGCGGTTCCGGTGCTTCAGGTCGCGCCGCGGAGCAGCAACCGCGCCCCGTACACTGCGGGAATGCCTGGCTCAACGGATGGCCCTGACCCCGCCGCGAAGTGCGTGTTCTGCGCGATCATCCGGGGTGAGCTGGCCGCGACGCGCATCCTGGAGACCGCGAACCTGCTGGCGTTCCTCGACCACCGGCCGCTCTTCCGCGGCCATACGCTGCTGGTGCCCAAGGCGCACCTGCGGCTGCTTTCCGACCTCCCCGCCGCGCTCGCCGCCGAGTTCCTCACGACCGCGCAGCGACTCGAGCGGGCGGTGGAAGACGGCCTCGGCGCCGCGGGCAGCATGATCCTGGTCAACAACGTGGTCAGCCAGTCGGTGCCGCACCTGCACCTGCACGTCATCCCGCGCAACCCGAAGGACGGCCTGCGGTTCTGGCTCGGCCCGCGGCACCCGTACGACGCCGAGCACCCGGCCGAAGAGTACGCCGAGAAGATCCGCGCGGCGCTCCCGCCCGCCTGACCGGCGCACCCGGGTTACTTAGCGCCGCTGTCGTGTTTGTGCAAGACACCGGCGACGCCCGCGGCTAGCCTCGCGGACCATGAACCTGCATACCGAGATGACCGACGCGGCGGACGCCGCCGCGCGCACCGTGGCGAACGTGGACGCCGGCCAGTTCGGGCGGCCGACCCCGTGCACCGACTGGGACGTGCGCACCCTGCTCAACCACCTCATCGTCTGGACCTCCTACTCGCTCGCGGCCCGGGCCGACGGCGAATCCGTCGGCCAGGACCTGATCGACCGCGACTTCGCCGCCGACCCCGGCTTCGCCGCCGACTACCGGGCGCAACTCGACCGCGCGCTGACCGCCTGGTCCGACCCGGCCACCTGGGAGCGCTCGCTCGACGTGATGGGCTCGCCCATGCCCGCCGCCGACGTCGCCGCGCTCAACCTCGCCGAGATGGTGCTGCACGGCTGGGACCTCGCTGCCGCCACGGGCCAGGCGTACGCGGTCAGCGAGCCGGCCGCGGCCGCCGCCCTGCGGGCCGTCGCCGCGAACGCGGAACTGTTCCGCCAGTACAAGGGGTTCGCCGAGCCGGTCCAGGTACCGGGGAGCGCCACGGTGCTCGACCAGGTCCTGGCGCTGTCCGGCCGGGATCCGGGCTGGACGCCGCCGCCCGGGGCGTAGCGACGCCGCCCGGGGCGTAGTGACGCCGGCCTGCCGGAATCCTGGCCGCTAGGGTGGGCGCATGCGCAGCGATATCGTCATGGACCTGGCCCCTACCGGCGTCCTGCGAACCGCCCTGAACCTGGGTAACCCGGTCCTGGTGCAGGGCACGCCGGCCGCGCCCGCCGGGGTCACCGTCGACATCGCGAACGAGATCGCCGCCAGGCTCGGCGTCCCCGCGGAGTTCCGCTGCTTCGGCGCGGCCCGCGAGTCGTTCGCGGCGACGGTCGCCGGGCAGGCCGACATCTGCTTCCTGGCGATCGAGCCCGCCCGGGCGGCGGAGATCGCCTTCACCGCGCCGTACGTCCTGATCGAGGGCGTGTACGCGGTGCCGCGGCGAGTCGCCGCTCGCCACGGTGGCCGATGTTGACCGCGCGGGCGTCCGCATCGGCGTGAAGGACGGCTCCGCCTACGACCTGTTCCTGACCCGGACGCTCCGGCACGCGACGATCGTGCGCGGCACCGAGGGCACGGACGCGTTCGTCACCGGGAACCTCGAGGCCGCCGCGGGGGTGCAGGGAGCCGATGACCGAGTTCGTCGCCGCGCACCCCGCGCTGCCGGCTCATCGAGGGCCGCTTCATGGAGATCCCGCAGGCGGTCGGCACGGCGGAGGCCAAGCGGCCGGAGACCACCGGGTTCCTGCGCGATCTGGTCGAGGAGCTCAAGGCCAGCGGCTTGGTGGCCGACGCGCTCCGCCGCTCCGGCCAGACCGCCCCGGTCGCCCCGCCCGGGTAAGCAAGACCGGGCCGTCCCGCGGCGCTGCGGGACGGCCCGGTTCTTCTAGCGGCCTTTGCGTGCGCTGCTCGCGCTCGTTACCGCGCGAGGTCGCTGGCGAACTTGGCGAGGTTCGGGACGCCGAGGCCGGTCGCCTCGTTGTACAGCTCGCCGGGGTTGCCGGTGTAGAAGATGTTGTCGTTGCTGGTGCTCGCCTGGTTGAGCGGCGTGACGGGGCTGGCGGAGCCCGCGGCGAACGAGTACAGGCTCGGGTTCCAGAGCCCGATCCGGTGCCCCAGGTAGGAGTCGATGACCGCCGTCGAGCCGTTGAACTCGGGGGCCGACGAAGCTCGTGCCGCCCCAGCCGCCCTCGAGCGCCGGATTGCCCGACGGCGACGGCCGACGGCTCGTACAGCAGGTAACCGGACTCCGGGTCGGCGTCCGCGGACAGGTCGGGCTCCGCCCGGCCGGAGCCGCCGCCGCTGACGAGCGGCGGGGTGGAGGTGACGTTCCATGCGGTCGGCTCGACGAAGTTGGTGCCCTGCTCGACCGACCTGGAAGTCGGTCGGGGTCAGGTACTGCTCGCCGTGGTAGTTGGCGGTGCCCGACACGAGCCGCTGGTAGGACGGCTCCGGCTCGACGACGCTGAACCCGCCGCCGCCGCCGACCACGTTCGCCGTCGCCGCGTCCGCGTAGGTCGCGCCCGTTGATGGTCGCGATCGCCGGCCACAGGTAGTCCCAGCCCCAGGCGCGCTGGCTCGTGACGGTGACCGTGGCGGACCCGTCGGGGCCGGTGAGCGTGCCGCTCCACGGCGTGGTGGTGCCGCCGGACGACGGTGACGTACGGGCTGTCGCCCGGGGTGTCGACGGCCAGGTTGGTGGTGCCGAGGTCATCGTCGCGAGGCGTCGTAGGCGCCCGCGTCGCCGGCCGAGACGAAGGCCGACTGCCCCTGGTCCGCCAGCTCGAGGAACGCCTCGTCGAAGGCGGCCTCATAGGCGGCCGTCTCCTCGCCGGCCGCGACCGCCGCCGCGACGATAGGTCTCCGACTCGCCCCAGCTCGACGAGAGCGTGTCGGCGACGTTCTGGCTGGCCGCGGTGAAGAACGCGTCGATGAACCCGGGGTCGGTGTTCGGCGCCTGGTAGACGATCACGTTGGCGCCGGGGGCAAGGCCGCCGGACTGCTCGACGTCGAGGTCGGTCTCGCCGGTGCCCGCGGCGTCGCTCGGCGCGCCGGGGCCGCCGTCGACGTTGTCCACGGTCACGGTGCGGCCGGTGGCGGGCACGTTCGCGACGTTCTGCCAGAAGTACTGCGGGCGCGCCCGACGTCGAGCGCGGCCAGGGTGACGATGCCGATCGTCTCGCCCGACCCGTTGGCCTTCTTGTACAGCGGGGTGAGCCCGTAGTTGGCGGCGAAGTCGGACGGCAGGTAGTTGCCGGGGGTGTCCGCCGAGGAGCGACGCCGTCGAGGGCGTGGTCGTGCGAGTTCACGTGAACCGCGTGGCTGGAGAACGGGGCGTAGTTGGTCAGGCCGAGGATCGGCGAGCACGTACTGCGAGATCCCGTACGGCAGCTCCGGCGCTCCGGTGGCGCTGTAAACCGTCTGGGCCGGGACCGAGTTGCCGTCGAAGCCGTGCCGCGCCGGGAACGTGGTAGTTCTCCTGCTTGACGGTGAGCGCCTGCGTCGAACTCGCCCGCCGTGCCGGACGCCGACACGTCGACGTTGCCCGGGTAGACCGACGTCGTGATGCCGAACGTTGGCCAGGTAGCTCGGTCAGCGCGTTGACCACGGCCGCGGCTCTGGCCGTACTTGCCCGCGAACTGGCTCACGGAGTCGAAGCTGGTCAGGCCGCCGGTGACGGCGGACTCCAGCTGGGACGTTGTTGCGCTCCTTCAGGATGAAGGAGACCTGCTCGGGGGTGCTCGGCGGCGGTGTTGCCGAACGCCGACGCGCCGGGCAGCGACGAGGCGAGGACGCCGGTTGGTACCTTCTCGGGGGTATTAGGCCCGGGGGTGGACGAGGCCTGGGCGGCGCCGGCGGTCGCGGCGACTGACGCCGCGACGGTCAGCGCCCCCGCGGCCAGTCCGGCCCAAAGGCGCGAGCGAACAGAGAGAGCCATGCTCGGGGCACACTCCTCACGTTTTGTGGCGACCGCTGGATGCAGGCCGCCTGCGGCTTACGCACGAACCTGTCGTGACTTAGTAGACTTTGTGGTCTATAAGTCCATCAATGTGGCATGAGCACGGTGATCATCCCACGGAAGCCGCATACTGACGAGTAGTTCCCGGGCCCTTATGTTGAATTTAGTGAATCTTACGGAACACGGAGCGTTACCCTTGCTGGCCCGCGCCGGCGGTGACGGCGGAGACGCTCAGCTGGTGCGCGGTCGCGACCGTGCAGCCCGTGGTGCTGAACGCGACCTCGATCGGCTGGGTCTGGTTCGGCGGGAATACCTTCAGGTGGGCGGACGACGCCGGCTTGCAGTCGTTGGTCGGGTAGTTCTCCGCGTTGCCCACGCCAAGCTGCGCGTTCGCCTTGCCTCCGGGGGCGAGCGTCACAGGTGCTAGCGGGCGTGGCCGGGTTGCGCGTCGCGCCGGCGCCAATCTGCGCACCGGACGAATTGGTCAGCGAAACGCCAGGGAATCCGTAAAGCGTGCATGACGTGCTGCCGCTGTTGGTGAAATCAATGATCGTGAAGTCGGTGCCGGCGGCGGCGCCGCCATTGCCGAGCGAAATGCGCAAGTTCGAGCTGGCGCAGGCCGCCGTCCCCGCCGGCGCGGCGCTGGTCTGCGGGCCGGACGCGGTGCCCGCCGCCGGGGTTGTCGCCTGGCTTGGCGCGCTGCTCGTGGCCGTGGCAGCCGCGGAGGCGCTGGAGCTCGCGGCGGCAGCCGAGCCCGTCGGCTGACTGGTGGCAGTCGAGCTGTGCGAGCTGCAGCCGACCGCCAGAATTGCCGTGGCGGCCACGATTCCGCCCGTCACTGAATTCCGGATGATGTCCGCATTAAGCGTCATTGGAACAATCCCCCTAAGTAAAGAGCCCGGAATCTCGGGTCCGAATCACAACCTATAGGACGGCGGTCCGCCCGCATTGGTTGCGGGGATTTTCCCCATGGGCGACCGCGGTCAGCAATCGCTCGCGAGCGCCCGCAGGACGTCGGCCGCAGGACCGGGGGCGGCCTGCTGATATCCCGTTCCCGCCCACAGGTGGACGGCCTCACGGTCGCCGGCGGCGGCCGCCGCCTTCCGTATGGGGCTGGTCAGGTGGTGCACAGCCGGGTACCCGGACGGGGCGATCGCGTCGTACTCGCCGATGAACCGGTTGCGGATCCCCCTCGCTGGCCTGCCGGTGAAGGACCTGGTCAGGACCGTCTCGCCGCGGCCCTCGGCGATCGCCGCCTGGTGCACGGCGGAAGCGCCGCTCTCCGACGTGCGCAGCAACGCGGTGCCGACCAGCGCCGCTTCGGCCCCCGACTGCCGGACGGCCGCGACCTGGGCCGGGGTGGCCAGCCCACCGGCGGCGATGACCGGGAGCCGGGCGGCGTCCCGGATCATCGCGACGAGGACGGTGGTCGGGATCGGGTCAGGAAACCGGCCGGGGGTGAGCGTGCCGGAGTGCGCGCCGGCGGCGTGGCCCTGGACCACGAGGACATCGACGCCCGCGTCGGCGGCGGCACGGGCCTCCGCCGCGTTCGTGACGGTCTGCGCGACGACGCTCCCCTGCGCCCGCAGCGAGGCGATGACCTGGCGCGACGGGATGCCGAAGGTGAAACTCACGATCGCCACCGGGTGGCGGCGGAGCAGGTCAAGCTTCTGCTCCCAGTGGTCGTCGTCCTCGACGGGGGTGGCGGGCAACACAACCCCGTACCGCTCCGCCAGGGGGCGCAGCGCCTCGGCGTACCGACGGTACTCCGCGGGGTCGACGGCGACCGGATTGGGGGCGAACAGGTTGACTCCGAATACCGGGGCCGCCGCGCGGACCTCGGTGAGCTGCTCGTGCAGTTGCTCGGCGGTCCTATAGCCCGCGGCCAGGAAGCCCAGGCCACCGGATGTCGCCGCCGCCACCACGAGCGCCGGCGTCGTGGCTCCGCCGGCCATGGGCGCGGCCAGCACGGGCGTGGTGAGGCCGAGGCCAGCGAGCGGCGAGGTGCGCGGTGCCGGGATGGCCATGCGTCATTCCTTTCCTGAGAGCTCGGCGAGGATCGGCGGCAATAGGCCATTCGATCACGGAGATCGCCCGCCTCTAGGAACAGGGGCGGCACTGAGGACTGCGTTCCGTCGGCGTATTGTCACCCGCAGCGGCTGCCAGCAGGGGCCCGCGAACACTGGAGAGGTCACGGATGTCCAAGTTCATGATTCTTTACCGTGCGCCGGCTTCCGCGCGCGAGCAGATGGAGAATGCGACCCCCGAGCAGCGTCGGGCCGGGCTCGAAGCCTGGCGGGCCTGGGCCACCAGGGTCGACTACGCCATCGCGGACCTGGGTTCCCCGCTCGCGCACACGACCCACGTCGGCGAGGGCGCGGCGAGCACCGACGGGGTGGCCGGCTACTCGATCCTGGAGGCAGGCTCGGCCGATGAGGTCGAGACGATCCTCGACGGCCACCCGCACCTGGCCATGCCGGGCGCCTCCGTCGAGGTGATGGAAATCATCCCGATGGGCGACTTGTAGCCGCCGCGCGGAAGTGATCCGGCCGCTCAGCGGTTATAAGATGACGAACAGAAGGGGAGTAGCTCTTCAGCCGGACCGTCGACATGCTGGCCCTGAACGGGGCCCGGCGCCCGGGAGCCCGCGGGCTTGAGCGAGACCTTCAGACCGAAGCCGTTGGCTGTCGTGCCTGAAGGAGGCGCTACCCCCCATGAGCCTGGCCATCGCCGCGACTGTGTTCGCCGTTATCTTCACCGCTGAGCTGCCGGACAAGACCGCCCTCGCGAGCCTGATCCTTGGCAGCCGCTACCGGCCCACCTGGGTGTTCGCCGGGGTCGCCGCCGCCTTCGCCGTGCACGTCGGGCTCGCGATCGCGGCGGGGAGCCTGCTTGCCCTGCTCCCGCACCGCCCGCTTGAGATCATCGTGGCGGCGCTGTTCGCGATCGGGGCCGTGCTGCTGCTGCGCGGGCGGCACGGCGACGACGAAGACGACGAGCACGTGGAGTTGCACGGCCGGGAGCCGGGATTCTGGCGGGTCGCGGGGACGAGCTTCATGGTGATCCTGGTGGCCGAGTTCGGTGACCTCACCCAGATCGCCACCGCCACCCTGGCCGCCCGCTACCACGACCCGGCGTCGGTCGCCACGGGCGCGGTGCTCGCGCTGTGGGCGGTGGGCGGACTCGCCATCGTCGGCGGCCGTGGCCTGCTGAAGATCATCCCGCTGACCTGGATCTCGCGGATCGCCGGCGTGATCATGCTGGCCCTCGCCGCGATCAGCCTCGCCGCCGCCCTGTCCTGACCCCCGCACTACGGCAACCGGCCCTTACCATCGGCACATGAGTGAATCCCTGGCCGGCGCCTACGACGTGGTGATCGTCGGGGGCGGCCACAACGGCCTGACCGCGGCGACGTACCTCGCCAGGACGGGGTTGTCGGTGCTGGTCCTCGAGCGCCTCGACCACACCGGCGGCGCGGCGGTGTCCGCGCGGGCCTTCCCTGGTTTTCCGACCCGGCTGTCGCGGTACTCCTACCTCGTGTCGCTGCTGCCGGAGTCGATCGTCACCGACCTCGGCCTTGACCTGCGGCTCGTGTCACGCTCGACGGCGTCCTACACGCCGGTGCGACGCGACGGCGTCGCCCGGGGGCTGCTCGTCGAGCGGCCCGAGGGGCCCGCGACCAGGGACAGCTTCCGCGAGCTGACGGGCTCGGACGCCGACTACGCGGCCTGGCGTGAGTTCTACCGGCAGGTTGGCGAGCTCGCCGAGGTCATCGCCCCGACGCTGACCAGGCCGCTGCCCAGGGAGTCGGCGCTGCGCCGGCAGGCGGACGAGGGCCTGTGGCGCGAGGTCGTCGACCGGCCGCTCGGCGAGGCCATCGAGAAGCGCTTCCGCGACGACACGGTGCGCGGCGTGGTGGCGACCGACGCGCTGATCGGCACGTTCGCGCGGATGGACGACCCGTCGCTGGTGCAGAACCGGTGCTTCCTCTACCACCTCATCGGCAACGGGACCGGCGAGTGGCGCGTGCCGGTGGGCGGGATGGGCGCGGTCACCGACGCGCTCGCTGCCGCGGCCCGCGGCGCCGGCGCCGAACTCGTGGTGAACGCGGAGGTCACCGCGATCCGGGGCGGGGCGGGCGACGCCGAGGTCGACGTGACTCAGGGCGGCGGGCCGCGGACGCTGCGGGCCCGATTTGTCCTGGCGAACGTGGCCCCCTGGGTGCTCGCGGGCCTGCTCGGCGAGCGGCGCGACCCGGCCGACAAGCCGGTCGGGGCCCAGCTGAAGGTCAACTTCCTGCTCGACCGGCTGCCGCGGCTGGCCTCCGGCGCGGACCCGCGGATCGCGTTCGCCGGGACCCTGCACCTCAGCGAGGACTACCCGGAGCTCGACCGGGCCTACGCGGATGCCGCCGCCGGACGGGTACCCTCAAGCATGCCTGGTGAGGTCTACTGCCACTCGCTGACCGACCCGTCGATTCTCGGTCAGGTTCCCGACGGAACCCAGACGCTGACGTACTTCGGCCTGCAGCTGCCCGCGACGCTCTTTGACGATCCCGCGACGCGCGCGGAGCGCAAGCGGCTGGCCGTCGAGCGGGCGATCGCCGCGCTCGACCAGCACCTCGTCGACCCCATCGAGTCGGTCGTCGCGCGCGACGCCGACGGCAGGCCCTGCATCGAGGCGAAGATACCGCAGGACATCGAGGCCGACCTGGGCATGCCGGGCGGCCACATCTTCCACGGCGACCTGAGCTGGCCCTGGGCGGCCGACACCGGCGCGCTCGACACGCCCGCGGCGCGCTGGGGCGTCGCCACCGGCCGGGACGGCGTGCTCTTGTGCGGCTCGGGCGCACAGCGCGGCGGCGCGGTGTCCGGTCTCGGCGGCCACAACGCCGCCCAGGCGATCATGGAGCTCGCATGACTATCGCGACCATGCTGGAACACCAGCTGCCCGGACGGGTTACCGTCTTCGGCCCCGACTTCCCGTTCCCCTACGACGACTGGCTGCACCATCCGGCCGGCCTCGGCTCGGTCCCCGCGTCGGCCCACGGCGCCACGGTCGCCGTGGTCGGCGCCGGGATCGCCGGGCTGGTGGCCGCCTACGAGCTGATGGAGCTTGGACTCCGCCCGGTCGTCTACGAGCCCACCCGCATCGGCGGGCGGCTGCGCTCGCACGAGTTCGAGGGCGCCGACGGGATCGTCGCCGAGCTCGGCGGGATGCGGTTCCCGGTCTCCGGCACCTCCTTCTTCCACTATGCGGACCGGGTCGGGCTCGCCAGCGCGCCGTTCCCCAACCCGCTCACCGAGGCCGCCGGGAGCACCGTTATCGACATAGCGGGGCAGACCTTCCATGGCCGGACGCTCAGCGAGCTGCCGCCGGAGTTCGCCGACATCGCGGTCGCCTGGGAGGAGGCGCTCGAGCAGATCGGCTTCGGCGCGCTCCAGGACGCCATCCGCGCGCGCGACGTCGACACGCTGAAGAAACGCTGGAACGAGCTCGTGCCGCAGTGGGACGGCCGGACCTTCTACGACTTCGTCGCCACCTCCGCCTGCTTCGCGAAGCTGCCGTTCCGCTACCGCGAGATGTTCGGGCTCGTCGGCTTCGGCACCGGCGGGTGGGACTCCGACTTCCCGAACTCCATGCTCGAGATCCTCCGGGTCGTCATCACGAACTGCGACACCGACCAGCGGCTGATCGTTGGCGGCGCCGAGCGGCTGCCCAGGGGCCTGTGGAGGCTGCCGGTCAGCGAGCGCAGCCCCTGGCCGCCTGGCACCACGCTGGAGAGCCTGCACGGGGGCGTGCCGCGCCCGGGGGTCGCGGCCATTCGCCGCCGCGACGGCGCGTTCGTGCTGCGCGACCGCTGGGGGACCGACCGGATCCACGACGCGGTGCTCGTCACCTGCCAGGGCTGGCTGCTGACGACCCAGATCGAGCTCGACGAGAGCGTTTTCTCGCAGGACCTGTGGATGGCGCTTGACCGCACCAGGTACATGCAGTCATCCAAGACGTTCGTGATGGTCGACCGGCCATTCTGGAAGGACATCGACCCCGCCACGGGCCGCCCGGTGATGGGCATGACCCTCACCGACCGGCTGACCAGGGGCACCTACCTCTTCGATAACGGCCCGGACCGGCCCGCGGTCATCTGCCTGACCTACACGTGGATGTCCGACGCGCTGAAGATGCTGCCGTACGACGTCGAGCAGCGGGTCAGGCTCTCGCTTGACGCGCTCGGCAAGATCTACCCGGACGTCGACATCGCGAGCCACATCGTGGGTGACCCGGTCACGGTTTCCTGGGAGGACGACCCGCACTTCCTCGGCGCCTTCAAGGGGGCGCTGCCCGGCCACTACCGCTACAACCACCGCATGTACCGGCACTTCATGCAGGACGGCCTGCCGTCCGCCGAGCGGGGCATCTTCCTGGCGGGCGACGACATCTCCTTCATGCCGGGGTGGGCGGAAGGAGCCGTCCAGACGGCGCTCAACGCCGTCTGGGGCATCACGCACCACTTCGGTGGTGCCTCCCACCCTGATAATCCTGGGCCCGGCGACCGCTTCGCCGAGCTCGCCCCGGTCGACCTGGGAGAGTGACGAAATGGCCACGACGACGCGCGTTGCCGCCTGGCAGTGCCTGCCCGGGCCCCGCGACGTGGCGGGCAACCTCCGCCGGCTCGACGCGATCGGCGCGGCGGCCGCCGCGCGGGGCGTGGAGGTGCTGGTCACTCCGGAGATGTTCACCTCCGGGTACGCCATCACCCGCGCCGACGCGGAGCGCCTCGCCGAGGACGCGGGCGGCCCGACCGAGGCCGCGGTTGCCGAGATCGCCCGGCGCCACCACCTCGCGATCGTCTTCGGGCACCCGGAACGGGCTCCGGAAGGGCACGCGTACAACGCGGCGACGATGATCGGCCCCGACGGCGTCGTCCGCGGCCGGCACCGCAAGGTGCACCTCTACGGCGACCTGGACCGTGAGCAGTTCGTCGCGAGCGGCGCCCGGCCCGCCGCGTTCGACTTCGCCGGGTCCCGCGCCGGGGTGCTGATCTGCTACGACGTGGAGTTCCCGGAAGCCGTGCGCAGCCTGGCGATCGACGGGGCCAGGGCCGTCTACGTGCCGACCGCGAACATGATCGGGTGCGAGGAGGTCCAGGAGATCCTCGTGCGGGCGCGGGCCTGCGAGAACAACGTCGGGCTCGTCTACGCGAACTACTGCGGCGCGGACGAGGGGTTCGAGTACAACGGGCGCAGCCTGATCTGCGGGCCGCGCGGCGAGGTGCTCGCCCAGGCCGACGCCAAGTCGGAGGAACTGATCATCGCGGACCTGCCCGGCGAGTCCGCCGGCACCTACCTGGCGGACCGCCGGGCGGACCTGTACGGCCAGCTACGGCAAGTGAGCGCTGGATTCGCCACTGGTTGACCGATTAATCCGCCGGGTAGCGGCGGTCTTATTCGCTGAGGCATCCAACCCGCAGGAGGCAGCCGTGGCTTACCCCGACGTCGTGACCCGTGAGCAGTGGCTCGCAGCCAGGAAGCGGCTGCTCGAGCAGGAGAAGAAGGCAACCCGCGAACGGGACGCGCTGAACGCCGAGCGGCGGCGGCTGCCCATGGTGCTGATCGATAAGGACTACCGGTTCACGGGCCCGGCCGGGGAGGCGTCCCTGGCCGACCTGTTCGGTGACAGCGGGCAGCTCATCATCCAGCACGTCATGTTCGGCCCCGACTGGGACGCCGCCTGCCCGGGCTGCACGGCGGGGATCGACGAGATCGCGGACGGCATGCTCGCCCACCTCAGGTCCCGGGACACGAACTTCGTCCTGGTGTCGCGGGCGCCGCTGGACAAGCTGGAGAAGCACCGGGCCGCCAAGGGCTGGAGGATCCCGTGGTACTCCTCGTACGGCAGCGACTTCAACTACGACTTCCAGGCCACGCTGGACTCCGGCAGGCAGCCGATCGTCTACAACTACCGGGAAGAGCCGGACATGCTCGGCGACGACGCGTCGACCGAGGTCCCCGGGCTGAGCTGCTTCCTGCGCGATGGCGGTCAGGTCTTCCACACGTACTCGACCTGGGCGCGCGGCTCGGACACGATCGGCAGCAGCTACTCGCTGCTCGACATCACGGCGCTTGGCCGGCAAGAGGACTGGGAGGAGCCCAAGGGCCGGGCCCCGCGGGTACACGGCGCCGACCCGACCTTCACCGACTAAGCCGACCTTTACCGACTGGCCGGGCACCTGGCCGCTGAACTCGGCCTCGATGACGACCTTCAGCGCGCCGGGACGCATGCCCGCCGGGAGCGCGGCCAGGTTCGGCCGGGCCAGCTCGACCGGCGGGCAGCCCGCCTGGGCAACCGGGGCCGCCGCGGGCGCGCCGACGGCACTGCTTGTACTGGGAGAACTGTGCACGCCCGCGGTGGTCACGGCCAGGACGCCGCCCGCCGCGACGGCCCCCGCGGCGACGACGGCGGCCAGGGCGGCCAGCCCGCGCCGGTAGCGCGCCGGCAGGCGGATTTCGCGTTCCGAACCGAAACTGACCTCGTCCACCGAGCGCACCGCCTGCCCCACATATGCCAATAAGTCCAGATTTACCGCATATGTCACATGCCGGACAAGACGGACAAGAAGGGAATGCGTCTCGCGGTAGTGACGGGCCCGCTAGCCCGCTATCTCGGTGATGGCCGGTACGGCCGCTGGCGGGCGCCCGCGGTCAGCTCGGGTACTTGGTCGGCTGGAACGCCAGTAGCACCCAGTTACCGTCCTCGCGTACCCAGACCGCGAGCGACTTGCTGTTCAGCACCCTCGTCTGGCCGCCGATCCGGACCTCGCCGCGCATGTCACCGAAGACGAGGGCGCAGTCCCCGCGCACCACGATGCTGGTTTCCGGGTGCTCGATGACGCCGTAGTCGAAGTGCCCGCTGGCCAGCCGGTCCAGGTAGCTCTGCTTGCTGTCCGACGAGGCGTCGGAGTGCGTGTACACGAGGCCGGCGGAGAACAGCCCGTCCAGGGTGGCGGTGTCGGCGTCGGTCATCGCCTGGTAGCGCTTCGCCTCGAGCTCGCTGATCTGCTTCGCGGCAACGTCGTCGTTCGCTGTCATGGCATCCATCCTCGCACCGTCGCAAAGGTCGCCACGCGTGGCTGATGACGCCAAAAAGCCCGCCACTAGGCTTGGCGTCATGGATGAGCAGTCGCGTTCCACGGCCGAGCTAATCGTTGAGTGCCTGGAGAACGAGGGCGTTACCCACGTCTTCGGCATCCCGGGCGAAGAGAACATCCGGCTGATGGAGGCGCTGTCGAAGTCATCGATCCAGTACGTGCTCACCCGGCACGAGCAGGGCGCCTCCTTCATGGCCGAGACCTACGGCAGGCTCACGGGGAAGGCGGGCGTCTGCTCGGCGACCCTCGGGCCTGGGGCGATCAACCTGCTGCTCGGGACGGCCGACGCCACCACCAACTCCACGCCGCTGATCGCGCTGTCGGCCCAGGTCGGCATGGCCCGCAGCTTCAAGGAGTCGCACCAGAGCGTCGATCTCGTGTCGATGTTCGCCCCGGTCACCAAGTGGTCGGCGCTGATGGCTACCCCCGGCGCGGCGCCCGAGATGATCCGCAAGGCATTCAAGCTCGCGCAGACGGAGCGGCCGGGAGCCGTCTACCTGGCCGTGCCCGAGGACGTGGAGGAGGCGGCAGCGCCGCCGTCGCTGGCCCCGCTGCGGGTGAACGTGCCCCGGGCGGACGACCCGTCAGCGCAGCAGGTCTCCCGGGCGGCGCAGATCCTGCGCGAGGCCCGCAACCCCGTCGTGCTCGCGGGTCACGGCGCCGCCAGGGGCGGGGCGAGTCAGGCGCTGATCCGCTTCGCGCAGTCGCTGAACATCCCGGTCGCGACCACCTTCCACGGCAAGGGCGTGTTCCCTGACGATCACCCGCTGGCGCTCGGCACGGTCGGGTTCATGCGCCACGACTACGTCAACTTCGGCTTCGACCGGGCCGACGTGATCGTGGCGGTCGGCTACGAACTGCAGGAGTTCAACCCGGTCAGGATCAACCCGAGCGGCACCACCAAGATCATCCACGTGCACCGGTTCCCCGCCGAGGTCGACGCGCACTACGACGTCGCCGTCGGTCTCACCGCCGACATCAGCCACAGCCTCGACGCGCTCGCCGCGGCCGTCTGGCGCAGGGTTCCCGCCGCGGGCGGCGAGCG
Organism: uncultured Actinomycetota bacterium; assembly: GCA_963850115.1. GTDB lineage: Bacteria > Actinomycetota > Actinomycetes > Streptosporangiales > Streptosporangiaceae > Trebonia. The sequence continues at coordinate 166,579 of CAWKKG010000008.1, forward strand.
CATCAGGGAACTGCTGTCCGACGAGCTGACACGGGGCCAGCAAGACGACCGGTTCCCGATGCACCCGGCGCGCATCGTGGCGGACACGCGGGCCGCGCTCGGCCGCGAGGACATCGCGCTCGTGGACACGGGCGCGCTGAAGATGTGGATGGCCCGCCTGTACCCGACCTACGCGCCCAACACCTGCCTGATCTCCAACGGCCTGTCCACCATGGGCTGGACGGTGCCCGGCGCCATCGGGGCGAAGATCGCCCGGCCGGAGGCGAAGGTGCTGGTCGCGACCGGCGACGGCTCGTTCCTGATGAACTCCCAGGAGATCGAGACCGCGCTCAGGCTGCGGCTGCCGTTCGTGATCCTCGTCTGGGTCGATGACGCGTACGGCCTGATCAGCTGGAAGATGGACATGGAGATCGGGCACAACGTCGACACGCGGTTCGGCAATCCCGACTTCGTCGCCTACGCGGAAAGCTTCGGCGCCAGGGGCTACCGGATCTCCTCGGCCGACGAGCTGCTGCCGTGCCTGCGCACCGCCCTGGCCGACGACACCGTCTCCGTCATCGCCTGCCCGGTCGACTACACGGCCAACACCGAGCTCATCCGCACCCTCGGTGACCTCGACGAAAACCTGGACTGAGGAGATAAGCACGTGGCCGTCGCCGCACTCTTGCTCTGGCTGGGCACCGCCGCCATCGGCAGCTACCTGCTGGTGACGGCGATCCACGCGGGGAACACCGGGCCCGGACCCGAGGAATCGGTGCCCGTCCCCGCCGAGCAATCCGCGGCCGCCAGGACCGTCCCGGCCGCCGCCGGCGGCGCGGCGCCGGCCGGCCCCGCCACTCCCGCTTCCCCGGCGAAACCGACGCGGAACGACCGCGACCTCTTCGCGCCGGCGTCCCTGCGGCAGGCCAGGAGCGAGCCGCTGCCCGGCCTGAAGGACCTGGCCGAGTTCGCGCACCCGGCGCTGGCGCTGATCGGCATCGGATTCTGGCTCGGCTACGTGGTCAGCCGCGATCGGCTGTTCGCCGTGATCGGCCTCGGCATCCTGCTCGGGGCGATCTGCGCAGGCGTGTCGTTGTTCACCGTCAATACCCGCGCCGCCCGCCGCGCCGCGGCGAACGCGGACGCGGCCCCGGCGGGTCCGGGCGGCGCGCCGCTGACCGCTTCCCCGCTGGTGCTGACGCTGCACGCGATCGGCGCGACGCTGACCCTGCTGTTCGCCGTCCTCATCGCCGTCCGCGCCTAGCCGCCCGGCCCGCCGCCGGACCGGTCAGCCGCGGACGCGCACGGACAGGCAGGTCACGCAGCCCTCAAGCTTCTCGAATTCCGAGATGTCGGTCGTGACGACGGCCAGGCCACGGGCGCGGAACAGCTCTGCCGACCGGGGCGCGTGGGCGCTCATCAGGATGGTCGCGTCATCGAGCACCACCACGTGGGCACCGCCCTCCTCCGGGACGCCGAGGAACGTCGTGAAGACGCCCGCGTCATCGACGAGCGGGCGGTAGCCGATCACCGTGCCGTCCGGGAGCGCGGTGACCGCGCTCTTGAGGTGGAGCACCTTGGTGGTCGGCACCCCGACGACCGTCCACCCGCGGGGCGCCAGCAGCTCACGCAGTTCGTCGACGGCGGCCCGGCTGGTCCGGCCGCTCAGCCCGACGTATACGGTCCGGCCGACCTTCAGCACGTCACCACCGTCGAGGGTGCCGCGCGTGATGCGCGCAGGCGCGTACCCAAGCCGCCGGATCGCCTCGGCCGCCGCCACGATCTCCGGGTGACGCGTGGCTTCCGCGGGATTGGTGATGACCGCGAGCTCGCCGAACATGACGACCGCGTCCTCGATGAAGACCGAGTCGGGCAGGGCGTCATCCGGCTCGACCTCAAGCGTGGGCCAGCCGTGCTCGTGCAGGGCATCGAGGTAAGCCAGCCACTGCCGCCGCGCGCGCTCGACGTCCACCGGCTGCCGTTCGACGAAGCTGACGCAGCCGTCGGCAAGCGACGTGGCGGCCGGCGGACAAGGGCGAACGGCGGCCGCGGGTCCGTTTCACTCACGTATCGACGCTACCGCTCGCTCACGCGACGACGCTACTGCCACACACCCGCCCCGTCCGCCGCCTGGCCTTGTGCGCCACAGGGACAAAATATTCTGGCCTTGCGGCATACACGCACGACTCTATTCGGCCTTGTGGCACACCGACGCTAATCGTTTTGGCCTTGTGGCACCCAGGCACAGAACCGATGGTGGCCTCGCGTTCGGGCGGGCTAGCCGTCGTCGCTGAGGTGGGTGCGCGGGCCGCGGACGGTGAATAGCAGCAGGCCCGCCGCCAGGACCACGCTCGCGCAGATCCAGGCGCCCCGGTCGGCCGGCGGGCGGACGGGCCAGGCCCACGGGGCCCGCCAGGCTTCGAGCAGCGCGTACTGGCAAAACACCATGTATCCGAGTGGCAGCGTCCAGGCCAGCAGGCCGCCCGTGACCAGCGAGCAGGCCAGCCCGAGGCCGGTGAAGCCGATGACGTTCCGCGCCAGCACGAGGACGCCGTCGTTCAGGCTCTCGCCCACCGCGCCGAGCTGCAGCAGCCCGATCGCCAGGCCGGTCAGGGCGACGGCGGCGAGCAGCCGCAGGTACGGCAGCCACCGGCCGGTGGCCCGTTCTGCCTCGCCGAACGGGCTCTGCGCGGTCACCGCGATCACCGCCGCCGCGCCCGCCTCGATGATCATCGGGACCTGCTGCGCGTACGGTCCCGAGTTGAACACCCAGTGGTAGCGCAGCGCCGCGGGCAGCACGGCGCCGCACGCGGCGAGCGCGACCACCCCGGCCGGGACGCGGCGAGTGCGCAGGTGCAGCCAGGTCAGGTGGAATCCGGCCGAGAACCGGCGGGTCGTCCCGAGGGGGCGGCCGGCGGCCTCAGCACCGAGGCGGCGGTCACGGGATCTGCGCCAGCGTGACCGTGCCGGCCCGCAGGGCGGCCAGGTGCGCGGCGAGCCAGGCGTGCCGCGCGCCGGCGGAAAGCGCCGCGAACCGCTGCGCGGCGGCGGTGACCTCGGCCGCGGTCTGGGGCGTCGGTGACCTTCCCGTTCATGTTCATCCCGCCGAAGGTCGTCGTCGGCGGCGAGCCGATCGCGGTCAGCAGCCCGTTCTCTACCGCCTGCTGCGCCGCGTCGAGCGGGGCGAGAGAACCCGCCTGCCGCGAGCCCTCTTCGAGGAACGCGTCAAGCAGCCCCGCCTGGAATCCGCTCGCGCCAGCCCACCGGGTCGGGGATGCCGTTGAACTCGCCGAACATGTTGCCCACGTGCTCCGCGGTGAACACGAACACCGGCGGATTCCCCGAGATGCTGCTCATCACGGCCAGCCCGAAGCGTTCACGCTCGCCACTTCCTCCACCCGGACCGGCGCACCCGGCAGGCCCGCGATCTCGGCGGCCACCGGGTCGAGCACCGCCGCCACGTTGGGCAGGTAGAAGCCGAACGCCGGGTGGACGCACACCTGGAACCCGGACGTCGACGTGCAGTCCGGGGTGAAGGGCACCGGCTGATCACTGGCCGCCGAGTGCAGCGCCGGGATCTCCCACCCGAGTACCGCGCCGCCGCCTTGCTCGGTCCCGGCGACCGGATCCGGCCGCGCGGTCCCGGCCAGCGAGAACGCGGTCGCCGGAGCAGCGACGCCGCCCGCGATCAGGACGACCGCGACCGCGCGGAGCAGCCAGCCGTCACCACGGGCGAACCAGGCGCGCAGCGACCCGAGGCCGCCCGCCGACGCCAGCTCGCGCAGCCCCGACGCGAGGCCGAGCACGCCGAACAGCGCGACCGCGATCCCGCCCATGAACATGACCTGCACGATCGAGAGGTCCGGGGCGACGTGGTAGTAGACGCCCGCGTCGACGACCAGGCGACGCTGTTGGACGGGGACAGCAGCGCGTACGTGCCGGAAGACGACGTAAGGCCCAGCGCCTCGCGGAACCCGACCTGGGAAAGGACGAACACGAGGATCGCGACCAGCGGGGCGGTGAACCGCCCGGGGAAGAAGACGCCCGCCGCGAACCCGATCACGGTCGCCACGGTCACGCCGGCCACGCCGACGAACACCGGCCACAGCGGCGGCCCGCCCCAGGTCGCCTGCAGCGCGGTCTGGATGTACAGCACGGCGACGCCGGCGAGGAACGCGAGCAGCAGCCAGCACAGCGTCCCGGCCAGCGCGATCGACTGCCGCGCCCACACGGCCCTGGGCGTGGTCGCGACCAGGTCGCCGGTCTTCCTGCGCCCTTCCCGCGACCCCGCCCAGGCGGCGAGCCCGGCGGCGAACGCGCCGAACTCGAACACCATGTCGTTGGTAATGACCGACGCGCGCAGGGTCCAGACCGGCGGGTACCCGTCGGCCGTGCGGACCGTGTTGAAGTAGAACACCGCCGCGAGCAGCGGCAGCAGGTACGGCACGGCGTTCCGCTTGAACTCGAGCCACAGCGTCCTGGCCGACCGGGGCGCCGACCGAGGCGGGGCCAGCCGCGCGGGCGGCACGCTCAGGACGCTCATGAGGCCACCTCGCTGGCGCTCGGAGTCCGCATTCGCGGACGCACTGTACTTGCCGATTCGCTCGCAAGCTCGCTCATGACTGAACCTCCCGCTCGTCTACAAACCAAGGCTCGCTCATGACCGGGCCGCCGCGAGAACCGCGCTGTACCCGCGCTCAAGCGGCGCGTCGCCGACGCCGTGCCCCTCGCCGCGCGCGGTCAGCTCGTCCGGCGTGCCGCGGAACACGATCTTCCCGTTGGACATCAGCGCCACCTCCGAGCAGGCCGCCCCCACGTCCTCGACCAGGTGCGTCGACACGATCACGGTCGCGGTTTCGCCGACCGACCGCAGCAGGGCGCGGAACTGCACCCGCTGCTCCGGGTCCAGGCCCGCGGTCGGCTCGTCGAGCAGCAGCAGGTCCGGGTCGTTCACGATCGCCTGGGCGATCCCGACGCGGCGCAGCATCCCGCCGGACAGCGTGCGCAGCTTGGCCTTCGCCTTCACGCCGAGGTCAACGCGTTCCACCGCGGTCGCCACCGCCTTGGGAACCAAGGACGACGGCATCTCCTTCAGCAGCGCGAAGTACTCGACGAACTCCACGACGGTGAACGAGGGGTAGTAACCGAGGTTCTGCGGCAGGTAGCCGAGCCGCCGCCGGATTTCCCGCCGCGCCGCCGGCCGGCGCGGGTCCCGGTCAAGCAGCCGGATCTCCCCGGAGGTGGGCGGCAGCACGGTGGCGAGCATGCGGAGCATCGAGGTCTTCCCGGCCCCGTTGGGTCCGAGCAGCCCGAAAACGCCGGCGCCAAGCCGCAGGTCCACGCCCGCGACCGCTTGGTTTTTCCCGAACGAGCGGTGGATGTCGGTCAAGGCAACGTTCACTGAAGTCCCCTTTGCGGGCGTGTCGCGTAAATGACGATCGCGGCGCAGCAGGCCGCGACGACGAGGTAGGGAAGGTAGGAGTAGGTATTGGTGACCGCGGCGGTGAGCTGGCCGCCGGCGGTCTGGCCGGCGAGCACGGCGATCACCCAGGCGGCGACTCCCGCGCCCGCGCCGACCAGCGCCGACCTGGCGGCCACCGCCACCGCGAGCGCCAGCGCGCAGACCGCGGTCATCGGGATCAGCCAGCCGAACGTCAGCGCCGCCGCGGCGCCGGACGCCGCGCTGGCCAGCAGCCCGAGCACGGCGTTGAGCGCGAACACGGCGACGGCCCGGGTGAGCAGCACCATCCGGTCAGGGACCGCGCAGCTCGTGGACAGCTCCCAGGCCGGGTCGATACCCGGGCCGTACGCGAAGGCGATGCCGACGGCCGCGACCGCGGGCGCGAGCAGCCAGACGAACGACTCCCCGGGACCGAGGTTGACCAGCGCCCCGGCCCCGAACACCACGATCGTCGAGATCAGCCACGGCAGCAGCAGCGACGGGGTGGTGACCAGGGCGCGGGCCAGGCCGGGCGAGCGGAGCAGCCGGGTCGCCGCGCGCTCGATCCAGCCCGGATGACGCCGCCAGACCTCGGCGGCGACGCCGGTCCACACCCGGGTGAGGTCGACGCCGCCCGTCGAGTCATGGGCGGAGTGGAGACCGCCGAATTCGTTCGGGATGCTCATCTCGTTCCTCCCAGGGCGACCCGCAGCAGGCGGCGAGCCCGGTGGGCGCGGCTCTTGACCGTGCCCGCCGGGACGCCGAGCAGGGCGGCGACCTCGGCGACCGGGCGGTCTTCCACGTACATGAGGCGCAGCACCTCCCCGTCCGGGTTGCTGAGCGCGGCGGCGATGTCGGCGCGGGCGAGGGCGACCTCGGCGGGGTCGAGGCCGGGTTGCGGTGTTTCGTCGAGCGGAGCTGTGTGACTCAACGGCAGCGTGGCCGGGCCGCGCCTGCGCAGCAGGAGGGCGGCCTGGTTGCGGGCGATCACCCACATCCAGGCCCGCGGCGTGCCCCGCGGCCGGTAGCCGCGGGCGCCCTTCCACACCGCGAGGAACGTCTCCTGAAGCACGTCCTCGACGTCCGGCGGCGGCAGCGCGGCCCGCAGGCGCGCGGCCAGCCACGGCGCGTGCCGCGTGAACAGCTCACGCAGGGCCGCGTCGTCGCCGGCCGCCAGGGCCGCGATCAGCTCGTCGTCGTCCATCACCTCATCTATTGCACGCGAGGCGGCTCTGGTTCACGATCCCGCTGGCTTTACTTCATCCGTTTTCTTCGGCTCGCCTCCGGCGCGGCGAGCCTGGCGTAAGCGGGGGCGAGCAGGTCGCGCAGGTCGATGCCCCTGACCTGGAGCTCCGGCGGGTCGGCGATCCTGAGCAGCAGGTCGGGCGGTGTCACGGGACTTGGCGGCAAGGCCCGCAGGCGCGCCTGGCTCAGGCCGGGTGACCAGAAGTCCGCGAGCGTTTCCGCCACCGGCGCCCCGGTCACGTCGGACAGCAGCGCCAGGGCCTGGCTGGTCCCCGCGACGGCGGGACGCGCGGCGGCCGCGGGCGCACTAGCGCCCTTGCCGCGCAGCGGCGGCCAGCAGGTCGTCGCGCCCCTGGCCGCGCCAGGCGAGCATCGCGAACGGGTCGGCGTCGAACGCCTCGGCCAGCACGTAGCAGACCGCGGCCAGGTGCTTGCACGGGATGCCCCAGTCCGGGCAACTGCAGCTCATCGTCAGGTCGCGGGACGACTCGGGGAACAGCGGCGTCCCGCAGGCGGCGAAGACCTCCTCGATCTCGGCCGGCATCTCGCCCGCGAGCAGCCGGGCGCGGAACAGCGCCTGGCTGGCCAGCCGCGACTCCACCGCGCGCCACTGCGCGGCGGTCAGCGGCCGCACCGTGATCGACACCTGGTACGGCTGCGGCCGCGAGCCCTGGACCCGCGCGGTGACCTTGCCCGCGGCCAGGGTGAACTCCAGGACCTGGCCGCGGCGGGCGTAGGCTCGCCCGCGCTGGAGCCTGTGAAGCAAGACGACGAACGAGGCGCCACAGAACAGGCGCCGTATTGCTCGATT
>CAWKKG010000009.1:0-324151 GCA_963850115.1 uncultured Actinomycetota bacterium
ACGGGACGATCGTCACGACGGCGTCGCCGCAGATCGGGCGGTCGCTGCGGGCGCCCGCCACCGAGGTCGGCCTGGTCATCACCGCCTACCTGCTGACCCTGGCGGTGCTGATCCCGCTGTCGGGCTGGCTGACCAGGCGGTACGGGAACCGGGTGGTGTTCCTGACCGCGATCGCGGTGTTCACCGTCGCGTCGGTGGGCTGCGCGGCGAGCGTGAACCTCGGGATGCTGGTCGCGATGCGGGTGCTGCAGGGCGCGGGCGGGGCGATGATGGTGCCGGTCGGCCGGACCATGGTGCTGAGCCCGCGGCCAAGGAGGACATCCTCCGGCTCACCTCCTACGTGGTCTGGCCCGGGCTGCTCGCCCCGGTGATCGCGCCGCTGGCCGGCGGCCTGATCACCACCTACGCGAGCTGGCACTGGATGTTCCTCATCAACGTGCCGCTCGGCGTGGTCGCGTTCGCGGTGGCGTGGCGGCTGGTCACCGGCGGGCCGCGCCGGCCGCGCCGGCACCGCCGCCGCCGCTCGACTGGGCCGGGATGGTGCTGACCTGCGCGGGGCTCGGCGGGCTCACCTACGCCGCGCACCTGGTGTCGCTGCCCGCACCGCCGGCCGCGGAGACGGCGGCGTTCGCGCGGGGTGTCCGCGGCGCTGCTGGCGCTGGCGGTGACGCACCTGCGGCGGGCGGCGCACCCGCTGCTCAACCTGCGCACGCTGGGGGTGCCGACCTTCCGGGTGTCGCAGCTCGGCGGGACGATGTACTTCCTCGTGGTCGGCGCGATGCCGTTCCTGCTGCCGCTGATGTTCCAGGTGCAGTTCGGCTGGTCGCCGGTGAAGTCGGGCGCGGTGACCGCGTTCGTGTTCGCCGGGAACGTCGGGATCAAGCCGGCCACCACGCCGCTGATCCGCCGGTTCGGGTTCCGCCCGCTGCTCGATCGCCTCCACCCTGGGCACCGCCGTCATCGTCGCGGCGCTCGGCTTCACGACCGCGTCGCGCCGGTCGCGCTGATCGCCGCGCTCGCGCTGGCCAGCGGCATCACCCGGTCGACCGGGTTCACCGTCTACACCACGGTAGGGCTGGCGGACATGCTGCCCGAGCTGATGCGGGACGCCAACACCCTCGCCGCGACCTCGATGCAGCTCGGCGCGGGCCTGGCGGTCGCGGGCGCCACCGTCGCGCTGCGCGCGGGCGACGCGGTCACCGGCGGCGGGCAGGCGGCGTACACCGTCGCGTTCTGCCTGCTTGCCCTGGTCGCGGCCGGCTGCGCTGCTCGAGGCGCTGCGGCTTGACCCGGCGGCGGGGAACGCGGCCCGCCGGCCCCCGCGCGGCCGCCGCCCCGCCCGCCTCGCCGGCCCCTCCGCGCCTCGGCCCCGTCCGGGCAGGCCCGCTAACGGGCGGGCCGCCCGCGCGGGCCGGCGTGCACGGGCACGCCGCTCGGGCCGCCGGCCCCCGCTTGCCCCGCTCGCTCCGGCCGTCTCCCGTTCCTCTCCGTCGGTCGCTATCCCTGGTGTCCCGAATCCGGCTGGCTCATCGGGACTAGTGGCTAGTCCACCTGGGCTAAACGCGGGCGAAAGCCGCCTGACGGGCGTTCGGCGCGCCCTAGCCTGACGCCCGTGCTAACCAAGTCAAGAGGGGCGATGGCGGCGGCCGCGCTGGCGCTGGCGGCCGCGGGCGGTGGGTCCTACGCGGTGGTCCGCGCGGTGTCCCCGCCCGCCGGACCCGAGCTGGTGGCGCCCGCCGCCCAGCCGTCGATGGCCGGGCAGCCGGCGACGGCGGCCGTGCCGCGGGGCGCCGGGGGCGTGGACGCGGCCGGGCCCGGCCGCCGGCGGCGGACCGGACCGGGGCCGGGCAGCCGGCGCCGGGGCAGGGCAAACCGGGACCGCGGGCCCGGCGGCGCCGGGCGCGGCATCCCGCCGCTTTCCCGCTCGGCTGGGCAGGGAGACCCCGGCCCGCTGCCCCCGGGCGCGCTGCCCGGCGACGGCGCCGTGCCCGGCGCGAGCCCGGCGGTGCAGGCGCTGGCCGCCGCCCGGGCGGCGACGACCGCGCTCCCGCACTCACCGCGGCTGCTCGCCCAGCTCGCCGCCGGCGCGCGGGCACCGCCCCGGCGGCCGCTCCGCGGTGACGCCCTCCGCGCCAGGCATCCGCGCCGGCGTCGTCCCCCTCGGCCGACGCCCGCCCGCGCTCCCCGGCCGGCCCGCCTCTGCAGGCCGTCGCCGGCGCCAGGCTCAGCGGCAAGCTCGATCGCGCCGGTCGGCCTGTCGCCCGCCGGCGGCCGCGGCCCGGGCCGCCGCCGGTGGCCGCGGCGGGACCGCACGCGCTGGCCGGCCTCGACGTCGCCGGGTTCCAGCACCCGGTCAGCGCAGTACCCGGGCGGCGCGGCCATCGACTGGAGCGCGGTCGCCGCCGCCGGGTACAAGTTCGCGGCGGTCAAGGCGACGGAAGGCGACTACTACGTCAACCCGTGGGCGGCCAGGGACGTGGCCTCGGCGAAGGCCGCCGGGCTCGACGTCGCCCCGTACCACTTCGCTATCCCCAACGCCAGCGGCGGCGCCGCGCAGGCGCAGTTCGCGGTGGAGTACTCCGGGTACACGGCCGGGCCCGCGGACGCTGCCGCTGATGCTGGACATCGAGTACGACCCGTACAACGCGACCGACCACGCCAACGAGTGCTACGGGCTGACGCCGCCGCGATGACCGCGTGGCTGCACCGCGTTCGTCACCACCGGCGGACGCTTACCGGCCAGTACCCGGTGATCTACACCACGGCCGACTGGTGGGACACCTGCACCGGCAGGTCCGCCGCGTTCGGCGCCGACCCGATGTGGATCGCGGCGTACGGGTTCGCCAGCCCGCCGAGGCCCGCCGGCTGGAGCGTCTGGACGTACTGGCAGTACACCAGCGGGGGCACGGTGCCCGGGGTGCCCGGCGCCGCAGGCCACCGACCTCGACATGTTCAGCCTCGGCCGTCGGCCTGATCGACCCGGGCAGCCAGTCGGCCCGGCGCCGGGGCGCGCGTGTCGCTCGCCGTCACCTCGCTGGGCGCCGCCTGCGGCGAGACCCTGCGTACTCGGCGTCCGGCTTGCCGCCGGGCCTGTCGGTCAGCAAGGGCGGCACGATCAGCGGGACGTCAGCGGCACGCGCGGCCGCCGCGCCCGGGACGACGCGTGACGTACCGGGTCGACGCTGTCGGTGAGGAACGCCGCGGGCGCGACGGCGGCGGCGGCGTTCAGCTGGAGGGTCCGGCCTGGGGCGCTACCGCTCCCGCGACGCTGCCGCCGGCGACGGCCGTAGCTCGGCAGCGTCCGTTGCCGCCGCGCCAGTTACTTCCGTCACGCGATCTAGGTTGCACAGCGGCCACGCTCCCGCCCGTCCGCGCCCGCCGCGCCGCGCCTGAGCGTCTTCCCGGCCGCGGCGACCGCGGCGGCGCGCATCCGCGCCCGGAGGTCCTCGCTGGCGGCCCGGCCGGTCCGCGCCTCGACGATCCGCGGCCCCGTGCCGGCGATGGCCGGGGCGAGCGCCTTGGCCAGGTCGCCCGGCCGCTCGACGAGCGTGTACGGCACGCCGAAGGCGGCGGCCAGCTGCTCGACCGACGCGCCGTGCGACGTGCCGAAGACCCGCTCGAACACCGACGGGCCGCCGTCCGCCGACACCCCGCTCCTTGAACCTGGCGGGCTCAAGGCCCTCGAAGATCCCGCCGCCGTCGTTGTTCACCACGACGACGCACAGGTCCGGCCGCGGCTCGGCGGGCCCGATCGCCAGGCCCGGCGCGTCGTGCAGCAGCGACAGGTCTCCGATCAGGGCGAACGCGACCGCCCCGGGGTGGTCCGCCGCGTGCGCCAGCGCCGCGCCCGCCGCCGTGGAGAAGGTGCCGTCGATCCCGCTCGCCCCCCGGCTGGCGATCACCCGGGTGTCTGTCCGCGGCGGCATCAGCAGGTCGAGGTCCCGAACGGAGAGTGAGTTACCGCACCACAGCACCGCGCCGCTCGGGAGCGCGGCGACCAGTTCCCTGGCGACTTCCGGCTCGGAGAGCCCGGCCCAGGCGTCCGCGGCGTCGAGGACCGCGCCCGCCGCCCCGGTCGCCGCCGCGTCCGCGCGCCGCCACGCGTCAAGCCAGCCAGCGGGCAGCGTCCGCTGGAGCCCCGGTGAGGCGGACCGCCGGCGGCGACGTCGGTCGCGGCCCGCTGCGGGTCGGCCCACATCCCCGGCCCGGAGCCGACGACGACGTGCCGGACGGCCGGCGTTCCCGCTGCGCGCGCCAGGGCGAGCAGCGCCGACTGCGGCCTGGTCAGGCCCGGCCGGCCGGCGGAGACGATGACCTCCGGCCGGCGCGCCGCCATGAACTCCGGCGCGGCGAGCAGGTACTGGTACCCGGTCAGGGCGTTCGGCCCGCGCCGCGCGCCCGACGACGGCTCGGCCAGGACCGGCCACCCCGCCCGCTCGGCCAGCCCGACCAGCGCCGCCGCGTCGTAGTCGCCGTCGCCGCAGACGAGCACGCCGCGCTCGGACCAGGGCAGCTCAAGCGGCTCGACACGCCGGCGGCGGCGCTGACCCGCGTCCAGGGCCCGCCGTCCGCGCGCCCGGCGAGCGACTCCGGCCAGTCGGCATCCGCGAACGCGGTAGAAGCAGCGCTGGCGCGCTTCTTGCTGTTATCCGCTGCGAGGGCCGGGACGGCGTCCGGGGATCAGGGGGTCACGGAAGGGGAGGTTCAGGTGGACCGGGCCGGGCAGCGTGCCCAGCGCGCCGGCGGCGTTCGCCCAGGCCCGGCAGGCCAGGGACCGCCAGTAGCCGGCCATGCCCGGGCGGCGCTCGGGCACGCCCGGCCTCGGCGTACCAGCGGACCGCCGACCCGTACAGCTTGACCTGGTCGATCGTCTGGCTGGCGCCGGTGCCGCGCAGCTCCGGCGGCCGGTCGGCGGTGAGCACGAGCAGCGGGACGGCGGACTCGTCGGCCTCGATGACCGCGGGGTGGAAGTTCGCCGCCGCGGTGCCGGAGGTGCACAGCACCGCGACCGGGCGGCGGGACGCCTTGGCGAGGCCGAGCGCGGTGAACGAGGCCGACCGCTCGTCGATCCTGACGTGCAGCCGGACCCGCCCGGCCCGCTCAAGCGCCCAGAACGCCATGGCCAGCGGCGCGGAGCGGGAGCCGGGCGCGACCACGACCTCCCGCAGCCCGCACCGCGCGAGCTCGTCGGCGAGCACGGTCGCGAACGCCGTCGACGGGTTCACCGCCGCGCTCCCCGGCGCGGCCGCTGCTTCTTGCTGTTATCAAGGCGAGGGTTCCGTTCCAGGGACAGTGACGTCCGCGAGGTGCTGCCGCGGCCGCCAGGGCGCGCTGCCGCCACGGCTCCGGGTCGGTCTCCCAGCGCGCGAGCGCCTCCGGGACGACCGCGGGGCGGCGGACCGGCAGCACGCCGCCCGCCTCGGCGAGCGGCGTCGGCGGTGACGTCGCCGGCCAGCAGGGACATCGTCGCGAGCCCGCACGCGTACGGCAGCGCGGGCAGGGCCGCGGCGAGCGCGACCCCGGCGGCGAGCCCGACCGAGGTGTCCACCGCGCTCGACACGACGGCGGGCAGGCCGCAGGCCTCCGCCACCCGCAGGGCCGCGCGGACCCCGCCGAGCGGCTGCACCTTGACCACGACGATGTCGGCCGCCCGCGCCGCCCGCACCCGCAGCGGGTCCTCGGCCTTGCGGATCGACTCATCGGCGGCGACCGGAATGTCGACAAGGCGACGAAGCGACGCGAGCTCCTCCAGGGTCGCGCAGGGCTGCTCCGCGTACTCGAGCGAGTACTTCCCGAGCGCGCGGAGCATGCGCGCCGCGTCGTCCACGGACCAGCCGCCGTTGGCGTCCACCCGGATCCGGCCGCCTGGCCCCGCCGCGTCGAGCGCGTCGCGCACGGCGGCGACCCGCTCGACGTCCTCGCCAGGCGCCTGGCCGCGCTCCGCCACCTTGACCTTGGCGGTCCGGCACCCGGACGCGGCGACGATCTCGTATGCGCGCTCGGGCCCGACCGCGGGGACGGTGACGTTGACCGGCACCGAGTCCCGCACCGGCGCCGGCCACGGGACGGTGGCCGACTCGATCGCGCTGGCCAGCCAGCGGGCGGACTCGGCGGGACCGTACTCGGCGAACGGGGAGAACTCCCCCCACCCGGCCGGCCCCTGGATGAGCGCGCCCTCCCGGACGGTGATCCCGCGGAACTTCGTCCGCATCGGGATGGCGAACGCCCGCAGCGTCGCGAGGAGCCCCGGCAAGTCACTCATGCCGCGCGCACTGCCTCACTCGTAACCTCCCGTTGTCCGGGGTCTAACCTTATCGACCGTGACTTCGCCCCCGGCTCGTGCCCACCCCGACCGCCGCCGCCTGCAGGCGGTGCTGCTGAACGGCGTCGGCGACGCCGCCCGGCTGCCGAGCCGCTCAAGCGGGCGCTCGACGGCAGCGGGCCGGCGATCCTGCCGGTCGACGCGTCGCTGCCGGCCGCCAGGATCAGGCAGCTCATCGACGCCTTCGAGGTGAACACGGTCATCGACGGGAGCGGCGAAGCACGCACCCGTTCTGAAGCTCCCGCGACGGACCCGGGCACGGCCGTCATCATCGGCACCTCGGGGTCCACCGGGGAGCCTAAGGGGGTGGAGCTGAGCGCGAGCCGCGCTGACGCATTCGGCGCGGGCGTCGCTGGCACGGGCCGGGGCGCGCCCGGGAGAGCGGTGGCTGGTGTGCCTGCCGGCGTCGCACGTGGCCGGGCTGCAGGTGCTCGTGCGGTCCCTCGTCGGCGGGACCGAGCCGGTGATCGCGGCGCAGGCGACCGCGCGCGCCCTGGACGAGGCCGCGGACGCCGGGCTGCGCGCACGTGTCGGTCGTGCCCACGCAACTGGTCCGGCTGCTCGGCGAGCCGGGCGGCGCGCGCGGCGCTCGCCCGGTACCGCTGCGTGCTCGTCGGCGGCGCGGCGGCCGGCGCGGCCGTGCTCGGCCAGGCGCGGCAGGCCGGGGTCAGCGCCGTCACCACCTACGGCATGAGCGAGACCTGCGGCGGGTGCGTGTACGACGGGGTGCCGCTCGACGGCGTGACGGTCCGCGCAGGCGAGGACGGGCGGCTGCGGATCTCCGGTCCCGTGCTGATGAACCGCTACCACGGCAGGCCCGACCTCACCGCGGCCGTGCTCGTCAAGTCGGGCTCGTCCGCTCCGGCGCGGAAATTCCAGAAATCTGGGAGTTCGTCACGTCCGACCTCGGTTACGTCGGCGCGGACGGCCGGGTGGTCGTCCGGGGCCGGGCCGACGACGTGATCAACACCGGCGGGCACAAGGTGGTCCCCGGCGAGGTCGCCGCGGTGCTGGCAGACCTGCCCCGGCGTCCGGGAGGTCGTGGTGGTCGGCCGGCCTGACCCGGAATGGGGCGAACGGGTCACCGCGGTGGTGGTGCCGGCGGACCCGGAAGAACCACCTGGCCTAGAATTGCTACGTAACCATGTACGCGCGCGGCTTCCGCGTTACGCTTGCCCAAGCGAGGTCGTGCTGACGGAGGCTATCCCTGTGCTTCCCAGCGGGAAACCGGACCTGGCAGCCCTCAAAGGTGGCAAGAACGTGACGCCGACGGGAACAATCTCGGACGCGGAGCGTTAATTAAGAGTGCCCCCCGCGAAAGCCGGTGAGTACGGAGCGGGGCTACTTATTGTCATCGGGGATCGTATAAGTCGTGTTGATGTTGAACTGCGCATCCTATGCGCACGTGTACAGAAGGAGGGAGGTGTCTCATGCCGCGGATCGCAACAGCCGCCTCGGCTGACGAGGAGGCGAGCTCGTCTCGCGTGGACGACCTGATCCAGCGCGGTCGCAGCCAGGGCCACCTGTCCCTTTCGGACCTGCGGACGGCGTTCGAGCAGGCTGGACTGACGCCTGCTGAGGCCCGATCCATTCTCCGCGAGCTGAGCGAGGCCGGCGTGCGGCTGGCCGACGAGGAGACCGAGCTCAAGGCGCCGCGCGGCAGGGCCAAGGCCTGCCGCGGCCAAGGCGGCGGCAGCGCGAAGGCGCGACCGCCAAGGCCGCCGCGACGGAGACCGCCGCGAAGAAGACGCGCACCAAGAAGGCCGACCAGGCCGCCGCTCCCGCGGCGGGCGCGCCCGCCGCGAAGGCTCAGGCCGACGGGGACGCGGACCCGGACCTCGACGACGACGAGGTGGCGTCGATCGAGGCCGATGTCGCCGCGTTCGCCGACGGGGTTGACCTGGACGACCAGACGCCCGCCATGGGCGACTCGGTGCACACGTACCTCAAGTCGATTGGCCGCACCAGCCTGCTGACCGCTGAGCAGGAGGTCGACCTGGCCAAGCGGATCGAGGCGGGGCTGTTCGCCGAGCACAAGCTGGACACCGACCTGAACCTTGACCCGCAGACTGCGGCGCGACCTTGAGCTGGTCGCCGAGGACGGGCGGCGCGCCAAGTCGCACATGCTCGAGGCCAACCTGCGCCTCGTCGTGTCGGTCGCGAAGAAGTACAGCGACCGCGGGCTTTCCCTCCTTGACGTCGTGCAGGAGGGCAACCTGGGCCTGATCCGCGCGGTCGAGAAGTTCGACTACACCAAGGGCTACAAGTTCTCCACCTACGCGATGTGGTGGATCAGGCAGGCGATCCAGCGCGGGTTCGCGGACTCCGCGCGGACGATCCGGCTGCCCGTGCACGTGCTTGAGATGCTGTCCAAGCTGTCGCGCGTCGAGCGTGACATGCACCAGCGCCTCGGCCGTGAGCCCACCCCGGAGGAACTGGCCGTCGAGCTGGACCGGACCCCGGACCAGATCGAGGAGCTGCTGCGCACCTCGCGGCAGCCGATCAGCCTGGACTCCACGATCGGCGAGGACGGCGAGACGTCGATCGGCGACCTCATCGAGGACGTCGACGCGCCCGAGGCGTCCGAGCTTGTCGACCGGCAGCTCATGGCCGAGCAGCTGCGGTCGGCGCTCGACGCGCTCACCCCGCGCGAGGCGACGATCATGGCGATGCGGTTCGGCCTGTACGACGGCAACCCGCACACCCTGGACGAGATCGGCCGCGCGCTCGGGCCTGACCAGGGAGCGGATCCGCCAGCTTGAGAAGCAGTCGCTGTCCAAGCTGCGGCACCCGTCGCGGGCGCAGCCGCTGCTCGACTTCGCCTCCTAGCCTGTTTTGCCCGCCGCGCTCGCGCGCGGCACCGGCCTCGCGGCCGGACCCGACCTCCCGCCGGGTCCGGCCGCGAGGCTTTTCGTGCCAGAAATGTCCGGGCGGGGCCGCGCCCGAGCCACGTGAAAAACCGTGGACCTGCCGAGGGCTAGCCCGCTGCGCGCGGGCGTCCGGACTGGACTAGTATTCCCAAGCCACCTCGAAACGGGGCGTGGCCAGGATGTAAAGCACCACCACAGCGGGAGGGCGCAGCGATGGACGACGACAGCCTGCTCGACGAGCTCCAGGAAGACCTCGGCTCCGACTACAGTCCGCAGCTGCGCGTCGCGGCGGGCATGCTCAGCGGCGATGCCCAGGCCGCGGTCCCTTACCTGCTGTTCTCCATCGCCAAGTCGCTGGAGGACATCTCGTTCCTGCTGGCCAACGACTCGGTCAGCGTCGTCATGGAGACCGAAGAGACGAGTGACCCGCCGGGAGCACGCTTGAGGCCCCTCCGGGGGCTCTTTTTATCCCGGGTGGCCAGCAAGGCCAGGATCATCCCGGCTGTCCATGCACGGCTCGTCGTGACCTACTGCCCCGGCGATCACACCGTGTACGTCCTCAGCCCGCCGGGCGAGGTCCTGCGGGCCGTCCTCGCCGCCGCCAGGCTGGTCGTGCCAGAAGACACCTACCAGGACCTCCCCGACCGCCTCGGGGTCCCTTCCGCCTGGCCCCTTGCGTGAACGGACGGGTTGCCCATGGGTGACGCACGCTCATCCAGGCGCGGTCACGATCCGCCTACGGCCCGGGCGAGCCGGGCGACACCCTCGGCGATGGCGCGCTCGCTGACCGTCGCGTACCCGAAGATCAGGCCGCCAGGGCCCGGGTGCGTGATGCGGTACGGCCCAACCGCGTCCAGGTCGACGCCCGCCCGCCGGGCCGCGTCCACCACCGCGGTCTCGTCGACGTGCGGCGGCAGCCAGGTCACCAGGTGCAGCCCGGCGGAGACGCCGTCCGGCTTCAGCCAGGGCAGGTGGGCCTCGAGTGCCTCGAGGAGAGCGTCGCGGCGGCGCCGGTAGACCGGGCGCATCCGCCGCAGGTGCCGGTCGAGCTCGCCGCGCGCGACGAAGTCGGCCAGCGCCATCTGCTCGAGCGCCGGCGAGCCGCGGTCTGCCGCGATCTTGGCCTCGGCCATCGGCTCCGTCAGCCTGCCGGGCAGCACGAGCCAGCCGAGCCGGAGCCCCGGCGCAAGCGTCTTGCTCGCCGACCCGGCGTAGACCACGTGGTCGGGAGCCAGGCCCTGCAGCGCGCCGACGGGCATCCGGTCGTAGCGGTACTCGGCGTCGTAGTCGTCCTCGATGATGACCGCGTCGTGCTCGGTCGCCCACCGGATCACCGCGGCCCGGTTCCTGGCCGACAGGACCGATCCGGTGGGCCACTGGTGGGCGGGCGTCAGGATGACCGCGCCGGCTCCGCTGTCCCGCAGCTCGTCGACCCGGATGCCGTCGCCGTCCACCGCGATCCCGACCACGTCGAGGCCCACCGCCCGCGCCGCCGGGAGCGCATCGTCCATTGAGGACGGGTCCTCAAGCGCTAGCCGTTTCACGCCGCGGGCGGCGAGCACGCCCATGAGCAGCGACATCCCCTGGGCGTAGCCGGTGCAGATCACCATGTGCTCCGGGTCGGCCACCGTGCCGCGGACCCGGTTCAGGTAGTCGGCCATGGCGCCGCGCAACTGGGGCACCCCGCGCCCGGTCAGGTAACCGAACACCTCGTTGGGGGCGTCGGCGAGCGCGGTGCGGATGGACCGCAGCCACGCCGCGCGGGGAAAGCTGGACACGTCGGCGCGGCCGTAGCTCAGGTCAATATCGGGCCCGGGCGCACCCGGCCCGGGCGGCGCGGCGGCCCGCGGCGGCGGCCCCGCTGCGACCCGCGTGTAGCCGCCCGCCTGGCTGGCCAGGTATCCCTCGGCTGTGAGCTGCTGGTATGCCTCCACGACAACGCCGCGGGAGACGCCCAGGTCGGCCGCGAGGACCCGCGACGGCGGCATCGCCGACCCGCGGGGCAGCCGCCCAGCGCGGATCGCTTCCCGGATCGACGTCTCGATCTGCCGGTGCAGCGGAATCGGCGCGTCGTGCTTGATCGCGACGAGCAGCTCGGAATTGGTCCTGATTTCAGCCATCAGAGTGGACCTTATCATCAGGACCGATTTCTGTCAGGGTCGAGGTAAGCAACCAGTAAGGGAAGGGTGATGAGCTCATGGGAATCGTGCTCGGCCTGGCCGCGGCCCTGTTGTACGGCAGCTCCGACTTCGCCGGCGGTGCGGCCGCGCGGCGCTTCGGTGAGCTGCGGGTTACCTTTATCGGCTCGGTCATCGCCACCGCTGGGGTCTGGGCGACGCTGCTCGTCGTCGGCGGCCCGGGGCCCAGCGCCCGCGCGGTCGGCTGGGGAGTGGTCGCCGGCGTCGCGGGCGACATCGGCACCCTGGTGCTCTACCGGGGCCTTGCCCGCGGGCAGATGAGCGTGGTCGGGCCGGTGTCCGCGGTGGGGGCCGCCGTGGTTCCCGTCATCGCGGGCGTCGCGCTCGGTGAGCGCCCCGGGATGCTCGCCCTGGCGGGCGTGCTCATCTCGCTGCCCGCCATCGTGCTCGTCGCGGGCAGCGGCTCGGTCCGCGGCAAGCTCGGTGTCGGCCTGGGCGAGGGCCTAGTCGCCGGGGTGCTCTTCGGCGTGT
This sequence comes from uncultured Actinomycetota bacterium, assembly GCA_963850115.1. GTDB lineage: Bacteria > Actinomycetota > Actinomycetes > Streptosporangiales > Streptosporangiaceae > Trebonia. The sequence goes on from CAWKKG010000009.1 coordinate 11,862, forward strand.
TGTTCATCGGCCTCGCCCAGGCGGGCCAGGGCTCCGGCCTGTGGCCGGTGGCCTTCGAGCAAAGCAGCACCCTGGTTGTCACGCTCGCCATCGCGCTCAAGTCGCGTCAGCCGCTGCGCATCCCGGTCCGCGAGGCCGGCCTGACCGCCTTCGCGGGCGCTAGCGGCCTGGCGGCCACCGTTGCCTACTTCTACGCCACCCACTTCAGCATGCTGGCCGTCGCCGCCGTGCTGGTCTCCCTGTACCCCGGCGTCACGGTCCTGCTGGCCCGGGTGCTGCTGCACGAGCGGTTCGGCCCCGCCCAGCGGGCCGGCCTCGGCCTGTGCGCCCTCGCCGTCGTCGCCATCGCCCTGAACTGACCGTTCACGGCGGCACCCCGTCCCGCCCGGGTTCCCGGCGGGACGGGGCCGCGACCTCACCAGGCGTAATGCTCGGGCGCGGTCTTGTACCCGGGGAAGATCTCGTCGAGGCGGGCGAGGACGTCGGGGTCGAGGCGGACCTCCAGGGCGCGCTGCGCGGCCTCCAACTGCCCAAGGGTGCGCGGCCCGATGATCGGGGCGGTCACGCCGTCCTGGTGCAGCAGCCAGGCGAGGGCCACATTCGCGGGCTCCTCACCGAGCTTGCCGCACAGTTCCTCCCATGCCTCGATGCGATCCCGGTTTGCCTCGACCACGAGCTTGGCCCGCCCGGCGAGGCGGCGGCGCCCTTCGCGCTCCGCGGCGAGAACGCCGCCAAGCAGCCCGCCCTCGAGCGGTGACCACGGGATGACGCCGACCCCGTAGGCGCGGGCGGCGGGCAGCACCTCAAGCTCGACCCACCGGGTGGCCAGGTTGTACAGCGACTGCTCGCTGACCAGGCCGAGGAAGCCGCGGGCCCGGGCGGTCTCGCAGGCCTGGGCGATGTGCCAGCCCGCGAAGTTGGACGAGCCCGTGTACAGGATCTTCCCCTGCGCGACGAGCACCTCCATCGCCTGCCAGATCTCATCCCACGGGGTGTCCCGGTCGACGTGGTGCATCTGGTAGAGGTCGATGTAGTCAGTGCCCAGCCGGCGCAGCGACGCGTCACAGGCGCGGCGGATGTTAAGCGCGGACAGCTTCCCCTCGTTAGGCCAGCCGCCCATGTCACCGAACAGCTTGGTCGCCAGGACCGTCTTCTCGCGCCGGCCGCCGCCCTTGGCGAACCAGTCGCCGAGGATCTCCTCGGTCCACCCGGCGTGCGACTCGTCGTTGTCCGCGACCTGCCCAGGCGGCGACTGCCGCCGACCGTAGGTGTTCGCCGTGTCGAAGAAGTTGATGCCGAGTTCATGGGCGCGGTCCATGATCGCGTGCGCGTCGGCCGCGGGGGTCAGCGAGCCGAAGTTCATCGTGCCGAGGCAGAGCCGGCTGACTGAGAGACCCGACCGTCCAAGATGCGTGTACTCCATGCCACCAGCCTTTCACGGCGGCGTTTTGTCAGACAATCACTCCCCGCCGGCCAGTCGAGCGGCCAGTCAAGTACGCGGGCACCGAACCCTCGGCGAGGCCTAAGCGCTGCGCGCCTGTTGCTGTTATCACGTCGGGTTCTGGCCGGGAGCTGATAGAATCCTCATATGCGCGCAGTTGTGCTTCAGGGCTGGTGGCGTCCCGCTTAGGGACGGACCGCCACGCTGAGCGCGCGCTGAAGACGAACGGCCGTCCGCCGAGAAGGGGACGGCCTTTTCCTTGCCCGCTGACGGGTCGTCCCGCCCTCATCCAGAGCCAGGCTAAGGAGAGACCCATGACCAGCACGCTAACCGAGCCGCCGTTCCGCGTTGACGCCGCCGAGGCCGCCGTCACCAGTTCCGCGGCGGAAACCGAGGCCCCCGTGACCACTTCCGGGTCGCTCGCGGCGGCGCTGCGCCGCTCGGCGGAGATTGAGCGGCGGATCGGGAAGGACCCCCGCTCGTTCCGGATACTCACCGGCGACCGGCCGACCGGTGACCTGCACCTTGGGCACTACTTCGGCACCCTGCGCAACCGGGTGCGGCTGCAGGAGGCGGGGGTGGAGGTGTTCGTCCTTATCGCCGACTACCAGGTACTCACCGACCGGGATGCCACGGTGTCGCGCGGCACCGGGGCAATCGGCGAGCACGTGCAGAGCCTGGTGCTCGACTACCTGGCGATCGGCATCGACCCGGCGCGGTCGGTGATCTTCGCGCACAGCGCCGTGCCGGAGCTGAACCAGCTGCTGCTGCCGTTCCTGAGCCTGGTCACCGAGGGCGAGCTGCGACGGAACCCGACCGTCAAGGACGAGATCGCGCACTCCAGGCAGGCGTCGGTGAGCGGGCTGATGCTCACCTACCCGGTGCACCAGGCCGCCGACATCCTGGCCTGCAAGGGGAACCTGGTCCCCGTCGGCCAGGACCAGCTGCCGCACGTGGAGGTGACCAGGCTGGTCGCGCGCCGGTTCAACGAGCGTTACCCGGGGGCGGGCGGCGCCGCGGTGTTTTCCGAGCCGGACGCGCTGCTGTCGGACGCGCCGCTGCTGCTCGGCACGGACGGCGGGAAGATGTCCAAGTCACGCGGCAACGCGATCGCGCTGCGCGCCACCGCGGACGAGACGGCCCGGCTGATCAAGGGGGCGAAGACCGACGGGCTGCGGCACATCAGCTACGACCCGGCGGCCCGCCCCGAGGTGTCATCGCTGGTGCTGCTCGCCGCGCTGTGCCTTGACCGGGACCCGGTGGCGGTCGCCGCGGAGGTCGGCGACGGCGGGGCGGCGCTGCTCAAGCGGGTGGTGACCGACGCGGTCAACGAGCGGTTCGCGCCGGTCCGCGCCCGCCGCGCGGAGCTGGCCGCCGACCCGGGCTACGCCCGGCAGGTGCTGCGCGACGGCTGCGCCCGGGCCCGGGCGGTCGCGACGGCCACCCTGGAGGAAGTCCGCGACGCGATGGGGATGCGCTACTACTGAGGACCGTGCCGCCCCGACGGCGCGCCTGCGCGGCTTTCGTCCGTTTCCTGGCTAATATCCCCGATGTGAGGGCTTCCGGGGGGAAGCCCGGCGCTGACCGAAGGGGACGGGAATGCGGATTCGCTGGACGACCAGGATCGCCATGGCGGTCGGGGTGATCACGCTGATCGCGGGCGTGGCCGCGGGTGCCGGGTCGGCGAGCGCCGCCCAGGCCGGAGCGCAGGTCACCGGGTCGCACGCGGCGGGGTACGCAGCCGGCCGCTAGGGCGTGAACCAGACCGGGACGTGGGCCGTGATACAGGGCAACGGGCCATTACCTGGGGAGCACGATGAGCCACTGGGACTTCGGCCGCCCGACGGACGCGGAGCACGACGCTCCGCGGCCGCCCGGGGCGGCGGGCGCAGCCTACCCTCCGGCCCCGCCCGGCAGCGCCGGGGACGGGGCGTGGCCAGCGCAGGACGCCTGGCCTGCACAGGACGCCTGGCCGACACGAAACGCCTGGCAGCAGGGGCTGGCCCCGGACGGGGACAGTCCCGGCGACGACTACTGGGATGACGACGAGGACACGACGACGTACCCGCTGACGTACGAGCGGGACGACTACGCCGCGGCGGACCCGCATCCGGCTCCCGTCGGCCCGGCCGCCGTGGGAGCAGTGGGAGCCGTGGCCGCCCGCGCCTGACCCCGCCGCGTCCGGGGACACGGACACCAAGATCCTGGACGGCGATGACGCCGGGGAGCGGGCACCGGGAACCCGGCCGCGCGGAACCGGCCAGCGCGGGTACCCGGACGCCGCGGCGGCGGACGGCTGGACCGGCGGGGACCCGGGCCTGCCGGGAGACGACCCGGCGGACTGGGCGGCCGGCCCGAGCGGGCGCGGCGGCCGCCGCTGGCTGATCATCGCCGGCGTCGTGGTGGCGGGCGCCGGGGTCGGCGCCGCCGCCGTGCTGCTCACCAGCGGGCACCCGGCTCCCGGCGACCAGGGGACGGGCGGATTGGCCGCGCCGTCCGTCACGCCGAGCGCGGCGGCCACCGCGGGGTCCTCAGGCACGGCTTCCTCAGGCACGGCTTCCTCAAGCACGCGGCCGGCCAGCGCGGCACCGCTGACGATGACGCAGGCCAAGAGCGTGCTCGCCGCCTACACGACCGCGAACAACAGCGCGAACGCGCAGCGCAGCGACGCCACGCTCGCCACGGTCGAGACCGGGTCAAGCGAAGCGATCGACGCGGGCCTGTACCAGGAGCAGCAGGCGTCGGGGACGGCGCCCTACCCGGCGTTCGGCCCGGCCCAGGCGACGTACTACATGCCGCGTAACGAGCCGGCCGGCGGTCCGCGCTGGTTCGTCGTCCAGGTCGCCAACGCCTTCACCGCCAACCCGGGGAAGGTGACGTCCAGCGAGTACCTGCTGTTCACCCAGTCGGCCGCGGGCGGCGCCTGGCAGGACACCATCGAGCCCTACCTGCTGTCCGGCGCGAGCGCGCCGCAGGTCGAGGTCGGCGCCGACGGCCTGGCCGCCGCCGTCAGCCCGGACGCGGCCACCGTCGCGGTCATGCCCAGCCAGCTTCCCGCGGCGACCGCGACCGCGCTGGACGGTACGGGCACCGGGCAGGCCACCGTCGCCAACCCGGGCAACCTGGCCGACCTGGCGGACCAGAAGTTCTGGCAGGGCAAGGTCGCCGGCGGGACGGTCACCGACACGCACACGGCGGCCGCCGGCGCCGACGGGCAGGAGTTCGCCCTGCTCACCGCCGACGGCGGCGCCCTCGTCTTCTACACCGACGCGGCCGAGGTGACGATCACGCCGCCGGCCGGCTCGCTGCTCCGCCTGACCGTCCCCGGCTTCTACTCACCCGCCCAGCCGGTCAACCAGGCCACACTGAGCTACCTGGAGCAGTTCGCCGCCTACGACCCGCCCGCCGGCGGCGGCGCGCCCCGCGTCGTCGCCGACTACTCCGGGATCACCGGCAAGAACTAGCCCGCCAGCGTCACCCGGCGGACTGAGGTGGACTGAGAACGGGCACCGCCGCGGTCGCGGCGCCCGATGACCCTGTCATGTCTTGCGTTTCTGTTACATCTTCGAGTGCTGCGCTGTTCCCCTGCCCACTCCTGTGGTTAATGTTCTCTTAAGGGTGGCATGGCACGGACTCGATCTGACCGGCGACGTGACCTACGTCGGGGGTGGTCCGGGAAAAAACCAATATCGGGCCATTACATGGGGAACAGCATGAGCGACTGGAACTACGGCCGCCCAAAGGACGAGCGGTATGAAGCGCCACGGCCGTCCTGGCCAGATGGCACCACCTACCCCTACCCGCTTCCCTTTCCGCTGCCTCAGGCGGTCGACGACGACGAGATAGGACCAGCGATCGGCGTCACCGCGCCCGCCGGGAGCAAGCCGCCCGTCGACGGCCGGGGCGGCGACGGCTGGGGCGACGACGTTGCCGAAGAACCGGTCCGCTACGAGCGCGACCCGTTTGACACGACAGCTCCTCAGCCGACCGTGCCGTCCTACAGTCCGTCTTACCCGTGGCCGCCCGCGCCCTACCCCGCCGGGCTCAGAGGCCCCCAGGACGCGGAGGACCCGGGGGACCCCGGCGACGGCCGCGAGCACGCCGGCCGCCGCTGGCTGATCCCGGCCGCGCTCGTGGCCGGGGGCGTCGCCGTGGGCGCCGTCGCCCTGGTGATGATGACCGGAGGCCAGCCGGGCACGCCGGGCAAGGGCGCCCTGGCCTCGCCGTCCGCGAGGCCCAGCATGGCCGTGGTGCGGGTGAGCAAGTCCCCCTCGTCCTCTTCGTCCCCTCGTCCTCCTCGTCCTCCTCGTCCCCCTCGTCCCCCTCACCGAGCGTTCAGACCGGGGCACCGCTCACCCTCACGCAGGCCCAGGCGGTACTCGCTAACTACACCGCGGCGAACAACAGCGCGAACGCCAAGCGCAGCGACGCGCTGCTGGCCACCATCGAGACCGGGTCGAGTGACGCGATCGACGCGGGCCTCTACCAGGAGCAGCAGGCAGCGGGAACCACCCCCTACCCGGCGTTCGGCCCGGTCCAGGCGACGTACTACATCCCGGGTAACGAGCCGGCCGCCGGGCACGCGCTGGTTCGTCGTCCAGGTCGCCAACGCGTTCCAGTCCAGTCCGGCGACGGTGACATCCGACGAGTACCTGCTGTTCACGCAGTCCGCCCCCGGTGGCGCCTGGCAGAACGCAATCGAGCCCTACCTGCTGGGGGCGCGACCCCGCCGCAGGTCGAGGTCGGCGCCGACGGCCAATCCACCGCCGTCAGCCCGGGTGCGGCCGCGGTCGCGGTCGCACCCGGCCAGCTCCCCGCGGCGACCGCGGCCGCGCTGGACGGGACGGGCACCGGCGGCGCTAGGCCAGCCGTCGCCGAACCCGGGCAACCTGGCCGACCGCGCCGACCAGCGGCTCTGGCAGGCCGAGGTCGCCGGCGGGACGGTCACCGACACGCACACGGCGGCCGCCGGCGCCGACGGGCAGGAGTTCGCCCTGCTCACCGCCGACGGCGGCGCCCTCGTCTTCTACACCGACGCGGCCGAGGTGACGATCACGCCGCCGGCCGGCTCGCTGCTCCGCCTGACCGTCCCCGGCTTCTACTCCGCCAGCCAGCCGCTCGACCAAGGCCACCGTGAGCTACCTGGAGCAGTTCGCCGCCTACGACCCGCCCGCCGGCGGCGGCGCGCCCCGCGTCGTCGCCGACTACTCCGGGATCACCGGCAAGAACTAGCGCCCAGGCGGGACCTGGGCGTCGTGCGACGGGAGGGTGAGCTCGCCGCCCAGGTAGCGGAAGACCGGGTCGGCCGGGTCCGGCCAGTCGCTTCCAGGGAGCGGCGGCGCCTCGGCCGGGGTGCGCGTCCCGGCGAGTACCTCGGCGGCGTACGCCTCCGCGTCGTCGTGCGGCTCGTAGCCGAGGGCGCGCGCGCCGTCGAGCGATACCCACCCGCCGCGGGTGTTGGCCGACACGCCGTAGATGACCCGGAAGCCGGGCGCGGGCGCGGTCAGGCACGCCTCGAAGAGCCGGCCAGCGTCGTCCGGTGACAACCACGTGGCCAGCATGCGCGGGGTGCGCGGCCGGTCGAAGCAGGACAGGATCCGGACGCAGATCGCCTCGAGGTCGTAGCGCCGGGCATACAGGGCGGCGAGCGCCTCGCCGGCCGCCTTGGACACCCCGTAGTAGGTGTCGGGGACGGGGGCGGCGCCGTCGGCAACCGGGAAGCCCGCGCGCGGCGTGAAGCCGACCGCGTGGTTCGACGATGCGAACACCACCCGCGGCACCCCGGCCCGCCGGGCGGCCTCGAAGACCGTGTAGGTGCCGTTGATGTTGACCTCGAGGATCGGCGCCCACGCGTCCTCGGTCGGGATTCCGCCCAGGTGGACGACGGCGTCCGCGCCGGCGCAGGCGGCGGTCATCGCGGCCATGTCGGTGACCGACGCGGTCACGGACTCCTCGCCCGGGCCCGGCGGCTGGGCGAGCGGGGTGACGTCAAGCAGCCGCAGTACCCGGCCTGGCCGGGCCAGCCGGGCGCGGAGCATGGTCCCGACCTGGCCCGCGGCCCCGGTGATGAGAATCGTCGGCACGAGACCAGAACCTACACCTGCCCGCCAGCGGCCCCAGGCGCGGCCCCCGGGCACGGTCACCCGGGCACGGTCACCGGCTGCGGCGGCGGCATCGCCGCGCCCGGCGGGCCGGGCGAGGTCTATAACAGGACCATGATCACAACGGACGAACTTCGCCGCACGCTCGGCCCGCTCGGCATCTGGATGCCGCCGCCGGCCAGGATCGGCATCGAGCCCGAGTCGTACGCGCGGGCGATCGAGGCGGCCGGCTTCACGTCGGTGTGGTACCCGGGCGTGAACTCCGCCGCCGACCTGGCGGCGATCGAGCCCGCGCTCGCCGCCACGGAGCGGCTCGTGCTCGGCACCGGGATCGCCAGCGTGTGGACCTGGCCGCCGGCCGAGCTCGCCGCCGCCGCGGAACGGCTGGAGAAGCTGTACCCGGGGCGGTTCATCCTCGGCCTCGGGGTCAGCCACGCGCCGGCCGTCGAGGCGACCGGCCAGGCCTACGTGAAGCCGTACACGAAGATGGTGCAGTTCCTGGACGAGCTGCCGGCGGTGCCGGTGCCGGTGATCCTCGCCGCCCTCGGGCCGAAGATGCTCGAGCTGTCACGGGACAGGGCCGCGGGCGCGCACCCGTACTTCAGCCCGCCGGAGCACACCGCGTTCGCCCGGCAGGTCCTCGGTCCCGCGCCGCTGCTCGTGCCGGAGATCGCGGTAGCGCTCGCCGCAGGCGACCCGGGGGCCGCGCAGGCGCGCGACTACGCCCGGTTCTACCTGCGGCTGCCGAATTACACGGGCAACCTGCGCAGGCTCGGCTATACCGACGCGGACATCGACGGCGGCGGGAGCGACCGGCTCATGTCCGACGGTCGTGCCGCACGGGCCGACGGAGTCCCTCGCCCGGATCGGCGGGCACCTGGACGCCGGCGCCGACCACGTGCTGGTGCAGCTCATCGGCGAGGGCGGCCGGTTCGCGGCGGGTGACCTTAAGGCGCTCGCGGAGCTCACGACCGGCCTGCGCTAGGCCGGCAATCAAACCGGTCATCCCGAACGGATTCGTGCTTCGCCCGTCCCGCCCGCTGCGCGCTGGAGTCAGGCGGCGTCAGCGCTCGGCTCGGTCAGCACTCGGCCAGCAGCTCGCGGGCCTCGCGGGCCAGCCCGTGCATGCCCAGGCGGTCCGCCGTCGCCCCGGCCTCGGCGAGCAGGCGGGCCGCCTCGGCCGTCGCCGCCGCCGCCCAGGCGGATGAGGGCGCGGGCCTTGTTGACGCGCAGCCGGGCCGCCTGCGGGGGCGCGCCCGCGACCTGATCGGCGACCGCGTCGAACAGGTGCAGCGCCTCCTCGTGCTCGCCCAAGGCCATAGCCAGCAGCCCGGAGAAGCGCTCCGCGGGGCCGAGCAGCACCGACGGCCAGCCGGCCAGGACGAACTCGCCCGCGTAGCGGGCGAGGATCACGCGCAGCCGCCCGGCGATATCGGGGAGCAGCCCGCCGAGCGGGTCTTTCGCGGTCCCGTGACCCGCAACGCTGCCCGCGGCGGGGCGGCCGGCGGGGCTCATCGCCAGGCATGCCTCCGCGAGCAGCGCGGCGACCGACACGGTCCAGCCGTGCGGCGGGAACGCGGTGAAGGCGTGGTAGCCCTCGTCCAGCGCGCGCACGTGCAGCGCCGCGCCGGGCAGGTCGTCCTCGTCAAGGCTCGCCAGTACGAGCCCGACCCGCCAGATGGCGAAGAACGCGTGCCCTTCCACCTGCCGGAAGACCTCGGGGTCGGTCCGGCTGAGCACTCGGCCCTGCTCGCGGCGCAGCCAGAACACCTGCCCCTGCCAGGTTTGCTGCAGGGTGTCCGCGGTCCGGGCCCGCTCGGCGTGGGCGCGGGCGACGATGGGGGCCGCGACGGTGAACAGCCTGGCCTCCGCGGCGGCGAACCGGCCGTGCCAGAGGTCGAGGACGGTCTCCATGGTGAGCTGCAGCCAGCGGGACGCCTGCGTCGCGGGCATGGTCCGCTCGTGGGCGAGCAGCGTGCCCTGCGCGTCGGTCACCTGGCCAAGCCGCAGCTGGTCGATGGCGAGCGTCATCAGCGCCGTGTTGTGGAAGAACGGCGAGCGGGCGAGCAGGCTCTCCAGTTCGAGCCGCTCCGACAGCCGGATCGTCTCGGCGGGCGGGTCGTAGTCGAACAGTGCCCAGCGGCACTCGTTGAGCACCTCACAGGCCGCGGTCGACGGCAGGCCGTCCACCTGGTCGAGCGCGGCGTGGGCGAGGCGACGCCCTCCCGCCTGATGTCGTCCGCCTCGGTGCCGAGGACCGGGATCGCCAGGGTGGACTTGCGGGCCAGGTGGGCGGTGAGCTGCAGGCGGAGCGCGACGGCGCCGGTGCTGCTGGTCGTCCGCGAGGTCCTCGTCCGCGAGCGCGTCGATGCCGCTGCGCAGGCCGCTGCAGCAGGTACCAGTCGATCTTGCCGGGGTCGGTCCAGCGGCGGGCCAGCCTGATCAGCGCCTCGGCCCGGTCAAGCGGCCTGCCGTTGGCGATGTCGTAGGCGAGCTCGTACTCGCGGTCGGCCTCGGTGTCGGCGCCGCGCTGGTCGAGGGCGTCGCCGAGCGCCAGGTGCAGGCTCGCCCGGGTGCCCTGGTCGGCCGGGTCCCGTGCGATCCCGGCCCTCGCCCACCCCGCGGCGGCCTCGCCGCTCGCCCGCTCCGCGCGGGCGGCGGCGAGGAAGGCACGGGCGGCCTCGGCGGCGGGCAGGTCACGGTCGGCGCCGAGCGCGTGCTCCGCGATGCGGACGGGGAGGCTGGGGTCGGGGTCGTCCGTGCGTACCCGCTCGGCCAGCGTCAGGAACGCGCGCCGGTGCAGGGAACGGCGCAGCGCCGGATTGGTTTCCAGCCGCGCGATCACGTCGTCTCGATGGCTGCCGTGGGTGAAGCGGACGCCCGCCGAGGTATCGATCAACCCGAGGCGGCGCGCGTTCCGCTCCTCGCGGTCGGCGTCCGCGTCGGCCAGGTCAAGCATCCTGGCGACGAGGGCCGTCTCGATGACCAGGTCGTCGGCGGTGATCGCGGCGGCCGCCAGCCAGGCGGACGGGACCCGGGGGCCCGCGGCGGCCGTAGCGGCCAGCTGGTCGCGGATCCGCACCGGCTCGCCGCCCGTCGCCTGGGCCAGCCGCCGGATCTCCTCGCTGGCCGGCACGCCGTCCCGTACCTGGCCGAGCCAGCTGCCCACCGCCTGCTCGGGGAGCGGCGCGAGGGTCAGCCGGACGGTGCCCGGGCGCGACGCGCGCATCGCGGCCGTCCACGTGCCGTCCTCGTCGTCCTTGCCGTCGGCCTCCCGGCCGAAGGCGCGCGATGGCCACGGGCGCGTCGCGCAGCTCGGCGAGGAACAGGCCGAGCAGCTCCCGCCCGCCCGCGGAGAGCCGGTCGGCGTCATCGAGCACCACGGCCAGCCCGCGGCGGGCGGACGACGTTCCGCGCGAGCACAGCGAGCGCCCGCGCGATCTCGGCGAAGCTCACCTGCTGCGCTTGGTCAGGTTCGGGCGGCGCGGCCGCGCCCCCGTGCGGGGCGACGAAGTCAAGCAGCGCGCGGCGCTGCCCGAGGGTCAGCCGGTCCGGCGCCCGGTCCCTGGCGGCGTCGATGTCCCGGCAGGCAGCGGGCCAGAGCCGCTCGGCAAGTTCCTGCCAGGGCCGCAGGTCGCCGGCGTGCGCCGCGCTGACGAGGACGACGGGCACGCGGGCGGCCACCGCCAAGGCGGCGAACTCGTCCGCGAGCCTGGTCTTCCCCCGCCCGCTCGCGCCCAGGACCGCCACGGCCGCCGGGTGCCCGGCGCGCACCTCCCAGAGCGCCCGGTCGAACGCGGCGAGCTCGGTCTCCCGGCCGACCAGCAGGGGCGGGCTGCCGGTGACGGGCGGGCGCGGCGCGGCGGTCAGCGGGCCGTGCACGTCGATCCCCGCCTCCGCCAGGACCAGCAGGTCATCGGCACGGGCCAGGACGTCGTCAGCGGCGCCCCGGTCCCTGCCCCGGCCGGCCGCGGGCTCACCGCCCGTGCCGCGGCGCTCGGCGAGCAGGTTGTCCGCCTCGTCGGTGCCCGGCCTGTCGTGCAACGTGATCAGGAAGCCGGCCAGCCAGGCGGCATCGGGGCCGGGAACGCCGTCCGCGGGGCCGACGGGCCTGTCCAGGTAGACGCGGGCCGCCGCGTACGGCGCGCCCCGGCGGAGCGCGGCCTCGGCCATGACCCGGACGAGCCGGCCGCGCGCCTGCTCCAGGTCGGAGCGCAGCCGCCTGCACGCTTCTGGTAGCCCGTCGGGCCACAGGCCGTCGAACGGCTCGCCGCCCCACAGGCCCGCCGCGGCGGTGAGCCGCTCGACGGCGGGCTGCTCGTCACCGTTTTCCCACAGCGCGTCCGCCTGCTCGGTCAGGGCAAGGAAGCGAAAGGCGTCAACCGCTTCTTCCAGAGCTTCCGGCTCGGCGGCAACCAGCAGGTAATTGCCTTCCTTGGCCTTGTCCGGCGGAACGTCGAAACCGCTATTGGCGTCGCGCAGCGCCCGGCGCAGTGACCACATGAGGGTGCGCACGTCACGGTCCTGGTCATCCCAGACGGCGGCGGCGATCTCCTGGCGGCGCACCCGCCTGCCGCGGGCCGCGACCATGAGAGCCAGGGCTTTCCGAAGCTGCCTGCGCAGCGCCGCCGGCTTGTCCCCGCAAAAAAGCTCAACATCTCCCAAAATGACGATCGTTCCCGCCGACAAGGTACACCTTCCGGAAATGTCAGGAAACGTCCGGATCCGCAGAAAGGAGCGGATCATCGATTGGACACAAATTTTACCATTCAGCCCTATATTCAGAGCGCTGCCCGTGTGGGGCGGGACCCGCGGAAACGTCGGGACGGGCAGGGTGCGGCGGCACGGGGAGCGGGACGTGCCGTCGCGCCCTCCGGGGCGCACGATACGGTGTGCGGGTGACCGAAACGCCCTTGTCGCTGCCCGGCCGCACCGTCATCTTCGACTACGGTGAGGTCATCTCGCTGTCGCAGTCCCAGGCCGACCGGGCGGTGATCACAAGGCTCGCCGGGGTCGCTGACGGGGCCGCGGCCGAACGGTTCTGGGCCGCTTACTCCGCGCACCGGGACGGGCTCGACCAGGGCGCCGCGGGCGTCGCCGCGTACTGGCGGGCCATCGCCCGCGACATCGGCGCCCGCTGGGACGAGGCGCGGGTACACGAGCTGTGGGCCGCCGACTTCCGCAGCTGGCTGTCGATCAACCCCGCGATCGTCCGGGTGCTCGCCGAGCTGCGCGCCGGCGGCACCCCCCTCGCGCTGCTGTCCAACGCCGGCCCCGACTACGGCAGCTACTTCCGGCACGGGCCCCTCAGAGACTTCTTCCCGTCCTGCTACGTCAGCGGTGAACTCGGCCTGCTCAAGCCGCACGCCGACATCTACCGGCACGTCCTCGACGACCTGCGGATCACGCCCGCCGAGGCGATCTTCATCGACAACCGCGAGTCCAACGTGACCGGAGCCGAGGCCCTCGGAATCACCGGGCACGTGTTCACCGGCGCCGAGCGGCTGCGGGCGTTCCTCACCGCGCTCGCGGCACCGGCTGAGGCCCGGTAGCCCCCGGAGCCGGGGCCGCCCGGACGTGCCCGCCGCCGGGCGGCAGGCACGCGAGGCGCCGCGCGCCGCGATCAGGCCGTCTCCGCCGCGGCGCCTCCGGCGGGCGCACGGTCGTCACCGTGCCGTCGCCCCACATGATCATCACGCAGGCCGGCCCCGCCTGCCCCTGCGGGCCGGGCGGGCACACCGCACCGCGGTCACGAGGCGCCCCGGCACCGCCTTGCTCGCGCGGCTCCGGCACCTGGCCGCCCGCGCGGACGTCGAGTCGCGCGCGCGTGCCCGGCGGCAGCAGGTCGCGGGGGTCGGCGCGCCAGCCGGGTGCTCCGCCGCCGGCGGCCCCCGGGCCGCCGGGCGTGTCCATAGCGGTGGAAGCGGCCGCCTCGCGGTAGTCGTCATGCAGCCTGAGCAGTGCCCCGTCGGCCTCGAGGACGGCATCGGCGTGCTCCCAGAACTCGCGTGACTGCCACAGGCGGCCGGTCTCCGCGTGCCCGACCGTGGTGACGGAGACGCCGACCCGCCTGGCGAGCTCCGGCTGGGTCAGCCCGTTGGCCCGCCGACTGCCCGCGAGTCCCGCCGCCAGGGCGCGCGCCGCGGCGGCGAGATCACGCTCGGCGGGAGGCTGCGGCGGGCCCGCGACGCGGGGGCGCGCGTTGCGGCTCGGCCCGGGGACCAGCGCGCCGTCGGCGATCAGCACGCGCAGCGCCTTGCGGCAGGTCAGCGTCGAGTAGCCGGTGACCCGGCTGAGCGCCGCGCCGCTTGGCGCCGGCTGGCCGGGGCGCAGGGTGCCGTCGGCGATCTGGGCGCGGACGGCGTCCGCCACGCGCGCGTATTTCGGCATGCCCTTACCGTTCACGGTCATGGCGCTGGCGTGTCGTGGAGCATGCTCGGGTGCGGGGCATCGATGCCTCTCCTAAATGGCTCCGTCTCGGGGGGAACTGCGTGCCGCGGCTCATAATACTCGACCGCAGTCGACTACATGACGGACCGGGCGAGCCGCCTCCGGCAGCGGAGCCCGGGCGAGCTTCATCCGCACGGCGAGAAGTCTTCTCGCCGTGCGGGGTCTCCCGTTGTCCACTGTGCTGCCGGGCCGACCGCATCCGGCGGTCAAACGCCGGGGCGGCCGGCTAGAAGCCAGGAAATACCGACTTGAGCTCCGTCAGGGTCACGCCGGAGGCCCGCAGGTCGGCGTCGTCGTCCAGGCGGCCGTACACCAGGCGGAGCAGCGCCTCGGCGGGCAGGGACAGCGAAGCGGTCGGCGCGTCGCCGGCGCCCGCGGGCGCCAGGGTCACGCCGCCGGTGTCGAGCGTGAAGGCACGCTCAGGCGCGGTCGTGCTGACGGCGATGCTGACCGGCGCCTGGGCCTGCTTGCCGGTGTAGCCGATCATCAGCGGGATCCGGTCGATGAGCAGTTCGACGGCGTCCTGGGCCACCACGGCGGACGGGTCGAGCGCGACCGCGATGTCCCAGGCGTGCACGGCGTGCTCGGACAGGCGCAGGCCGAGAACGCCCGCCAGGTCAACCGGCATGCGGCCGAACATCGTCACCTGGAACGCGGCCCGCTGCTCTGCGGTCAGCGACTCGACGCGCCGCACGAGGGCTTCGTTGACCGCGACGGACTGCGCCGCCTGGTCCTCGGGTGACCGCGCGTTCCAGGTCTCCCAGATCGGCTTGAAGTCCTCGAACGCGGGCGGGTCGCCGCCGGTCACCCCGGCGTCGACGTACCGGGAGAAGATCTCCGCGCCGCTGCCCAGGTGGGACAGCACGTCGGCGACCGACCAGTCGGTGTCATACGACTGGGCGCGCAGTTGGTCCCCGTCCAGGCCCGCGACGAGTCCGGCGAGCCGGTCATGCGAGGCGCGGAGCGCCCGCACCCAGGGAGTTGCGTCGGTTGGGTTAGCCACGGCTCCCGATCTTAGGGCCCGCGCGCCCGGCCGCGGGCGCTAACCGCCGGCGCCTGGGCCAACGTCGCTTTATCGACAAATATCCGGGCGTTCGCGCCCGCTAGAGTGACTGGGCGACGGCGCGGCCCGCGGCGCGGCCGGAGAACAGGCAGCCGCCGAGGAACGTTCCCTCCAGCGAACGGTAGCCGTGCATCCCGCCGCCGCCGAACCCGGCGGCCTCCCCCGCCGCGTAGAGGCCGGGGACCGGCTCGCCCGACGGCGGACAGCACGCGGGACGACAGGTCGGTGTGCAGCCCGCCGAGGGTCTTGCGGGTCAGCACGTGCAGCCGCACGGCGATCAGCGGCCCCGCCGCGGGGTCGAGCAGCGCGTGCGGCCGCGCGACCCGGACGAGGCGGTCGCCGAGGTAGGCGCGGGCCCGCCTGATCGCGTTCGCCTGGAAGTCCTTGCCGAACGGGCGGGTGGTGTCCGCGTCCCTGCGCCCGGATCTCCCGTTCGATGGCGGCGGCGTCGAGCGCCGGCTCCGACCCGGTCAGCTCGTTCATCGCGGCGACCAGGCCGGCCACGTCCGGTGCGGTGACGAAGTCGTCGCCCTTGTCGAGGAACGCCTGCACCGGGCCGGGCACCGCGCCGCCGAACCTGCTGGCGAGCATCGCCTTGCGGTCCCGGCCGGTGAGGTCGGGGTTCTGCTCGGACCCTGACAGCGCGAACTCCCTGGCGATGATCTTCTTGGAGAGGATGAACCAGGAGTGGTCGTAGCCGGTGCGGCGCAGGCACTCAAGCGTGCCGAGCGTGTCCGAGCCGGGGTAGAGCGGCGGCGGCAGCCGTCTGCCGGTCGCGTCCAGCCAGAGCGACGACGGCCCGGGCAGGATGCGGATGCCGTGCAGCGGCCAGACCGGGTCCCAGTTGGCGATTCCCTCGACGTAGTGCCACATCCGGTCCCGGTTGATCACCGCGCCGCCCGCCCGCTCGGTGATGCCGATCATCCGCCCGTCGACGTGCGCGGGCACGCCGCAGAGCATGCGCGCGGGCGGCGGGCCGAGCCGCGCCGGCCAGGCGTCGCGGACGAGGTCGTGGTTGCCGCCGATCCCGCCGGAGGTGACGATCACGGCCTGGGCGCGGAACTCGAACTCGCCGGCGGCGGTCCGCGAGGACGGCGCGCCGCGCGGCGCGTCGCTTGGCTCGAGGACGGTGCCCGACACGCCGTCCACGGCGCCGTTGGTGACGGTCAGCGCGTCGACCCGGTGCCGGAACTTCAGCTGGACGCGTCCCGTCTCGGCCGCCGCGCGGACCCGCCGCTCGAACGGCTCGACGACCCCGGGGCCGGTGCCCCAGGTGACGTGGAAGCGCGGCACGCTGTTGCCGACGCCGCTGGCGTGGTGGCCGCCGCGCTCGGCCCATCCCGACGATCGGGATGACTGAGTGGCCCATCGCGGCGAGCCAGGCGCGCTTCTCCCCGGCGGCCCACTCCACGTAGGCCCTGGCCCACTTGCGCGGCCACTCGTCTTCCGGCCGGTCGAAGCCCGCGGTGCCGAGCCAGTCCCGCCACGCCAGGTCGACGGAGTCGCGAACGCGCAGCCGCCGCTGCTCGGGCGAGTCGACGAGGAACAGCCCGCCGAACGACCACCATGCCTGCCCGCCGAGCGACTGCTCCGGCTCCTGGTCGAGGAGCAGCACGCGCCGTCCCGCCTCGGCCGCCTCGGCCGCCGCGACAAGGCCGGCCAGCCCGGCCCCTACCACGATCACGTCTGCGTCCACGCTCAGCCTCCCGCGTCCGGTCGTTAGGAACAGGATTATCCCGAACGGGTGCCCGCCGGCTCCCCCCGGCCCATGACACCCCGGGAGGGCGTGGCGCGCTCCGCACGCTTCTTGCTGTTATCCGGGCAACGGCCGCAGGCCGACGAGCATGCGGTCCAGCACCTCGCCGAGCGCCGCGCGCTCGGCGACCGGGTCGTCGGCGCGCGCGATCGCCAGGCTGGCCTCGGTCAGCATCGCGATCAGCAGCCGGGCCAGGGCGCGGACCGGCACCTGGTCCAGGTCGCCGGTGCTCATGCAGCGCCGCAGCCACTCCTCGAGCAGGCTGCGGCCGTAGCGCTCGACGAGGTCCTCCCACGCCTCCGCGCCGAGCACCCGGGGGCCGTCCACGAGCACGATTCGCTGGAAGTCGCCGCCCACGCAGACGTCGAGGAAGGCGCTCACCCCGTCGCGGATCTCCGCCATCGGCGACTCGGCCTCCGCGGCGAGCTGCTCGTCGATGAGCCGCGGTCGCCACGTCGGCCGCCGCCTCCGCCATCGCGGCGCGGAAGACGTCCGCCTTGTCGCGGAAATGGTGGTAAAGCGCGCCCCGGGTGACGCGGGCCTCGGCGACGATCTGCTCCGTGCCGGTGCCGTCGAAGCCGTGCGCGGCGAACAGCCGGCGGGCGGCGGTGATCAGCGCGCCGCGGGTGTCGGCCGCGTGCTCGGCCCTCCTCGCCGACGGCGGCCGCGGCCTGGTGACTGACGCCCCTGTCACCTCCGGCCCGGGGTCTGGCGCGTCGGGAGGTTGCGGATTCGCTGGCATACAGCCATCATGTGACATACAGCTTGTATGTTCAATGCAAGCCGTGCATGTTAGAAACACAGGGCTTGTTAGAAACACGGCGCATGTTGGGTACACAGCGTATGCCCAGCGCACTCAGCAGTGAACCGGCGGCCCATGGGCCACGAGAGACGGAGACTGGATCATGGCGATGCCGTTTCACCTCACGGTGAAGCTCGGGACTTACCTGATGAAGCAGAAGCTCCGCGGCGTCAAGAAGTACCCGCTGATCATGGAGCTTGAGCCGCTGTACGCGTGCAACCTCAAGTGCGGCGGCTGCGGCAAGATCCAGCAGCCCGCGGCGCTGCTCAAGCAGCGGATGTCGGTCGAGCAGGCCATCGCCGCCGTCGAGGAGTGCGGCGCGCCGATGGTGTCGATCGCCGGCGGCGAGCCGCTGATGCACCCGAAGATCCACGAGATCACCGCCGAGCTGCTCAAGCGCAAGAAGTTCGTCGTCCTGTGCACCAACGCCGTGTTCCTGCCCAAGCACATCGACAAGTTCAAGCCGAACAAGAACTTCGCCTGGATGGTCCACCTGGACGGCGTCGGCGAGCGGCACGACGAGGCGGTCGCCAAGAAGGGCGTCTTCGACCAGGCCGTCGAGGCGATCAAGCTGGCCAAGTCGAAGGGCTTCGCGGTCTACACGAACACCACCGTGTTCAACAACGACTCGCCGCAGGACCTCATCGACACGCTCAACTACATCAACGACGAGCTCAAGGTCGACCGCCTGGAGATCGCCCCGGGCTACGCCTACGGCAAGGCCCCCGACCAGGACCGCTTCCTCGGCGTGACGCAGACCCGCGAGCTGTTCAGCAAGGCGTTCGCGGACGGCCGCCGCAAGAAGTGGCGCTTCAACCACTCCCCGCTCTACCTGGACTTCCTCGAGGGCAAGGCCGACTTCCAGTGCACCCCGTGGGGCGTGCCGCTGTACACCTGCAGGGCTGGCAGCGCCCCTGCTACCTGATGGACGACGGCTACGTCGACACCTGGAAGGAACTGCTCGAAGACGACCGACTGGGACAAGTTCGGCCGCGGCAAGGACCCGCGCTGCGACAACTGCATGGCGCACTGCGGCTACGAGCCGACCGCGGTGCTCGCCACCATGGACTCGCTGCGCGAGAGCCTTCGCGCCATGGTCAGCCACTGACCCGGGCGAAGATCAGGCCCATCATTCCGAACGGATGCGGGTTTCGCGGTCTCGCCCCGGCTCGTCCCCGGGGCGGGACCGCGTTTTCCCTGGCGCTCGGC
The DNA here is from genome assembly GCA_963850115.1 of uncultured Actinomycetota bacterium. GTDB lineage: Bacteria > Actinomycetota > Actinomycetes > Streptosporangiales > Streptosporangiaceae > Trebonia. The sequence goes on from CAWKKG010000009.1 coordinate 30,684, forward strand.
TGGCCGGCTAACGGCGCGGAGCGCCAGTTGCTGTTATCAGCATCAGCTGAGCAGGCCCGCGGGGAGCAGCGCGTGCACGCCCCAGGTGATGTTGACGACCTGGGTGACCCGCAGGTCCACGCAGGTGGACGCCAGGGCCAGGGCCTCGGCGCGGGAGGTGCCGTAGAGCTCCGCCATCCAGGTGACCATCGCGTCGAGCGCGTCGCCCATCGCCTCGTTGAGGTTCGGCGGAGAAGCCGAAGGTCACCAGGCCCGCCGGGCGTCTCGCGCGTGCACGGAGCCCAGCGGGCGCTCGTGGGCGATGGACACGACCGCCTCGGTGGTCATGCCGCACTCGATCGCGGTGCCGCACGACTCGCCGTCTCCCTGCGCCCCGTGGCCGTCGCCGAGGTAGAGCAGCGCGCCGTCGGCGTTGACCGGCAGGTACAAGGACGGAGCCCGCGACGAGTTCCTTGCAGTCGATGTTCCCGCCCGCCTCGGTGCGCGGCGGGATCGTCGACCGCTCGCCCGGCCCCGCCGGCGCTACCCCGGTCACGCCGAGGAACGGGGCGAGCGACCTGGTGTACTTGCCGTTCGCGGTGGCCGTGCCCGCCTCGGCGTCGATCTCCCACAGCAGCCAGGCCAGGTCCGCCTCGGCGAGCCCGAGCCGCGTCGGCACCGGCGAGCCCGGCGCCCCCGGCGACGACGTCCACCCCCAGCGGTCGGGCGTCAGCGAGACGATCTCGACCTTGAGCATGTCTCCTGGTGCCGCGCCGCGCACGGCGACGGGCCGGTTCAGGCAGTGACCGCGGAAGTCCCGCGAACATCTTCGGCTTGCCGGTGTCCCCGGGGAACTCCTGCCGCTCCAGGTACCCGGCGGCGTCGAGCGACCGCACGACGATCGTGTCGCCGGACTCGATCGGTAACGGCCGGCTCGTGCGCGGCGGAGAAGACGTTCACGGTGTTCTGCGGCGTGGGCTCCACCCGGTACAAGGCCATAGCCGACCATAGTCCCGAACGGGTGCGCGATTCCACCGTCGCCCGCCGCGGCATCCTGCAATGTCCGCCTAGCGGTGTAGGTTGTGGCGCGTGGCTGATGAGCAGGTTACCGAGCCGGACCACACGGCGGTGCGGGTGGCGCTATGGCGGGCGATGCACGTGCGGGTGGACGCCCCGCCGCACGTGCTCGAGGACGAGGTCGGCCTGCGGCTCGCGGCCCCGGAGGACGGCTGGCAGGACCGGCCGGACATGGACCCCGTGTTCACCAGCGGGTTCCGCGCGTCGATCGTGGCGCGCGCCCGGTTCATCGAGGACCTGGTGGCCGAGCGGGCCGGGCAGGGACCGGGCAGTACGTGCTGCTCGGCGCCGGCCTCGACACGTTCGCCCAGCGCCGCCCCGAGCTCGCGTCGCGGCTGGTGGTGTTCGAGGTGGACCAGCCGGGCACGCAGGCATGGAAGCGGCGGCGCCTCGTCGACCTCGGCTATGGCGTTCCCGAATGGCTGCGGCTTGTCCCGGTGGACTTCGAGGCAGGCGCCTCCTGGCAGGAGGAGGTCGCGCAGGCCGGGTTCGACCCCGCGCGGCCGGCGGTGGTGGCCTCCACCGGCGTCAGCATGTACCTGACCAGGGAGGCGAACCAGGCGACACTGCGCGACCTCGCCACGCTCGCCCCCGGCTCTACGGTCGCGATGACGTTCCTGCTCCCGCTCGACCTCGTCGACGAGCGGGACCGCCAGGGCTGGATCATGTCGGAGAACGGCGCCAGGTCGTCGGGGACCCCGTTCATCAGCTTCTTCCCCCGGAGGAGTTCCTCGACCTGGCCCGCTCGGCCGGCTTCAGTGACGTGCGGCACGTGTCGGGACGCGACCTCAACGACCGGTACTTCGCGGGCCGTCCCGATGGCCTGCGCATGTCAACCGGCGAGGACTTCCTGGTCGCCACCGCGTAGCGGTAGCCCGTCCCGGCCGCGCGCCCGCCGGCACTAGCCTGGGGTCCATGACCGTCCCGTTCCCTGAGCCGACCGCCCCGGCCGGGTCGCGCGCCGAGGTGTTCAACCGCTATCTCGAGTACTTTCGCGACCGGCTCGCCGCGAAGCTGCGCGGGCTGCCCGAGCAGGAGCGGCGCCGCAGCCGCCTGCTGTCCGGCTGGACGCCGCTTGAGCTGCTCAAGCACCTGACGTTCGTGGAGATGCGCTGGCTGGAGTGGGGCTTCGAGGGCCGCGACATCGCCGACCCGTGGGGCGACAGGCGGGACGGCCGCTGGTACGTCGGCCCGGACGAGACCCTCGACGGACCTGCTCGCCGCGCTGGACGCCCAGGCGGAGCGGAGCGGCAAGGTCATCGCCGCGCACGACCTCGGCGAGACGGGCAAGCCGGGCGAGCGCTGGGACGGTGAACCGCCCGCCACGCTTGAGCGGGTCTTGTTCCACCTGCTCCAGGAGTACGCCAGGCACCTGGGCCACCTGGACATCGTCTCCGAGCTGGCGGGCGGCCCGACCGGGGAATAAGCCGGGCACGCCGGTTACGGAACGGTGAAACGGTAACCCTCCTCGAGGAGGCGGGGGACGACCGTCCGCAGTGCCGTCACGGTCTGCGAGCGGTCGCCGCCGCCGTCATGCTCCAGGATGATCGAGCCCGTCCTCGTGGAGGTCATGATCGTATTCACGATCGCGTCGACCCCCGGGCGGGACCAGTCACGCGGGTCCACGGACCAGTCAAGCGGCGTCAGGCCCTGCGTCCCGCAGTAGTTCAGCGCCGCCGTCGTCCACGTCCCGTAGGGCGCGCGGAACATCCGGGGCACGGTTCCGGTCGCCGCGTGGATCTCTGCCGCCGCGCGGTCGATCTCCGTGCGGGTGCTGACGGCGCTCAGTCGCCCCAGGTTCGCGTGGTCCCAGGTGTGGTTGACGATCACGTGTCCGGCAGCGGCGACCTCGCGGGCGACGCCCGGGTAATAGCTCACGTTCTGCCCGACCATCGAGAACGCCGCCCTGACCTTGTAGCGGTCGAGAATGGCCAGCACCTGCGGGGTATAGACCGGGCTGGGACCGTCGTCGATCGTTAGCGCGATGACTTTCGGCCCGTCGTGGACGTAATACTCGGGTGCCTCGGCCGCCGCGTCCTTCTTGCCCGGCGCTTTCTTGCCGCCGTCTCGGGTACGCGTCGCCGCTGGGCGCCCGGCGGCCGTCGGCCCGGCCGTCCCGCCGCCCGGTCGCGCCCGCGCGTCCGTTGCCCCTGCGGGCGTGGCGCTGACCGTGGCCTCCGCTCGCACTCCCGTCACGGTGCCCTTGCTGACCGCGTCGTTCTTCGGCCGATCCAACCAGGCCCCGCAGAACGTAGCCAGCGTCACGGTTCCCGCCGAGACCAGGAGGATCCTCCTGGTCATCCCATTGCCGCCCATATCGCGATATTTCGCCATAAGTGGCCACCCGCCTTCCCCGTCCGCCTGAACAGACGAAGAGGGACACCGGATGGTTGCGGGCAATGTTCCCCGCGGCAACGTGCTAGGCGGCCGCGGACGCCGAATCGCCCTCGCCCACGCCCGCCTCGATCGCCTCGGCGATCAGCCGCCAGATCGCCCTGGAGAGGGCCTCGTCCAGCTCCGGGTCGGTCGCGCGCGTTCCGTTCCCCATGTGTTCCATCCGCTCCATCCCCCGCCAGGTCACGAGATAACGGGCTTAAGTTACACAGATGTAGTTCGTTCGTGATTAGGCTACCGGTGTTCATCTGTGCGGGAGGGCGAATTTCACACAAGTAGCTACGTCAGTCCCCACCGCTTCCTGATCGCCTTGTTGGCCCGGCGAACAGGGCGTCGACGAGGACGCCGAGGACCAGGATCACGATCATGATCGCGATCGTGGACGGCATGTCGGTCTGGTCCTGGTCGGCCTGGAACAGCACGCCGATCGAAGGCTCGCCGGCCACGAGCACCAGCAGCTCGGCGGTCAGCAGGGCGTGCCAGGTGAACGCCCACGCCTGTTTCATCCCCGCCACGAACGTGGGCAGCGCCGCGGGCATGACCAGGTGCCAGGTCAGGCCAAGCCCGCGCAGTCCGATCATCTTGCCCGACTTGAGCAGCAGGGGCGGGATGTAGTCCACGCCGGCGATGACCCCGTTGGCGATGGCCGGAGCGGAGGCCATCACGATGATGAACACGATCGAGGAGATGTTCAGATCCGAACAAGATGATCGCGAACGGGATCCACGCCGCCGATGGCAGTGTCTGCAGGCCGGTGATCAGTGAGCCGACCGCGGCGCGCAGCGGCGGGATGCGGGCCACCAGGAGGCCGACGACGCCGCCGATGACCAGGGCAACCGCATAGCCGACGACGGCCCGTTCCAGGGTGTCGCCGATCGCGTGCCACAGCAGGCCCGTCTGCGCTTGGTTCCACAGGTTGGACAGGGTGACGCCGGGCCCGGGCAGGACGAACTTCTTCCAGCCGGTGAGGTGGATCAGCTCCCAGACGGCCCACACGAGCGCGATGGCGGCCAGCTTCGGCCAGATCGCCGCCCAGGCCCGCCGCACCCGCTCGCCGGCATCCATGCCCCGAGGTGCGGGGGCAAGGTCGAGGGCGTCGAGCCCGGCCAGTGTCGTGTCAGTGCCATGACGGCCTACCTCCGCGCGCAGCCGGTCGGTGATCGTGCTGGCCAGCTCGGCGACCGGCGCGGAGTCGATCCGGCGGGGCCGCTCGATCGGGACCGGGTAATCCTCGATGATCCGGCCCGGCCGGCTGGACAGCAGGACCACGCGGTCGCCGAGCCTGACCGCCTCACGGACATTGTGAGTGACGAACAAGACGGTGAGGGGCCTGCCGACCCGCTCGCGCACCCGGTCGAGCTCGTCGTGCAGCAGGTCGCGGGTCATCGCGTCGAGCGCGCCGAACGGCTCGTCCATCAGCAGCACGTCCGCGTCCTGGGCCAGGGCGCGGGCGAGCGCGACCCGCTGGCGCATGCCGCCGGACAGCTCGTGCGGCCGCTTGCCGCCGAAGCCGCCGAGCTGGACCGCGTCCAGCAGCTCGAGCGTCCGCCCCTTGCGCTCGGCCCTGGGCACCTTGCGGGCGCGGAGCGCCAGCTCGACGTTGGCCGCCGCGGTGAGCCACGGGAACAGCCCCGGCTCCTGGAACATGAGCGCGACCCGGCCGTTGACCGTGATCTCGACCGCCGGTCGGCCGGTCGAGGCCGGCGACGAGCGAGAGCAGCGTCGACTTGCCGCAGCCGGACGCGCCGATGAGGCAGGTGAACTCGCCGGGCACGGTGGTGAGGGTCACCTGGTCGAGGGCGCGGACGGCGGATCCGCCGCGCCCGTACACCTTGGAGACGCCGGCCAGGCTGACCGCCACCGTCTCCGTTACCGCCGTCGTGGACATGGCTTACCCGGCGCTCACCGTCGGCTGGTCAGCCGCGGAGAGGATGGAGTTGAGCGGGTCCAGGTCGAAGATCCCGGTCAGGCTGACCGACTTGAGCAGCCCGACCGAAGTGGCCTGCTGCGCGTCCTGGGTGAGCGACGCCGCGTCCGGGTCGTCGGTGAAGGTGATCTCCTTGAACGCCGGGTCGAGCACCTTGGACGACAGCGGCTTGCCGGTGTAGGCGGCGAGCTCGTCGTTGGCGGCCTGCTCGGCCTGGGCCGGACTCGACTTGATGTAGTTGAGCGCGTCGAGGTTCGCCTTCAGCAGGTCGGCGACGACCGCCGGGTGCGCGGAGAGGAACGACTGGGTGACCATCAGCACGGTCGTCACGCCCGGCTCGGAGAGCAGCACCTTCCCGCCGTCCTGGACCATCTCGACGTCGTACGGTGACGGCTCGGAGGCGCCGGCGATCTGCCCCGACTTGAACTCGAGCACGGCGGCCGAGTTCGGTGAAGTCGGCTTGATGGTGACGTCGCCGCCGCCGGTCGCGCTGGTGGTCAGCCCCTGCTGCTTGAGCCAGTAGCGCACCGCCACGTCCTGGGTGTTGCCAAGCGAGGGGGTGGCCACGGACTGCCCCTTGAGCTGCGCCGCGGCGGTGATGGACGGCTTCACGACGATCGAGGCCCCGCCGGTCGCCACGCCCGAGATGACCTTGATCGCGGCGCCGTTCGACTTCTGCCAGGCGTTGATCGCCGGGTTCGGCCCGACGTAGGCGGCGTCAAGCTGGCCGGCCAGGATCGCGGTCGTCTCCTGCGTGCCGCTGGTGTAGATCGTGGACTTCACCGTGCCCGCCGAGCCGAGCTCCTTCGTGAAGTAGCCGTTCTTCACCGCGATCAGCGCGGGCGCGTGCGTGATGTTCGCCAGGTAGCCAAGGCGCACGGTCACGGGCGCGGAGGCCGCGCCGGTCGCCGTGCTGGTCCCACCGGCGGCGGATGACGAGGAGGAGCCGCCCGAGGAGCAGCCAGCGACAAGAAGTATCCCGCCCATCATGGCAGTGCCAACGAGGACGGGTGTACCGGCCAGGAACCTGCGCATTAAGTTTCCATTCCCTATCGGTTAACTAGGTTAGGAAACCACTATATACCGGACCAGGAAAGTAGGAAACATCGCCGCAACGATTGTAAAGCGACCGGAGGCGGGCAGCGCGGCCCGACCAGCGGCGCGCAGCGCGGTCGCGGCCAAGCGGAGCACCCGTCATCGTGCCGCTTCTTGCTGTTATCCGCACCCATCTTCGCGGGCCGCCGGCGGCGCCATAGGGAATTCCGCACCGTGCGGTTCCCATCTGCTCTCCCGGCGGGCACGGGTCGCGATCCAGCCCGAGAGTCACCGCAGGCCGCCCCGCCCGCGGGCTGTTATCTACGAGTCGTCGGATGAGTCCGAGACGTCGACGCCCTGGACCTGCGGCGCGAACTTGTTCACGCACTCCTCGAGGCGGGCGATGTCCGCGACGCCGGCGCCCGTCGTGTTATAGGTCACCACGTCGACGGCCGACGAAAGCGGCACCCCGGCCGCGATCGGCGTGGCCTTCACGTGCGGCAGGTTGTTGCACGCGGTGCGGACCTTCAGCTTGAAGGCGACCGTGGTGCTCGACTGGAAGTAGATCGTCGCCTGCTGCTGACCGAGGGCCTTGTCGAATTGCGCGCACCCGGTCACGCCCAGGCAGCAGGCCGCGCCGGCGAGGCCGAGCGCGACCGGCCGGATGACGGCAGGCCTGGTCACGACACGCGGTAGTACTCGCACGGACATAGCTTATGTGGTCGCCGCACCGAGTACGGTACTGGGGAGACCCGAACATTTTGCCCATGCCGACGGCGCCCCCGCCTTCCTTCTCCCCCCGCATCCACTGCCTCCGCAGGCCCGCCTCGATAACGCGATTGATGCCCCCGCGCCATATTCTCATTGTTAACGCCCGCAACGTGACCCAGCCGGTCTTCGTCATCGGCGCGCCGCACTCTGGCGCGGAGTCGGTCGGCCGGGCGCTCAAGATCTCCCCGGGGTTCCACGTGACCATCGGGCAGCAGGTCGTGCTGCAGGCCGTCTACGGGTTCGCCCGGCGGCCCTCCCTGCACAGCGGCCGGGGAGGCGCCGCCGCCGCGGTCATGCGCGACGCGTTCGCGCAGGGCTGGCAGATCGGACCCACGAGTTGCATCGAGTGCACGCCGCAGTGCCGCTCGGCGGCGGGGCTCCGCGAGGCGGAGGTCGGCCCGTGCGCGGAGCAGCGCGGCCTGTCCAGGTTCGGCGACGCGAGCCCCGACCTGACCTACTGCGCCGAGGCCCTGGTCGCCGCGTTCCCCGACGCGCTGATCGTCCAGGTGGTGCGGGACGGGCGGGACAGCGTGGCGGCGATGCTGACCGACCAGGTGGCGAAGTCCTGGTTCCGGCCGAGCGTGGTAAACATCGAGACCGAGTTCCCCAACCCCTTCTACGGGGTGGAGGACGAGACGGACCGGCGGCAGTGGCCGTCGCTGTCCGACGCCGGCAAGTGCGCGATGCGCTGGCGCGGCGCGATCAGGATCGCCGCCCGGCTGCGCCAGGCGCTGCCCACCGACCAGCTGAAGACGCTCCGCTATGAGGACATGGCCAGGAACCCGGGCACGGCGGCGGCCATGCTCAGCGAGTTCACGGGCGCGAAGGTGGCCGCCCCGGTGACCCCGTCCACCAAGCGCGCCAAGCTCGAGCAGAACGAGTGGCGGCGCACCCTGTCCTACAGCCAGCTCGCCGACGTCGAGAAGGTCGCGGGCGAGGAACTGCGCCGTCTCGGCTATAAGTGACGCCACTCACCGCCGCCGGGTCCGCCTCCCCGGCGGCGGCCGCCCGCGAAGAAGGGCGGGACGGTCTCGGCGGAGTCCCGCTCCCGTTCGGGATATTGATCCTGGCCCTGGCCTTCCTGGTGCTGGCCCTGGCCTTCCTGGTGCTTGAACTGGGTCAGGTACAGGTCGGCGTACAGGCCGCCGGCTTCGAGCAGCTGCTCGTGCGTGCCGGTCTCGACGACCTGGCCGGACTCGATCACCAGGATCTGGTCCGCCTCACGGACCGTGGACAGCCGGTGGGCGATCACCAGTGACGTCCTGCCTTCAAGCGCGACCGACAGGGCCTGCTGGACGGCCAGCTCGGACTCGGAGTCCAGGTGCGCGGTCGCCTCGTCGAGCACGACGATCGACGGCGCCTTGAGCAGCAGGCGGGCGAGGGCGACGCGCTGCTTCTCCCCGCCGGACAGCCGGTAGCCGCGGTCGCCGACGATCGTGTCGAGCCCGTCGGGCAGCACCGTGATGAGGTCCCAGATCTGCGCGGCCCGGCAGGCCTCGACGAGCTCCGCCTCGGTCGCGGACGGGCGCGCGTAGAGGAGGTTGGTCCGGATGGTGTCGTGGAACAGGTGCGCGTCCTGGGTGACGACGCCGACGACGTCGTGCAGCGAGTCCAGCGTGACGTCGCGGATGTCGTGGCCGCCGATGCGGACGGCACCGTCGTTCGGGTCGTACATGCGGGCGACCAGCTGGGTGATCGTGGTCTTGCCCGCGCCGGACGGCCCGACGAGCGCGGTGAGCTTGCCTGGCGGGGCGGTGAACGAGATGTCGTGCAGCACGCCGGCGGCGGCGTCGGTCCGCTCCGGCTGCTTAAGCGCGATCGACTCCAGGGAGGCGAGGGAGACCTCGGCGGCGGTCGGGTAGCGGAACGACACGTCGTCGAAGCGGATGTCCGGGGCGGTCCCCGCCGCGTCGCGCGCCCGCAGCGGCACGGCGTCCGGCTTCTCCTTGATCAGCGGCTCCAGGTCGAGCACCTCGAAGACCCGGTCGAAGGTGACCAGCGCGGTCATCACCTGGACCTGCACGTTGGACAGCCCGCCGATCGGCCCGTAGACGCGGGCGAGCAACTGGGCGAGCGCGACGAGGGTGCCGAACTCGAACGCGCCGTTGATCACCAGCGAGCCGCCGACGCCGTAGATGACGGCGGTGAACAGCGCGGTGAGCAGGGTGATCGCGATCATGAGGAACGACCCGTACATGTCCCGGGTGACGCCGATCTCGCGGACCTTGGACGCCTTGGAGGCGAACAGCTCCGACTCCTCGCGCGGCCGGCCGTAGAGCTTGGAGAGCATCGCGCCCGCCACGTTGAACCGCTCGGTCATCGTGGTGCCCATCTCGGCGTTGAGCTGCATCGACTCGCGGCGACAGGCGCTGCAGCCGGCGGCCGAGCCATCCGGGCGGGGAAGATGAACAGCGGGATCAGCAGCAGCCCGATCAGGCTGACCAGCCAGGACAGGTAGAACAGGGTGACCAGGATGACGATCAGCGACAGCACGTTGGACAGCGACGGAGGACAGCGTGCCGACGATCGCCTGCTGCGCGCCCACCACGTCCCCGTCCAGGCGGCTGACCAGCGACCCGGTCTGCGCGCGGGTGAAGAACGCGAGCGGCTGCCGCTGCACGTGGTCGAAGACCTGGGTGCGCAGGTCGTAGATGAGGCCCTCGCCGATCCGCGAGGAGAAGTAGCGGTTCACCACGCCGAGGAAGCGCGTCGAACAGCGCGACGGCCACCGCCACGGTCAGCGCGACCACGACGACGACGGCCTGGTCCCGCGCGATGATGCCGTTGTCGATAAGCTCGCGCAGCAGCAGCGGGTTGACCACCGTGATGCACGGCGTCGAGGGCCGTGCAGAACAGGAAGATGGCCAGCTGGACCCGGTAGGGCCGCGCGTAGCCGGCGATCCGCTTGACCGTTCCCGGCTTGAGCTTCTGCTTGGTGACCGACGGGTCCATGCGGAACGCCGCGCGCCATCATGAACCCGGGACCGTGGATCTGCACCATTCTCGTGATCGTAGTTTGCCGTAAGGGCTACTACGGCACGGTTTTCCGCCGGGCGAACGCCCCCGGCCGCCTGGCGGCGCCGCGTCACTTCCTGGTGGCGCCGCCCCGGCCGCGCAGGGCCACGCCGGTCTCGGTGAGGATGCGGTGGATGAACCCGTACGACCGCCCGGTCGAGGTCGCCAGGGAACGGATGGACTCGCCGGCGTCGTAGCGGTTCTTCAGGTCGGTCGCCAGCTTGCTGCGGTCTTCCCCGGTCACCCGGGTGCCTTTTCTGAGCGTGGTCGATTCGGCCACCTTTACCTCCCGTAAGGTACAGCACTCATTGCGTTACGTCCCCTACCGCAATGATCACCTATCGGGGCGTCGTTGACCACCCGCATCGACGGGGATAGTTCGGCTTAGCCAAACAGATATGAAATGCCGTCACCCGGATGGCCTGAACGGGTCAGGCGAGAGCGACCAGGTCGGCGAAATCGGCGGACCAGGTGTCTTCTGTTCCCTCTGGCAGCACAATCACCCGCTGCGGTGAAAGCGCGTCCACCGCGCCCTCATCGTGGGTGACCAGCACGATGGCGCCGCGGTAGCCCGCCAGGGCCGCGAGGATCTCCTCGCGGCTCGCCGGGTCCAGGTTGTTCGTCGGCTCGTCGAGCAGCAGCACATTCGCACCAGAGACAACAAGGAGCGCCAGCGCCAGTCGCGTCTTCTCGCCGCCGGAAAGGACGCCGACCGGCTTATCGACGTCGTCGCCGGAGAAGAGGAATGAGCCGAGGACTTTCCGCTGCTCGGTGTCGGTCAGGTCCGGCGCGGCGGTGCGCATGTTCTCGATAAGCGACCGCTCGGTGTCCAGGGTCTCGTGCTCCTGCGCGTAATAGCCGAGCCTTAGCCCGTGACCGGGGATTACCTCTCCGGTGTCCGGCTTTTCCACGCCCGCGAGCAGCCGCAGCAGGGTGGTCTTGCCCGCGCCGTTGAGGCCGAGGACGACGACCCGGCTGCCCCGGTCGATGGCCAGGTCCACGTCGGTGAACACCTCAAGGGACCCGTAGGACTTCGACAGCCCGCTGGCCGTCAGCGGGGTCTTGCCCGCACGGGGCGGGCTCGGGGAAGCGCAGCTTCGCGACCCGGTCGGCCTGCCGCTCGCCCTCCAGCGCCGTCGAGCAGCCGGTCGGCCCGGCGCTGCATGTTCTGCGCGGCCTTGGCCTTGGTCGCCTTGGCGCCCAGCTTGGCCGCCTGCAACTGCAGCGCGGAGGCCTGCCGCTCGGCGTTGGCCCGCTCCCGCTTGCGGCGGCGCTCGTCGGCCTCGCGCTGGGTGAGGTAGGCCTTCCAGCCGACGTTGTAGATGTCCAGCACGGAGCGGTTGGCGTCCAGGTAGAAGACCTTGTTGACGACCTGCTCGACCAGGTCCACGTCGTGGCTGATGACCAGGAGCCCGCCGCGGTAGTTCTTGAGGTGGTCGCGCAGCCAGATGATCGAGTCGGCGTCGAGGTGGTTGGTCGGCTCGTCGAGCAGCAGCGTCTGCGCGTCGGAGAACAGGATGCGGGTCAGCTCGACGCGCCGGCGCTGGCCGCCGGACAGCGTGTGCAGCGGCTGCTGCAGCACCCGGTCGGGCAGCCCGAGCGAGGCCGCCATGGACGCCGCCTCGGACTCGGCCGCGTACCCGCCGAGCACGGCGAGGCGGTCGGACAGGGTCCCGTAGCGGCGGATGGCCTTCTCCGCCTTGGCCGGGTCGGGGTCGGACATCAGCGCCTCGGCCCTGCGCATCTGGTCGCGCACCTCATCGAGGCCGCGCGCGGACAGGATGCGGTCAAGCGCGAGGACGTCCAGGTCCCCGGTCCTCGGGTCCTGCGGGAGGTAGCCGACGGTACCCGAGTGCCTGACGGTGCCCGCGGCCGGCAGCGCGCTGCCGGAAAGGACCTTGGCGAGGGTGGTCTTGCCCGCGCCGTTCCGGCCGACGAGGCCGATGCGGTCCCCCTCGCGCGACCTGGAAGGACGCGTCCGCCAGCAGGAGCCGGGCACCAGCACGCAGCTCTATGCCACTGGCGACGATCATGATTACTAAGAATACCGGATCACGCCGACGGCGCAGTTATCGTCCGGGGGACGACCCCCGTACCCCCGATAAAGGCGCAGTTATCGTCCGGGGGACGACCCCCGTACCCCCATAAAGGCTCGGTAAGCCTTATCCGCACGGCGGTGAACAGCTTCGGCGTGCCCTCGAGCACGGCGCGCCTCGGGTCGGGGACGGTGAGGAACCGCTCCGTGGCGATCGCCAGGTACTGCGCCAGCCGCGGGTCGTCACGCAGCCCGGCCACCGCCCGCTTGTCCCCGCCGAGGACGACCGCGTCCAGCCGGGGCCCGCGGCCGAAGACGGCGATCGCCGTCTCCGCCGCCGCGCCAAGCGCCTCGTTCGCCTGCTTTTCCCGGCGGCGGGCGAAGCGGTGTTGTGACCAGCCGCCCGCCGCGCTGCTGCCGTGCACCGGCCGCGATCCGACCTTCGCGTCGGCGAGCGCCGGCGGGTAGCCGGTGAACACCCCGGCGGCGTACCCGCCGAGGCGGACCAGGAGGACGCCGACGGCGCGCGGTACCCGCGCGTGCGCGGCGATCACCGCGGCGACCTCGTCCGGGTCAGCGACCCCGGGCGGCAGCGCAAACGATTCCGCGAACGGCGGGTGGCATTGCGCGACCGCGCCGTCCGCCGCGGTGAAGGCGACGGCCCCGTCGGCCGCCGCGACCTCGAGTTGCCAGCGGTCCCCGTGGCCTGCGATATCACCGTGCCGGCGGGCGAACGCGGAGATCCAGCCGGGATACCGCTCGGCGGAAACGTCGACCCATCTAGCACCCCTACCAGCGACATTGCTCACTACACACTGCCTTATTGTGTTTACTGACCGTGCAAACGAACCGCTTACACCGTGAACCGACAAGACCACCGAGGAAGCCAACATGCTCACCATCGATCCAATCGACGGTCCGGGCAGTTTCCTTCCCGGGGAACAGCCCTCCATCCCCGCCGAAGGCGCGCCCGCCGGCCAGCACCACCATGCCGGGATCGCGGATGCCCCTGAGCGGCCGCTCACGGATATTGTGCCCCCTCAGGCGATGGCGAACGGCGGCACCATCATCCGTCCCGGCGCCGTCGCCTGGGGCGGCACCAGGGACGGCGGCTCTCAACCAGGGCGGCGCTACTCGTCGTGCGAGGCGATCGAGCGGGCGCTGGCCGCGGTCGTCGCCAACTCCGCGCGGTTGCCCGGCCTGCTCACCGAGCTTGCCACCACCCGGCTGTGGATCCCGCTGCCGGACCGGCGGCGGCCGTTCACCGATGGTGCGGCGGTGCGGCTACCGCTTATCGGCTACCAGGACATCGAGTTCGTGCCCTGCTTCACCTCCGTGCAGCGGCTGACCGCCTGGGCGGACCTGGCCGACTCGGCCGCCCGCCGGGCCGGCGACGCGAGGACAGTCCCGCACCTCGTGGTGCCTGCCGCGGGCCTGGCCGGACGGCTGCCGGCGGGCATTGGGCTGGCCCTCAACCCCGACAGTGTCCCTGGCCTGCCGCTCTTCCCTGAGTGCGTGCCGTTCCTCGCCAACCTGGCGGAACCGTGGTTCGGATCCGCCACGGTCCCTGGCGGGCTGATCGGGCAGCCGCCTGGCGAGCCCACCGCGCTGCTCGCGGAGTCGCGGGCGACGCTTGGCGCGCTGCCCGTGGTCCGGCAGGCAGCGGCCGCCTGGCTCGCGGTCCCCGAGGAGGGTGCCGGGCTTGTCATCGCGGTGACCCTGGACGACCCGGCCGACGAGTTCGGCCGGGTGGCCGCGTTCGACGCGGTCGAGCGGGCGGCCGCCGCGGTCTCGTTGCGCGTCCCCTTTCCGCTTGACGTCATGTTTCCTGGCGAGCCGCCGCCGGGCCCCGATGCGATCAGCGACTGGATCTCGGGCAACGTGCGGCCCTTCTATGCCCGCGCCTAGCAGACGGGCGTCAAGGGGCGCGGCACCCGCCGGCTTGCCCGGGAGCGCCGCGCCCTTCGCTTGCCGCCGTTAGGCGCTGGTGCTGGTGTTGTCGGTGAAGGCGGCACCGCCCTGGCTCGCGGCACCATGCAGGTTGGAGAGGTAGCCGCTGGCGTTATCCACGTCCGAAGGGTCGATGCTGCCGCCCTTGGCCTTGCCGATCAGCCCGGAGACGGCCGCGGAGAACCTGGCGATCGGCTCGGCCAGCAGCTTGCACAGCGTCGGGTTGGCCTGGGCGGCGGTCTTGGCGGCCTCCAGCCGGTTGACCGTGAGCGCGCCGGCGGCGGCCGCCTTGACGAAGGCGAGGACCCGCCCGTTCGCGCCCTTCTTGAACTTCCCGTCCTTGGCGGGCGTGTAGATGTACCGCTTGAACGCGCCGCCGGCGATGGCGACGTCCGCCACGAACTTCGTCTTGGCGAACGACTCGGTGTTCTTGGTCGGGCAGGCCGCCGGCGTCGAGGTAGCGGCCACGCTGGCGGCGGCCCCGGTGGCCGACGCGGCGTTCGTGCTACTGCTCTTAGAACTGCACGCTGCGGTAAAGGCCAGCAGCCCTATAACGAGAATAACGGACAACTTCCGGAACATTCAGTATCCCCCCGATTAACCTCGTCCGGATAATCGGAAGTTGATCTTACATGGCCGTCACGCACCGCAACGCAGCCGCGCCGCCGCCATAGAATTTCCATAGAATTCTTCCGACCAAATACACCATAACGGACATCATGCCAGGTCAGACGGCTCACAATTGCCATGAATGGCACTCAGAGGTGAATCCACCAAGGCATGAAAGAAGGGCTGCCCACCACGTAGGCGCCAGCCGGAAGAACAGTAATGGCGAAGCCGCATAAGAGACATTCGCCGCGACGTGGGCGGCAGCAACAACAGAGCCATGGACGCGACGGGTTCTCGCCGGATACGAGAAGCGGAGGGCGCCGGGGTGTCAGCCGCGCGCCTTCGGTACGGACCAATCGGTTTTAATTGGGCCGGACCGACGAGCGCGCGGGGACCCCCCCGCCCTCCGCGACCCGAAGCAGAGCTAAAAAGCTAAATGTTGAACCCAAGCGCCCGCAGCTGCTCACGCCCGTCGTCGGTGATGTTCTCAGGACCCCACGGGGGCATCCACACCCAGTTGATCGTGAAGTCCTCGACCGTGTCCTTCAGCGCCTCGGCCGCCTGCTCCTCGATCACGTCGGTGAGCGGGCACGCCGCGCTGGTCAGCGTCATGTCCAGGGTGGCCTTGTCCGGGCCGTCGAGGAGCACGCCGTAGATTAGGCCAAGGTCAACCACGTTGATGCCGAGCTCAGGGTCGACCACGTCGCGCAGCGCCTCGAGGATGTCCTCGGTCTTCTCCTTGACCTGCTCGTCGGTGAGCGCGGGAATCGCCGCGTTCTCGGTCATGCCTGTCCCCCAGTCTCGGAGTCGTTGTCTGAGTGGGCGAGGGCCTGCGCGGTGGCATCTTTCCAGGCCATCCAGCCAAGCAGCGCGCACTTGATCCGCGCCGGGTACTTCGACACGCCGGCGAACGCCGCCGCGTCCTCGAGGACGTCCTCGTCGGGCTCGAGCTGTCCCTTGGACTGCATCAGCTCAAGGAAGGCGTCACCGATCTTCATCGCCTCGCCGACGGGCTTGCCGATCACCAGGTCGGTCATGACCGACGCGCTCGCCTGGCTGATCGAGCAGCCGAGGGACTCGAAGGAGACGTCCTCGACCACCGCCTCGCCGCCCCCGTCCTTCAGCGCGACGCGCAGCGTCACCTCGTCGCCGCAGGTCGGGTTCACGTGGTACACCTGCGCGTCAAACGGATCCCGCAGTCCCTTGTGGTGCGGGTTCCGGTAGTGGTCCAGGATGATCTCCTGGTACATGTCCTGAAGCTGCATAGTGCCTTCTGTAACGTGGTCTGGCTACCCGGTGTTCCTGCCCGGGGTCCGGGGCGTCTCCGGGCTAGCACTGTCAGACTCGGAAGAACTTCTTCGTGTAGCGGATACCGTCGGCCAAGGCGTCGACCTCGGCGTGGGTGTTGTACAAGTAAAACGACGCCCGGTTGGAGGCCTGGCAGCCGAGGGAGCGGTGCAGCGGCCACGCGCAGTGGTGACCGGTCCTGATCGCGATGCCGAGCTCGTCGAGAACCTGGCCGACGTCGTGCGCGTGCACGCCCTCGACCTCGAACGCGACCGTGCCGCCACGGTTCTCCGTGGTCAGCGGCCCGAGGATGCGCACGCCGTCGATCCCGCCCAGGGCCTCAAGCGCGTGCGCGGTCAGCGACTCCTCGTGCTCGGCCACGTTGGCCATGCCGAGCTCCGTCAGGTAGTCCACGGCCGCGCCGAGGCCGGCGGCCAGCGAGACCGCCGGGACACCCGGCTCGAACTTCGCGGGCGGCGGCAGGAACGTGGTCTCCTCCATCCGGACGACCTCGATCATCGACCCGCCGGTCAGGAACGGGGGCAGCGCGTCGAGCGCCGCGTACTTCCCGTAGAGCACGCCGAGCCCGAGGGGGCCGAGCATCTTGTGCCCGGAGAACGCGAGGAAGTCGGCGCCGAGGTCCGCGACAGAAACCGGGTGGTGCGGCACCAGCTGGGCGCCGTCCACCAGGAACAGCGCGCCGACCGAGTGGGCGAGCTCGCCGATCTCGCGCAGCGGCGGGATCACGCCGGTGACGTTGGACTGCCCGGTCACCGCGACGATCTTGGTCCGCTCGGTGACCAGCGACGGGTCGACGTCGATGCGGCCGTCCGGCAGCTCCCTGAACCACTTCAGCGTCGCCCCGGTGCGCAGCGCGAGCTGCTGCCACGGCACGAGGTTGGCGTGGTGCTCGATCTCGGAGATGAGGATCTCATCGCCCGGCCGCAGCGACCACGCGAGCCCGAACGCGACCAGGTTGATGCTCTCGGTCGCCGACTTCGTGAACACGACCTCGTCCGGGGAGGCCGCGCCGAGGAACGCGGCGACCTTGGCGCGGGTGCCTTCGTAGATCTCGGTGGCCTCCTCGCCGAGGAGGTGCGTGCCGCGGTGCGCGGCGGCGTTGTGCCGCTCGTAGTAGTCCCGCTCCGCGTCGAGGACCACGGTCGGATGCTGCGACGTCGCCCCGGAGTCCAGGTAGACGAGCGGCTTGTCGTTGCGCACGGTGCGGGAGAGGATCGGGAAGTCCTTCCTGATCGCCTCGACGTCAAGGCTCACGACGCGCTCACCGCCCCGGTGAACTTCTCGTAGCCCTCGCTCTCGAGCACCTTGGCCAGCTCGGCGCCGCCCTCTTCGACGATCCGGCCCGCGACGAAGACGTGCACGTAGTCGGGGTGGACGTACTGCAGGATCCGGTTGTAGTGCGTGATCAGCAGCACGCCGTGGCCCGGCTTGGCGCGGAACCGGTTGATGCCCTCGGACACGACCTTCAGCGCGTCGACGTCGAGGCCGGAGTCCGTCTCGTCGAGCACGGCGATCTTCGGGTCGAGCAGCTCAAGCTGCAGGATCTCGTGGCGCTTCTTCTCGCCGCCGGAGAAGCCCTCGTTGAGCGACCGTTCGGCGAACTTCGGGTCGATGGACAGGTCGCTCATCGCGCCGTTCATCTCCTTGACGAAGTTGCGGAGCTTCGGCGCCTCGCCGCGCACGGCGGTCATCGCGGTGCGCAGGAAGTTCGACACCGACACGCCGGGCACCTCGACCGGGTACTGCATCGCGAGGAACAGGCCGGCCCGGGCGCGCGCGTCGACGGACATCGCGAGCACGTCCTCGCCGTCCAGCGTTACCGAGCCGGACGTGACGATGTACTTCGGGTGGCCCGCGAGCGCGTAGGCGAGGGTGGACTTGCCGGAGCCGTTCGGTCCCATGATGACGTGCGTCTCGTCGTCGGCCACCGTCAGGTTGACGCCGCGCAGGATCTCCCGCAGGC
The DNA here is from genome assembly GCA_963850115.1 of uncultured Actinomycetota bacterium. Lineage (GTDB taxonomy): Bacteria > Actinomycetota > Actinomycetes > Streptosporangiales > Streptosporangiaceae > Trebonia. Next base: position 48,747 of record CAWKKG010000009.1, read on the forward strand.
TGCCGTCGGCCTCCTTGACGGAGGCGTGCAGGTCACGAATCTCAAGGGTGGACACTGTGCAATGACTCCTATATCGACACGAGGACGTCATCGCCCTCGATCTTGACGGGGTAAACGGGCACCGGGGCGGTAGCCGGCAGCGCGGTCGGCTGGCCGGTGCGCAGGTCGAAGCAGGACCCGTGCAGCCAGCACTCGACGGTATAGCCGTCCACCTCGCCCTCGGACAGCGGCACGGCGGCGTGCGAGCACCAGTCGCGGATCGCGAAGACCTCGCCCTCGGTCTTCACGATCGCGATCTCGTCGCCGCCAAGCACGACGCTGATCGCGCCGTCTTCTTTAAGATCAGAGACAGCGCACGCCCGAACGAATTCGGCAGTCTCACTCACGCCAGTTCCTCTTCAATCGCGGTGGTAATACGCTCCTCAAGCTCTGGCACCCCGATCTTGGCGATCAGTTCGCCGAAGAAGCCCCTGATCACCAGGCGCCGTGCCTCGTCAAAGGGGATGCCACGGGCTTGCAGGTAGAAAATGTGCTCGTCATCGAGACGGCCGCTGGTCGAGGCGTGCCCGGCGCCGACGACCTCGCCGGTGAGGATCTCCAGGTTCGGCACCGAGTCGGCGTGCGCCCCGTCGGTGAGCACCAGGTTCCGGTTGTACTCGTAGGTGTCGGTGCCGGTGGCCTCCGGGCGGATCAGCACGTCGCCGATCCACACGGTGCGGGCGCCCTCGCCGGACAGCGCGTGCTTGTAGGCGACGCGGGAGCGGCACTTCGGCGTGTCGTGGTCGACGAACAGCCGGTGCTCCAGGTGCTGCCCCGCGTCGGCGAACGCGATGCCGTGCAGCTCGGCGTCGCCGCCAGGGCCCGCGTACCTGACGGTCGGCGAGAGCCGGACGACGGACCCGCCGAGCGTAATCGCGAAGTGGGCGAGGTGCGCGTCCCGGCCGAGGGTCGCGACGTGCTGCGCGACCTGGACCGTGTCGTCGGCCCAGTCGGCGAGGGCGACCACCGTGAGGTCGCCGCCGTCGGCCACGTGGATCTCCACGTTGTCGGCATAGGTGGCGGACCCGGTCTGGTCGATGACCACCGTCGCCCGGCCGTACGGCTGCACGTCGATGATCAGGTGCCCGGCGGCCGCGGCATCCGTTCCGTTGCCCGTGACGCGGACGTAGGTCGGCGTGGAGGCGACCGCTTCCTTCGGCACGGAGATGACGGTGGCGCTGACCGCGGCGGCGTACGCCCGGGCGCTGACCCGGTCCATCGCCAGGAACGGGAGGACCGATGGCGCCAGCCGCCCCCGTTCGGACAGGTCGAGCTTGTCGACGGTCACCTCGGGGGCGGCCTCGACCGTGACGTTGACCGCGCCGGTGAAGGGGGCATCCTTGTGCAGGCCGCGCAGCCGGTTCAGCGGGGTGAACCGCCACTCCTCCTCGCGGCCCGCCGGGACGGCGAAGTCGTCGGGGTTGAGCGACCCGGATGAGTGCAGGCTGGAGACAGGCGCGGTCTCGACCGCGCCGGACAGAACCGACATTGTTAGCCGACCGCCCCTTCCATCTGCAGCTCGATCAGCCGGTTGAGCTCGAGCGCGTACTCCATCGGGAGCTCGCGGGCGATCGGCTCGACGAAGCCGCGGACGATCATCGCCATCGCCTCGTCCTCGGTCATGCCCCGGGACATGAGGTAGAACAGCTGGTCCTCGGAGATCTTCGAGACGGTGGCCTCGTGGCCCATCTCGACGTCGTCCTCACGCACGTCGTTGTACGGGTAAGTGTCGGAGCGGCTGATCGAGTCGATCAGCAGCGCGTCGCACTTGACCGTGGACTTCGAGTGCGTGGCGCCCTCCTGCACGTTGATCAGGCCGCGGTAGCTGGTGCGGCCGCCGCCCCTGGCGACCGACTTGGAGACGATCGTGGAGCTGGTGTTCGGCGCGCAGTGCACCATCTTGGCGCCCGCGTCCTGGTGCTGGCCCGCGCCGGCGAACGCGACCGACAGCGTCTCGCCCTTGGCGTGCTCGCCCATCAGGTAGACGGCCGGGTACTTCATCGTGACCTTGGAGCCGATGTTGCCGTCGATCCACTCCATCGTCGCGCCCTGGTAGGCGACCGCGCGCTTGGTGACGAGGTTGTAGACGTTGTTCGACCAGTTCTGGATGGTCGTGTAGCGGCAGCGGGCGTCCTTCTTGACGATGATCTCGACGACCGCGGAGTGCAGCGAGTCGGACTTGTAGATCGGCGCGGTACAGCCCTCGACGTAGTGCACGTAGGCGCCCTCGTCGACGATGATCAGGGTGCGCTCGAACTGGCCCATGTTCTCGGTGTTGATCCGGAAGTAGGCCTGCAGCGGGATCTCGACGTGCACGCCCTTCGGCACGTAGATGAAGGACCCGCCGGACCAGGTAGCGGTGTTCAGCGCGGCGAACTTGTTGTCGCCGGCCGGGATCACCGTGCCGTAGTACTCCCTGAACAGGTCCGGGTGCTCCTTGAGGGCGGAGTCGGTGTCGAGGAAGATGACACCCTTCTCCTCCAGGTCCTCGCGGATCTTGTGGTAGACGACCTCGGACTCGTACTGGGCGGCGACGCCGGAGATCAGCCGCTGCTTCTCCGCCTCGGGGATGCCGAGCTTGTCGTAGGTGCTCTTGATGTCGGCCGGGAGGTCATCCCACGACTCCGCCTGCTTCTCCGTCGACCGGACAAAGTACTTGATGTTGTCGAAGTCGATGCCCGACAGGTCGGAGCCCCAGTTCGGCATGGGCTTGCGGCCGAAGTACTTCAGTCCCTTGAGCCGGTTCTCGAGCATCCACTCGGGCTCGTTCTTGCGGGCGGAGATGTCGCGGACCACCTCTTCGGACAGCCCGCGCTTAGCGGACGCGCCGGCCACGTCAGAGTCGGCCCAGCCGAACTTGTACGTGCCAAGCCCTTCGAGCTGGTCATTAGCGCGGTGGTCGTCATATGTCGGAGCCCTCCGGACTCGTTGGTGTTGTTGCCCGTGACGTGCAGGTCACGTGGGTCGTGCAGATTCCGTCGCCGTGCGCGATCGTCGCCAGGCGACGGACCGGGGTGCCGAGAAGCCGTCCGAACGCCTCGGTCTCCGCCTCACACAGCTGCGGGAACTCGGCCGCGACGTGCGCGACCGGGCAGTGGTGCTGGCAAATCTGCGCACCGTTGTCTACAGGTTCAGCGCTGGCCGCGGTGCCCTTGTTCCCTGCTATCGCCGTGCCGATCTTCCCTGGACCGATCGCCGGGGCGGGCCCGGCCGCGGCCGCGTAGCCGTCGCCGGACAGCGCGTCCGCCAGCGCGTGGACGCGTGCCGTCAGGTCGCTCGCCTGCGCCACCACCGGGAGGTAGCGGCGCTCGGTTTCGGCGACTTGCTGCCTGGCGAACTCGGCGACCGCCTGCGGGCCGTAGGTCCGCTCAAGGAACCGCAGCGCGCTGGTGGCCAGGTCGTCGTAGGCGTGCTCGAAGACGCTGCGCCCCGCGTCGGTGATGACGAAGACCTTCGCTGGCCTTCCCCGTCCCCGGTTGCCGTAGGTGCGGGCGGTGCGCGTCTCGATCATGCCGTCGGCGATAAGGTTGTCCAGGTGGCGGCGGATGGCGGCCGGGGTAAGCCCGAGTCGCCCGCCGAGCGTCGCCGCGGTGGACGGGCCGAGTTCCAGGATGAGCCTGGCCACCTGGCCCCTGGTGCTCCGCTCCCCGGCGATACCGGGAATCCCCTGCTCGGGTGAGGCGCCGCGCTGGCCGCCTGCGGCCGCCACGGCGTCTCCGGGAAGCCCGGGCGCGGGCACACCGGACCGGCGCGCGCCAGTCCCGCGCAGGCCGGCGCTGCCCGCACCGGCCGCCGCCCGCGGCGTTCCCGAACTTTTCACAACACCAGTGTGCCGTAAATGGGGCTCGCGTGGCAAGTTTTACGGCATGCCGGCGTGACGTAAATCACGGCCGGCGGTGAGACGGCGGCGAGCAGCGCGAATCCCGCGGCCTGACCGAGCACCCGGCCCCTCCTTAGGGCTCACTTCTCCGGCATCGCCTGGTTCTCCGGCAAGACGGGGCGCTCCGTCCCGCCGCCGAGCAGCTCGATGACGCCGAGCAGCACGAGCAGCAGCACGACGAGCCAGACGACGACTGCCACGCTCGGCTGGCCCCAGAAGACGAAGATCAGCGCGACGATGCCGACGGCCGCGACGCGCAGCAGCGTCTTGTGCGCGGCGGTCCAGGCGCCGGCCGGCCCGGTGCGCAGCCCGGCCCGCTCACCGTGGGCGCGCAGCCAGCGGATGCCGGACGCGAGAGCGCGCCGGGTGCGGACGGCGGCGGTCGCCGGGCCGGTGAAGAAGGCGCCGATGGCGACGACGAGGCCGACCACGAGCAGCACGCGCAGCCCGTCCTTGACGAACCGGACGAGGGTGTCGTAAGCCGCCGCCGCCGCGTTGGCGGGCAGTACGTTCTGCGGCACGCTGTTCAGGTAAATGCCGCGGGCGATCGCCAGCGCGATGGCGAGCACCAGCATGGCGCCCGCGAGGCCGAGGGCGGCGCCGAGCAGCGCGCGGCGGTGGCCGCGGGCGATCCAGATGCCGGCCACGAACAGCGCGACGGACAGCAGCGGGAGCAGCCAGCGCAGCGTCAGCAGCAGCCGGTAGCCCGACTGCGCCTTGGCCAGGTTCGGCGCTGCGAACAGCGGGAACGTGGGGTTGACGGCGGGAATGCTGCTGGCGAAGCTCACCCCGTGGGTGACCAGGTACTGCTTCGCCTGGGCGATGATCGGCCCGAGCGAAAGCACCACCTTGCCGTTGACGACGTCGAGCGTGCCGTTGCCCTGGCCGGAGAGCACTTTGACGAGCCCAGAGTGGACGTTGCGGAGGGCGGTCACCCACAGCGTCGCCATCGCGGGGCTCGCGACGAACCGCGCGACCACCGTGCCGACGAGGCTGTTGACGCCGCTGGCGAGCGGCCCCTCGAAGTTGGTGACCAGCTGCGAAAGCGCCGGCAGGTGAGCGTGCGCGAGCTCGCTGGCCGCGGTGGCGGTGAGCGCCCCCACGTCCACCCGGCTGGTGATCTGGGACGTGATCTGGGCGCTGAGCGCGTCCTGGATCGGCGGCTCGTGGATCAGCGGCTCCATGTTGGCCACGAACCGGTCCGTGTTGGACACCTGGGTGGCACCCCACACCGCGACCACGGACACCATGGCGAGCAGGCAGGCGAGGGTGATCGCCACCACGGCCACCGGCGCCCGCCAGCGGCCGCGGGGCGGCGGCGCCTGCGGCCGCGCCCCGGTCCCCTGGCCGGGCCCCTGGGCGCGCAGCTCGCGGACCTCGCCGCGGAGCCGCAGCAGCTCGGCGTGCTCGTCTTCGGCCGCCACGGGCTCGCCGGCGGCCACCGCCTGCTCGCCAGCGGCCAGCCCGGGCTCGGCGCCGGCGACCTCCGGCTGCCTGGCGCCAGGCACCAGCGGGGCGGGTTCCGCGACCGCGGTCTCCCCCGTCACTGGCGCCTGGTCCCCCTGCTCTGCCTGAGCTCCGGCGACGGTGCCGGGCTCGCGGCTTTCCTCAGCCAACGCTCAGCCCTTCACGGCGGTCTCGCGGCTAGTCTTCCTGCGCGAAAGCCTCGCGGAGCTTGGCTTCCTGCTCGTTGGAGAGATTGGTGCTGATGAGCTCGGCGTCGCTCTGCGGGAACTCTTCCTTGACCCGGTCCATCACCGCGTCGGAGCTCATCAGGAACAGCGCCGACGTGCCCGGGGTGACCTGGTCCCGCACGGACTTGATGAACGAGTCGTTGATGCCGACGTCGGCTAGCGAGCCGAACAGCGCGCCCGAGGCGGCGCCGATCGCCAGCCCGAGCAGCGGCACGAAGAAGATCAGGCCGAACAGCAGCCCCCAGAAGCCCCCACCGAGCGCGCCGCGCTTGGTCGTGTCGTTCATCTGACGGGTCTTCGGCTTGCTCTTCCCCGGCTCCCAGCTGACCACGGCCGCGTCCTGGACCGTGATGAGGTGCTGAGCATCCAGCTGCTTCAGCTTCTCGAGCGCCGCGTCGGCGCCGTAGGGGGTGGGGAACTTCCAGACGGTCAGAGATGACATCTCGTCCTCCGTTTTCGCGAATACGCACGTTCGCTGCAGCATCTGCCCGATCCCCCGCCCGCTCCATCACCCGCGACGGGTGAACACGGGGCCGTTCCTGGGTGGCACCGTTGAGCTGCCAGGTGCCTGAGCCGCGGTAAGCCGCGGGCAAACGGCACGACAACCGGCAAGGAGGCACAGACTGATGAGCGTTCCGACAAGGCCCGCCGTTGACGACGCGACGGCGCAATCCCTCGCCGCCCTCGCGCTTGGACAGACCGCCATGCTCGAACAGGCGGAAGACCTGCGGGAGCAACTACGCCAGGCCAGCGGCCTTGACCCGCGCAGCTTCGCCCTGGTCAAGATCGCGGCTCTGGTGTCCATCGACGCGCCGCCTGCCTCCTTCCTGTGGCAGGTCGGCGAGGCACTCGACGCGGGGGCCAAGCCACGGGACATCCTGGGCGTCCTCACCGCGATCGCGCCGCAGGTCGGGATGCCGCGCGTGGTAGCCGCCGCGCCGGAGATCATGCTGGCGCTCGACTTGGAACTGCCCGACGGCGAAAACGGCTGAGGAGACGGCGATGATCATGAGGCGACGACGTCCCCTGCTGCGGGCCGCCGTGGTGGGCGGCGGCGCCTACCTGGCGGGCAAGTCCGCGGCCAATCGGTCGGCCGATCGAGCCGACCAGGAGGCGCGGATCAGCAACCTGGAGGCTACGCAGCAGCAGGAGCAGGCACCCCAGGTACCCGAGCCGCGCGCTGGGCAGGCGTCCGGGGACTCCGACGTCCTCGGTCAGCTCAGCAAGCTCGTTGAGATGCACGAGCGCGGCGCGCTGACCGATGAGGAGTTCAGCGCGGCGAAGGCGCGGCTGCTCGGCTGAGCGTGCTCGAGCGTTGCTGAGGGCGGGTGCGGCGCCCGGTGGTCATGATTCCTGCGGCTTACAGGATCTGCAGCCGGACGCCGCGCTCGACCGCCTCGCGGCGCGAGGACACGCCCAGCTTGTAGTACACCGACCGCAGGTGCGTCTTGACCGTGTTAACGGACAGGAAGAGCGTGTCGGCGATGTCCTGGTTGCTCATGTAAGAGCGCAGCAGCCGCAGCACGGCGAGCTCGCTGGTGGTGAGGGCGGGTGTCTCGCGGTCGGCGGGCGCGCTCCCCGCCGCCCGCGACGACGGCTGGCAGACGAAGTGCTCGTGGACGCGGGCCGCGTACCCCGCCGCGGGGCTTGACGGCGAGATGAGCAGGGCGATCGCCGAGTGCACGGCCCCGCCGACGTCTAGGAACGGCCGGTACATGTCGTGCGGCTCCGCGCTGGTCAGCGCCTCCTCGAGCAGCTTGGCCGCCTTGTCGTCCGTCCCCGTGCGCCGCGCGGCGACCGCCGCCGTGAGCAGCGCGGTGACGCGGTCCCTGAGGCTCTGCCGCGGGCCATCGTCGTCGGCGTCCTGGTCCGCGCGCGCCACGCTGAGCGCAAGGACGAGGGCCGCCGCGGGATCGCCGTCCGCGAGCAGCAGCCGGGCCCGCGCCGCGACCTTGTCCGGGCGCTCCCACCGCTGGCCCGGCTTCCCGCCGCGGGGCGGCGGCCCGAGCGCCGCGGCGGCGAGCCCGAGGTCGGCCGCCCGCATCGCGACGTCGAAGTCAAGCACGCCGAGCACCTGGTCGGCCTTCTCGTACTTCTCGCGCGCCAGCCGCGCAAGCTCACTCGCCCGCTCGATGTCCCCCTCGGCGAGCGCCGCCCGCGCCCTGACCATCGCGAGCAGCACCGCGACGTCGGGTTCACCGGGGAGCGGGCAGATCACGGCCGGATCCGCGCCGTCGAGCAACCGCTGCGCGAGTAGCAGGTCGTCCCGCTCGATCGCGACCTGCGCCGCGGCGATCGTCGCCAGGCACACCCCCGCGGGGTCGGCCGTCGCCGCGCCGCGGAGCCCGCCGGACAGCCCCGTCGCGGCGGCGAGGTCGCCACCGAGCGCCAGCGCGAGGGCGAGCCAGCCGCGGGCCCGCATCGCCAGCGGGACGGTTCCCGCGGCCGTCAGCTGATGGTCGGCGGCCGTGAGCGCGCTCGCGGAGTCCGCGACCTCCCAGCGGCCAAGCAGCACCGTGCCGAGCGCCAGCCACAGCAGGCCGAGCGCCTGGTGCTCCGACTGCCTGCCCGCCGATGCCCTGGCCTTCTCCGCGAGCGACCGGGACAAAGCGATGGATCCGTCATCGGGCCGCCTGATCAGGCGGAGCATGGCCAGCCACAGCTCGATCACGAGCCGGTCCTGCGCGACTTCCTCGAGCGACATGGCGGCCAGGTCGAGGTAGGCCACGGCCGAGTCCGGGTCGCCGCGGCACAGCCGCACCATAGGCGAGCGCCGCCGCCACGGCCGGCTCCGCGCGCCGTTCCGCCGGCAGCCGCCCGAGCGCCGCCTCGAAGTCCCTCGCCCGGTCCGGTAGATGCCCCGGCGAGCCCCGCCTCGGTCAGCACCCGCGGCACCGCGTCCCAGTCCGCCGCCTCGGTCACGCAGCGCACTGCCTCGATCACGTCGCCCTGGCCGACGGCCCAGCGCGACGCGCTGGCGAACAGGCCAGGGACCTCGGCGGGCATCTCGCGGCGCAACTCGGCGAGCAGCACCTGGCGCAGGAACGGGTGATAGCGGTACTTGCCCTGGCCGTCCCGGCAGACGAAGTTGTTGTCGCGGTTCAGGGTGTCGAGGATGCGCGCGCCACCTGGCTCGCCGCTAAGCCGCTCGGCGAAGCCCGGCGTCAGGCGCTCGGCGATGCTCGTGCGCCGCAGGAACTGCCTGACTCCGGGAGGCTGCCGGTCGAGCATCTCATCCCGCATGTAGTCGGCGACGATCGGGTCGGCGGCGATGGCCTCGACGTTCAGGTCACCGTCCCTGGCCGCGATCAGCGCGGCCAGCCGCGGCCCCGCCATCCAGCCTTCCGTCGCGTGCAGCAGCGAGTCGCGTTTCGCGGGCCCCATGGCCAGTCCCAGGGCGTCGAGGTACGCTTCCGCCTCCTGCGCGGTGCAGGCGAGGTCGGCGGCCTGCACCTCGGAGAGGTAACCGCTCAGCCGCATCTTCGCCAAGTGCAGCCCGGGCGCCGACCGCCCGCAGAGGATGAGCCGCAGGGCGGCAGGCGCGTGGTGGATGAGCAGGGCTAGCCCGGGGAGAACCTCGCTGCCCGCGAGCACGTGCACGTCGTCGAGGACGAGCACCACCGGGCTTGAGAGCTTTCGCACCGTGTTGACCAGGTCGGACGGCAGGTCATCGCGGGCTTCGCGGCTGCGCGGGACAAGCGGCGCGCCAAGCACGCTGCCGCCCGCCGCGAGGGCGGCGGTCACGCACGCCCAGAAGCGCGCCGGGTCCCTGTCCCCCTCGTCCAGCCCGAGCCAGGCGATCCGCCTGGACCTGGCGCGCGCGGCCGCCCACCCGGCGCACGCGACTGTCTTGCCCGCGCCGGGAGGCGCCGCGATCACCGTCACCGGGCGCTCCGTGGCCGCTTCGATCAGCGCGGTCAGGCGTTCCCGGTGCACCACGTCCGGCGCCGGTCGCCGGCGCGCGGAACTTGCCATCCAGGAGCGCGGGCTCCTCGGTCACGGCATTATCACTGGAAACGGATGCCAGTTGCGTCATTCGTCTCACCTGCTGTTTCCCCCCACCGGCGCTTTACTACCCCTCCCGTCAGATGCGTAGTCATCTGAATACTCTCAGTAACGATTAATTATAAAGAACTAGTAAGTGATCACCCGCGGCGGGTGAACGCAGTGCGCCGGTCCTCCGCCTAGGCCCGGCCCGCCGCGCGAAGCAGGATCCAGGCCCGCGACGGTTCCTGGCCGCCCGCGGTCGCCGACGGCTTCACCCGCCACGGATGACGCCAGCGGGCGCAGTTTGGGGGCACGATCGCGAAGAGTCCTCCCCTAAGCGGAAGGACCACGGGAAGCGGAGGGAGAATCTCCCATGAGCGACATGAACGACCAGCAGGCCCAGCAGCCGCGCGGCGGCGGGGCGGCGGGAGGTACAGCCGCTGCGGCACCGGGCGCCGCCCGGTCAGAGGCGGGCGCCCGGCAAGAGACGGCCGCGACGGCGGACGCGGCGCGCGGCTACGTTCCGCGGCCCGCCCCCGGCTACGACGACGTTCGCGCCGCGCACCCCGAGCCGAGCGGCGCGGCGCTCGGGCTGACGATCCTGGCCGCGTGTTTCATGGTCGTCACCGGGATCCTCGGCTTCTTCGAGGGCCTCGCCGCCATCATCCATGGATCGTTCTTCGTGGTCCTGCCGAACTACGCCTACAGCCTCTCCGCCACCGGGTGGGGCGTGGTGCACATGATCCTCGGCGTCCTGGTGTTCGCCGCGGGCGTCGCGCTGTTCGCGGACCAGACGTGGGCCCGGGTGGTCGGCGTCGTCCTCGCCGCGGCCATGATCATCGCGAACTTCGTGTACCTCCCCTACTACCCGGTCTGGGCGATCGTGCTGATCGCGCTGAACGCCTTCGTGATCTGGGCGCTGCTCACCCCGCGGCGCTTCTAGGGCCCGGCCCCGGGATCCAAGAACCTTCACCCGCCGCGGGTGACGCGGGCGGCGGGCGTACGGATGACGATCCGTACGCCCGCGCTCGAATCCGGAGAGTGATACATGAATTGCAAGGAGACATGATGGCGAAGCCGTTCAAGGGGACAAGAGCGTGAGGCCGCCCTCATGCTCATGCGCGAGTAGGCGGTGAGCGACACCCTGCCCGCTGTTCCTAAAATCACGGGGCGGCCGGCGCCGCCCCGTGATTACCAGGACAGCGGGGTCGTTACCCGGCCGGCCAGAAACATGACCTGGGTGCCGGGCGGCAGCTTCCTGATGGGGTCGGACGCCTTCTACCCGGAGGAACGCCCGGTCCGGCGCGTCGAGGTCGACGGCTTCTGGGTCGACGATCACCCGGTCACCGTCGCCGAGTTCCGCCGGTTCGTGGCGGCGACCGGGTACGTCACGGTCGCGGAGCGGCCGCTTGACCCGGCGCAGTACCCGGGCGCCGACCCGGCGCTGCTGAGCCCGGGCTCGCTGGTCTTCTTCCCAACCAGCGGGCCGGCCGACCTGCGGGACGTGAGCCAGTGGTGGCGGTACACGCCGGGGGCCGACTGGCGTCACCCGGCGGGAGCAGGCACCACGCTGCACGGCAGGGAGCGGCACCCGGTCACCCACGTGGCCGCGGAGGACGCCGACGCGTACGCCGCCTGGGCGGGCAAGGAACTGCCCACCGAGGCGGAGTGGGAGTTCGCCGCCCGCGGCGGCCTGGACGGCGCGGTCTTCACCTGGGGCGACGACCCCGCCCCGCGGGGCCGGGCGATGGCCAACACCTGGCTGGGCGAGTTCCCCTGGCTGAACCGCAAGCCGCCGGGCAAGCGGGGGACCTCACCGGTCGGCAGCTTCCCGCCCAACGGCTACGGCCTGTACGACATGGCCGGGAACGTCTGGGAGTGGACGAGCGACTACTTCGTCGCGCCGCGATCCGGCCACGGGTGCTGCGTGCCGCGGAACCCGCGGGTCGCGTCACCGGAGGAGAGCCTGGTCGCGGGCGAGCCGGGCGCCCACATCCCGCGGCGGGTCATCAAGGGCGGCTCGCACCTGTGCGCGCCCAACTACTGCCTGCGCTACCGCCCGGCCGCGCGCCAGGGCGAGGCGGTGGACACCTCCACCGCGCACCTCGGATTCCGCTGCGTCGTGCGGGAGCAGAGTCAACTCGCCGCCGGGTAAGGCCCAGCGGCCTCAGTGAAGGGGGCTGGTCTCGTTGAGCGCTGGCGTCAGCGTCTTCCTCATCCTGGCCGGCGCGATATTGCGCTTCGCCGTCAGCTGGTCGCCGAAAAACGTCGACCTGCAGGTGATCGGGGTCATCCTGATGATCGGCGGCGGCGCGGGACTGATCGCGTCCATCGCGCTGATGGTGATGCGGAACCGCAATAAGCGGTCGGCCGAGGTCTTCGAGCAACGGCGCTACATCGAGCCGCCTGCCTGACCGCAACGGGCGGGCCGAGGCCCGGCGCGCCCGATTCCGCGACACCTCAGGAGCCGGAGAAGACGGCGCGCCAGGCGTCCCGCATGCCGGCCGTATGGCCAGACTTCCCCGCGGGGCCCGCCTGCGTTTGCCGGCCATGCACGTTGGCCTGGCATGCTGGCACCGTATGCCTGAACTGTGCGACCGAACGGCGGCCCGGTGCCGCGGCGACGGTCAGGCATTCCCAGGCCCGGCACCCCCGCGCCGGTCCCGGCCCGGGTGCTCACGGCACGGGCATTCACGACCCTGGGGTAAAGGCGAACGTGCCGTCGGGCCCGGCGGCGAACGGCCGGACCTCAGTCACCGCGTCGACGTTCAGCGGGCCGTAGACATGCGGGAAGGGCAACTCCGCGCCCGGCACGTCCTCGTAGCGGAGCTCAGCGCGCAGCCGGCCCGGGTCGATCACGAGCAGTACCAGGTCGCCCGCCACGTCCCGGTAGAATCTATTCGCGGTCCTGGCCACCTGCGAGGCCTGGGACGCGTGGATGAAGCCCTCCTCGGCCAGGGTCTTGTCCACCGAGGAGCGCGTGTACTCGCCGTCGGCGAGCGCCCGCTCCCAATCGGCGCGGATGGCGATGTGGTAGATAAAGCCGCTCACGCCGGCCAGGTTACTATCGTCGATTTCACGGTAGCTGACCCGGTCGGGGGCGCCGACACGCCGGCGAACCATTGCGTGAACCCATACGTCTCCCTAAGGGAAGAGCGCTACTGTTTGTGGGCTTCTCCTCACCGGCCCAGTCCGAACTCGATGCCCCGGACGCATGCGGATGCGCCCCGGGGGAAGGAACATGATTGTCATGGCTTCGCCGCCGCCTGATGTCACCGACCGGCTTGACGTAACCGTCGAACCGGGCGCCAAGGTGATCGCGATCAGCGACCTGCACCTGCCGCCCGAGCGGACCACGGTGTCCGGCCGCAGTTGCGAGGTCCTGGCCCGCAGGCTCGCCGCCGAGACGATGCCGCTGACGGTCGTGCTCGCCGGCGACATCGTGGAGATGCTCGCCTACCCCGGCCGGGCGGCGGCCGACGTCCTCGACGCGCACGACGACCTCTGCCGGGCCCTTGCCCTGGTCACCGAGCGCGGCGGCCAGGTCATCTACACCGTCGGCAACCACGACGGCGACCTCGCGTGGGACCTCAAGGCGGCCACCGCGGTCCGCGAGGCGACCGGCGCCAAGCTGTGCCTCGCCGCCGACCTCGTGCTGCCGGGCGGCGAGAAGGTCCGGGTCGAGCACGGCCACCAGATCGACCCGTACAACTGCTTCCACGACCCGCGCAACCCGCTCGACACCCCGCTCGGCCACCACATCGTCCGCGACGTCATCCCGAAGATCGAATGGCTCGGCCGCGACTGGCTCACCGGCGCGCACGAGATGGCTGACCCGGCGGACTTCCCGTCGTTCATCGCCTCCCGCCTCGTCTACCGCAAGCTGGTCAGGCACTTGTGGTGGCTGGTCCTCTTGCCCATCGCGACGATTACCTTCATCTTCCCCGAGCTCGGGCGGGTCAAGGACCGCTACCCGGATGCCGGCCGCTGGCTGCACGACGGGGAAATCCTCGGCTACGGCGCGCTCGTGGACATCGCGATCATCGCGTTCATCATCGCGGTCGTGTCCCGCCGCGCCTGGCTCTCGCTTAGCGGCCTGGCACTGGCCGGACGCGGCTACAGCCAGAACTCCGCCGCGCGGGAGCGCGCCGACGAGCTCATCGCTCAGGGCTATACCGGCTACCTGTCCGGGCATACCCACCACCCCGAGTTGCACGCGCACGGCGACGGCTTCTACGGCAACACGGGGTCCTGCACCTCGGTCGTCGAGGCGATCGACACGATCTACGGCATGCCGCCGGTGTACCTGCGGACCCAGCAGCTGTCCTGGCTGGAGATCACCGCGGTACCCGACGGCACCGGCTGCTGCCACGCGCAGCTCAAGTCGGCCCGGGTGGAGCTGCCAGGAGCGACCAGGTTCGAGCGGTTCCTCGCCGCGGCGCGCAACCCGCACTCGTCCGCGCCGAAGGCCGTCGCCAGCTGGCCGGAAGGCCCGGACTGGCCCGCGGAGGGCCGCCATCTCAAGCACCGGCACCTCAAGAGGGCCAAGAAGGCCGTCGAGCGCGCCACCAAGTGCCAGCGGTCATAGCCAGCCCAAGCCCTTCTTGCTGTTATCTGGCTGCGAGTCGGGCTGCGCCAGGATGGACGGGCGCCACAATCGCGGTCGGGCAGGGGCACGGGCTTAGCGAGTTCTACTACAGAATGTCGGACCCTGTCGGTGCGGCACCGCCCGCCGCCCCATAAACTGCGTGCGTGAGTAGTGTGCCCCCGGTTCCGCCGCGTGCCGAGCAGAGTCCCGCCGTGGAACTGTCCGGCATGGTCAAGCGGTACGGGCGGACGACCGCCGTCGACGGGCTCAGCCTCACCGCGGGCCGCGGCGAGGTCACCGCGATCCTGGGGCCGAACGGCGCGGGCAAGACCACCACGATCGAGGTCTGCGAGGGCTACCGGAGCGCCGACGCGGGCACCGTGCGCGTGCTCGGCCTCGACCCGGACAGGGACGCCGCCCGGCTCAAGCCGCGGGTCGGCGTGATGCTCCAGGCGGGCGGCATCCCGCCCGCCGTCCCGGCTGGCGAGTACCTCAGGACACTCAGCCGGTTCCATGTGAAACCACACGACACGGCGTGGCTCCTTGACATCGTGGGCCTAACCTCCCACTCGAAGACCCCGTACAAGCGGCTGTCCGGCGGGCAACAGCAGCGCCTGTCCCTGGCCGCGGCCGTGATCGGCCGCCCTGAGCTGGTTTTTCTCGACGAGCCGACCGCCGGCATGGACCCGCAGGCCCGGCACGCGACCTGGGACCTGGTCACGGCGCTCAAGGCCGACGGCGTCGGCGTCATTCTCACGACGCACTTCATGGAGGAAGCGGAACGGCTCGCCGACCACGTGGTGATCATTGACCACGGCCGCGCGGTCGCCGGCGGTTCCCCCGCCACGCTCACCGGCTCCGCCGGGCAGCTCAGGTTCCGCGCCGAGCCCGACCTTGACATCGACAGCCTGCTCGCGGCGCTGCCGGCGGGCAGCGCCGCCAAGGAGTCGCCGGCCGGCCGTTACCTGATCGAGGTCCCCGGCGGGACCGTGCAGCCCGCCCTGCTCGCCGCGGTCACCGCCTGGTGCGCCGACCGCGGCGTGCTGCCGAGCAGCCTGCAGATCGAGTCACGCACGCTTGAGGACGTTTTCCTTGAGTTGACCGGAAGGGACCTGAGGGGTTGACGACCCAGCCCATCGCAGGCCAGGCGGCACCGGGGACGGCGCCGGGGACATGGACCCCCGTGCCGGGCGCCGCGCCCATGCGGCGGATGGTCGCCGCGCAGGCGGCCCAGGAGACCAGGCAGCTGCTGCGCAACGGCGAGCAGCTCACGCTCACGCTGATCATCCCGCTGCTGCTGCTCGCCGCGTTCAGCCTGGAGCCGCTGATCGACTTCGGCGGCGGGTACACCCGGATCGACTTCCTGACCCCGGGGGTGATCGCGCTCGCGGTCATGTCGACCGCGTTCACCAGCCAGGCCATCGCCACCGGGTTCGAGCGCAGGTACGGTGTGCTCAAGCGGCTGGGCGCGACGCCCCTGTCGCGATCGGGCCTCATCGCCGCCAAGACCGCCACGGTCATCGGCGTCGAGTTTCTCCAGGCCGCCATCATCCTGCTTGTCGCCCTCGCGCTCGGCTGGTCGCCGGACGCCAGCCCGGCCGCCATCGTCGTCGTCCCGCTGCTCGTGCTGCTCGGCACGGCCGCGTTCAGCGGCTTCGCGCTGCTGCTGGCGGGGACGCTGCGGGCCGAGGCGACCCTAGCGGCGGCCAACCTGATCTACGTGGTACTGCTCGGCATCGGCGGCGTGGTGTTCCCGCTTACCAAGTTCCCGCGCGGCGCCCGCTCGCTGCTCGAACTGCTCCCCACCGGCGCGCTGTCGACCGGCCTGCGCGACGCCCTGGCGAACGCGGCCGCCTTCCCGGCCAGGGACGTGATTACCCTTGCCGTCTGGGCGATCGTCGGCATCGCGCTCGCCGCGCGCTTCTTCAAGTGGGAATAAGGGGCAACCCGGTCCTGCCCGCGGGGCTCGTGCTGGCGGGCGCGGTGTCCGTGCAGTCGGGCGCGGGTATCGCCGACCGCCTGTTCGGCCAGCTCCCGCCCGCCGCCGTCACCACGCTGCGCCTGTGGTCGGCCGCGCTGATCCTGCTCATCGTGGCCGGCCGGGGCACGGCCCGCGCGGTCGCCGGCCTCGCCGCGCGGCGCGGGTGGACCGACGGTGTCATCACGCTTACGTTCGGTATCGCCCTGGGCTTCATGAACTTCGCGATCTATCAGGCGTTCGCGCGCGTCCCCCTCGGCATCGCGGTCACCATCGAGTTCCTCGGCCCGCTGTCCGTCACCGTCACCGGGACGCTGCGCGGCGGCCGCCACCGCCGGGGGGCCGGCCTCGGCTGCGCGGCCCTCGCGGCGGCAGGCGTGGCGCTGCTCGCCGGCACGGTCGGCGCGACGCACCTTAACTGGGCCGGGGTCGCCTGGGCGGCGGCGGCCGGAACCGCGTGGGCGGCCTACATTCTCGGCTCCAAGGCCGCCGGCCAGCGCCTGCCCGGCGCGTCCGGCCTGGTCATCGCCATGTGCGTGGCCGCCATCGCGGTGACCGCGCCTGGCGTGCTCGCGGGAGCGCCGGCGATGTTCCGCCCCTCGTTCCTCGCCGCGGGCACGGCCATCGGCCTGCTGTCGTCGGTCATCCCCTACTGGCTGGAACTCGAGGCGCTGCGTCGCATCCCGACGAGCCTGTTCGGCGTCTGGATGTCCGTTCAGCCGGCCGTGGCGGCCCTGATCGGCCTCGCGTTCCTCAGCCAGGCCCTGTCGCCGGCCGAGTGGGCGGGGATCTGCTGCGTCGCCGCCGCCTCAGCGGGCGCGGCCGGCAGCACCCGAGCGCCAGGCGATCCTGGCCCGTCCAGCGACCCGCCCCTGACGGCTGCCTCGCTCCCGCCTACCTCACGCGGCACCTCGCGGTTACCGGAGGAGGGGACGCGGGTCAAAGGTCACCTGGATCCGCGTGATGCACCCGTCCTCGACGTGGCTCCAGTTGACGACGGGAAGCGGTCCGACGCTCCGTCGGTACCACCTGCCCGGCTTCGCTGGCCTCACGCCATCGCGGCCGCTCAGGCGCCGGTCTTCTCCGGCTGCCGGGGGATGCGCGGCGTCGCGACCCGGCCGGCTGCGTAGTTCATCTCGTGGATCGTCGCGCCGAGCTTGCGCCAGGTCCTGCGGGCCACCCCCCGGCCGGTCGT
Source organism: uncultured Actinomycetota bacterium (assembly GCA_963850115.1). GTDB lineage: Bacteria > Actinomycetota > Actinomycetes > Streptosporangiales > Streptosporangiaceae > Trebonia. Next base: position 66,108 of record CAWKKG010000009.1, read on the forward strand.
CACCGTGCTCGGCGAGGTCATCGATGCGCTGCGTTGAGTCGTCATTGCCTTGCTCCTGTTCAGCGGCTCCCCATCTGGGGGGCGGTGCAACTGACGATAGGCGAAAAGCGGACTGCGAGTAAGATCCATTTTCATGGACAAAACATGGGCCATTTCTGGCGTGGACCTGCACCTGGACTTGCGCGGGAACCGGGTCAGGGCCGGACTCGAGGCGGCGCTGCGCGAGGCGGTGCAGACGGGGCGACTGGCGCCGGGGACCCGTCTGCCGTCCTCCCGGTCCCTGGCCGTCGACCTGGAGATCGCCCGCAACTCGGTCGCCGAGGCCTACGGCCAGCTCATCGCGGAGGGCTGGCTGACCGCGCGGCAGGGCTCAGGCACACGGGTCGCGGACGCCGCCGCGCCCGCCCCGGCGCCGGCGGCCGCCCAGTCGCCGCCCGGGCCCCGGCCGATCCGGTATGACCTGCGGACCGGATCGCCTGACCTGTCCGCGTTTCCCCGGTCCGCGTGGCTGTCCGCCGCCCGCAAGGCGCTGTCCGCCGCGCCGAGCCAGGCGCTCGGCTACGGCGATCCCCGCGGGCTGCGGGAGTTGCGCACGGTGCTGGCGGGTTACCTGGCCCGCGCGCGCGGCGTGCGGGCTAGCCCGGACCGGATCGTCGTATGCACCGGGTTCACGCAGGGGCTGGCCCTGCTCTGCCAGGTACTGCCCGGCGCCGGCGTCACCAGGATCGCGCTCGAGGACTACGGCCGGCCCGGCCCGGCCCGGACGCTCGCCGCGGCCGGGATCGCCCCGGTGCTGCTCGGCGTCGATGAGCGCGGCGCGATCCTCAGCCCGGCCCCGGACGCGCAGGCCATGCTGCTCACCCCGGCGCACCAGTTCCCGCTCGGCTCGGTGCTGTCACCGCGGCGCCGTTCGGACGCCGCCCGCTGGGCCGCGAAAAGCGGAGGGCTGATCATCGAGGACGACTACGACGGCGAGTTCCGCTACGACCGCCAGCCGGTCGGAGCTCTGCAGGCGCTCGGTCCCGAGCACACCGTCTACGCCGGCACCGCCAGCAAGACGCTGGCTCCCGGCCTGCGGCTCGGCTGGCTGGTGCTTCCCGCCCACCTGGCGGACGCCGTGACCGACGCCAAGGCCGTGGCCGATGGGCAGACAAGCAGCCTGGAGCAGCTCACGCTCGCCGAGTTCATCGCCTCCGGCGCCTACGACAGGCACGTCAGGCGGGAAAGGCTCGACTACCGGCGCCGCCGCGACCGGCTCATCGACGCGCTCGCCAGGCACGCGCCCGAAGTGCGCCTTACCGGGATCGCGGCCGGGCTGCACGCGGTCGCCGAGTTGCCCGGTGACCGGCCGGAGCACCAGGTCATCGCCCGCGCGGCCGCCCGGGGCGTGGCCATCGAGGGCCTGGGCGGGTACGCACTGCGCGATCACGCGAGCGGGGACGCGAGCACTCCCGCTAGCGGGCAAGCCACCAGCCACACCCGCGGGCCGGCGCTGGTCATCGGCTACGCGGCACCTCCCGGCCACGCCTACAGCACCGCCCTGGCCCGGCTGACCGCGGCGATCAGGGATCCGTAGGCCGCCAAGATTGGCCCATGTTTTCACCGGAAGAATGGACCTTCTTCAAGGGCCGCCTTCCGGCTAGCGTCGGACTCATGACAGTGAACGAGGCCGGCGTCACCGCCGCGACCACCCCGCAGATCCCGGTCCGGCTCGACTTCGACGCGCAGGCCGCCGGGTTCGCCCGCGCGCTGGCCCACCTGGACCGGGCCGCGACCAAGGAGCTCGACGCGGCCGGCATCGACCCGCTGCTGCGGGAACTTGTCCGGGTCCGCGCGTCCCAGCTGAACGGGTGCGCCTACTGCGTCGACATGCACACCAAGGACGCCCGTGCGGCCGGGGAGACCGAGCAGCGCCTGTACGTCCTGCCCGTCTGGCGGGAGACCACCTTCTTCACGAGCAAGGAACGGGCCGCGCTCGCCCTCGCGGAGGACGTGACCCTGATGGCCCGCGACCATGTGCCGGACGCGGCCTACGCGGCCGCCGCGGAACATCTCGCGCCGGGCGAGGTCGCCGCGCTGCTCTCCCTGATCATCGCGATCAACGCGTGGAACGCGATCGGCGTGACGACCCGGGCCTGGACGCCCGGCTCTTACCAGCCCTAGCCAAGAACGCGCGCCGGCCCGCATCGGGCGGTAGCGGACGGTAGAGTCTGCGCCGGTGAGCACTTCAGCGTCGCGGGCGGCCGCGAGCCCCGGTGAGCTGGCGGTGACCGCGGAGCGGTGCGCGGCTCAGCAGCTGTCCGGCGACCCGGCGGGCAGCGCCGAGGAAGTGGCCGGGCGGCTGCTGGCCATTCAGGCGCAGGACCCGCGGGGCGCACGGCTCGCGGTGCGGGCGCGGTCGGCGGGGTTGTCCGCCGCGGACGTCGACGCGGGCCTGATGCGCCGCTCGCTGGTCGTCACCTGGCTGAACCGCGGGACCCTGCACATGGTCCTGGCCGAGGACTACTGGTGGCTGCACCCGCTGACCACCCCGCAGCTGCGCACCGGCAACTCTCGCCGGCTGGCGCAGGAAGGGGTCCCGCCGGGGGACGCGGAGCGGGCGGTGGCCGCCGTCCGGGACGCGCTGGCCGCCGACGGCCCGCTCACCCGGTCTCAGCTCCGCGAGCGGGTGGCCGCGGCCGGGGTGCGGCCCGATGGCCAGGCGCTGGTGCACATCCTGCTGCTTGCCAGCATCCGCGGCCTGATCGTCCGCGGCCCGGTAGCGGGCAGAGACCAGGCATTCGTGCTCGTCCGCGACTGGCTGGGCGCGCCGCCCGCGGCGCTGGACCCGGAGGCCGCGCTGGGGGAACTGGCCCGGCGCTACCTCGCCGGGCACGCCCCGGCGGCCGACCGTGACCTCGCCCGGTGGGCGGGCATCGGGCTGCGAGAGGCCCGGCTCGGCCTGGCCCGGTGCGGCGCGGTACAGCGAGCGGACGGCCTGGCCGAGTTGCCGGCCGACCCGCGGCCCGCGGCCGCCGCGCTGCCCCCGCCACGCCTGCTCGGCGCGTTCGACCCGCTGCTGCTCGGCTGGGCTTCCCGCGATCCGATCACCGGCCCGCACCGGGACATCGTCACGACCAACGGGATCTTCCGGCCCTTCGCCCTGGCCGCCGGCCGGGCCGTGGCGACCTGGTCGATCGCCGGCGGTCAGGTCATGCTCGCGCCGTTCTCCGTGCTCGACGCCGAGACCCGGGCAGCCCTAGAAACCGACGCCACCGACGTGACCCGGTTCCTCGGCGGTTAGCACACCCGGACGGCATCAATGCCCAGGCGCGTCGTGCATCATCTGGTGCGCGTGCCCGTCCCCTTCTCCGGCGGGCGCGGGGGCGCCGCCCATCATCCGCAGCATCGACGGCCCGCCGGTACGCGCGAACCTGACGATCAGGGCGGCGGCCAGCAGCAGGAAGACGATGTTCAGCCAGGTGGTGTAGTCCCAGGAGACGCCCTGGTCGGGGATCGTCGCGGTAGCCCGGCTGGGAATCAGGCCAAGGCCGCCGAAGACCAGCTCGATCACGTAACCGGCCGCGACCATCGCGGCGAAGAACGTGCCGAGCAGGAACGCCGCCATCCTGGCGCCGTAGTACTTGCGGTAGATGTTCAGGATCGGCGCGATGATCAGGTCGGCGAAGATGAACGCCGCCACGCCGCCGAAGCTGATCCCGCCCTTCCAGAGCACCACGGCAAGCGGCACGTTTCCGATCGAGCAGACGAACGAGATGATCGCCACCACCGGGCCGATCAACGGGCCCCAGAGCTTCGCGGCCAGCGGGTGCCCGCTGAAGAAGAACGCCTGCCAGAAGCTGTCAGGGACCCAGGCGGCGATCGCGCCGGCCACCAGCAGCCCGATCACCAGGTCCCTGATGATCGCCGCCCATTCCATGACGAACACGTGGCTGACGGACGTGAAACCCTCCCGCGACAGCAGCCGCCGGGCGAACGAGCCCTCCCGGCTGACGGACATGTCCATGGCCGCGTGGCCCTCCATCGAGCCGGCGACGCCGCGGTCCGCCTGCTCGCGCGCCCGGGCCAGCAGCCGGTCGCGCAGGAAAAGGCGGAACAGCACCGCGATGAACACGATCATCAGCGGTCCGCCGGTGAACTCCGCGAGGGTGAACTGCCAGCCCATGAGCAGCGCGAGGATCACGCCGAGCTCGATGACCAGGTTGGTCGAGGCCACCTCGAAGGCCATCGCCGCGGTGAAGTTCGCGCCCTTGCGAAACAGCGCCCGGGCCAGCGCCACCGCCGCGTACGAGCAGGAGGACGACGCGGCGCCGAGTCCCGCCGCGATCGCCAGGGTGCGCGGCCGGTCGTCGCCAAGCAGCCGCACCACCGTGGACCGGCGAACGACCGCTTGAATCACCGCGGACAGCGCGAACCCCAGGATCAGCGCCCAGGTGATCTCCCAGGTCATCGACCCGGTGATCGACAGGGCGTGCAGCAGCGCGTGCATCTGTTCCCCTCCCTGGGTCAAGGATCTCCGATGCCACAGAATCTATACCCCCTAGGGGTATTTTGCGAACCGCGGAATTGGCGGCGGGGTGAACCAGACGGACCGGGCGGACGTTCCTTAGTCGTAAGGGTCGGGACGCGTCGGGATGGTGGCGGTGGGCGTTGAGTGGGCCGAGTGCTCAGAGCCGGCCACCGCGCACTGCGACCTGTGGCCTGGCTACTGGGTTCAGGGCGTTGCCGCTCAGCTGAGCCCCGACCACGTCGAGCGCACAGCCGGCCGGCCCGTCGATCTCGTCGTCGGCCTGGACGTTGGCGGAAGTCCCGCCGAGCCCGCGGACGGTGATCTCGGGAAGCGGTCCCGCGGCCAGGACCTTAAGTAGCGTCGGCAACGCGCGCGGGCGCCCTCGGGATCGGGAGAGGTATCCGGCCAGGACTCGTGGGTGAAGGGCTAGCATGGGGCGCGTGCTTTCCCGACTTATCGCCCCCGTCTGGCGGCCGACAGCGAAGTCGCTGCGCGGGTGGGCCCTGGCGTCGGTGATCGCCAACGCGGCGATCATCTCCACCGGCGCGGCGGTGCGCCTCTCGTCGTCCGGCCTCGGCTGCCCGGACTGGCCCACGTGCACGAAGGCCAGTGCCGTGGCCGCGCACTCGGTCGGCCAGACGACGCTGAACACCTGGATCGAGTTCGGCAACCGGCTGCTGAACTTCCCCCTCGTCGCGATCGCCGGGCTGACGTTTATCGCCTTTCTCCGGTACTACCAGACCGACGGGCGGGCCAGGAAGGACCTGGTCTGGCTGTCGGCGGTCCTGCCCCTGGGCGTCATCGCCCAGGCGGTGGTCGGCGGGATCGTCGTGCTGACCAAGCTGAACCCCGCGCTGGTCGCCGCGCATTTCCTGCTGTCGACGGCGATCATCCTCACCAGCGCGGTGGTCCTGCACGCGCGGGCCTCGGTGCTGGTGGCGGACGCCGCCGGCCGACCGGCGCCGCCGCCGGTCCGCGCTGACCTGCGCGTGCTCGCGGGGCTGCTCGCCGCGATCACGGCGGTGATGCTCGCCGCGGGCACGATCGTGACCGGGACCGGCCCCCTGGCGGGGACGACGATCGACGAGCACGGGCACCGGACGACCGTGCCCAGGTTCCACTTCTCGCTTGAGTCGGTCACCCAGCTGCACGCCGACATTGGCTGGTTCATCGGCGCCCTCGCCGTGGCGCTGGTGGTCGGGCTGCGGTTCGCCGGCGGGTCACCGCGGACCGTGCGGCTCGGCTGGATCGTCCTCGTCGGCCTTGGCGTGCAGGGCGTGATCGGCTACGTGCAGTACTTCAACCACCTGCCGGCCGGCCTGGTCTGGGTGCACGTCTCCTCGTCGGTCCTCGTCTGGATCTTCGTGCTCCAGCTGTGCCTCTCCACGGGAACGGGCCTGCGGCGCCCCGCGACGCGGGACGCCACGGGCGGCGAGGAAGCCACCGACGAACCGGTAGCCGCGTCACCACCCATTAAAACCACAATCTTATAGTCTTATCGGCATGACGGAAGGTCGGCACTCCGTATCGCTGATATCGCCCCTCGCGGCCGCGGGCCGGGCGGAAGAGGTGGTGCAGCGGGTGAGCCAGGCGATCCAGCTCGGCCTGTTCGTAGACGGCGAGCAGCTCCCGCCGGAGACCGAGTTCGCCGCGCAGCTCGGCGTGTCCGCCATGACCTTGCGGGAAGCGCTGGCGAGCCTGCGCCAGCAGGGACTCGTGGAGACCAGGCGCGGCCGGACCGGCGGCACGTTCGTCCGCCGTCCCGCGTCACCGCCGCTCGGCCTGCTGCGCGAGCGGCTGCGCGTCATGACCACGAGCTCGCTGCGCGACCTGATTGACGAGCAGTTCGCGGTGTCCGGCGCCGCCGCCAAGCTCGCCGCCGCGCGGGCGTCGGCCGCGGACCTGCGACGGCTGAGCACGCTCGTCCGCCGGCTATCCGCCGCGTCCACGCTCGGGTCACGGATCCGGGCCGACAGCCGGTTCCACATCGAGGTCGCGCAGGCGTCACAATCGGAGCGGCTCACCCGGCTCGAGCTGGGGCTGCAGACGCAGCTCGCCGAGCTGCTATGGCTGCCGCCAGAGGCGACCGGCACGACCGGGGCGGCCGTCGCCGGCACGGCCACGGAGCTGCTCGACCATGTCGCCGTCGCCGCCGAGCACGCGGCGATCGCGGACGCGATCACCGCCGAGGACGGCGACCGGGCCCGGATGCTCGCCGAGCTGCACGTGGAGTCGAACCTTCGGCGGCTGACCGCGATACGGCTTGCCATGGCGCAGGGCTAAGTCCGGGAGGGGACGAGGCGTGGGGGACCTAGATAAGCCGGCCGCGCAGGTCAGGTCGAGTGCGAGATAGGCGCGAACAGCGGCTGGCTCCTCGCCGCGGTATTACAGCACCAGGCTTATCCCGAACGGAGGAGGAGCGGCTCTCATGACCAAGTACGTCGCGATCGCCAGCGCCGGCCTCGGCGGGCTGCGCGCCGCCGAGCAGCTCCGCGCGGCCGGGCACGCCGGCCCCATCACGATCGTCGGCGCCGAGCCGCACATGCCGTACAGCCGGCCGCCGCTGTCGAAAGAGCTCCTCGCGCACGAGCTCGCCGACGCGGAGGCCGCGCCGGGAACCAACGCCGACGACCTCGCCGCGCTGCACGAGCGGGTCGCCTTCCGCCGCCGCGCCGCCGTTGCGGACGTGACCTTCCGGCTCGGCGCGCCCGTCACGGGGGTCGCCCTCGGGGCGGGCGAGCTTGTCGTGGCCGACGGCGAGCCGGTCCGCTTCGACGGCCTGGTCGTCGCTACCGGCCTGCGCCCGCGCCACCTCGACGTCCCTGGCCCGGCGGGCCCCGGCAGCGGCCGGCACGTCCTGCGCACGCTCGACGACTGCGCCAGCCTGCGCGCGGACCTGCGCGCCGCGCTGGCGAGCACCGAGGACGTCGCGTCCGGCGCTTTCCGACGGCCGCGCCTGGTCGTAGTCGGCGCCGGCTTCGTCGGCTGCGAGGTCGCCTGCACCGCGCTCTCGCTTGGCTGCGACGTGACGGTCGTGGAGCCGGCCGGCCGCCGCTGCTCCGCGTCCTCGGCGAGCCGCTCGCCCGCGCGATCCAGCGGGCACACGAGCGCGCGGGCATCACGTTCGTCCTCGGGCGGGCCGTGATCGGCTACGCCGGGCACCACCGCGTCACCGCCGTGGTCCTCGCCGACGGGACCGACGCGAGCAGCGCGCGCGTCTCCGGCGGCCCCGCGTCCGGCGGGCTCGCACCGGCCGGTGCGGTACTGCCCGCCGACCTGGTAGTGGAGGCGATCGGTTCCCTGCCCAACACCGAGTGGCTTGCCGGAAGCGGCCTCGACCTGGCCGACGGCGTGCTGTGCGACAACAGCCTGTCCGCCGTCACCAGTGACGGCGCCGCGTTGACCGGTGCGCCGGTGACCGCGGTCGGCGACGTGGCCAGGTTCCCCAACCCTCTGCTCGACGACGTGCCCCGCCGCGTCGAGCACTGGTCGATGCCGACGGAAACCGCCCGCCGCGCCGCCGGCACCCTCCACGCGAGACTGGAGGGCGACCGAGTCGACCAGAATCCGTTCCGGCCTCTTCCCTACTTCTGGAGCGACCAGGGAGACCTGCGGCTGCAGTCCTTCGGATCGCCGGGGCTCGCCGATGACGTGGTGATCGCCGAGGGCGACCCCGACGAGCTGGACAAGGGCCTGCTCGCGACCTACCACCGCGGCGGGCGCGCTCGTCGGCAGCGTCGCGCTCAACCTGCCGCCAAGCCGTTACCGCGGGCTGCGCGAGGCGCTGCTCGGATGAGATTCGCAGGGGGGAAGCGATGACCAGCACACCGCTCGTCGCCTACAAGAGCGACGAGTGGGCTCGGTTCTGCGGTACCGTCAGCGACGGGGAGTTCCAGATGTACGCCGAGGCGGTGCCGTAATGCGGGGACCAGTGACGACCCTGCGACTCGCCTGCATCAACTCCGCCGCCGCGCCGTTGTTCGAGCGGCCGGGCGCAGGCGGGCGCCGGCTTGGCTACGAGCCCGCGGTCGGCGCGCTACTCGCGGACACGCTGGGCTGGGACCTCGAATGGGTGTACCTGCCGTGGGCGGGCATGCTGCCGTCACTCGACGACGGCCGGGCCGACGCGGTGCTGTGCGGCCAGCGCATCGTTCCCACCAGGCAGGCCGTCGCCGACTTCACCGGACCGTACGCCGTCTTCCACGAGTCGGTACTCGTCCGCGCCGGAGACGTTGTTACCTCGCCGGAAGGCCTGCGCGGCAGGCGGGTCGCGGCGATCGCCAGGTCGACCAGCCTGGCGCTCGCGGAAACGTTCGACGAGGCGGTCACCGTCCCGTTCAGCGGCGAGTCCGACGACGTGTTCGGCGAGATGCTCTCCGCGCTGCGGGCCGGCGACGTGGACGCGGTCGTCGACGACGACGTCGTGTTCGTCCCGCTGGCCGGCTCGGCCGACTTCGACCTGGCGTTCACCGTGAAGACGGGGAACCGCTGGGGCCTGGCGGTGTCGAAGGCGCGCCCGTCCCTGCTCGACGCGCTCGACGAGGCCCTCGCGGCGGTCAAGGCCGATGGCCGCCTCGCCGCCGCGTGGGACCAGTGGCTGCCGTCACTTGACTACCCGTTCACCACGGAGTGAGCTGGCCGGCGGCCGCGGGGAAGTCAAAGACAGGGAACGGCCGGAACGACTGCGGCCTATCACGCCTGGGAAGCAGCGATGCCCAGGTGCGTGAGGAACCCTGGCGCGCTGAGCTTGTCCCGGCCGACGGCCTCGTAAAGGGCGTCCAGGTCGGGGAAGCCGAGGCGGCGGGCCGCGCTGAAGGCGGTGCCGTCGTCTTCCATGTCACGCAACCGCCGGCCGGCGTCGCCCTGCGCGCCGTCGGCGGACAGGGCCTTCGCGACCGCGGCGCGGCCGAGGGCGGCGGCCTCCTCGGCCCGGCGGCGGGCGATGGCGGCCTTCAGGTGCGCCCTGGCGTGCCCGCTGTGCGCGGCGGCCAGCCATGAGTCGGGCGGATCCGCGTACGGCCCGGTGATCAGGTCGACGACCTGGCCGTGCGACAGGCTGTTCTCCATTGGCTTGCGCAGCCCGTTGACCAGCACGCCGACGGCGCTGCCGGCGGTAGCCGGGGAGACCGCGTAGGCGAAGTCGACCGCGGTCGAGCCGGCGGGCAGCTTCACCGGGGTGCCGTCCGGCGTGAACACGAAGATGCCCGCGTGACTCAGGTCGGCGCGCAGCCCGTCAAGGAAGTCGCCCGGCGCCGCAAGGGGCTGCCAGGCGAGCAGCCGGTCCAGCCAGTCGAGATCGGCCCGGCGGGCCAGGTCCGCGCTGACCTTGCCGTCCCGGCCGCCCGCCTCGCGGATCCGCGCCGCCACCCCGTAGGTGGCGACGGCGTCCATGGCGCGCGTCCTGATCAGCACGCCGACGGGCTCGCCGCCCGCGAGGACGGCCGTGTGCAGGGAACGGTACATGTTGTACTTGGGCATGCTGATGTAGTCACGGAACCGGTCGTCGACCGGGTGCCAGCGGCCGTGCAGCACGCCGAGCGCGACGTAGCAGTCACCTTCGGGCCCGTCGACGACGACCACGACGCGGGCCGCGTCGGTGGGTCGCAGCATGGCGGCAGCCGTGTCGCCGTGGTGCGCCGCGGCCGGGCCGAAGGTCCAGCCCCCGCTCCCTTCCTGGAGGCTGCGGTGAATGGAGTACAGGTGCCGCGCGCGGGCCTCCACCTGGGCCCGGACCCCGGCCGCGGACAGCTGGGCGCGCATCCCGGTGATCAGCTCGCCCAGGGCGGCGTTCCGCTCGTCCTCCGTCCGGCGGACGAGCGCCGCGACGCGCTCGTGGGCCTCGGGCGAGAGCGTCGCGAAGGCCAGGTCCTCCAGCTCGCGCTGGTAGTCATACAGCCCGAGCCGCTGGGCGAACGGCACGAGCAGCTCCATCGACGCCCGCGCGATCCGCTCGCGCTTCTCCCGCTTGGGATGGTGGCCGAGGGTTCGCAGGTTGTGCACCCGGTCGGCGAGCTTGATGACAAGGACCCGCAGGTCAATCGAGGCGGCGAGGATCATCTTGCGGAACGTCTCGCCCTCCGCGTGGTCGCCCCACTTCGACCCGTCGAGCTTGGTAACCCCGTCGACGAGGACCGCGACCTCAGCGCCGAACTCCGCTTTCACCTGGCCGATCGTCAGGCCGGTGTCCTCCACCGTGTCGTGCAGCAGCGCGGCCACCAGCGTGGTGGTGTCCATCCCGATGTCCGCGAGGAGGATCGCCACCGCCAGCGGGTGGGTGATGTAGGGCGCTCCGGACTTGCGGACCTGGCCGCTGTGCCAGTGATCGGCGACGGCGTAGGCGCGGCGCAGCAGTCCCGCGTCCGCCGCGGGGAACATCCGCCGGTGCGCGGCGATCAGCGGCCGCACCGCGTCAGCCGCGTCCGCCATCGTGTCCGCCTTGGGGGCGCCCGCCGCGAGCGCCGCCAGCCGCCGGGCTACCGCCACCCAGCACGTCCTATCAATATCGCCGCAACAAGATGTTTACCTTGCTGCCACAGACACTAACCGCTGACGGTCCCGCGCGCAGTCCCCTTCCGTGACGCCGGTAGCGGATCGTGACCAGGACAGTCCACCGGGACAAGACTGCCGACGCACCCCGCATTCGCGCGGGATCGCGTCCCTTGCAGATCGGCTAAGTTCGGGCTTATGGGACTTTTCTCGCATCACCACGCACGGGACGCCTACGACCAGGTGTACGGGGGCGGGCGGCCGGAGCACGAGGTCACGCACGAAATGCTGGCGGGGGCGGCCGCCTTCGAGGCCATGCGGATGTACGAGCACCACCGCGAGCGCGAGGGCATCCCCGAGCACCACGAGCTCGCCAAGGAGGTCCTGGCCGGGTTCGTGGGGGCGGAGCTCGACAAGCACTTCGAGCAGGACCGCTACGGGCACCTGAACCGCCACGAGGCCAGGCGGCTCGCCAAGGAGCAGGCCGAGTACCTGTGGCGCGAGCAGTACAGCCGCTACTGACGTTCGCGGGGCCCGCTTACGGCAGGCCGTCGCCCTCGTCGAACCACTCCGCGGCCACCATAGCGGGGTCCTTCTCCCCCTTCTCGCTCGCGGCCGCGGTCATCTTCGCGTAGTCGTAGGCATCATCCGGGTGGGCACGGACGTACTCGTCCAGGCTGTGCGCGTCCGCGCCGACCAGGATGCGCCAGGCACCCGACCGGACTCCGTCGAGGATGACGGTCGCGGCGCCGGCCGCGCTGAGCGGCGCGCTGTCGTGGAAGCCCCGGTTCGCCGCGACGGCGTCGGCCTCGGGCACGCCGAAGGCCATCATGGAGTTCGCGACGATGTTGGTGGCCACGTGGCCGGGCATCACGACGGCGACCCGGACGTGCGGCGCGTGCATCCGCAGGTCCTCGATGAGCGCCTCGGAGAACCCCTTCACCGCGAACTTCGCGGTGGAGTAGGCGGTGTGCGGCACGCCCTGGCCGAGCGACGCCCAGAAGCCGTTGACGCTGCTCGTGTTGACGAGCACGCCCTCGGCGCTCTTAATGAGCAGCGGCAGGAATGCCCGGGCGCAGTAGTACACGCCCCAGAAGTCGACCGCGAAGACGCTTTCCCACTGCTCGCGCGGGTCGGCGATGAAGCTACCGCCCCCGCCGATCCCGGCGTTGCTGAAGACCAGGTCCACGTGGTCGGCGCCGTGCGCGGCCAGGGCCTCGTCGCGGAACCGGAGCACCTGCGCCTCGTCGGCCACGTCACACGAGTGGCTGGTGACCGTGGTCCCGGCGGGCGCGACGGCGCGGGCGAGGTCCGCCGTCTCCGCGACCGCCTCGCGGTGCACGTCGCACGCCGCGACCGAGCAGCCCTCCGCCGCCAGTTGCCTGACTAGCTCGCGGCCCATGCCTGAGCCGCCCCCGGTCACCACGGCGATCTTGCCAGCGAACGATTCCATCAAGCGCCTCCCGTGGACAGCCTAGAGCGCCAGGCCGGACCGGGCTAGCCTCGTTAGCGGTACTCGGCGAGCCGCGGCCGGACCCCGCCGATGGTCAGCGCGGCGACGAGTAGGACGCCCAGGGCGGGCAAGCCAACGTCCCACCCCGCGGCGCCCGCCTCACCGCTGGCGACGGCCGCGGTGAAGGCGCGGTCGTTGATCGTGATGACCGACGACAGGGCCGCATCATAGGAGTTGAACGCACCGTCCGACTGGGTAGGCGCGGTTCCGATGTCGTAGCCGACCGCCGCCGCCAGGTTCTTCGCCGCCAACGCGCGCAACGTGCGGTCGTCCCGTTCGTAACGCTGGAAGGCGAGCAGCGTCGCGACCGCGGCCTGGCGCTCGCCTGAGAACGTGATGTTGCGGAACTCGGCCCCCAGGTAACCGCCGAACCGCACGTCGGAGTTGTCGCGCTGGTAGGCCGCGATGTCGGCAGCGAGGGCGGCGTCGTAACCGAGGATGCCAACGTTGCCGACATTGACGACCTGCTGCGACTTGGCGAGGAACGACTGCTGGTACTGGGTTGCGCGGCCCGGGTCGACCAGGTACCTGCTCTCGTCCGCGTTAGCGTCGTAACTCACCGCGCGGGCAAGGGTCAGCGCCTGGATGGAGCCGAAGGCATCCTGCCTGGCCACGGTCAGCTGATCAGACTCGGCACTGAACCTGGATATCGTCACCGCCGCGAAGGCGAGGGTGAGCACTGTCGCCGCGACAAGGGCGAGGTTCACCAGCCGCCGGAATCGGGCGGCGAAGTGGACCTGGAGCGCTATCAGGGCCGCGGCGAGCAGGATTCCGAGGATGAGCACGCCCGCCGTGCCCGTGCCCGAGGCCGTCTGGCCCCCGTGGTAAGCCGCGTCCAGCTTGGCGGTGCTGACGGTGGTGAGGGATCCGACCGCGGGCAAGATGCTGGCCTGCATCAAGCTGGTCGCCTGCTGGTAGTAGGCGATCGCGGCAGCGGACGCGCGGCCCGCCGCGCTGTGTGACTGCTGGCTCGTGAACAGGGCGTCGGCGGCCAGTGCCTCGTACTGGCCGACCCGGTCCAGGACCAGCTTTAGTGCTTGCTCCGCGGCGGGGTTGCCGGCCTCGGAGATCGTCGCCTGCTGAAGATCGGTGTCGGCGGTCGTGCGGTCGCTCGCGTAGCTCGCCAGGTCCTGCGTCCTGTTGCCCGCGAGGGCGGTGTCGCCGCCAACCAGCAGCACGTTCGCCACCTGCGCGTCCATGTCGTTGAGGGCGAAGTACAAGCCGGTCGCGGCGTCGGCTTCCGTCGCGTCCCGCTGGCCGATGGCCTGGAAGTCACCGCGCAGCTGGCCGAGCAGGACGGCGGCCAGCGCGGCCAGGCAGCAGGCGAGCGCCATAGCGGCCGCCGCTCCCGCCCTGATCCGCACCGGGGTGGACCATCGCCCGCGCCCGGGTCGCGCCGGCGGCCGGACGAGCAGCAGCCTGCGGCCGGCGTCCCCGCGCACAGCGAGCCCAGTCATCACGACCTCACGAAAGCCGTTGCGGGCCGGCGGTTCCGCCCGGATCGCTTCGACGCTACTCCCGCGCCAAGTCGCCGCCGGGCGTACGCCGTTAGGGCCTTGTTAGGCCTTCAGCCCGCCACCGCAAGCGCCGGGACCGGCGGTGCCATCGCGGGTTTCTGACCCGGCGCTCGGCTCAGTCGCGGCCCGGGCGGCCGCCGTGGGTAAGGCGCGGTCGCGGAGCATGGCCAGGGCCTTCTCGATCCGCCGGGCGCGGGTCTCCGGCTTCTTCGCGCCCTCGACCGCGAGCACGTGCTCGCGCTTGTGGCTGTAGGCCAGCCGGTCGTAGGCGGCGCGGGCGACCGGGTCGGCGTCCAGCGCGCGGGCGAAGTCCTCCGGCTCGGTCACCACCGGGGCCTCGGCTTCGTACTCGACGTCGACCTCGACCACGTCGCCGATCGCAACCCCGGCGGCCTGCCGGTTGGCGTTGCTCAGGCCAAGCAGGTAACGGCCGCGCATGATGGCGACCCTGCTCTTCCACGAGTGGCCGTTGACCGTGATCGTCACCCGGGGCCGCTTGCCGCCGCCGAGCGCCTCCACGACCTCCGGTGGAACCTCCAGCCCGCGCATGGGCTCAGGAGGTTCGACGTGGGCCAGAAACTTCATGCTCCGCTCCCGTCAGTTCAACCGCACGGAGACGACCGCCGGCACCCCGGCCTGGTGCAGGAACGCCGCGGCGGCCAGCCCGCCGAGCCCGCCGCCGGCGATCGCGACCCGGGTCACCGTGCGCGCCCTGGCGGAGCGCCCCGCGAGTGGCGCCCTGCGGGAGGACACGCGACCCTGTCAGCGGCCGGTGACCTGAGCGACATAGGACGCATTATGCCTTTTACGAGCATGCGCCCGGCCGCCGCCGGGCGCGCGCGGCCGATTCCGTCACGCCTGGCCATTACCGCGGAATACTATGCACTTTTGATGGAAATGAAGCGTTGTTTACCCCTTTTGAGTAGGTGTTGATGGCAGCCAATGCTGAGCAAGTACGGGTTTTGCTGGTCGAGGATGACGACGGCGATGCACTTCTGGTCGAGGAACTGCTCCACGAGGCGGGTACCGAGGTCACGGTTCAGCGGGCGCGGCGGCTCGCTGACGCCTGGAAGCTGATTCCCGACGCGGCATGCGTCCTTCTCGACCTCGGCCTTCCCGATGCACAGGGCCTAGACGGCCTGCGGTGGCTACTCGGCCAAGAACCTGACGCTACCGTTGTCGTGCTGACCGGCATGGCCGGCGAGTCCCTCGGCGAGGAGGCGGTCCGGGCCGGAGCACAGGACTACCTGGTCAAGGGCGACGTGACGGGGACGATGCTGCACCGGGTGATCCGGTATGCGGTAGAGCGGCGCCGCTGGGCGGAGACCCAGCGGCAGTTGCACGCCGCGCGGGTAAGCGCGCAGGAGAACGCCCGGCTGGAGCACGGCTTGCTGCCGTCGCCGGTTTTGGACGACGCGCGGCTGAGCGTGCTGGCACGGTACCGGGCCGGCGGCAAGCGCCGGCTCCTCGGTGGGGATTTCTATGACGTGGTGCACACCCCAGACGACTGGGTGCACGTGCTGATCGGCGATGTCTGCGGGCACGGCCCTTCCGAGGCGGCGCTCGGCGTCTGCCTGCGGGTCGCGTGGCGGGCCCTAGTGCTGGCGGGCCAGCCATCGGCAGACATCCTTTCCGCCGTCCAGCTCGTGCTGCAGCACGAGCAGCAGGAAGAAGCCATGTTCGCGACCGTGTGCACGCTGTCGGTAGCGCCCGGCCGACACACTGGATTCCTCCGGCTTGCGGGCCATCCAGCGCCGCTGCTGGTCACCCCGGCCCAGGTGAGCGAGCTCTCCGCACCTGCCTGCCCGCCGCCAGGGCTGAACAAATCGGGCAACTGGCCGGGATGCGCGGTAGAACTCGGCGACCGGTGGTCGCTGCTGCTTTACACCGACGGCCTGATCGAAGGGCGGATCGGCGGAGGCCCGTACCGCCTCGGCGCCGACGGCCTGATGGGCCTAATCGGGGGCGCTCTCGGCAGGCCGCCGTTCGACCCGGGCCTGGTCACCGAAGGCGCGCTGCTGAACGGGCTGATCGACGAGGTACGCGACCTCAACAGCGGCGACCTTAACGATGACATCGCGATCCTCGCCCTCGGTTACTCATGACCGCACGTCAACCGGCCGGAAAACGCCTGGCATCCTCGCACTGGCCGCTAGGCAGGATCTTGGGCGGTGCCGTTCTCCTGATGACGGTGTTCTCGGCGGCTGCGGTGGTCACCGGCGCGATCGCCCTTACCCGCCTTAATGACGAGCGCCAGCGGGTCGAAACCACGATCGACCCGGCCGCACTGGCGGCGCAGCAGCTGTACAGTGCCCTGCTCAACCAGGAAACCGGGGTGCGGGGGTACGCGCTGAGCGGCCTTCCGGACTTCCTGTCGCCCTACACCGAGGGCGTGGCCGCGGAGAGCACAGCGCTCGGACAGCTGCGCCCGCTCCTGCCGCGACTGCCCGCCGCCACCGCCGCGGACCTCACGCAGACCGTCCTGCAGGCGAATGATTGGCGCACCCGCTACGCAGAGCCGACGATCCGGCAGATTCAGGCTAGCGGCAAGCCGGTGCTCAGCCCGGACATCCTGGCGGGCAAGGCGTCGTTCGACGCCCTGCGCGGCAAAATGGCCAGCTTCGAGGCGAGTGTCTCCGGCATCCGGCGGCAAGCGCTGACCTCACTGGACAACGCCTCGGGCGACCTCGACGTGGCGCTGCTGGTTATCGCGATCGGCTTCGCGGTGATCTTCGCTGGCCTCGCCGTCGTGCTCCGCCGCACCGCGATTCGCCCGGTGAACGGGCTCGCGGCGGAGGCGCGTCGCGTCGCGGACGGCGATTTTGGCCATGCGGTGAAGCTGGCCGGCCCGCGAGAGATACACGACCTGGCCGCCGACGTGAACACCATGCGGGAACGCATCCTCCGGGAGCTCTCGGCGGTGCGGGAGGCGAACGAGTCACTCGCGAAGCACGCCGTGGAACTCCAGCGCTCCAATGCCGAGCTCGAGCAGTTCGCCTACGTCGCGTCGCATGACCTCCAGGAACCACTGCGAAAGGTCACCAGCTTCTGTCAGCTGCTCCAGCGCCGCTACGGCGGCCAGCTCGATGAGAAGGCCGATCAGTACATTGAGTTCGCCGTTGACGGCGCCAAGCGGATGCAGGTGCTGATCAACGACCTGCTCGCGTTCAGCCGGGTCGGCCGGTCCGGTCAGGAAGCCGGCCCCGTCGCCTGCGACGTTGCCCTGAGCAATGCTAAGGCGAACCTGTCCGCCGCCATCGGCCAGACCAGCGCCGTCATCGAGGCTGAACCGCTGCCGGTGGTCTGGGCGCAGCTGACGCTGATCACGGCCGTCTTCCAGAACCTGCTTAGCAACGCGCTGAAGTTCAAGAGCGACGAGCCGCCGCGCATTGTCATCAGGGCAGAGCGCGACGGAATGTACTGGTGCTTTTCCGTCACCGATAACGGAATCGGGATCGAGCCGCAGTATGCTGACCGGGTTTTCGTAATCTTCCAGCGCCTGCACGACAAGGCCGCCTACCCGGGCACCGGGATCGGCCTCGCGATGTGCCGGAAGATCATCGAGTACTTCGGCGGCCGGATCTGGCTCGACACCAGCGTCACGGACGGCGCCAGAGTCTGTTTCACCCTGCCCGCACCGCAAGACCACGAGGGGACCGATGGCACTCCGGGATGACCTCAAGCCGGTCGACGTGCTCCTGGTAGAGGACGACGAAGGGGACGTCCTCATGACCAAGGAGGCATTCGAGTACTACAAGATACGCAATCGGCTGCACGTGGTGACCGACGGCGAGCAGGCGCTTCATTTCGTGCGGCAGACAGGCCCGTTCGCCGATGCCCCTCGGCCCGGACTCATCCTGCTCGACGTCAACCTTCCGCGCCTCAGCGGCCTTGAGGTGCTCGACGAGTTGAAGCGGGACCCGGAACTCCTGCTGATCCCGGTGGTCATGCTCACCACCTCGCGGGCGGAGGAGGACATCTTGCGCAGCTATAAGTTGCACGCGAACGCGTACGTCACCAAGCCAGTGGACTTTGAGAGCTTTATCGATGCGGTCCGGCAGATTGACGACTTCTTCCTGACCCTCGTCCAGCTGCCATCCTGAGAAGGCACCGCCGAGCGGCCGGGGTTACAAGCGGCGCAGTCGACTGGCGGGACGGCAGGACTGATCCTCGAAGCACGGGGCCGACGCGGCGAGCCGCGCCGGCCTTTTGTCACGCACAGGGACCCGGCTCAACGCCGGCCTGCTCGCCTTCGCCAAGGGCTAGATGTCCGTCTCGCGACCCGGCCAAGGTGGGTCCATTGAGGCCGGGGAGCAGAAGTCAATTACAGATTGTGTACTATCAGTAGCTCATTGTGGGGATACTCCTACGCGACACGCCGATCCGGGAATCGGAGGCGCACCATGAGCACTCCCAACGGGCAGCAAGAACCGAACGGCCCGAATCCTTATCAGCCTGGCCAGCAGCCGTCTCAGGCGCCTGGCGGGCAGGACACCCGCGGGGCCGAGGAGGACATCCCGCGCCAGCAGGCGCCGCGCGACGACCAGTACGCCGGCCCGGGCCGGCCCAACAGGTGCCGGGCCAGGACGCGGGCTGGGCGGGCGGCCAGCAGGGGGCGTACACCGCCTACCCGCCGCCCGCCGACGGGTACTACCCGGGCGGCGCCCGGCCGCTTTCCTACCTGGACGGCGCGCCGGTCGGCTTCGCCGACGCCGTCCGCGGGGCGATCAACAACATCTTCACCCTCCGGGGCCGGGCCTCCAGGTCGGCGTTCTGGTGGTTCACCCTCGTCCAGGTCATCGCCTACCTGATCGTGAGCTGGATATCGGACGAGTCCAGGGTGGCGGGCATCGTCGTCGACATCCTGGTGGGGATTCCACTGCTGATCGCGGGCATCACCATCGCGGTCCGGCGGCTGCATGACAGCGACCGCAGAGGCTGGTGGTGGTGGATCGGCTTCGTGCCACTGGTCGGCGGGATCATCCTGCTGGTCTTCTACCTGCTGCCGGGAACGCGCGGGCCCAACCGGTTCAACGTCACCCGCTAGCGGCCGCCGGGGCCTGCTCGGCGAGCCGCTTCAGGTTGAGCAGCTGCCGGCGGGCCATGATCAGGTCGCCGACAGACAGCCCGAGGGCTTTTACGCGGGTGGTCCGCATCGCGACCTTGAGCAGCAGGCGCGTTGAGTCGTGCTCCTGGGGCACCAGGACGTAGGACATGTAGGCGCCCATGATGGTCCCCGTCAGCTGCTGGCCGGGCTCGACGGAGACGATCCGGCCCAGTGCGCGCCCAGCGACGGAGGTGAAGCTTTCTCCCACGCAAGGCTCGGGAAGGCCCACCAGGTGCCGCGGCGAGCGGCGGCCGCGGTTGTCGATCCAGTCGTAGGAGTAAGGCGCGAGCCGTACCTGGGCGACCCAGGGCCACACGTCCGCGGCGGGCGCCGCGACGTCCACGCCCCGCCACGCCTGCCACACCGGCTCGGCGACGAACTCGTCGCACGGGTAGGCGCGCGCGACCTCGCCCTCGCTGACGCCCCAGCGGTCACCGATCATAACGCTGTGCCCCTCGATCGCCTGCCCGGTCTCCTTCCACGCTAGAACACGCGCCCTGCGGGGGGGCGCGGCGGGCAAGTCGACGGCCACGCGGGAGCGGGGGCACAGAGCCATCCTTAGCCCGAACGGGTGCGCGGCTCCGCCCGTCCCGCCATGGAGTGCCATGGGCGGGGCGGTCGGAGCGCGCTGTCGTTCGGACGATCCTTCTGGCTGCCTTCCTGCTTGCTGCCGTGAGTGGGTTCTTGGCTACTCGGTGCGGAGCGCGGCGGCGGTGCGGGAGCGGGCCGCCCACGACGCCGGCGCCAGGGCGCCCGCGACGGCGATGACCAGGCCCGCCAGGGCCAGGCCGATCATCTCGGGCAGCGAGAACACCGAGATGACCGAGCCGGGAGGCCGGAGTTGGCCGCGTGGGCCATGGCCGGGAGCACGTTGTGGTGCAGCAGGATCCCGGACGGGACGGCGATGATGCCGGCCACCAGGCCGGTGATGCCGACCGAGCACACCACCATGGTCAGCGTCTGCCGCGGCGTCATACCCAGGGCCTTGAACACGCCGATGTCGTGAGCTTTCTCGCGGACCTGGAGGGCGACCGTGTTGAGCACGCCAAGGCCGGCGACGGCGATGATCAGCAGGGTGAGCATGGCGACCAGAGTCGTGATCGCGATGAGCGCCTTGCCACCGCCTTCGTCCGCGTTGACGAAGTACGTGTCGCCGAGCGCGGCTTGCAGGCCGCTCGCGTAGGCGTCGGCATTGACGCCCGGCCTGAGCGAGATCACGTACTGGCCAGCGCCGCTGACCGTTGGGTCAATCGCGGCGAGCGCGCCCGGTGACATGTAGACGTTCACGTCGTTGCCCGGCGCGAAGACCTCGCCGACGATCTTCGCCGTGACCTTGTGGCCGCCGTTGACCATTGTGTACGTGTCGCCGACGGCCGTCGAAGTGTCGGTGAGGAACAGCGTGTTGACGTCGATCTCCGGGACGCTGGATGACTGCGAGTACCAGTGCCGGAGATCAGCACCAGGTTGGACCAGGCCGGGTCGCCGTCGCCGTAGGCGGTGATCTGCGCGCCGCCGCCGTCCGCGTTGGCAAGGCCGGGAAACTCCAGGTTGTCGTCCGCCTCGGTCAGGTAGTGCAGCGTGCCGGGCTGTGCGCCGATCGCCGTGGTGATGGCGTGCTGCTGCGCCGCGGTCAGATGCTGCTCGCCCGGGCCGACGACGCCGACCGCCACGTGCCTCGGCCCCTTGCCTCCGTTGCCGCGCGCTGGGCCGCCTGGGTTCACGCCCGGCGGCGCCAGATTGACCCGCACCGGCAGCCTCGACCCCTGGGAGATGTCGTTGTAGACGTGGTTCAGCGACGTCGCCAGGCCCACGCCGAACGTCACCGCCGCGGCGCCGAACAGCACCGCCACGACCGTGACGAACGTGCGGCCAGGCCGGGCGGCGGGCGACGCGAAGCCGAGGGTGACCGGGCGCGGCACGCTCGTCAGCTTCGACAGCGCCCGTTGGGCGAAGAAGCCGTGCTTGGCCCTTGGCGCGCGGCCCGTCGCGATGGCCTGCACCGCCGACATCGACCCGGCCCGCGACGCCGGGCCCACGGCGGCGACGACGGTGAGCGCTAGCACGGTGAGCGGCACGGCCACGTCTACCCAGAACGGCACGCCGAGCACGCCGACCTGGTACACCTGCGCGTTCTGCGCGTAGATCGGCGCTGCCAGCAGGTTGCCGCAGACAACGCCCACGATCGCGCCGGTGACCGCGGGCACCGCGACGAGCAGCACGTAACAGGCCACGATCTGAAGCGGCGTGAAACCGATGGACTTGAGCACGCCGATCCGGGTGGTGCCCGCGACCACTGCGCCGCTGACCACGTTGACGACGATCAGCACGGAGATGACCAGCGCGATCACGCCGAACGCGATGATGAACGGCACCCACGGCGCCACGTTGGACTGCTCGGACTGGCGGACGGCGAGATACGGGGTCGTGCTGGTGACCGCGCCGCTCGGCAACGCCGCCTCCACCGCGTGGGTGTCCGCGGTGAGGTCGCTGGTTGTCGCGCTGGATGCGAACCGGTACAGGAGCTGTGCCTGCCCGGTTCCGCCGCTGTCAGCGATGGCGTTCATTTCGGCGGGGAGGACCCAGCCGTCGGCGGTGTTCGTGACGGAGTTCGCGATGCCGACGACGGTCAGCGTCTGCTTGCCGACGGTGAGCG
The DNA here is from genome assembly GCA_963850115.1 of uncultured Actinomycetota bacterium. Lineage (GTDB taxonomy): Bacteria > Actinomycetota > Actinomycetes > Streptosporangiales > Streptosporangiaceae > Trebonia. The sequence goes on from CAWKKG010000009.1 coordinate 87,894, forward strand.
TGGAGCCGAGGTTGCCTGGCAGGTTCGCGTTCGCCGAGAGGATGATCTGGCTGTCGTTCGTGGGCCAGTGGCCCTGCTGCACGGTGAGGTCGTCCACCGGGCCGCCCGGTGAGGACCGGCCGACGAGGTTCAGCGGGGTGGAGATCGTGCCGCCGGCCTGCGGGAGGGGGACCTGCGCCGTAACGCTCTCGGTCACGAACGGCCCGGCGACGCCGGTGACGCCTGCCACTTTCGTCGCGGCGCGCGATCTGCGCGGCCGAGGCGGTGGACGTGTCCACGGTGAAGGCGAGGTCCGCGCCGTGCTGGGACGCGAACGCGTGGTCGAACGGGCTGTGCGCGTCGGCGAGCATGCCGAGTGCGAGCGTGGAGGCCGCGGTCGAGACCAGCACGACGAGGCCGATGATGATGGCCTGGAGTCTTCGGCCGCCGAGGCCGCCGCGCGCGGCGTGGAAGACGGCGCTCATGGCCGGGCTACCGCTGTATCCGAGGCGACGCGCCCGTCGGCGATGTGCACCACCCGCCTGGCGTACCGCTGGGCGAGCTCGGGACTGTGCGTGACGACGATCAGCGTCTGCCCCAGCGCGTTGAGGTCAAGCAGCAGGCGGCCGATCTCGTCACCGGTGGTGGTGTCGACCGCGCCGGTCGGCTCGTCGGCGAGCAGCAGCGACGGCCGGTTGATGAGCGCCCGCGCGATGGCCACCCGCTGCCGCTCACCGCCGGATAGCCGGGCCGGGTAGGCGTCGCGGCGGTGCGTGATCCGCAGCACGTCGAGCAGTTCCTCGGCCCGCTGGCGAGCGTCCCGCGCCTTCGACCCGGCGAGCTGCGCGGGCAGCAGCACGTTGTCGATGACGGTCATGTCGTCGAGCAGGTTGAAGAACTGGAAGATCATGCCGACTTGCCGGCGGCGGAACCGCGCGGCGCCCGCTTCGCTGAGCATGTCTACCCGCTCGTCGCCGACGCGGATCGCCCCGCTCGTCGGCTTGTCCATCCCGGCGATGAGGTTGAGAAGCGTGGACTTGCCAGAGCCGGACGGTCCCATGATGGCCACCGCCTCGCCGGGCTCGACCCGCAGGCTAACGTTGTCGATGGCGGCCGCGGCCGCCCCGTCGTAGCGCTTAAAGACGTTCTCGAGCTGAACTACCGTGTCCATGCCAGCGACGGTAGTCGCCGGCGTTCGCGCTCCGCGTCCCTCCCGTGACCGATTATCCCTAACGTAAGTGGCGTACTCCCCCAGGCCCGTCATCCTCGCGATGTAGCCGGGATACGCGGATGGATGGATGCCTTCGGCCGGTTTACCGGACACAATGATGCTGTGGCAGCACGTACCGGCAGGCTGATGGCTTTCTTCGCGCGGTCGGAGCCGCGTGGCGCGCCGCCGACCGGGTGGGCGCTCGCGTTCGACGCCGCCGTCGCGGTGGGCGCCGCGATCGGGGCGGTCTACGAGATGGCCGAGCGCAGCGTCGGCGCCACCGTCATGGTGGCCGTCCCTGGTTACGACCCGTTCGGCGGGCCGGTCCCCCTCCCCGTCCGCAGGGTCGGCGGCCTGGTCGTTGCCGGGCAAGTGCACCCGGGCCTGCTGCTGATGGCCGCCGCCGCGCTGACCGCGCTGCCGCTCGCCGCCCGGCGGTTCTACCCGATCGGCGTCTGGCTCGCGATCGCCGCCGCGATCGTGGCCGTGCACGCCGCGTACGTGCCGCCGGTCGCGCTTGGCACGGCCGTCTACGCCGCTTACAGCGCGATCACCTACAGCAGGTACCGGAACCTGGCGATCGCCGTCGTGTCGGTGGTCACCGTCGCGGTCGCCGGTACGCTCGGCAACGAGCTGCCCGGTTCCCGGACGGCTGACCGCGATCTTCGCGATCCTGCCGGCCGCGCGCCGCCCGCCTCGGCTTCCGCGTGCTGCGCCGCCGGCTGGCCGACTCGACCGCCCGGCTGCGGCGCGCCGGCGACGAGGCGAAGGCCGCGACCGAGCGGGCACTGACGGCCGAGCGGGCGCGGATCGCGTCCGAGCTGCACGACGTGGTCACGCACAACGTGTCGGTGATGATCGTGCAGGCCGGCGCGGCGCGGAAGATCCTGGCGTCCTCCCCGGCCGACGCCGAGGACGCGCTGCTGGCCGTGGAGGCCACCGGCCGGGAGGCCATGACGGAGCTGCGGAACCTGCTCGGCCTGCTCAGCCCCGCCGCCGACGGGACCGACCAGCACGCCCCGGCCAGTCCGGGCTCCCCCGGCGACTGCCCCGCGTCTCCCGGGACGGGCGCCGCCCGGGCCACGCTGCGCCCGCAGCCGGGGCTGGGCGAGCTTGAGGCGCTGATCGGCCGGGTCCGCGCCGCCGGGCTCCGCGTCACGCTGACGGTCACTGGGACCCCGAGGGCGCTCCCGCCCGGCGCCGACCTGGCCGCCTACCGGGTCGTCCAGGAGGGTCTCACCAACGTGCTGCGGCACGCCGGCCAGGCCGCGGCGTCCGTCGCGGTGCACTGGGGCGACCAGCTCCTGCTCACGGTCACCGACGACGGCCAGGGAACCGGCCCGGCGGGCCCGGATGACGGGCGCCCGCCGGGCCAGGGGCGTGGCCTGCTCGGGCTGCGCGAGCGGCTCGCGCTGTACGGCGGCGAGTTGGCGGCCGGGCCGCGGCCGGGCGGCGGCTGGCGGGTCGGCGCCGTCCTCTCGCTGGCCGGCCAGGCCGCCGGGCCGGACTCCCCGTCCCCCGTAGCCGAAACGTCCGTGTCTGAATCGGCCGTAGCCGGAGAAGCGGTCGTAGCCGAAGCGGTCGTGCACGGAGCGAGCACGCTGGGAGCGGCGGAATGACCGGCGAGTACCGCATCTTCGACACGCCGCCCGGCGACACTGGGCTTCCGCTGACCGTGGTGATCGCCGACGACCAGGCCCTGGTGCGCGGCGGGTTCCGGCTAATACTCAAGGCGGCGGGGATCAACGTGGCGCGGAGGCGGCGGACGGCGCGCAGGCGGTCGCCGCGGTCCTCGAGCACCGGCCGGACGTGGTGCTCATGGACGTGCGGATGCCGGTGATGGACGGCATCGAGGCAACCAGGCGCATCCTGGCGGACGCGGACGGCGACTCGCCGACCGCGGATCATCATCCTGACCACGTTCGACCTGGACGAATACGTGTATGCCGCGCTGGGGCGGGGGCCAGCGGTTCCTGCTCAAGGACGTGACGCCCGAGCACCTGGTCGCCGCGGTCCAGCTCGTCCGCACCGGCGACGCGCTGCTCGCCCCGTCGATCACCCGCCGCCTGGTTGAGCGGTTCGCGAGGGCCCCGGACTCGCGGCCCCGCCAGGCTGGGAAGCCGGCCGCCCCGCGGCGCACTCCTCCGGGCGCCGGGGATCCGCTGGCTGCGACATGGCCCAGCTGACCCCTCGGGAGATGGAGGTACTCGGCCTGGTCGCCCGCGGCCTGTCCAACGCGGAGATCGCGGCCGAGCTGGTCTTGTCCGAGGCGACGGTGAAGACCCACGTGGCCCGCATCCTCACGAAGCTCAGCCTCCGCGACCGCGTCCAGGCGGTCGTCCTCGCCTACGAAACGGGCCTCGTCTCCCCCGCCAGCTGACCACTGCCGCTGCTCCCCAGTCACCGGGCCCTTATAGCCGCCTGCAGGCTAGCTCTCCGGCCGCCCGCCGGGGCGGCGGATTCCAAGGTGAAGCAGTTGCCGCATTTATCGGCTTATTTCCGGTACTTCATTTCTCCGAGCCGGCCGATAATGCGTAAACTTTTCGCAGCATGTAGGAAAAACGTTCCTCACGCATGCTTTTCCTTCATGCTAGAAAAAGTCTTCCGCTAGTGCGGAGATTTACCATTCAGTACGAGTGCCCGCAGAGCCCACGGTGTCTGACTTGTCCGCTCAGCGCTGGCCGTTTGTTTCTCGCAGACGCGGTGACCCTTGAATGTCGGCGCAGCGGCATACTCGTCCGCATGGATAGCAAGATCCCGCCGGGCTTGCGCCAGGTCATCGCGGAGCAGGCGGGTGTCGTCAGTCGTCCGCAGGTACTACGCGCCAGGCGTCTCAAGGAGCACCATAGACTCCAAGATCAGGCACCGACTCTGGCAGCCGCTGCACCCGGGAGTGTACGGCGCGTTCACCGGGAGACATTCCCCGAATGGCGCGCCTGTGGGCCGTCGTTCTCTATGCCGGACCGGGCGCGCTGCTCAGCCACGAGACCGCCGCGGAAATTCTCGGGCTCACTGACCGCGGGTGCCCGGTGATCCACGTGACTGTCCCGGCGAGCAGGCGCGTCCGGGCGCGCCCGGGGGTGGCGGTCCACTACTCGTCCTTCGAATACCCTCGGTGGCGGCCGCAGCGCGGCGTCCCGCACACGTTCTACGCCGAGACAATCATTGACCTGGCGGCCGCGGCCGACCACCTGGACGATGTCGTCGCCTTTGTCTCCAGGGGGATCACCCGGAACCTGATCAGCGAGGCGCAGTTGAAGGCGGCCGTCGCCGCGCGCAAGAGACTCCGCTGGCGCGCCGAGATCGGCGAGGTCATCGAGCGCGTGGCGGGCGGCTCGCAGTTCCCGCTCGAGTGGCGCTATGACCGCGACGTCGAGCGCGCCCACGGGCTCCCGGCGGCCAAGCGGCAGGCCAGGTTCGCCAAACCCGACGGGACCAGGGGCTTTCGCGACCGTTGCTACCCCAAATACGGGCTGATCGTGGAACTCGACGGCAACGAGTTCCATCCCGGCCGAGCAGCGCGCCCTGGACCGGGCTCGCGACAACGAGGCCGCCGCCACGACCGGTGCCACCCTTCGGTACGGCTGGGCCGATGTCGACCGGACCGCTTGCGAGACCGCGGGCCAGGTCTACCGCGCGCTGCGCAAGCGCGGGTACGTGGGTCGCCTCCGGCCCTGCTCCCCAGCGTGCCGGGCGTTTATCGCTGTATGAGCGTCCGTCGCGCCGCACTGAGGCCTCGCGCCGGCGAGTGATTCCCAGTGGTGTAACGGGTGCGGGTCGCGGTGAATTGGGTACGTCACCCGTGGGCCGGGGGGCCCGTGCTGTCCTGGCAGCGAACGGGGAGCTCATGACCGTCGACATCACGTCCGCCGTGGACGCCGAACTCACGCGCACGGAAATCCGGCGCGCCGACGTCGCGCCGCCACCCGGGGCACCCGCCGAGGCACGGGGCAGTCTCGGCACGCTCACCTGGCCGCGGGCCGCCAAGGTCGCTGGCCTCGCCGCCGCGGTTGCCGCGCTCACCGCGCTGAGCATCGCGGCCGGGCACATAGTCGTCAGCCCGCCCGGTCAGCCGCACCCTGCGTCGGTACCGTCCCCGCAGCGGCCGCCCGTACCCTGACGTCGCTCGAGTGGCGGGCTGCGGCCCAGGGCCTGGTCTTCGGTCATGAGTCATCTCCGGTCAGTGCGGCGTGGAACCTGGCGTCGGCCATCACGTCTACGACGGACTCCCCCGCGCGGATGGCGGCGGCCATCGCCTCCTGGCGTGTGGTGAGGCGCTCGGCGGTGGCGATGACGTCCTCGGCGCGGTCGGCGGGGAGGAACACGACGCCGGAGCCGTCGGCGAGGACCAGGTCGCCGCTCTGCACGAGCACGCCGTCGAAGAGCACGGGGACGTTCGAGCCGCGCTCGGCGATCCGGCCGCGCGCCGTGACCGGGACCGCGGCGCGCGCCCACAGCGGGTACCCGGCCGCGGCGACGGCGTCAACGTCGCGGCAGGCCCCGTCGATCACCGTGCCCTCGATGCCGTTGACCTGGGCGGCGACCGTGAGGATGTCACCCCAGCAGGACACGTTGACCCGGCCCCGGTTGGCGATCACGATCACGTCGCCGGGGCCGGCGGCCGCGACGGTCCTGGTGGCCAGGTGCTTGCCCGCGGGCGCGGCGGGCGCGTCGACGACCTCCACCGTCCGGGCGTAGCCGGCGACCTTGGCGCAGCCCGGGTGCATCGGCCGGACACCCGTCGTGGCGCCCGACCGGTGCAGGTGGTCGAGCGCGTCGGAGACCGCGCAGGTGTCGAGCGCGCGCAGGCGCTCAAGCAAGTCCGCTTCGCTGCTCATGGCTGTCTACCTACCTCGGTAGCGGGTCGTGGCGGGTTCACGCGCGTTCAGGTGAGGAGGGCGGAGATCTGGCGGGCCGCGTCGGTGACCGCGGGAAGCGCCGACTCGGCGACCTGGCGGTCGACGGTGATCAGCAGGACGCAGGCAGGCCGCTCGCCGGGGGCGCGCGGGATCGGCGCCGCGACGCCGTAGGCCCCGGCGGTGACCTCGCCGTGGGCGATGGCGTACTTGTCCCGGCGGGCCCGCGCGACGCCGGGCGGCTCGCCGGGCTCCGGCGCGAGCTGAGAGCGGAGCGCGTAGGCGGCGGCGCCGCGGTCAAGCGGTGAGCGGTGGCCCGGGCGGTAGACGAGACGGGCGACCATGGCGGCCGGCTCGACGACGGCGACCGCGACGGCGGAGTCGCCGTCGTGCACCGTCACGAGCGCGGTCGCGCCGACCTTGTCCGCGAGGAGGCGCAGGACGCCGCTTGCCGCCGTCTTGAGCACCGGCTCGTACTGCCGCGCGAGCGCGATCACCCCGCTGCCGACCCGGTAGCGGCCGCCGGCGTCGCGCGCGATCAGCCGGTGGCCGGCCAGGGCGCACGAGCAAGCGGGACGCGATGGTCCGGTGCACGCCCGAGCCGCTCGGCCATCTCCTGAACGGTCATGCCGTTCTCGGCAGCCGCGATCATCTCGAGCGCGGCCAGGCCGCGCGCGAGGGTCTGGGCGCCGGCCGGCGCCTCCGGCCCGGCCGCCGCGTTCGCCGCCACGGCGTCACGCCCACAGGCCGAAGGCCAGGCCAATGCCGGTCCCCGCCGGGGAGCGGTAGGCAGGGATGTACTCCGACCACTGGTGCTTAAGGCCCTCCTCGCTGCCCGCGCCGGCCGCGACCAGCCAGTTCCGCCCCTCGGAGGTGCCGGAGTTCATCCTGCTCGCCGGCAGGGCGGCCAGCGCGCTCAGGTCGCCGGAGCGCATGCCTTCAAGGAGCCTGGTGTCGAGCTCGGTGTCGACGACGAAGTGCGAAAGGCCGCCCGAGGCGATGACGACCGCGCGGCGGTCGCCTGGCAGCGCGCGGACCGCCCGGGCGATGGCCGCGCCGACGTCGAGGCAGCGCCTGGGCGACGGCTGGTTCGGCGCGTAGTAGGTGTTGAGCAGCACCGGCACGCACGGAATGGCGGCGGACTTGAGCAGCCGGACCAGAACGAACGCCACCGCGTGGCCGAACCCCTGGTGCGGGCCGTGATCGCGGACCTTGTTTCCCGCCGCGACGTCGAAGTCGCGCGCGACCAGCTCGGTGATGAGCCGCTCGCCCGCGTCGGCGTCGCCGGGGTGGGCGGAGCCGTCCAGGCCCTGCATGAGCCGGACCTCCCGCTCGTGCGGCAGCGTGGGCTCGCGGCTTGGCGGCGGGGCGATGGTGATCTCCTCGCCGTAGTACAGGGACAGGGCCGGGAAGTTGTCGAAGTCGTACAGCTCCCGCTGGTCGTCGCCGACGGCGATGACCAAGTCGGGCCGCAGCGTGAGGATGTCCCGGCCGAGGCGCTCGATCGACGCGAGCGCCAGGCCGTGCTTGGCGGCCCAGACGTCCCGGTCGAGTTCGTGGTCGAACCGGCCAGGCGGCCTCGCTGACGAGCTCGTCGTACGTCCGGATGACGCCGGCCCGGTCGTACAGCGAGGTATTGGTGACGTCGGTGAGGGCGCGGGCCGGCCAGATGAGCGCGGGGTCAAGCGTGACCATGGGGCTGTGCGAGGTGCCCGCGACGGCGATGACCCGCGAGCCGGCGGGGTCAGTCATGGCGCGCCGTCGGCGTTCGCCCGGGGACTTGCGTCACGTTTCCACGCAAGCATCGCATTCCCTGGGTGTCAATAGCGCACATCAAGGTGCATATAACGCACATTACCCTTGACGCTTCACGGACCGGCATCGACGATCGTGCACATGGAGTCCTCTGGCGACCCGCCGCTGCCGCTCGCCGGCTTCCGCGTGCTCGACCTGACCAGGTTCCTCGCCGGGCCGTACGCGGCGATGGTTCTCGCCGACCTCGGCGCGGAGGTGATCAAGGTCGAGCAGCCTGCGGGAGGGGACGATTCCCGCAATTTCGGCCCCTTTCACGCGAGCGGCGAGTCCTGGTCGTTCATCCAGGCCAACCGGGGCAAGCGCTCCGTCGCCCTCGACGTTACCAACCCGCGGGGCCGGGAACTCGCGCTGCGCCTGGCCGCCCGCTGCGACCTGGTCCTTGAGTCCTTCCGGCCGGGCGTGGCCGCCAGGCTCGGCCTGTCCTACGCCGACGTGCAGGCGCTGCGTCCCGACGTGCTGTACTGCTCGGTCAGCGCCTTCGGCCAGACCGGGCCGCGGGCGTCCCGGCCCGGGTTCGACATCATGGCGCAGGGCGTGACCGGGGTGCTGCGGATGACCGGGCAGCCGGACGGGCGGCCCGCCAAGGTCGGGTTCGCGGTCAACGACATCGCGGCGGGGATGACCGCCGTGCAGTCGATCCTCGCCGCGCAACTGGTGCGCGCGTCGACCGGCTCCGGGCAGTACATCGACGTCGCCATGGTCGACTCGCTGGTCGCGTGGACGGTGTGGGAGGCGGGCGCGTTCTTCGGCGGCGGCGGCGTGCCGCTGCCGACCGGGACGCGGCACCGGCTGTCCGCGCCCTACCAGGCCTATCGCACGAAGGACGGGTACATCACGATCGGGGCCTTCACGGACCGGCTCTGGCAGCGCACCGCGCGCGCCCTCGGCGCGCCGCGCTGGCTCGACGACCCCCGGTTCGGCACGCCGATGGAGCGGATAGCGCACCTCGACGACCTGGAAGCGCTCATCGAGTCGGTTACCACGACGCGGACGACCACGGAATGGCTCGCGGTCCTTGACGAGGCCAGCGTCCCGGCGGGGCCCGTGCTCCGCTACGACGAGGCCCTGCAAGACGAGCAACTCCTCGCCCGCGAGATGATCGTCGAGATGGATCACCCCCTCATGGGCCGGGTCCGCACGCTCGGCCAGCCCGCCAAGTTCAGCTCTTCGCGCCCCGGCGCGTACGACCGCCCGGCGCCATGGCTCGGGCAGCACACCGCGCAGGTGCTCCGCGACGAACTCGGCGTCACGAGCGCGGAGCTGGAAGAACTCACGCGGGCGGGCGTCGCCTACGACAAGCACCCGGAGGCTGGACAGTGACCGACACCGAGCCGCTGCTGCTCACCCGCGACGGCACGGTCGCCACGCTCACCATCAACCGCCCGCGGCGGCTGAACGCGCTCACCTTCGCCATGTTCTCTCAGCTGCCCAAGCTGCTCGGGGAAGCGGCCGCCATGCCGGGCATTCGTGCCCTCGTGCTGCGCGGCGCGGGCACGAGGGCGTTCTCCGCCGGCGCGGACATCTCCGAGTTCGAGACGATCCGCATGACGCGCGGGCAGGCCGCCGCTTACGACGACGCCGTGCTCGCAGCGGAAGAGGCCCTCGCCACCTTCCCGACTCCCACCCTTGCCGCCGTGCACGGCCACTGCTACGGCGGCGGCTGCGCCCTGGCCATCGCCTGCGACATCCGGTTCGCCGCGGCGGGCGCACGGTTCGCCATTACCCCGGCGAAGCTCGGCCTGGTATACCCGCTGCGCGGCACCAAGCGCCTGGTGGACCTGGTCGGCCCGTCCCGCGCCAAGATCATCCTGATGTCTGGCGAGGACTACAGCGCCGCCCAGGCCCAGGCGTTCGGCCTCATCGACGAGGTGTTCACCGACCCGGCCGCGCTCGACGCCGGGACCCGCGAGTTCACCGCCCTCCTGGCCGCCCGCTCGGGCGTTACCCAGCGCGCCGTCAAGGAGACCGTCGCCCGCATCCTGGACGGCGCGACCCATGACGACGAACCGCACGCCCGGCTGCGCGAATCGGCCCTGGACAGCCCTGACTACGCGGAAGGCGTCCGCGCCTTCCTCGAGCGCCGCCCCCCGGTGTTCGGCTGACTCAAGGGAAGGTCAAGGTGAAAACAAGAATGATCCCGAACGTAAGCGGCTTACTCGCCCCGGCCCTGTTCCCCGTGAGCGCCGTCGGCCTCGCCTCACGGTTCATGGCGAGGGCCCGGCTCAGCGAGCAGGCGCGAAGGTCGAGGTCAGACCATCCCACAGGACGCCGCGGGCGGCCGCGAACCCGCTGACCGGGCCATAAATCTCGATCGCGTAGCCGAGAACGCCTGGCCTGACCACGAAACCGCGGTCAAGGACCTGGGTCGGCCGGCCGTCGTAGGAGTTGACGAACTCCCAGTCGGCGGCGTTCCAGCCCCGGTAGTAAACGCGCTGGATGCTGACCTGCTGGTACGTTGAGTCGCTCCTGGCCTTCACGGCGGCCTGCTGTTCCCAGTCGGTGAGCGCGTCGGCCGCAGGCCGCTGGTCCAGGAGACGACGATCACGTCACCGGACATCGGCCCCGTGAACCGGACCAGATCCGTACCCGTGGAGGTGACCGACCAGCCCGGCGGGACCTTGATCGAGAATCCGCCCGGCCCGGTGTAAGGCACCCAGCCCGCCGCGACGGGACCGGATGCCGAAGCGTGCGGCCCGGCACTCGCCCCCGGGTGCGCCTGCGCCGGCCGGTGCAGCAGCGCGACAGCGGCCACGGCCACGGCGGCCATGGCCACCCCGGCGGCCGCCACCCAGGCCAGGGCGCTGCGCCGACGGTCCCGGCCGGGCCCGGGCTGCCGCAGCGTTCGCGAGCCGGGCGGCCCCGGCGCCCACGTCCCTGGGCCCGGCCCGGCGCGGGCCGGCACCATCGGGTCGCCGGGTGTCGAGGTCACCGTCGGCACGAGCGGGTTGGCAGGCGGAGGCGCTCCGGGCACCCGGACATTCCCGGCCGCGCCCGTTGCCTGCCCGGTGGGCAACGGCGGCCATTCTCCCGCTCCTTGGGAAATGACCGGCCGCGCCGAGCCAAGCTCGGCCACGATTTGGCCTGCGGTGGGCCGAAGCGCGGGATCCTTAGCCAGGCAGCGCGTCACCAGGGAGCGCAGCGGCTCGGAGATTCCGCCGATGTCGGGCTGCCCGTGCACGACCCGGAAGAGCACGGCCGGATCGCTTCCCGAGCCGAACGGCTCGCGTCCCGTCGCCGCGAACGCCAGCACCGAGCCGAGGCTAAACACGTCGCTCGCCGGCCCGGCGGCCCGCCCCTCGGCCTGCTCGGGTGACATGTACCCAGGCGAGCCGGTCACCACGCCGGTACGCGTCACCTCGGGGAGGTGGCTGGCCCGGGAGATGCCGAAGTCGATAATTCGCGGCCCGTCCTGCGCCAGCAGCACGTTGGACGGCTTCAGGTCCCGGTGCACCACGCCGCAGGTGTGAACCACCTCAAGTCCTTCGGCCAGCCCGGCGGCCAGGGTGAGCACGTGCCGCGCCGCCAACGGCCCGAACTCGCGCACCACGCCGGCCAGCGACGGTCCCTCGACGAACGCCGTGACCAGCCACGGCTGCGCACCGTCTACGTCAGCGTCCACGACGGGGACGGTGTAGATGCCGCTAACGGTTCGCGCCGTGGCCACCTCCCGCGCGAAACGCGCGCGAAAGTCCGGGTCGCCGGCCAGGTCGGCGCGGATGAGCTTGACCGCGACGAGCCGTCCGCCGGGGGACTCGCCAAGGTACACCTGTCCCATCCCGCCCCGGCCGAGCCTGCCCACCAGGCGGTACTTCCCTACCGCCCCTGGGTCTCCGGGCTCCAGCGCCTGGACCATCCCCGTCCCCCGATCCCCTGGCTATGCCGATGGACCGTAACCAGTACAACGCCAGTACGACCGCACATTCAAGCGTCGCAATTCGATTGTCACCGTTCGTTGGCGCGGGCGGCTGAATTCAGGGTCAAGACCAAACTCGTCCAGAACGAATGGGCTTACCGTCCGGGCTCCGTTTCCCGCGGTCCGGGGATTGCCGGCGCCCCGAATGGCGCGAATCTAAGGATGGAGACTCTGGCAATGGAGCCATATCGCGCTGATCGGCCAGCTCCGGCAGAGGGTGCCAGGCATGTTGAGGCGCTGTTCCCGGCCGCAGCGAGTGCTAGCGGGCAGTTGGTCCGAAGCCAGCGAGCTCGGCGGCCACCGCGTACGGCAGGTGGCGGGGCCAGACGAGCAGCCCGCGCGCCAGCGACCTGATCTGCAGTCGCTGCGGCGTCAGCAGGTCCACGCAGTACTGCCAGGCGCCCGCCTCATCGCGGGCGAACCTGGTTCCCGCCAGCCCCGCGCGGAACCGGCGTGCGTCGCCGCCGTCGTCGCGCCACGATGCTAGCCAGGCCAGCGCCTCGGCGCGAGATGACGGCAGCGTCCAGCCGCGCAGTCCTTCTGCCACCTTGCCGCCCGCGTCGATCACGAACCCGTCCGTACCGCCGCCCGTGATCGAGTGCACCCGCCCCGAGCTGCGCCCGCCTGCCCGGATCGACGCTGAGCTGAATCGCGCTCCAAGCGACAGCGCCGCCACCGCGTGCCCCGCCTCGTGCCACGCCGTCGCCACCGTCTCGCGCCGGGCGGGCGCGTACGTCTCCGCGTAGCCACCCTGGTACCGCTGCCTGATCCAGGCATCATGCACGAGGGACTCATCGTCGTAGCGCACGAGCCGGTCAAGCTCGGCCCGCACCGATGAAAGCGTCCGCTGCTCGCCTGGCGTCACCACAGCGACTATAGGCGCCGCGCCGACGGGCGGGCCCGACCTCGGCCGGCCGGGTCAGTTCACGCAAAGGCAGAAGGGGTGCCCGGCCGGGTCGAGGAACACCCGGAAGGAGGTGCCTGGCTGGTGCTCGTGCTTGGTCGCCCCCAGCTCGAGCACCGCCGCCTCGGCCGCGTCCAAGTCGTCAACGATCACGTCGAGGTGCATCTGCTGCGGCATCTGCTGACCCGGCCATTGCGGCGGGGTATATGGGTCTACCTGCTGGAACGAGATGCAGTTGCCGTTGTCCGCGCGGATATCGGCCCACCCGGGCGACGTTTCGACCTTCCAGTCGAGGAGCGTGCCGTAGAAGGCGCCAAGGGCGGCGGCGTCGGGACAGTCGATGACGAAGCTTGGGAAGCGTGCGATAGCCATGCCGGCACGGTACCCGCGGTTGCGGACGATCTACATCCGCATTGGCCCCACGACCGCGGCGGCCGCGCGCGGCCGCAGTGGTGCGGCCCGCGCGCGTAAACTCGGTGGCGCCCGGCCCGGCCGCTGTGGTCGGATAAACGCCACCACGGGCGGCAACCCCACGGCATGAGGGAGTGAGGCGATGACGACGGCCGCGACGGCGCTGCCGCTGCTCGCACTGCGGATCACGGCGGGACCCGTCGAGCTGCGGGGCATCACCGATGACCTGCTCGGCCCGCTCGCCGATCTCGCGACCGACATCCACGACCCGGACTTCATGCCGTTCGGCTTCCCCTGGTCGCTCACGCCCGCGCCGGACATGCCGCGGAGCGTGGCGCAGTACCACTGGGGCAAGCGCGCCAGCTTCTCCCCCGCCCAGTGGACCGCCGACTTCGCCGTCTTCTACGAGAGCGAACTGGTCGGCTGCCAGGGGTTCAGCACCAAGGACTACCTCGTCGTCCGCGGCGGCGAGACCGGATCCTGGCTGGGCCGCGGGTTCCAGGGCCGTGGGATCGGCACCGCGATGCGCCAGGTGATCTGCGCGTTCATCTTCGACCACCTGGACGCGCGGTTCATCACGTCCACTGCTTTCACCGACAACCCCGCGTCCCTCACGGTCAGCAGGAAGACCGGCTACGCCGACAACGGCGTGGACCGCGTCAACCGCCTCGGCCAGCCGGCCGTCATGCACCGCATTGTGCTCGAACCCGCGAACCTGGTCCGCTATAAGCACGACCTGACCGTGGCGGGCGTCCCCGAGTTCCGCAGGTCCATCGGCCTCGACGCCGACGAGCAGGCCGTGAGCAAGGAAGGCGCCGGAAAGTAAGCCTCAGCCGGTGAAGACCTCGTCGGCGGACATGGCGTTCAGCGACCGCGCGAACCACTGGTCGAGCTGGGCAAGGTCGCTGCTCGAGGCAACCTGCGCACGCTGCTCCTCGGTTGGCCGCAGGTCGCGGAGGTCGAGAACCTTCAGCACGTCTTCACGCTTGGCTTCGACGTGACCCTGCTCGAGACCCTGCTCTACGAAGCTCTCGATGAAGTCGGACTTCCATTCCATCGTGGTCATCAGGCCCTCCAGGAGACTGCGGGCGGCCTCTGGCGCCCGTACCAGGATAATCGTGGTTAGTGTCTTACGCTCCGCTGTGCCTGGCTCCGGGTCAGCCGCCGCGGACGGCCTGGATCTGCGTGGTCTGGGCTACCAGGCGCTCGTCGGCGTCGAACAGGCTGGTCTGCGCGGTGACGGTGGTCCTTCCGCGGTGCACCGGCACGGCGACCGCGCGCACGGTCCCGCCGGTCACCGGCCGGAACAGCTGGCTCGTCGAGGTGATCGTCGCCGTCGTGGCGCCGTCCGGCAGCCCAAGGAAGGTGACCAGCGCGCCGGCCGTGTCGGCGAGCGACATGAGGGCTCCCCCGTGCATGACGCCGCCGGCGGTGCACAGGTGCGGCGCCCAGGCCAGGCGCGCCACCACCCGGTCGGCGCTCGCCTCGTCGATGACCACGCCAAGCTGCCGCGCGAACGGCATGAGCGCCACCAGGTCCTCCGGGTCAGCGGACATGCGGGCAGCCTACTACGCCGCGAAGCGGCCGCCTTGCCGCCGGGCTCGCGCCGACGGAGGCCGGCTGAGCCGCCGCGTCAGCCGGGCGCGTGGGAAGATCGGGCGCGTGCGGTACATCATCATTGGCGCGGGCGCGGTGGGCGGGACGATCGGCGGGTGCCTGGCGCTGGCCGGGCACGAGGTGGTCCTCACCGCGCGCGGGGCGCACCTGGACGCGCTGCGCGCGCACGGGCTCAGGCTGAGCACCCCCTCGGGCACGGACGCCGTCCCGGCGGCCGCGATCGGCGGGCCGGACGAGATCGACCTCCGTCCCGGCGACGTCCTCGTGCTGGCCACCAAGTCGCAGGATTCCGTCGCCGTGCTCACCGAGTGGGCGGGAAAGCCGGTGGCGGGCGGCGGCGCCGCGAGCCAGGACATCCCCGTGATCTGCGCGCAGAACGGCGTAGCGAACGAGCGCTTCGCGCTGCGCCGGTTCAGCCGGGTCTACGGGATGTGCGTCTGGCTGCCGGCGGCGCACGTCGCCCCCGGCGAGGTCGCCGCCTACGGCCAGCCCATGGCCGGCCTGCTCTGGGTCGGCCGCTACCCGGCCGGAACCGATGAGACCGTCGAGCGGGTCGCCGCCGACCTGGCGGGCAGCCGGTTCCTCGCGCCGGTAGCCCCCGACGTGATGCGCTGGAAGTACCGCAAGCTGCTTGGCAACCTCGGCAACGCGATCGAGGCGCTGTGCCTGCCTCCGGGGGCGGACATGGACGACGACCGGGCGGCCGCTGCCCGCGAGCTGAGCGAGCGAGCCACGGCCGAGGGCGTCGCGGTCCTCGACGCCGCGGGCATCGGCTACGCGACCGCCGCTGAGGTGCGCGAGGCCCGGGGCCGTCACGTGGACTACGCCCCGGTCGCGGGAGCCGCGCGCCGCGGCGGCTCGTCGTGGCAGTCGCTGACGCGCGGCACCGGCTCGATCGAGGCCGACTTCCTGAACGGGGAGATAGTGCTGCTGGGCCGCGAGCAGGGAGTTCCCACGCCGGTCAACGAGGCGCTGCAACGGCTGGCTAACCGCGCCGCCGCCGACCGCCTTCCGCCCGGGTCACTGTCGCCGGCGGAGATCTTCGCCGCCGCCGCGGTCGGCGCCGGCGAGCGGTGACGGCACCCCGCGGGCAGCACCAGCGGGAGCCCGAAGGCGCGCCGCGCGCCGCGCCCAGGGAACCTGGCGCCAGCTTCCCGTGCGGGCCTCCCCAAGACCGCGACGGGGACTTACGGTGGGCCCATGCCTACCATCACCGAGGACTTCTGCGCTGCGATGCTGCGGGCGGCGCGCGGTCCGCGGCCGGCGTCGGCCGAGCGGGCGGCGCGGCGGTCGCTCCTCAACGTGCTCGGCACCACGGTCGCGGCGTCCGGCTCGGCCGCCGTCGGCGCGCTGGTCGCCGCGGCCGACGAGGCGGGCGCCACCGGGGACGTCCCGGTACCCGGGCTCGCACGGACGCTCGACCCGTACTGGGGCGCGCTGGTGATCGGCACGGCCGCGCACCTCGATGACTTCGACGACACGCACCTGGCGACCGTGATCCACCCGGGCGCCGCGACGCTGGCGACGGTGCTGTCGCTGGTGCCGGAGACGGCGCCGACCGGGGCGGCGTTCCTCGGCGCGTTCGCGGCCGGCTGCGAGGCGCAGCTGCGGATCGGCTGCGCGGTCTCGCCCGCGCACTACGACCACGGCTGGCACATCACCGGGACCTGCGGCGTGTTCGGCGCGGCGGTGGCCGCGGCCGCGCTGCTTGGCCTGGACGCCGTGACGACAGCCCGCGCGCTGTCCCTCGCCGCGACGATGACCGCCGGGCACCGGGAGGCGTTCGGCACCATGACCAAGCCGCTGCACGCCGGGAAGGCGGCGGCCAACGGCGTCCTGGCCGCCCGGCTGGCCGCCGAGGGGGTCGGCGGGCCCGCCGACCCCCTCGGCGCCGGCGGCGTCCTCGAGGTGCTCGCGGCGAGCGTCGACCGGGGCGCGCTCGGCCTCGGCTGGCCGGAAGGGCACCAGTGGGAGCTGGAGCTGAACACGATCAAGACGTATCCGTGCGGCGTGGTCGCGCACCCGGCGATGGACGCCGCGATCGCGGCGCACGCCCAGCTCGCGGGCTCCTCGGGGCCCCCGGGGATCACCGGGGTCACCCTGCGCTGCAATCCGCTCGTTCCTGAGCTCATGGGCCGCGGGCAACCCGCGGACGGCCTGGAAGCCCGGTTCAGCGCCCGGCACGGCGTCGCCGTCGGCCTGCTGTACGGGCGGGCGGGCCTGGCCGAGTTCAGCGACGCGGTCGCGACCGCTCCCGAGGTGGCCCGGCTGCGCTCGCTGATCACCCTGGACGCCGACCCCGCTGTTCCGCGCGACGCGGCCGTCCTCCGGATCACCCGCGGGCCAGGCCGAGGCGCCGGCGGTCGTGGTGACGGTCGAGCACACCAGGGGCAGCGCGGCCCGGCCGCTCGAGGACGACGAGGTGCTTGACAAGGTGCGCGCCCTGTGCGGCCCGGTCCTCGGGGAGGCCGCCGCGGACTCCGCCCGCGACGCCATCGAAAAGCTGCCCGGCGCCCAGGACACCGCCGAGCTTCTCGCCCCGCTGCGCCCGGAGGTGGCATCGTGACCAGCACCGACGAGATCCTGGCGCTCGCGGCGGCGCCGACAACCGCCCCGCGCCGCGGCCGAGGTGACCGAAGCGGACATCGCCACGTTCCGCGAGGCCGCCGCGCGCGGTGCGGGCAGCGACGTGGCCCGCGCGCTGCGCGCGACCCGCCCGGCCGCGCCGCCAGGCTCGCCGCACGGCGACCCGGCGTGGACCGCCTGGCTGATGGCGCCGCCGCCGCGGCCGCCGCGGGCCGGCGAAGGGTCCGTGCACCCGGCCTGGCTGGCGGTCTTCGCCGCGGGCACCGCGCTTTCCGATGCCGCGGGAGCCGATCCCGCCGGAGTGAGCGCCGCCTCGGCCATCGGCGCGGGAATGGGTGCCGCGGCGATCACCGAGACCGGCGTCGACGACTGGGGCGGCTGGTCGCCGGGGACCGTCGCCGCCGTGATCGGCGCTGGCGTGACCGCCGGCCTGCTGCTCGGGCTTACCCAGCCGCAGTTGCGGGCCGCCGTCGGCATCTGCGCGACGCAGGCCTGCGGCCTGGCGGCCGCCACGGGCACGCCCGCGTTCGCGCTCCAGGTCGGCAAGGCGGCGTTCAACGGCGTTGAGGCCGCCCGGCTGGCCCGCGCGGGCCTCACCGCCCCCGATGAGCCACTCGACGGCCGTCGCGGCCTGTTCGCGCTCTTCGGCCAGCCGCCGCCCGCCGTAACCACCTGATCCCGGTTCCCGGTGGGCACGGCCTCAGTCAGGCGAGGATGGCCCGGCGCGCAACCGAATTGCTTATAGAGATACAATAGATATATGTCTACAAGTAATCAGCGGCCGTGGCTGATCCTCTGCATCTGCTGCATGAGCCTGTTGATCGTGGGCACCGACGTCACGATCGTCAACGTCGCGCTGCCCGGCGATCAGGCAGGACCTGCACGCCTCACTCAGCGGCCTGCAGTGGTCGGTCGACGCCTACACCCTGGTGATCGGCAGCCTCCTGATGGCGTCCGGCTCGACAGCTGACCGCTTCGGCCGCAGGCGCGTGTTCCAGACCGGCCTGGCCCTGTTCACCCTCGGGTCGCTGCTGTGCAGCCTGGCGACCAGCGTGACGGCGCTGGTCATCTTCCGCTGCCTGCAGGCCCTCGGCGGGTCGATGCTCAACCCGGTCGCCCTGTCGATCATCAGCAACACCTTCACCGAGCGGCAGGCGCGGGCCAGGGCGATGGGCGTGTGGGGTGCCGTCTTCGGCATCAGCCTCGCGCTCGGCCCCGTGCTCGGCGGGCTGCTCGTCACGACCGTGAGCTGGCGGGCGATCTTCTGGATCAACGTCCCCATCGGGATCGCCGCGATCGTCCTGACCCAGCTGTTCGTGCCGGAGTCCAAGGCGGCCACCGCGCGCCGCTTCGACCCGTGGGGCCAGTCGCTGATCATCGTGCTGCTCGGCACGCTGACGTACGGCGTCATCGAGGGACCGTCCGATGGCTGGGGGTCCCCGTTGATCGCCGGGATGTTCGCGGCCGCGGCGGCCGCGGCCGCCGCCCTGGTGCTGGTCGAGTCCCGCCGCAAGCAGCCGCTCCTCGAGATCCGGTTCTTCCGCAGCGTGCCGTTCAGCGGGGCCAGCCTGATCGCCGTGCTCGCGTTCGGCGTGCTGGCCGGGTTCCTCTTCCTCAACACGCTCTACCTGCAAGAAGGCCGCGGCTACAGCGCGCTGCACGCCGGCCTGCTGACCCTGCCGATGGCCGCGATGATCTTCGTCTTCGCCCTGATCTCCGGCCGCCTGGTCGCGAGCAAGGGCCCGCGCCTGCCACTGGTCCTGGCGGGCCTGGCGTCGGCGACCGCACTCGTGCTGCTGACGCGGCTGAGCGACGCCACGTCACTGCCGTACCTGCTGGCCTGCTACGTGGTACTCGGGCTCGGCTGCGGCCTCGTGAACGCGCCGATCTCCAACACCGCCGTATCGGGCATGCCGAACAGCCAGGCCGGCGTGGCCGCCTCCGTCGCTTCGGCGAGCCGGCAGACCGGCAACGCGCTCGGGGTCGCGATCACCGGCTCGATCGTCGCCGGGGTGCCCGCCAGCCGGCCTCGCGTCGGCTAGCCACGCCGCGTGGGCGGTCCTCGCCGCCTGCGCGCTCGCGGTCGCGGTGCTCGGGTACGCGTCCACCACCCGGCGCGCGCTGGGCACGGCCCGGCGGGTTCGTGAGATGCTGGCGGACGAGGCACCAGGCCCGGCGATCCCGGACAGGGAGGGACTCGTCCATGACAACGCGGTCAACGGCTCGTGACGACCAGGCCGGCTATGAACTGGACAGGGATGGTCAGGCGGCGCGCATCTGGGCGGCGATGCGCGACCTGACCGACAGCTACCCCTCGAAGGAGGTCCTGCGCGCGGCGCTCAACCTGGGCCGCGGCAGCGGCCGGGTCAAGGCGCTGCTCTGGCTCGCGGAGGGCCCGATGTCGCTGAGCGCGCTAGCCGAGGCGGTCCGCGTCGACGCGCCCTACGCCACCCTCATCGTGGACAGCCTGGAGGAGCGGAGCCTTGTAGAGCGCCGCCCCGACCCCGCCGACCGGCGCCGCAAGCTCGTCGCCCTGACCCCCGAGGGCAAGGAGGCGGCGCAGCGCGTGCTGCGGATCAAGCGCGAGCCGCCACCCGGGTTCGCCAACCTCAGCGCCGCCGAGCTCGACACGCTGGAAGAACTCATGCGGCGGCTCACGGCCGGCGGGCCGGCGCCAAGCTCGGGACGGAACGCCTAACCCGCGCAGGGCGAGGGCTGGCCAGCCGGGCCCCCGGCCAGCCAGTCCGGCAGGAGCGGGGGTCGGGGCGCGGCCCGTACCCGTCCGCCGCGCCCGCGTACGCCCAGGAAGGGCCCTGCGCGAGGAGCGCGCCGAGGGCGCCGACCAGGCGGTCAACGTCAGCGGCCCGGCTGCCCAGGCCAAGGCTGGCACGTACCGCGGCGCCGTCGGGGGCGACGCTGGCCGGGGCGAGCCGGGCCAGCAGCGGGTGGGCGCAGAACCGCCCGTCGCGGACGCCGATGCCGTGCTCGGCCGACAGGTACTGCGCGACGTGCTGCGCGGGCCACCCGTCGACCGTGAAGCTGACCACGCCGATCCGCTCCTGGTCGGCTGAACCGGGCCACAGCCGCAAGGGGCGTACCCCGTCGATCGCGGCGAGCCCGGAGACCAGGCGGTCGGTCAGGGACCGCTCGTGCGCCTCTACCGCCCCGCCGGGCAGCGAGTCGATAAATCGACACGCGGCGGCGAGCGCGACCGCGCCGACCACGTTGGGGGTGCCGCCTTCGTGCCGGGCGGGCGCGGCGGCCCAGTCGGTGTCGTCAAGGCCCACCTGGCGGACCGCTCCGCCGCCGGCGAGGTACGGCGGGGCGGCGTCCAGCCAGTCGCCGCGGCCCACAAGCACCCCGGCGCCGAACGGCGCGTAGATCTTGTGCCCAGAGAACGCGAGGTAGTCGATGCCGGACGCGGCGAGGTCCACGCGACGGTGCGGGACGAGCTGCGCGCCGTCGACGGCGATCCGCGCGCCGACGGCGTGCGCCAGGCCCGCGAGCTCGTCGAGGGGCAGGCACTCGCCCGTCACGTTGGACGCGCCCGTGACGGAGAGCAGCGCGGCCGGCGTCCGCGCCAGCTCGTCGCTGACCGCCCGCAGGGTATCCCGCCAGGTCTCCCGGGCCTCGACGGCCCGGGCTCCCGTCCCGGTCACCCGGGCCCCCGCTACCCGCGCACCGCGCGCGCGCCAGGGCAGCAGGTTCGCGTGATGCTCGATGTCCAGGTGCACAACCGGTCCCGGCACGGCGCTCGCGAGCAGGTTGAGCGCGTCGGTGGTGTTCCGCGTGAAGATCACGACGTCGTCCCGGCGCGCGCCAGTGAACGAGGCGACCGTCGCGCGCGCCGCCTCGTAGGCGCTGGTGCAGACGGCGGAGGCGTAGCCGGCGCCCCGGTGCACGCTCGAGTAGAGCGGCAGCAGCTCCGTGACCTGGTCGGCGACCGCCCGCAAGGCCGGCGCGCTCGCGGCGTAGTCCAGGTTGACGTACCGCACGGCGCGGCCGGTGACGAGGGGAACCTCCAGGCCGGCGCCGACGACCTCGGCGAGCGGGCCCGGCCCGGCATCGCCGCGGAAGGCCTCCGCGGGAACCGACGGTGATTCTGACAGCAAGGTCATGGCGCGCCTCCAGCGCTCCGGTGGACCCGGTCCCGGGTCCGCGCTTGCCCATCCCGGCCGGGATCGGGCCGCGTCTTCACCCGGGGCACCCCACCGCGGGAGGAGGGTTGCCCGGCCAGCGAGCCGGGGCTTGGCGCTGGCACTCTTGACGCTGCGGTGAAAAGCTACCAGACACCGATGGTTGCCCGCAGCCGGGCACGCCGGCACGCGACCTCGGTCGGCGCGGACCATGAGCCGAAGCGACCGGCCGTTCAGCCGGACGCCATCTGTGCCTGCTTGTGCCGCCACGCCTTACGGAGCGCGTCCGCGATCGGGCCGGTGTAGACCGCGAGCTCGTCAAGGTACCGCCGGTGCTCGCGCCGTTCGCTGCGGGAGATGACGGTCGAAATCTCACCGCGGGCGGCGAGCGCGAGCACCACGGCCGTACGCGGCTCGGTCAGGGAGGCGGGCCCGCGCAGTTCCGCGCGCACCTCGTCGGCGTACCGCTGCACGGCGGGCCGGTCCCGCAGCTCAACCCTGTCCGGCCGGATCCTTCGGTGCTCGACCAGGATGCACAGGCCAGCTTCGAGCTGCGTGCGCACAGTACGGACCGCGGGCTGGCCGTGGGCGATCCAGCCCTGCCACGAGCGCGGCCGGTGCTCGGCCAGCTGCTGGAGCACCTCGTCAAGCAGCGGGTCGCCGGTGGGCCGCCGATCGCCGGTCACGCGCGCCTTTCCGTTCTCATCGGTCACGCGCCCGGCGAGGTACAGATCCGCCAGCGCGGCGGCCCGCAGCACCAGGCCGAGCTGGTGCTGCGCGGTGACGCGGTTCTTTTCTGTGTCGTACGCGAGGAGGTACAGCCGGGCGGGGAGGGACTCGGGCAGCGTCATGACCCTTCTTTCCTTCGACGGTCGTCCCGGCCGTGTCCTCCAGCCTGCGAACATCGATATATCAAATAGATATCACATTTCTGGAAATACGCAAGTCCGGCGTGCACTCGCCAGGCCGCCCCCGGGCACCGGCAGGCCCTCAGGGAGCGGCGCGAAGGGCATCGAGCACGTGCTGCGCACCCTGCTCGCCGAGGCTGACCTCATCATGGCCGTGGACGGATATCCCGCCCTCGCCGACCTGACCCCCGACGCGCTCCGCCGCGTCACCACCGGGGCGTGACGGCCCGCGCCGCCCGGAGGCACCCGTGATCCCCGCACTGGCCGGCTCGCCGGGCCAACGGGAAATGATTCGCCAGTTCGCCTGCCCGGCCGCCAGACTTGGCATGTGAGCATGACGATCTGGATCGACGCCTGGCAGCTGCAGTGCTGCGGCGAGCCGTTCCTGGTCGGCTCTCCGGTGACCTGGACGCTGCGGGACGCCGAGCCGGACTGGCTGGAGACGGTCCTCGGCGCGGAGGCCGCCCGCGCGGTGGACGCCGCCGAGGAGCACCACGGCGGCGTCCCTGAGGACACGGAGCCGGTGAGCGGGACCGTGACGCGCATCTCGGCGGTCCATTGCCGGTACGCCCCGCAGCCGGGTGACCCGCGCGCCCTGCCCGCGGTGCGCGGCTCGGCGGTGCTGACCGACCTGAAGTCCGCCGACGGCTGGACCGCGGACCGCGGCGAGGAGCGCTTCGCCAGCTACATCGTCCAGCTCGCGGAAGACCGCGGCGACGGCGATCGCAGCGATCGTTCCTAGCCCGGCAGGAAGTCGAGTAGGAGGGCATTGACCTGGTCTGGCGCGTCCAATTGCATCCAGTGGCCCGGGCCGGCCAGGCGCTCGTACCGCCACGGGCCCGCGACGTTCTCGGCGGAGTCCGTCATCTGAGCCTCGGTCAGTGCGATGTCCCCCGTGCTCCAGACGCCCATGGTGGGGGCCTGCACCGGTGGCAGCGCCGGCGGCGGCTGGACCCAGGACTCGGGCGGGACGTTGGCCCGGTACCAGTTCAGGCCGGGCGTGAGCGCTGCCGTCTTCTCAAGTTCGGCGATCACCTGATCGGCATCGGGGTGCCGGGCCCAGTTCCTGAAGTTGGCCCAGTTGTCCTCGGTTAGCCAGCGCTCGGCGATGCCGGGGAACTGGAACAGCAGCATGTACCACGACTTCTCGCGCTGCAGCATCGTGCGGCGGAAGGTAGCGGGGTGGCCGACCGACAGCACGGCCAGGTGGTCGACGCTGCCAGGCGCGAGCGACGCCAGCCCCCAGGCCAGGGCGGCGCCCCAGTCGTGGCCCACCACGTGCGCGCGGTCGACGCCAAGGTCGGCCAGGACCGCCATGACGTCCCCGGCCAGCGCCATCAGCGAGTACGCCTCGACGGCCGCCGGCTTGCCGGAGCCGCCGTAGCCGCGCAGGTCGGGGACGATGACCTGGAATCCGGCCCCGGCGAGTGCGGGTACCTGGTGCCGCCAGAGCCGCCCGGAGTCGGGAAAGCCGTGCAGGAGCACCACCGGCCGCCCCTGCCCGGTGACCTCGTACTCGATCCCGACCCCGTTGACGTCTACCTGTCCCATCTGGCCCTCCTTATCATCACGCGGAAACTTGTGCGAGAAGCTGCTCACGGCTGGGCCCGAACGGCGGCGCGTCCCTCCAGCCCGATCCCAGCTGGAGGGTCTTGTCGCGCAGTCCCGGCCGGGCGAAGACCTCCTCCGGCGTCCGCAGCACGAACCTGATGTCGAAAGTCGCCCGCGTGCATTCCGGGTCCCGGCCGAACGCGGCGTCAAGTGCCTTGTCCAGCTCGTACCAGGGATCCGGGGAGTCGTAGGCGGCGCCGCGGATGCCGGCCTCGACCTCGCCGAGCCGGTGCCGGTCACTGGCGAGGGTCACGCGGTACCACGGCTCGACGCTTTCCGCGGTGGCCGCGTGGAATGCCGCCGCGAACGCCGCCGGATCGTCGAGGTCCGCTACGCGCAGCTGATCCCGGAGCGTCAGCGCGTGCAGCAGGCCGATCGATGCGCCGCGGCCGTTAGCGGGATTGGAGCACGCCCAGGAATCGGCCACCGCCACGACGCCAGTGACGACCGGGCTGCCGTCCACCACGAAGCCCCGGTAACGGTCCTCCAGCCGCGCCATCACCTGAACGCGGTCATCGATCGGAGTCCCGTCGAGCCAGTGCCCGACTAGCGGAAGGCCGCGCACCGCCGCTTCCCAGCGGCCCGCATCCCGCAGCGGCCGCAGCGCCGTGTCCTTGGAACTGGTCACCAGGACGATCGCCCAGGTCCCGTTGTCCGCGGGCAGGGTGATCGACGAAATCGTGCCCCAGTGAATCTGGGGTGGCCCCATCAGCGGCGGCACCGAGCCGTCGGCCGACCGGAAAGTCCGCTGGAAGTACACGAAACCGACGTCTTCCAGTTCCTCGTCAGGTCGGCGGCCGCCGATGTCCTGGAGCCAGCCGGGCAGGGCGGACCGCCGCCCGCTCATGTCGACCACCAGGTCGGCCGCGATAACCTCGCCGGCCTTGGTCTGGACGCCGTGACGTGCGGGACGCCCGGGAGCGCGGAAACGCCGCTCACGAGGCCCGCGACCGCCGTCCCGCGGCGGATCTCCACGCCCGGGGTCGACTCGGCCGCCGCGGCGAGCACCGCCTCCACCAGGACGCGCCTGCCGGTCAGCCACTCGTAGCGTTCGTCGCCGTCCCGCCAGCCGCCGCTCATCCGCGCGGGCAGCACGTCCCGGACGAAGTTCAGTCGCAGCCCGCCGGCGTCCTGCAGGGCCCTGGAAACGCCCGGTAGTTCGGCGTCGAGAACCGACCGGAACCCGCCGAGGAAACTGTGCGCCATCCGGAACTGATTCAGCCCCGGACGCTGCCATCGCTCCCAGGCCTCCATGGGGTCGGCCGGCGGCCCGTCCGGGTCCCGCTCAAGGACGATGACCTGGTGACCGTCACCGGCCAACAGCATCGCGGCCCCGAGGGCCACGACGCCGGCCCCGACCACCACAATCCGCGCCACGATCCGCCCCCCATCGCGCCGGCCCGCGCCACCCCCTGACATTAGCCCCGCCCGCGCCGCGGGAACAGGCCGCGCAGAACATGGTTCCCTGATCCCGGCTCCCGATCACGTCCGGGATGACCCTGACGCCGGCGCAGGCGGGCCAGGGTGCGGGCAGGGCTGATCCCGATTCACGGCGAGGGCCGCCGGCGGCACCCTTGAGGTATGAGCACAACGACCGCGGACACCGTCTCCGCCACCGTTAATGACCGCCGCGATGCCGGCCAGCTGAGCCGCTCGACCGACGACAAGATGCTGGCCGGCGTGGCCCGCGGCATCGCCCGCTACCTGGACGTGGATGCCACGCTCGTCCGCGTCGCCATCGCGGCGCTGACCCTGCTGACCGGCGCCGGCGCGGCCCTCTACATCGCCGCCTGGCTGCTGATCCCCGCGGACGGCGAAGCCCAGTCGGTCGCCGCCGCGTGGCTGGACAGCCGCCGCGCCCGCGTCCGCTAACCCGATCCGCACCCATCTCGTCTTGAACGGAGACCGATCACCATGGCCGCGATCATCGCCCTCGCCCTTCTCATCATCGTTGGCATCGCCGTCGTCAGCTTCGCACTGCACCTCTTGTTCTCCCCCTGGCTGCTGCTCGTGGCCGTCGCCGTGTTCGCCTGGATCAAGCTCCGGCCCCGCGGCTCGCGCCAGTAGCCACCCAAGGCCCGGCCACGCGCCGCCCCGCCGCCAGCCGGCGACCGGGCAGCGCGGGCCGGGCCTTTGGCATGGATGGGGCTCGGTGCCGGGGCGCCGCCGGACGGTGGCTCGAAGACCAGCATGGGCAGCTCACCGCCGTCGGCGGCGGTATCGGCCGTCACGACGCTAGTGAGGCATCTCCTGGACGCCCTGGGCGACGGCGCAGGGCGCGCACAGCGGCACGTCCACGCCGTCGATTCGCCTGCTCAGGATCGCGCCGCCGTCGCACACGCCCTTGTCCTGGGGGTGCGCGCTCGCGCACAGGCACTGACAGGCGCCCCAGTTCCCGGCGAACGCCGCACGGACGGCGTCCACCGCGGCGCGTGCGGCCGGGTCGAGCTTTTCCATGGCCTCGGTGGTCGCCGCCGATACCTGCTCACGCCACTGGCCAAGCGCCGCCGCGGCGGCCTGCCAGGCCGCGGCGAGCTGGCGTGACGGGCTGCCCGGGTAATCTGCCATTTAACTACCTTCTCACTTGAAGGCGGCTGTGACCAGCGCCGGCGCCCTCATTCACGCCGTCGGCCGGACCATGCGGCCGCCGGGCCGCGTTCGCTGGAGCCCCGCCCTCACTCGTAGCGGTAGTCGCTGCCGCGCAGCTGCGCAATCCGGTAGCGCTGCTGGCCGATCAGCTTGCGCATGTGCCGCACGCCGCTCACGCCCGCGATCACGACGGCCGCGCCGGCCGCGAGGATCGAGGCGCCGAACAGCGCCAGTCCCCCGACAACGTGCCCGAGCAGCATCATGACCAGGCCGACGAACAGCGCCGCGGGCACGGCCGCCACCAGCAGCACGGCGAGCAGTCCAAGGGCGAGCACCGCCTTGCCCGACCAGCTAACCGTCCTGTCCCGGTATGTCCGGGCCCTGTACCAGACCGACATCGCGGCCACCCTTCATCACTCAACCACGTCTTAAGATATGTCGCGACTAACCATGAAGCAACTCGGCCAGGCGCCGAGGTCCGTGGCTCACCGCGCCGGCCGGGGCCGGGGTAGACAATGGACGAGTGATCGAGGTTGAGCCAGCGCGGTTCGAGGAGATGGTCGCCTCGGCGCTTGACGGGCTCCCCGAGGAGCTCGGGCGGCTGATGAGCAACGTCGCGGTCACGGTCGAGCACAACCCGGGTCCGCCCGGGCTGCTCGGGCTCTACCAGGGAGTTCCCCTGACCAGCCGGACGACCGGGTACGCGGCGGTCCTGCCCGACCGCATCATCATCTACCGCCAGGCCATCTGCGCGTACTGCCAGAGCGAGCAGGAGGTCGCCGACCAGGTCCGCCGCACCGTTATCCACGAGGTCGCGCACCACTTCGGCATCGATGACCCGCGCCTGCGCGAACTGGGCTGGTAAGACGGCCCCCGCTGCCTTCCGTTTGGACGGCGGGGCTACGAGCTGAGATCCCACAGCAGCCGGTAGTAGCGGGTGCGCTCGGGGTCGGGGCGCGTCCCGTAGGCGTCGAGGAGGAGCCGCTCCCAGCCGGGGCCGTAATTCCACTCGGCGCTCCAGGTGGCGACGGCCAGGTCGGCCCACGGGTCGCCGACGCCGAGCAGCCCGAGGTCCACGTGCCCGGACCAGCGGCCGTCCCTGGTCAGCAGGGTGTTCGGGGCACAGGCGTCGCCATGGCAGACCACCAGCCGGTCAGCGGGCGGGATCACGGCCGCCCGCTCCAGTGCCACGGCCACGGGGATTGACTGGTGGCAGGCGTGCCAGGCCGCCGGGTCAAGCAGGCCCGCCGCCGCCTGCGCTCGCGCGCCGGCGACCCGCTGCTCGGCGCCCCACGAGAAGGGGCAGCCCGCGACCGGCAGCGCCTCGTGCAACGCCCGCAGGCCCTCGCCGATCGCGGTGACCGCAGTCGCCGGGTCGCCCGTCCAGCGCGCGCTGACCGCGTTCTCGCCGGGCAGCCCGGCAGTGACGAGCCAGGCGCCCTCGTCATCGTGACCTTGCGCCAGCGGGCGCGGCACCGGGTGGTACCGCCGGGCCCACGTCATCCGGTCCGCCTCGGCGGACAGGTCGAGCCCGCTGCCGGCGGGCGCCCACTTGATGAAGCATCGCCCGGCCGCCTCGCCGACGGCGAAGGTGAGACCGCCCACCTCGTTCACCCAGACGAGGTCTAGCCTCCGGCCCCGGGCGGCCGAGACGACCGCGGCGGGGACCGTCACGTCAGATTCAGTCACTGCGCCACCCTCCCACCGCGCCCGGCGCCGGAGGTGCACCCTCCCCACCTCGCCCGGCGCCGGAGGTGAAGCGAAAGGCTACGACGAGCGGATGCCGTGGGTGAACACTGAGGCGGACGCCGCCCACGGGGCGGGGGTGATCTCCGTGCCGCCGGGAACGCGGCGGGTGAACGCGTGGCGGGCGACGGCCATCAGGGACAGCAGCGCGTGCTCGCGCTCGGCGAACGCGTTGAAGTCAAGGAGGCCGCGGTCCGCCTTCGCGCGGGCCAGGGCCAGTTCGGTCGCGGCCAGCTGGTAGTCGGACATCGCCGCGGACGCGGGAAGGCCGCCGACGGCGCGGGCCCAGCGGCGCGCGGCGCCACGGGCGGGCAGCGAGCTGAGCATCGTGATGTCCTCGTCGGTGACCAGCCCGGTCCGCTCGTACCCGGGCAGGTAGCGCTGGATCAGGCCGACCATGCGGCGGCGGTCGGCGACCAGGATGAGGATCAGCGCGACGAGCACGCACGCCATGATCAGGTACCCCGCGACGAGGCCCGCCGTCCCGTAGAGGGAGAGGCCGTTCCAAGTGCCGTGCAGGACCATCGCCGCGAGCAGGCCGAGCGCGACCGCCCACCACCCGCCGCGCCTGCGGCTCGCCGCGTAGGCGACGCCGAGGCC
The DNA here is from genome assembly GCA_963850115.1 of uncultured Actinomycetota bacterium. GTDB lineage: Bacteria > Actinomycetota > Actinomycetes > Streptosporangiales > Streptosporangiaceae > Trebonia. The sequence continues at coordinate 116,775 of CAWKKG010000009.1, forward strand.
CGTCATCGAGGTGAAGATCGGGTGCAGCAGCGGTGACACCAGGCCGCGGAGCACGAAGGTGTAGCCGAGCAGGGCGATGCCGCCGCGCTCCGGGCTGAGCAGCGCGTTGATGTAGTAGCCCACGTTCTCGATCATCGCGAAGCCGAGTCCGACCATCGCCGCGTAGATGATGCCGTCGGTCGGGCCGTCGAACTCGGTGCGGCGGCGCCAGAGCAGGCCGATGAGCACCAGGCCCTTCAGCGTCTCCTCGACCACCGGGGCGCCGAAGGTGGCGGCGACGTACTCCCCGGTGGTCGCGCCGAGCGCGGGCATCGTGACGTACTCCAGGTCGGCGGTGTTGATGATCAGCGCGCTGAGGGCGGCGATCCCCGCGCCCCAGCCGAACGCGAACGCCAGGTTGGCCCGCGGCTCCGGCTCCAGCCGGTCCATCCAGAGGACGAGCACGACGAGCAGCGGGACCGGGAGCAGCGCCAGGGGCAGCGCGATCGCGAACGGCGCGGGCCCGGCGCCGACGGCGAACGACTGCGCCGCGTCGATGCCGAGCGCTACGATCGCGCAGGCCGCGGTGATCGCGATGCCGACGATGAACCCCACCGGCGTCCGGCCGGGCGCGCGGTTGGCGAGGACCGCGTGCGGGTCGAACGGCGTCCGCTCGGCGGGCCGCCGACTGGGCTCGGTCATGTGCCGAAGCTTACTGTGCCGGGCCGCGACCCGACGGTGCCCGAGGTGCGGGATTGACCGAAAATTGGTCTAGACCTAAGAGGTCATGTGGTCTAGACCAACGCTACGGTGAACCTTGTGGAAACGGTGCGGCCCCGCGCGTTCCCCCGCTTGCGTATCGGGATAGGCTCTGAACCGTGGCATGGTGGCCCCGGGGGATATCGCCTGCCCGCGTTCCGCCGCGCACTCCAGATGTCCCCGCCGGCAGCGGCGGATGCCAGAGAAGCATGCAGAAGGGATCCGTGACGTAAAGGTGAGCAACGACGCCCTCGACTGGACGGCCGCGGACAAGCGGGCCGTTGACCTGGTCCGCGTGCTGGCGATGGACGCCGTGCAGAAGGCGGGCAACGGGCACCCGGGGACCGCGATGTCCCTCGCTCCTGCCGCCTACCTGCTGTACCAGCGGGTACTCCGGCACGACCCCGCCGACCCGGCGTGGCCGGGCCGGGACCGGTTCGTGCTGTCCTGCGGCCACTCGTCGCTGACGCTCTACATCCAGCTGTACTTCTCTGGCTACACGGTCGGGCTCGACGACCTGAAGGCGTTCCGCACCTGGGGCTCGATCACCCCCGGCCACCCCGAGCACGGGCTGACCGCCGGCGTGGAGACCACCACCGGCCCGCTCGGCCAGGGCCTCGGCAACGCCGTTGGCATGGCGATGGCCACGCGCCGCCAGCGCGGCCTGCTCGACCCCGACGCCGCGCCCGGCGAGTCGCCGTTCGACCACTTCGTCTACTCGTTCGTCTCCGACGGCGACATCGAGGAGGGCATGACCCACGAGTCCTCCGCGATCGCCGCGGTGCAGGAGCTCGGCAACCTCATCGTCATCTACGACGACAACCACATCTCGATCGAGGACAACACCGTAATCGCCAAGTCCGAGGACGTCGGAGCGCGGTACGAGGCGTACGGCTGGCACGTGCAGCACGTGTCCTGGGTGACCGACGACGGGTACCACGAGAACGTGCAGGCGCTGTACGACGCGATCGAGGCAGCGAAGGCCGTCACCGACAAGCCGTCGTTCATCGTGCTCCGCACGATCATCGGCTGGCCCGCGCCGACCAAGCAGAACACGGGGGCCGCCCACGGGGCCGCGCTCGGCGAGGCCGAGGTCGCGGCGACCAAGGAGATCCTCGGCTTCGACCCGGCCGTCACGTTCCCCGTCGAGGAGGAGGCCCTGAACCGGGCCCGCGAGGTCGCGGCCAGGGGCAAGGCGCTGCACGCGGAGTGGGACTCGAAGTTCACGGCGTGGGAGAAGGAGAATCCCGAACGGAGCGCGCTCTTCGCCCGGCTGTCGGCAGGCTCTCTGCCCGAGGGCTGGGAGGCCGCGCTGCCCGAGTTCCCCGCCGATCCCAAGGGCACCGGCACGCGACGCACGTCCGGCAAGATTCTCACCGCCCTCGCGCCCGTGCTTCCCGAGTTGTGGGGCGGGTCCGCCGACCTCGCCGAGTCGAACAACACGACGATGGAGGGCGAGCCGTCGTTCCTGCCGGTGAACCGGGAGTCCACGATGTGGCCGGGCAACCCGTACGGGCGCACGCTGCACTTCGGCATCCGCGAGCACGGCATGGGCGCCATACTCAACGGCATCACGCTCTCCGGCCTGACCCGGCCCTACGGCGGCACGTTCCTGCAGTTCAGCGACTACATGCGCGGCGCCGTGCAGGCTCGCGGCGCTGATGGAGATCCCGTCGACCTTCGTCTGGACGCACGACTCGATCGGCCTCGGCGAGGACGGCCCGACGCACCAGCCCGTCGAGCACCTGTGGTCGCTGCGGAACATCCCGCACCTGGACGTCGTCCGCCCCGCCGACGCGAATGAAACGGTCTTCGCGTGGAAGACGATCCTGGAGAAGACGGACCGTCCCGCCGGCCTCGTGCTGTCCCGGCAGAACGTGCCGACGTTCGACCGCGTCATCTTCGCCCCGGCGGAGCTCACGGCGCGCGGCGCCTACGTGATGGCCGACGGCACCGACGTGATCCTGATCGGGACGGGGTCCGAGGTGCAGATCGCCGTCGCCGCGCGTGAACTGCTCGCCGCTGAGGGGATCTCGGCTCGGGTTGTCTCGATGCCGTGCGTGGAATGGTTTAAGGAGCAGGACGCTTCGTACCAGGAGGAGGTGCTCCCGGCGGCCATGCGGGCGCGGGTGTCGGTCGAGGCGGGCATCACCCCGCCGTGGAAGATCTTCGTCGGCGACGCCGGCGAGTCGGTCGGCGTCGACCATTACGGCGCGTCCGCGGCGGAGGCCGTGCTCTACAAGGAGTTCGGCATCACGGCGGAGGCCGTCGCGGCCGCCGCGAAGGCGTCCATCGCCAAGACGCGGGGCTAAGCGGGGCCCGGCGCGGCGCAACAACGGCGGAAGACAAAAGCGAAAGACGGAAGGAACGCGGTCACCATGACTGACGTACTCGGGGAACTCACCCAGGCCGGCGTGTCGGTCTGGCTGGACGACATCAGCCGGGAGCGGCTGCGCACCGGCAACCTGGCGTCCCTGATCAGGGACTTCCACGTGCGGGGCGTGACGTCGAACCCGACGATCTTCGCCAACGCGCTCGCCAAGGGCGACGCGTACGACGAGCAGATCAAGGACCTGGCGATCCGCGGCGTCACCGTCGAGGAGGCCGCCCGGATGATCACCACCTACGACATCCGCTGGGCCGCCGACGTGCTGCGCCCGGTCTACGACAGCTCCGACGGCGTCGACGGGCGGGTGTCGATCGAGGTCGCACCCGGGCTCGCCAGGGAGACGGCCCCGACGATCGCCGAGGCCAAGCAGCTGTGGTGGCTCGTCGACCGGCCCAACATGTACATCAAGATCCCGGCGACCGCCGAGGGCGTCCCCGCGATCACCGCGACGCTCGCCGAGGGGATCTCCGTCAACGTGACGCTGATCTTCTCCCTGGAGCGGTACGGCGAGGTCATCGACGCCTACATGGCCGGGCTCGAGCAGGCCGCCGCGAACGGGCACGACATCTCCACGATCGCGTCGGTGGCGTCGTTCTTCGTGTCCCGGGTGGACACCGAGGTCGACAAGCGCCTGACGAAGATCGGGACGCCGGAGGCCCTGGCGCTCAAGGGCAAGGCCGCGGTCGCCAACGCGCGGCTCGCCTACGAGCTGTACGAGCAGAAGCTGGACACCGACCGGTGGCGCGCGCTCGCGGCCAAGGGCGCGAAGGTCCAGCGGCCGCTGTGGGCGTCGACCTCCACGAAGGACCCCTCCTACCCGGACACCATGTACGTCGTCGACCTGGTCGCCGCCGACACCGTGAACACGATGCCCGAGGCGACGCTGCACGCCACCGCCGACCACGGCGTCTTGCGCGGCGACACGATCCATGGCACGTATGAAGAGTCACGGGCGCTGTTCGCTTCACTCGAAGCGCTCGGCATCAGCTACGACGACGTGGTCCAGGTCCTCGAGGACGAGGGCGTCTCGAAGTTCGAGGTGTCGTGGAACGAGATGCTCGCCACGATCAAGAACGAGCTCAGCCTCAACTCATAGTGCGGCTTGGAACTACAGGAGGTTCCGATCATGGACATGCCGAACGCCGGCACTCGGGGTCCGGCGCCGGCGAACCCCGGGGTGATCGCGGCCGGCGTCGACCCGGCCAACCCGCTGCGCGACCCGCGGGACCGCCGGATCCCGCGGGTCGCCGGCCCGTGCGTCATGGTGATGTTCGGCGTCACCGGGGACCTGGCCCGCAAGAAGCTGATGCCGGCCCTGTACGACCTGGCCAACCGCGGCCTGCTGCCGCCCGGCTTCTCCCTCGTCGGCTTCGCCCGCCGTGACTGGGAGCACGAGGACTTCGCCCAGATCACCTACGAGTCGGTCAAGGAGTACGCGCGGACGCCGTTCCGCGAGACCGTCTGGCAGCAGCTGCAGGAGGGCGTCCGGTTCGTGCCCGGCGAGTTCACCGACGACGCGGCGTTCGACCAGCTCGCGGAGACCGTCCGCCAGCTCGACGCCGAGCGCGGCACCGGCGGCAACTACGCGTTCTACCTGTCGATCCCGCCGAAGTTCTTCTCCACCGTGGTGGAGCAGCTCAAGCGGTCCGGGCTGTCCGACCCGGGCCCGGCGGACGCCGACGGGCACACGCCGTGGCGGCGGGTGGTGATCGAGAAGCCCTTCGGCCGGGACCTGGAGACCGCCAAGGAGCTCAACGACATCGTCGACGCGGTGTTCCCTGCCGAGTCGGTGTTCCGCATCGACCACTACCTGGGCAAGGAGACCGTCCAGAACATCCTGGCGCTCCGCTTCGCCAACACCCTGTACGAGCCGATCTGGAACCGCTCCTACGTGGACCACGTGCAGATCACGATGTCGGAGGACATCGGGATCGGCGGCCGGGCCGGGTACTACGACGGGATCGGCGCCGCCCGCGACGTCATCCAGAACCACCTGCTGCAGCTCCTCGCGCTGACCGCGATGGAGGAGCCGGTGTCGTTCGACGCCGACTCGCTGCGCCAGGAGAAGGAGAAGGTCCTCTCCGCCGTCCGGCTGCCCGCCGACCTCGCCCTCGGCACGGCCCGCGGCCAGTACGCGGCCGGCTGGCAGGGCGGCCGCCAGGTGATCGGCTTCCTGGAGGAGGAGGGCATCCCCGCCGACTCGCGGACCGAGACCTACGCCGCGGTCCGGCTGTCGGTGGACACCAGGCGGTGGGCGGGCGTCCCGTTCTACCTGCGCACCGGCAAGCGGCTCACCCGGCGGATGACGGAGATCGCGCTGATCTTCCAGCGCGCGCCGCACCTGCCGTTCGCCGCCACCGACACCAAGGAACTCGGCAAGAACGCCCTGGTGATCCGCGTCCAGCCGGACGAGGGCGTCACCGTGCGGTTCGGCTCCAAGGTGCCGGGGTCCGCGATGGAGGTCCGCGACGTGAACATGGACTTCGCCTACGGCGAGTCGTTCACCGAGTCCTCACCCGAGGCCTACGAGCGGCTGATCCTCGACGTGCTGATCGGCGACCCGCCGCTGTTCCCCCGGCAGGAGGAGGTCGAGCTCTCCTGGCGCATCCTCGACCCGATCGAGCAGTTCTGGGCCGAGAACACCAAGCCGGACCAGTACGCGTCGGGCTCGGCAGGGCCGGCCTCCGCCGACGCGATGATGGCGCGCGACGGCCGCGCCTGGCGCCGGCTGTAGGTCCTCTCTCAGGGAAGAGAACACACTCCAATGACGATCGACCTGACCGACACCACCACCGGCGCCATCGACCAGGCGCTGACCGAGGCGCGGCGGCGGCTCGGCGGCATGACGCTCGGCATGGTGCTCACGCTCATCATCGTGACCGACGAGGCGGCGCAGTACGACGCCATCCGGGCCGCCAACCAGGCGGCCAGGGAGCACCCGTGCCGCGTGCTCGCGGTCATCAGCCGCAAGCCGAAGGCGGACTCGCGGCTCGACGCCGAGATCCGGGTCGGCGAGTCCTCGCCCGGCGAGACGATCGTGCTGCGCATGTACGGCCCGCTCGGCCAGCACGCCGACTCGGTCGTGGCGCCGCTGCTCGTGCCCGGACGTGCCCGTGGTGACCTGGTGGCCGGACGAGGCCCCGGAGATCCCGGCCAAGCACCCGCTCGGCGCGCTCGCGCAGCGGCGGGTCACCGACTCGGCGGCCGCCGAGTCGCCGCGCGAGGTCCTGGCCGCGCTGGCCGAGGCCTACCAGCCGGGCGACACCGACTTCGGCTGGACCCGGGCCACCCCGTGGCGCTCGCTGCTCGCCGCGACGCTCGACCAGCCGCACCCGCGCCGTCACCGCCGGCGAGATCGCGGCCGAGGAGGGCAACCCGACCGCCGACCTGATCGCCGCCTGGCTGTCGCTGCGGCTGTCCGTCCCGGTCTCCAGGACCGTCTCCGGCGGCCCGGGGATCACCGGGGCCGCGTTCACCACGACGGACGGCGACATCAAGATCACCCGCTACCGACGGCCGCACCGCCACGCTGGCCTGGCCGGGCCGGACCGACCGCAGGGTCGCGCTGCACCGCCGGGACACGGCCGAGCTGCTCGCGGAGGAGCTGCGCCGCCTCGACCCCGACGAGGTCTACGCGGAGACGCTTGAGCACATCGACATGTCGAGCCCGCCGAGCTGCCCGCGGCGGACGAGGCCGCCGTTCAGAGCCGCGCCGGCAGCCGCGGCGAGTCCGGCCGGAGGATACGACGGCGAGTGAGACGAGAGGACACCCGTGAGCACTCCTGAGGTTTTCGTTCACGCCAGCGGCGACCTGCTCGCCAGCGCCGCCGCCGCGCGGACCGTGACGCGGCTCGCCGACGCGATCGCCGCGCAAGGGCACGCGCACCTCGTGCTGACCGGCGGCGGCATCGGCACGAAGGTGCTCGCCGCGATCGCCGCCGCCCCCGCCAGGGACGCGGTGGACTGGCGGCTCGTGGACTTCTGGTGGGGCGACGAGCGGTTCGAGGCGACCGGCGACCCGGAGCGCAACGAGACCGGCGCCCGCGCGGCGCTGCTCGACGCGCATCGGCGTCGGACCCGGCCCGGGTGCACGCGGTCCCCGGCCCGGACGGCCCGGACGGCGACGACCCGGACGCGGCCGCCGCCCGGTACGCCGCCGAGCTGGCCGCGGCGGCCACCGGCGGGCGCGGCCGTCCCGGCCTTCGACGTGCTGATGCTCGGCATCGGCCCGGAGGGGCACGTCGCGTCGATCTTCCCCGAGTCGCCGGCCGCGTACGCCACGGGTTCCGTCGTGGCCGTCCGCAACTCCCCCAAGCCGCCGCCCACCCGGATCTCCTTCACGTTCGGCGCCATCCAGGCCGCCCGCGAGGTGTGGATCCTGGCGTCGGGCGCGGAGAAGGCCGACGCGGTCGCCGAGGCGCTGTCGGGCGTCAGCCAGGACAAGCTCCCGGCCGCGGGCGCGCGCGGCCGCGACCGCACCCTGTTCCTGCTCGACCAGGCGGCCGCGGCGAAGCTGCCGACCGCCTGAACAGGCATAGCCGCCGGTGCGCCCGAGTCTGAGCGCGCGGGTACTTTTATCTGCGGCGGATCGAGGCCATGATCGAGGCGAGCGCGAACACGGCGATCAGCAGGAACACCACCCCGGGCCCGACGCTGCCGTGCACCACCAGGAGCGTCCAGACGGCGATCGGGATAAGGATCGCGACCGGGCTCCGGCGCGGCGGCGGGCCTGCGAGCGGCCGCGACTCGTCGGTCGGGCTCCGGCTGCGGCCGCAGCGGGTGCGACGCCAGCGCCGTGGCCGTCCGGCTGCTGCCGGTCAGGGATGTCGGTGCCGAGCACCGGCTGAATCGGCAGGTCCGCGGTGAGCGCGCGCAGGTCGCCCCAGGTCCTGCCCGCGTAGGCGGCCGCCATCCGCTCGTCGAATTCGTCCAGGGTCAGGCGGCCGGCCGTGTACGCCTCCCGGAGCGTAGTCGACCACGGCCTCCCGGTCAACGTCCGAGGCGCGAATGAGGTCATCGGTGGCCATGGGCAGTTCTTCCCCTCGGGAGGCAGGCCTTTTCCATGGTACAGCGTGTCCGTCCTTGCTCCTCAAAAGATCTGGGCCATGCCCCCGCCCCCCGTGACAGGGAGTCACTTCATCGTCTGCGGTGACAATCCGCTCGCCTACCGCATCGCCAGGGAACTCACGAGGCGCTACGACGAGGACGTCGTCGTGATTCTCGCCGACAAGCTCAAGAACCACGGGCCGCAGATCGCCGCGCTGCCCGGCGTCACCGTCCGCGAGCACGCCGGGCTGACCAGCGAGGCGTTCGCGGACGCGGACGTCGCCTCCGCCCGGGCGATGGCCCTGGTGGGCCCCGACGACCTGGCAAACTTCCACGCGGCGCTGCGCGCCCAGGAGCTCAACCCCGACCTGCGGCTCGTCGTCGCCGCCTACAACAGGCGGCTCGGCGATCACATCACCGGGTTCTTCCGCGACTGCACGGTGCTGTCCCGCAGCCAGCTCGCCGCGCCCGCGCTGGTGGCCGCCGCGCTCGGCGAGGTCGCGCCGAGCCACGTCCGGCTGTCCGGGCGCACCCTGTACGTGGCCAGGCGCGGCGACCGGGCCGCCGGGCAGGTGCTCTGCGGGCTCTCGGTCCCCGACGACCCGGGCGGCACCACCCAGCTCATCCCGCCGGAAGAGCTGAGCGGCGGCTTCGACCTGGTGCTTGCCGTGGCCGACGGCACGCCGCGCGACCCCCTGGCCCGGCAGCGCCACCCGATGCGCGGCGACGCTGCGGATGACCAGGCGGCTGCTGTGGAACAAGTTCGGCGTCATCTTCGCGGTCCTGGCTGGCGACCGCGCTGGCCGGCTTCATCCTGCTCGCGGCCGCGGGCTACGCGCCTGGGCGACGTCGTCTACCTGGGCATCATGGACATGACCGGGTCCGCGCTGACCAGGTCGGCGGACGTCGGCCCGGAGAAGGTCGCGCAGGTACTGCTCACCGCCGACGGGATGGCGCTGCTCCCGCTGGCGACCGCGATCATCGTCAGCGCCCGGCTGACCGGGCGGATCCGCGGCGAGCCCCGGCCGCACGGCGGGCACGTGATCGTGGTCGGCGGCGGCGACGTCGGTACCCGGGTGACAGGCGGGCTGCACGACCTCGGGTTCGACGTCGTCCTCATCGACCACAACCCGGCGGCCCGCGGCGTCGCGTTCGCCCGCAGCCTCGGGCTGCCCGTGGTGCTCGGCGACGCGCCGAGCGACCGGGTACTGCGCCGGGCCGGCGTGGACAGCGCCATCGCGCTGATCTCCGCCACGAGCAACGACATCGTCAACCTGGAGACGGCAATGCAGGCCAGGGCGATGCGGGGAGATGACCTGCGCATCGTCCTCCGGCTGTTCGACGACGACCTCGCCCACCGGGTGAGCAAGACCCTCGGCAACGTGGTCTCCCGTTCGGTCTCCTACCTGGCCGCGCCGGCGTTCGCGGTGGCCATGCTCGAGCACAAGGTGCTGCGCACCATCCCGGTCGGCAGGCACGTGCTCGTCATCGCGGACGTCCGGGTGGAAGCGGGCTCGGACATCGCCGGCCGGCCGCTCGCCGACCTCGAGCGGGACCGGCTCTCCCGGGTCCTCGCCCTCGCCGAGCGCGGCACGCCGCGGTTCGACTGGTCGCCGCGGCGGGACCGCCGCCTGGTCGCCGGCGACCGGCTGATCGTGCTCGCCACCCGGGCGGGACTGTCGACGTTCCTCGCCGGAAACCGTCCGCAGGTCGCTACGCCGTGATTATCGGCGTATTTATTTCGATAAATAGCGAGTAGCCAGACGATGAGGGATCTTAGCCCTTATACGAAGAATGTTTTGTTACCAGGACACAAGATCGCACGCGCCCCTTTGTGCCCTTCCACCTCAATTTTTTCGTACGTGCCAGCCTATCGCGGCTGAGTTACCGCAGAGTTACGCTATGAGCGGAATGTATTCCACACCTGGCAACAGTCCGCCAGGGAGCTGGTCAAGCTCGGAGGCAACCATATGAGCGTCAGCGAAGACCGCGAATAGTAGCACCCGCAGTTCAGCCAGCGGCCGCGGCCGCACGCCGTCGCCGATCCTGGCCCGCTGGGCCTGGCGGCGTTCGCCACTACCACTTTCCTGCTGTCCATGCGTCAACGCGCGCTGGACAGTCGGGAACTCGGCCGGCACCGCCTTCCTCGGCTACGCGCTCGCGTACGGCGGCGGCGCCCAGTTGCTCGCCGGCATGTGGGAGTTCAGGAACAGGAACGTGTTCGGCGCGACCGCGTTCTCCAGCTGGGGCGCTTTCTGGATCGGCCTGTTCATCTGGATCAAGAACGCGCCGGTCGCGACCGGCCACGACCTCGGCTGGATCCTCGTCGCGTTCGCTATCTTCAACTCCTACATGCTGGTCTTCAGCAGCCAGGTGAACCTGGCGGTGTTCGGCGTGTTCCTCACCCTGGAGCTCACCCTGATCTTCCTGGCCATCGGGAACTTCACCAGCAGCCCGGGCTGGACCCAGTTCGGCGGCTACATCGGCATCGTCACCGCCCTCGTCGCCTGGTACACCTCGGCGGCTGGCATGGCCAAGCGGCTTGAACGGGAGGATCAGGCTCCCCGTCGGCAAGCCGCTCGATGCTAGCCGGCCGCTTGCCAGGAACCACCCGCAGCTCATCGTGCCGGGCTGGGCGGGCCTGACTGAATGATCGCGCTTCTCGCGATCGGGCCCGCCCGCCCGGGCATCGGGGATTCCGGGGGTCGTCCCCCGGGGAATACCGCCGTCTGCACCAGTCCTCCCGTTCGCGCCTGTACCGTTAGGCCAGTTAGCCGCTTTGGTTCAGGAGTGACGGGAGGACTTGCTGTATGCAGGTGCATGGCGGGCCGCAAATTGACCTGTCTGCCCAGGTAGCCATGGTGAAACGGAAAACCAGGCCGTGGAAGTCGATCATCGCGCTCGTGCTCGCGATCGCCTCGGCCGCCACATCCGGGTGGGCGCACAGCGACTTCCGGCACTACTTCGCCAGCGAAGGCGTGGTCCATCAGATCATCGCCGCGGCCACCGCGGCCGCGTTCTGCGTGTTCGCGAGTGCCGCCACCATCGGCTTGTCCGGCAAGGCACGGGACGTGCTCGAGCCCGTCATGGGCGTCTCGCACGCGGCGATCGTCCGGTACGCGCTCGTCCTGATCGGCGCGATCACCACGCTGCTCGTCACGCTCGCGCTCTTCAGCATCCCGGTCGAGCAACTGCTTCTCGGCGGCGCGCTGACCAGCGTCTTCGTCGGCATCGCGGCGCAGCAGTCGTTGTCGAACGTGTTCGCCGGCCTCGTGCTCCTGGTCGCGCGCCCCTTCCAGGTCGGGGACTCGATCCGACTGCGGGCCGGCGCCCTGTCCGGCGAGATCGACGGCACGGTGAGCGAGATCGGCATCACCTACCTGCGGATGTCCTGCAGCAACGGGATGATTTCCATTCCCAACTCGCAGGTGCTCAACGCGGTCGTCGGTCCGCTGCCAGCGGGCGACTACCCGGCTCCGCCCCCGCCGCCGGCCCCCCAGGTGTGGCCCGCTCCCGCACCGGTCCCCGGCTCCGCCGCCGGCCCGGACGCCGGCCGGCCCCCGACGCCGGAGCCGGACCGGGCAGCGCGGACGGCGCATCGGCCGGCCCGGTCGGCACGGCCGACGGCTCCGGCGGCGCCCACCGCCCCGGGACCTCCGGCGAGCAGTGAGAGCGGGCCAGGTTCAGCCGCTGCCGTTCTGGATCACTGGTTTGCTTTCTGTGCGACCAGCAGTGACAGGCCAGGGATGCGGAGGGTCCTGATCGCCCGCGGCCGGGCGAACCCGGCGGCGCGCAGCCACCCGTCGAGCTCTCCCGGCGTGTGAACGCGGGCACCCGAGCTGAGGTAGACGAATAGCGCCAGCATGTCGGCGTGGGCGCTGGCGCGGCGTCCCGGCTCGGCGAAGACGTCGAGGACGGCCACGATGCCGCCGGGCGCGAGCGCGTCGCCGATCCTGCGGAACAGGGCAGCGGCGGCCGCGGGCGCCAGGTGGTGCACCAGGTTGAAGCAGAGCACCGCGTCGTACCCGCTGCCAAGGTCCGCCGTGGTCGCGTCGCCTTCGCGGAACCGCACCCGGTCCGCCAGGCCGGCGCCGGCGATGACCTCCCGGCCGATCGCGGCACTGCCCGGCAGGTCGAGGACCGTCGCGGTCAGCGTCGGATATCGCTCGACCAGGCGCGCGGAGTACGAGCCGTGGCCCCCGCCGATGTCGAGGAGCGCCCGCGGGCTGGGCGGCAGCGGCAGCCGGCGGGCAATCTCGGCCGCCGACAGGCGGGCCAGCTCCCGCTGGCCGGCCATGTAGCGGCGCCAGTACGGGTCGTCCGGCGACGCTTCGTGGGAGCCGCTCGATGTGCCGGTGCGGACGGTCTCGTCAAGGCCAGCCCACCAGGGCCAGTAGTCCGCGGTCCCGGCAACGTAGTCGGCAACCGACAGCGGCGAGGCCGGATCGAGCCAGCGGCGCGCGCGCCTGGACAGCCGGTACCTGCCGCCCCGTTCGGTGACTTGCCCCGCTGAGCGGAGGCAGTCGAGCAGCAGGCGGGTGGGCAGCGGGTCGAGTCCGAGGTCGGCGGCGACCTTGTCGGCGGTGGCATGACCCTCGGCGAGCCGGGCAGTGATCCCGGTGCGGACGGCGGCGACAATCACGCCCGAGGTGCCCATGCCGCCCCAGGCCTCCGCGGCGGGGACCGGGACGAGCCCGGCCCGCAGCGCCAGCCACTCGGCGGGGTTGGCACTCTTGAGTCCAAGCCTCACACTTAAAGATAGTTGATCTATAACGGACGGGGCGTCAATGGTCCGCGTGCGCGCATTGCTCATCGCCAGTCACCCAGGCCCCAGCCTTGCCATCACCGCGATGGCGACCGTGCTGGCCGCCGAAGCGGCGCCAAGCGGGTTCGGCCCGGTTCTCGTCGCGCCTGCCATGCTCGCCGGGCAGCTCTCGGTCGGCTGGTCCAACGACGCCTGCGACGCGCCGCGCGACGTGGCCGCGGGGCGCACCGACAAGCCGGCCGCGCGCGGCGAGATCAGCGTGCGCGCCCTGTGGGTGGCGGCCGTGGTCTCGGTGGCGGCCGCGCTGGCCATGTCGGCGGCCATTAGCCTGCTCACGATGGGAATCCTGGCGCTGCTCGTCGGGGCCGGCTGGGCGTACAACCTCGGCCTGAAGTCGACTCCCTGGTCGGGTGTCATGTACTTGCTCGGGTTCGGCCCGCTGCCCGCGTACGCCGCCTCGACGCTGCCGGGGCAGCCGGCGCCGCGCTTCTGGGTGTGCGTCGCGGCGGCCCTGCTAGGGCTCGGCGCGCACTTCGTGAACGTGCTGCCCGACCTGAGCGCCGATCTCGGCTCCGGGGTGCGCGGGCTGCCGCAGCTCGTCGCGGCGCGCTGGGGTCCGGGCGCGGCGCGGGCCGTCGCGCTGGCGCTGCTGCTTTCCGCCTCGGCGCTGCTCGTCTTCGAGGCGAGCCCGGCGCGTCGCTGGGTCGCCGTTGTCGGCCTCTGCTGTTCCTGCGTGCTCGCGGTGGCCGGCGCCGTGGGAACCGGGCGGACCCCGTTCCGCGCCGCGCTGGCCATCGCGGGCGCGGATGTCGCGGTATTCGCCTTCGGCGCCGACGCGCTCACCTCGGCCGCGCACCTGACTGGCGCGCTGCGTTGACCTCGCACATCATGGCGGTCCGGTCGGCGTTCCCCGCTTACCGCTACCCGCAGGACGAGCTCGCCAGGCAGTACGCCGCGATCGCCGCTGGCCTGCGGCCTTCGCAGCGGATCCTGCTTGAGCGGCTGTACGCCAACGCGGAGGTCGCCACCAGGCACACCGTCCTGCCGGTCGACGAGTACGCGGCGCTCGCCGAGCTCGCCGACACGGGCGGCGCGGCCCTCGCCAATGACCGCTACATCGAGGAGGCGACCGCGCTCGGCGAGCGGGCGCTGCGCTCCGCGCTGGCGAGCGCGGGGCTCGAGCCCGCCGCGGTGGACCTGCTGATTGTCACGTCGGTGACGGGCGTGGCGGTCCCGTCACTTGACGTGCGGCTCATCCCGCGCCTCGGGCTGCGGCCGGACATCAAGCGGCTGCCGGTGTTCGGGCTCGGCTGCGTGGCGGGCGCGGCGGGGCTTGCGCGGCTGCACGACTACCTGCTCGCCTGGCCGGGGCACGTCGCGGCGCTGCTCTCGGTCGAGCTGTGCACGCTGACCGTCCCGCGGGCGCAGGTGACCACCGCGGACCTCGTGGCGAGCGCGCTCTTCGGCGACGGCGCGGCGGCGGTCGTGGCGACCGGGGATCAGCCGGCCGAGCGGCCCCGTCTGGCCCGCCGCCTTCCCCGGGTCATCGCCACCAGGAGCGAGGTCTACCCGGACAGCGTGGACACCCTGGGCTGGCGACTCGGCGCGGACGGGTTTCGCATCGTGCTCACCGCGGAGCTCGCCGAGGTGGTCGAGCGCAGGCTGAACGGCAGCGTTACCGCCTTCCTCGGGGAGCACGGCCTGACCCTCGACGACATCGGGAGCTGGATCTGCCACCCCGGCGGCCCGAAGGTGCTTGACGCCGCGCAGCGCGCGCTCAAGCTGCCGGACAGCGCCCTCGCGGCCAGCCGCAGGTCCCTTTCCGAGGCCGGCAACATGTCATCGGTCTCCGTGCTGCACATCCTTGAGCTGACGGCTGACGGTGAACGCCCGGCGCCCGGTACGGTCGGGCTGATGATCGGACTCGGGCCCGGCGTGAGCGCCGAGCTCCTGCTGTTGCGGTGGTGACGCCTTGACCGTCTTCTGGACGCTGCTTTGCTTGATCGCCTGCGAGCGGGTCGCCGAGCTCGTGGTGTCGGCGCGGCACGCGAACGCGCTGCTGCGCCGCGGCGGCGTGGAGTACGGCCTGCGCCACTTCCCCGTGATGATCGTCCTGCACGTCGCGCTGCTCGCTGGCTGCGTGCTCGAGCCCCTCCTCGGGCACCGAACGTTCATCCCTGCGCTGGGCTTTCCCATGCTCGCCGTGACGGTGCTGGCGAACGGATTGCGCTGGTGGTGCATCGCCACCCTGGGCGAGCGCTGGACGGCACGGGTGATCGTGCTGCCCGGGGCACCGCTCGTGCGTTCCGGGCCGTACCGGTGGTTCGCGCATCCTAACTACGTGGCGGTCATCGTCGAGGGCGCGGCGCTGCCGCTCACCGGGTCGGCGTGGATCACGGCGTGCGCGTTCACGGTGCTCAACGCCGCGCTGCTGACCGTTCGCATCCGGTGCGAGACGCGGGCCCTGGCCGCGGCCGCGCCGCGGCCCGTCAGCCCGGCCACGCCGTGATCGACGTGCTCATCGTCGGCGGCGGCCCGGTCGGCCTCGCCACGGCGATCCACTGCACGCTCGCGGGCCTGTCGGTCACGCTCGCCGAGCCCCGCGCGGCTCCCGTCGACAAGGCGTGCGGCGAGGGCGTGATGCCCGCCGCGGTGCGACGGCTGGCGGCAGTTGGCGTGACGCCGGAGGGCTACCCGTTGCGCGGCATCCGGTACCTCGACTCCGCGCACCAGGCCGACGCGCGGTTCCGGCGCGGGAACGGCCTTGGCGTCCGCCGCACGGTGCTGCACGCCGCCCTCGCCGCCCGCGCCGCCGCGCTTGGCATCCCGGTCATCACCGCCCGGGTGACCACGTTCGAGCAGCACCCGGACCGGGTGACCGCGGCCGGCGTCGAGGCGCGCTACCTGGTCGCGGCCGACGGGCTGCACTCGGCGGTCCGCCGGGTGCTGGAACGGGAGACGCCGGCCCGGCCTTCCCGGCGGGACCCGCGCCCGGCGGCGCCCCGCTACGGGCTGCGCCGCCACTATCGCGTCGCCCCGTGGACGGACCTGGTGGAGGTGCACTGGGCGCCGCGAGCCGAAGCGTACGTCACGCCGGTCTCCGCCGATGTCGTCGGCATCGCCCTGCTGTTCGCCCGGCCACGCCGCGAGGAACCGCGCCCCGACGGGGCCGGCGACTTCACGGCCCGGCTAGCAGAATTTCCCGCGCTGCGCGATCGCCTCCGCGACGCGACCACGGCCAGCGAGGTCCGCGGCGCGGGACCGATGCGCCAGCACGTCCGCCGCCGGGTCTACGGCCGCGTGCTCCTCGTCGGCGACGCCTCGGGCTACGTGGACGCGCTCACCGGCGAGGGCATCAGCGTCGGTCTCGCCCAGGCCGAGGCCCTCGCGGGCTGCCTCGCGGCCCGCCGCGCCGCCGACTACGAGCGCGCCTGGCGCCGCGCCTCCGGCCCGGCCTGGCGGTTCACCGCCAGCCTGCTCTGGTCGCGGAACCAGCCGTTCCTCGGCCCGCGCATCGTCCCGGCCGCGCAGCGCCTCCCGTGGCTCTTCACCGCCTTGGTCAACCACGCCGCCCAGGCCTAGGCGCCCGCCCGCGCCAGGCGCAACGCGCTTCTTGCTGTTATCTCACTGCGGGCCCCGGGCGTGGTTGCCGCGATCCAAGCATTCCACCTCTCGACCCGCGGCGAGCGGCCGGCGCCGGCGAATTCTTATGCCGTGATGCGATAGGGCCAGGGCTCCAGCGACGTCAACCAGGTGGCCCAGTCCTAGAGACAATGAAAGAACCCCGGCCCACATCGCGGTCCGGGGGAAGGTGGTCAGTGACCACCGAACATGCTTTTGCGCCGGTGCGACCGGTCGCCTCCTCGGCGAGAGGCACATCGCGGCTCCAGCCGTACGGTATTCCGCGAAGGCGATATTAGGTGCGGCCCGGGGGACCCTAGCCGCACCGGCACTTCATTGCTAACGCGTCGGGCGGGGTGGGTGTTCCCCTCGCTCAGGTCCAATTACCGCGTTGCGGCTGCTCCGGGTCCCAGTAGCCCTGCTGTGCCTGGTCCGCCTGGCCGACGGGGGCGTAGCCGGGAGCGGGCTGGTATTCGGTCCCCAGCGGGCCCGTCGGCTGGCCCGGGGCGTACCCGTCGCGCGGGTAGCCGTTGGCCTGGGCCGCCCCGTTATGGGACGGGTAGCCATTCCCGTTGGGGCTCGCCGGGGAGTACCCGTTTCCGTTCGCCGGGTACCCCGCGCTGCTGCCGTTCGCGTAGGCCGGTGCCGCCTGGTAGCCCTGCGCGCCGGGCGCCCCGGCGGCGCCGTATCCCGGCACCGGAGCGTACCCGGGCTGGCCTGGCCGTGCGGTTCCGCCCGGCTCACCGGACGGGCCGACGCCGCCGTTGGCGGCGAAGGCCGGGGTGAACGTCGGCACCGAGCCCGTCGTCGGCGCGGACCCGTTGCCTGAGGTCGTGCCGTTGGCATAGCCGGCCGGGTACCCGTTCGCGGCCACCCGCGGGTACGCGCCGGACTGCTCAGGGCCCCGGCCAGCGGCCTCACCCGCCGGGTAGTCGCTCGCCGCGCTGCCGTTGGCCGGGTACCCGTTCGCCTGGTACTCGCCGGCCCCGTAGCCGTTGCTCGCGTACCCGTTGGCCGCGTAGCCGTTGGCCCCGGACGCCTCGGGGTACGCGCCCTGCGCGCTCGCCGCGGGATACCCGTTGCCGGGGTACCCCGGCTGCTCGTATCCGTGGGCGCCGGGCATGCCCGGCGCCGCGGCCTGGTAGCCGACCTGGCCGGCCGTTCCCCCGGCATAGCCCGAGCCGGCGGCGCCCGCGCCGTTCCTGGCGGCGGTGTCGGCCGACGGCGCCCCCTGGTAACGGGCCGCGTCCTGCTGAACAGCCTGAGCCTGGTAGCCGGGAGACTGCGGGTAGCCCGCCTGCTCGCCGTAGGCGGCCGCGTACTGGTCGCTTTCTGGGACCTGCGCCCCGTACGAGCCGACCTGCTGCCCGGCGGGCGCACCGGGCGACTGCTGCCCGCCGACGCCGTGGTCAAGAGGAATCGGGGCCGAGAACGTGGCGGCCCCGCCGGTGCCCGCCGGATACCCGGGCGCGGGCTGGACCGTGCGCATGGCATCCTGCCATTGCTGCGGCTCGGCCGCCGCCGGCTGGGCCGGGTAACCCTGCTGAGCGCGAGCCTGCGCGGGCGCGGCGTCCTGCTGCTCCGGCTGCTGACCGTAGCCGTAGTCCTGGTACTGCCCGGACGCCTGTCCAGCGCCCTGCTGCCCCGGCATGGTGTAGCCGCGGCTGCTGAAGGTGACCGGGGAAAACTGCAGGGCCGCAGGGACCTGCTCGGCCCGGGCAGGCGCCGCGTAGCCCTGGTCGTCGTAACCGGCCTGCTGGTACCCCTGCTGCTCGTAGCCCTGGCCGGGGTAGGCCTGCTCGTACGATTCCGCGTCACGCGAGGGTGCGGCCTGCTGGCGCGCCTCGTGCGCCCTGTCGTCGTACGGCTGGCCCTGGGGCTGACCGTACGCCGGCTGCTCACCGTAACGAGCGACGGGCCGGGGCCCGGTGTCGTCACCGTGCGACTCCTCGGGCGCGCCGGCGCTGCCCTGGTACGTGAACCTGGCCTGTCCCGTGCCCTGGTCCGCGCCGCCCGGCTGACCGAGGGCACCGTAGCCTTGGGAGGAACGCTGGCCGTCACCGAAGGACTGCTGGCCCGCCGCCGGCTGGTAGCCGTAGGACGGTTGCGGCCCGGTCAAGTAGGAGGGCGCGGTCTCACCCTGCTGCGGCGCCTGGTACTGGCCGGCTCCCGCGTACCCGCCGGGCTGCACGGTCGCCTGGGCCAGGCCGGACGACGCCGTGTCGCCGTACCCGGTGTCGTAGCCCGTCTCGCCGTACCCGGAAGCGCCGTACTGCGCGCCGCCGTGCTCGGCACCGTACTGATAGTCGGCCCGCTGCTCCCTGGCCTGCCCATCCGCGCCAGAACGGGACTGGCCGTCCCGGCCAGCCTCGGCGCCGTACTGCTGTGCCTGGCCGTACTGCCCGTACTGCTGCGCAGTACCGTTAAGTCCCGCGCCGTTGAGACCCGCGGAGCCGTACTGCGAGGCGCCGTCATACTGCGCCCCGGCGCCGTACTGCTCCGACCCGTACTGGTCAGGCGAGCCGTACTGCTGCGCCGCGTCGTCGAACTGCGAAGTGCCGTTGAACTGACCGGTGCCGTACTGTTCCGTCGCCGCGTACTGTTGGGCCGCCTCGTACTGCCGCGCTGTGCCGTTAAGTCCGGTGCCGTTCAGCGGGCCAGGCGCCGTTGATTGGGCCAGTACCGTTCAGCGGCCCGGTGCCGTACTGGTCGACGGCCGCGGCCCTGGCGCCGGCGGCGTAGTCGCTGATGCTGACCGGTTCCGCCCCGTTCCTGCCGAGCGCGGAGTCGGTGCCGTTGGTCGCGAACCCCCCGGTGCGGCGCCCGCTTGACCGCCCGTAGGCGGCCGCCTGCTCGTCCGTCAGGACGTTCATCATGCCGGTGAAAGGCTCGGCGGGCGCGGCGCCGATCGCCAGCCGGGGCCGCTGGCCGCCCAGCACCATCGGGCCGGAGTCGCCATCGGCTGGATCACCGGGGACGCCCCGGCGCAAGGAGTCAACAAGACGAGTGAGGTCGTCCATCGGCAGCCGGAACGTGCCCGTGCACGTACCGCCCTGCCAGATGCTGAACACGGCTACGCCGGTGTTCGAGTACCAGCTCAGCCGCATGCTTCGCGAGCTGCCGCGTACATCGAAGAAGATCTCACCGAGCCGGGGCAGGGGTGCTGCGTCCGACGCTGACATGCCCATGTTTGCCCCCTGCAGAACGTTTGTCCACCTCGTACAGAGTAGGGCGCTCACGCCTCACGTGTGACCCACTCGGAGTGGTCAGTGGGGCGCCTCCGCTTAGCTTTCGTGATCCAGCGGGGCCTTTGTGGCTGCCGGACGCGCGATTCCTGGCGGCTGTCCGGCGCCGGAATCGGCGGACAAATACGCCAAACGCCGCGATACGGTAGAAGTAACTCAGGCACTGGCGCGCCGCCGAGAAAATTCTTGCGACGCGAGGCAAGAAAATGCCACCCCGCCGTGCACAAGCCGTAGGCAGGATGGCATCATAGTCCCAGGCTTCCCTGCCCCCCTCTTGCGGCGGATCTTCTGGCTGGCAGCGGCTAACGGGTCAGCTAACGGACACCGGCTACTCAGCGGGCTTTCCCTGCTTTGCGGCTTTGTTGGTTAGCGCGCGTCGCCAGGTGGGGGTTAGGCGCCTGTCACGCATGTGCCGGCCTCCGGCTGCCTGCAAGCAGTGCCACCGACGACAGTGCCAACGGACACACGGTGTTGATACACACGGTGCCCGCGGCTACTGCCCGCGCAACCCCAGGTAAAGCGCGCGCGAGCGCGCTTCACAGGCGCGGGAACAGTATGACGCCGTTGAGCGTTGCAGCTTGCAACAGCAGTTACCGCGCTGGACCGGACTCGCGTGCATGCGAGTCAATAGCAAGACTAACCCAAGATCTAAGCAACTTTGTTGAGGTGATTGATCCATGTCCCAGGTGCGTAGGCAGACGGCCGTGCTTCCCCGCCCTAACTGGGGGTGGCAGGACGCTGCCGCGTGTCGTGGCGAGGATCTGATGCTCTTCTTCGGCCCAGACGGCGAGCGGCAGCCAGAGCGGGACATCAGGGAGCGCAAGGCCAAGCAGGTCTGCGCGAGCTGCCCGGTCAGGATCGAGTGCCTCAATTACGCCGTTGCCCGTCCCGAGAAGTACGGGACCTGGGGCGGCCTGAACGAGGACGAGCGCTCCGCCGAGCGCCGCCGCCGGATGCGCCGCGCCAACGCGGCCTGATCCGGCTACGGGACAGCGGCGAGCAGCGTCAGCACGTCGGCGTCGGTCAGCTGACCGAAGTCGACGTACCATTCTCCCACGCTACGGAATCGGCGAGCGGTGACCAAGGTCACCACCTCGCCGTTTTCCTTTTCTATGGCCTCGACCGCGGACGCGGAGGCGACCGGCACGGCGAGCACCGGCCGGGCCGCGCCGCGCGCCCGTACCGCACGCAGCGCGGCGCGGGCCGTCACCCCGGTCGCCAGCCCGTCGTCCACGACGATGACCCGGACGGGAACGCCTGGGGCGCCCTTCTGGCCGCGGCGTCCCGCGGGTGTAGACCGCGACCCGCCGCGCCAGCTCGGCGCGCTCGCGGGCCACCACGTCGGCCAGGTCGTCCCTGGTCAGGCCCACCCGATCGAGCATTTCCGCGTCGAAGTAGGGCTCGGCCGCGCCGCCAGCGCCGTCCTCGGCGATGGCGCCAAGACCGAGCTCGGGTGCCGCGGGGTGACCGATCTTCCGCACCATGAGCACGTCGAGTGGCGCGCTCAGGGCGCGCGCCACCCCGACCGCGACCGCGACCCCGCCGCGCGGGATGGCGAAGACGACCGGGCCGCCATCACGGGTCACGGCGGCGGGACCGGTGCCAGCCACCAGTCGTTCGGGATACTGGCGTTCGGGCGTCCGGGACGGGGAGCCGGCGAGGACATCCCGCAGCGCCGCGCCAAGCAGCATCCCCGCCTCGGCGCGATCCCTGAAGGCGGGCGGACCGGACGGCGCCGTGTCGCGGCGCTTGGGGGGACTGCCCATCTCCCCGCCGGGTATACCCGGCGGGTGGGGCCAGTAAAATGATCTGCGCTGAGTGCCGTCGGCGTCACCACGAGGGCTGCCGCGGCGGCAACTGGTGCGACTGCCAGCACCAGCCGAAGGCCCCGGAGGGCCAGGCCGAGCCGGCGCTGAGCTGGGTCCGCCAAGGTTAGTTACATCTTTAACGTCGTCGCCGGAATAGGGCCGCGCAGCGCGTGGTTAGCGTTTACGTGAGCAACCTCGACTGGACAAACAGGGGCAAACTGTGTGATCCTGCTGAGGTGAGTGTTATGGACCCCATGCTCGTCGTGCGCAGGCACGTCGACTTGCTGCGTGTCCGTAGCGCGATGTGTCGTCCTGCACGCTGATCGCCGCCCAATCTTTTAACTCGCGGTTACACGAACGAGGTAACCGGAGTGACGACTGGGCGCGCACCGCGAACTGCCGGGCGGCCTTTTTTATTTTCATGCCGCGGCGGCTTCAAAGCGAGCGCGGGTCGTGCCCGCCGAATTCAACGACGACGTTTAGTGAGGAAGCGCCGCATGTCTCCCGCTATCCGGAGCAACTGCGACCAGCACCCCGGCGAAGGCCCAGGGCAAGCCGACAACCCCCCGCCGCAAGCGCGGAGAAGGCCAGTGGGCGCTCGGCTACCGAGAGCCGCTGAACAAGAACGAGGAAAACAAGAAGTTCGACGACGGGCTCAACGTCCGGCAGCGGATCATCGACATCTACGCCAAGCGCGGCTTCGACTCGATCGACCCCGCCGACCTGCGCGGGCGCTTCCGCTGGTACGGGCTCTACACTCAGCGCCGCCCGGGCATCGACGGCGGCAAGACCGCCGTACTCGAACCGGAAGAGCTCGACGACCGCTACTTCATGCTCCGGGTTCGCATCGACGGCGGCCAGCTGTCGAGCGAGCAGCTGCGGGTCATCTCCGACATCTCCGTCAAGTACGCCCGCGGGACGGCGGACGTCACCGACCGGCAGAACATCCAGCTGCACTGGATCGAGATCGAGTCGGTCCCCGCGATCTGGGAGGCCCTGGAGGCCGTCGGCCTGTCCACCACCGAGGCCTGCGGCGACACCCCTCGGGTCATCCTGGGCTGTCCGCTGGCGGGCCTGGACGCCGACGAGCTGATCGACGCCACGCCTGAGATCGCCGCCATCTCGGACAAGTTCATCGGCGACCCGTCGCTGTCCAACCTGCCGCGCAAGTTCAAGTCGTCGATCAGCGGCTGCGCGGCGCAGTGCACGCACCACGAGATCAACGACATCGCGTTCGCGGCCGTCCGGCACCCGGAGACCGGCGAGGTCGGCTACGACCTCTGGGTCGGCGGCGGCCTGTCCACCAATCCCATGATCGCCAAGCGCCTGGGCACTTTCGTGCGCGCCGGGCAGGTGCCCGAGGTCTGGGCGGCTGTCGCCGCCGTCTTCCGTGACTACGGGTACCGGCGGCTGCGGCACCGGGCGCGGATCAAGTTCCTGATCGCCGACTGGGGCGCGGAGAAGTTCCGCGAGATCCTCGAGAAGGAGTACCTCGGGTACTCGCTCCCCGACGGCCCCGCCCCGGTCAACGTGGACAGCGCGGCCCGCGACCACGTCGGCGTCCACCGGCAGAAGGACGGCCTTTCCTACGTCGGGTTCGCGCCGCGCGTCGGACGGGTCAACGGCGACCTGCTCGCCTCGATCGCCACGCTGGCCGACCGCTACGGCAGCGGCCGGGTGCGGACCACCGCCGAGCAGAAGATGGTCATCCTCGATGTACCGGACTCCTCCGTGGACGACCTGATGACCGAACTTGACGCGCTTGGCCTGCCGGCGGCGCCGAGCGTCTTCCGGCGGCACACGATGGCCTGCACCGGGATCGAGTTCTGCAAGCTCGCGATCGTCGAGACCAAGGGCCGGGCCATGACCCTGATCGACGAGCTTGAGCGGCGGCTGCCCGACTTCGACTCGCCGGTCACGATCAACGTCAACGGCTGCCCGAACTCCTGCGCCCGCATCCAGACCGCCGACATCGGCCTGAAGGGCTCCCTGGTCACCGATGCGTCCGGGAACCAGGTCGAGGGGTTCCAGATCCACCTCGGAGGCACGCTGACCGGGGGGGACGGCACCGGGTCCGGGTTCGGCCGCAAGGTCCGCGGGCTCAAGGCCACGGCGGAGGAGCTGCCCGACTACGTGGAGCGGGTGCTGCGCCGGTACGACGCGGCCCGCGTCGCTGGCGAGACGTTCGCGGCATGGACGCTGCGGGCCTCGGATGAGGAGCTGTCATGACCGGTCTGCCGTCCGCCCGCGCGGTCCCCTTCTACTGCCCTTACTGCGGCGAGGAGGACCTGGAGCCGCAAGGCGCCGCCGACGGGGAGTGGCACTGCCGCTCGTGCACGCGCAGCTTCCAGCTGCGGTTCGCCGGCCTGGGGGCCGTACTGTGAGCGTTACAGGAGTTAATCAAAATCTAAGTAACAAGCGTTATGACTGGGACCCGAACGCCGACGACGACCGACACGTGAAGGATCCGCAGCGCATGCGCAGCCTCGCCGACCAGGCAGCAAGGGAACTCGAAGACGCCTCAGCCGAGGACGTCATCCGCTGGGCGACCGACACGTTCGGCGACCGGATCTGCATCACCTCCTCGATGTCCGACGCCGTGATCGTCCACCTCGCGTCGGCGGTCCGCCCGGGCATCGACGTGGTGTTCCTCGACACCGGATACCACTTCCCCGAGACCATCGGCACCAGGGACGCCGTCTCCGCCGTGTACCCGGTCAACCTGATCAACGTGACCCCTTCGCGGACCGTCGCGGAGCAGGACGCGGACCTTGGTCCCCGGCTATACGGCCGCAACCCTGACCTGTGCTGCTTCCTGCGCAAGGTCGAGCCGCTGGAGCGCGCGCTGCAGGGCTACGACGCCTGGATCACCGGCGTGCGCCGCGAGGAGACGCTGTCGCGGCGCTCCACGCGCGCGGTGGAATTCGACGAGAAGCGGCAGAAGGTCAAGGTCAACCCGATCGTCGCCTGGACGTCGGAGCAGGTTGACGAGTACATCGCGGCCAACGGCGTGCTGGTGAACCCGCTCGTCTACGACGGCTACCCGTCGATCGGCTGCCGGACCTGCACGATGCGCGTCGAGGCCGGCGCGGACCCGCGCTCTGGCCGCTGGGCCGGGACAGGCAAGACCGAGTGCGGCATCCACGTCTGACCCCGCTTGTCGCCGTCGCCCACGGCTCGCGCGACCCGCGCGCCGCGGCGACGGTGACGGAACTGCTGTCCGTCGTCCGGGCCCGCGCCACGCGGCGCGGGCTTGGCGGGCTCGACGTCCGGGCGGGGTTCCTTGACCACTGCGCGCCGTCGCTCCCCCAGGTGCTCGGCTCGGTGCCCGCGGACGCCGCCAGTGACTCAGGAACACGGCCGGCGGTCGTCGTCCCGCTGTTGCTGACCGCGGCGTATCACAGCAAGGCCGACATCCCGGCCCAGCTGGCGGCCGCCGCGGCCGCGCACCCCGGCCTCGACGCCGTTTCCGCCGCGACGCTCGGCCCGCACCCGCTGCTGCTCGCCGCCCTGGAGCGCAGGCTGCGCGAGGCGGGCGTGCCCGTTGACGCCGCGGGCCGGGCCGCGACCGGGGTGGTGCTCGCGGCGGCGGGATCGTCGGACCCCTCCGCCAACGCGACGATCGCGGAGCTCGCGGCGCGCTGGGCCCGCGAGCGGGGATGGCGGGCGGTCCTGCCCGGTTACGCGTCGGCGGCCGGGCCGAGGCCCGCCGAGTCCGTACTCGCGCTGCGTCACGCGGGGGCGGCGCGCGTCGTCGTCGCGACCTACCTGCTCGCCCCCGGCTACTTCGCCGACAAGATCCGCGACGCGGCGCTCGGGGCCGGGGCCTCGGTCGTCTCCGCGGCGCTCGGCGCGGCGCCCGAGGTGGCCGACGTCGTCCTCGACCGCTACCTGGAGGCGGACCTGGCCGGGCGCCGCGCGTCAGAAACCGCCGCCCACGCTGCGCCTGAGCCCGGGCCCGCCCGCGCGCGGCGCGCCGCCTCGGGCTGACGGAGGGGTTCCCCAGCTCAGCGTGCCACTTGGAGCGTGCGGAGAATGCGGGCCGCGGAACTGCCGAGTCCGGCCGGGCTGCGGAATAGTTCCGGTCGCGCCGGGCGCACGTTGCCGATCAGGTCGGCCTCGGCGTAGCGGTGGCAGCCCTGGTGCCAGTTGAGGATCCCGGCGAGCCAGTTCTCCAGGTTACGGGCATGGCCCTGCACCGCCTCGCGCGTAGCCGCGTCGAAGTGGAGCGCGTCGAAGAGCTGGGGGAGTTCCACGGCGACGATGTCCCTGAACTGGCTCATCCGGGCGGCCATCAGGTCGCCGACGACCCCCATGGCCGTCGCCGCGTCGCAGTCGAGGAAGTTCTGCACCACCAGGACGCAGTTGTGGATCTCGCCCTCGAACTGGATCTCCTTCTGGTAGGAGAACACGTCGTTGAGCAGGCAGGCGTAATCGGCGGCGGCGTTTTCCATCGCGGCGACCGGGCGGAGCTTGTACACCTCATCGGGGACGATCCCGTGGTGGGCCAGCCGGGACAGGCTCATCGTCAGGTCCGAGCCGAACGTCTTGCGGCGCATCTCGATGTAGTCGACGGGATCGGGGATCCGGTTCTGCGCCTGGTTGCCGAGCTCCCAGATCCAGCTGTCGGTCATGTCGGTGATAGCGCGCCGGAGCGCCTGGCGCTCGGGCGGTTCCATCGGCCCGGCCGTGCGGACCCACAGGTCGGCGAGGCCGCGTTCGAGCGCGCTGACCGGCACCGGCATCTCGGCCGGGTCGAGGGGCATGAATGTCTCCAGGCGGGCGTTGCAGGCCTTCGCGGCGGGGATGTTCGTGCCGCGCCCGAAGACGACGGGATAGTAGTCGTCGCCGTATGTGCCCCAGGTCAGCCAGCCGGTCGTCAGGTCAAGCTGCTCGGCGGTGGCGTCGGGGTGGATGCCCGCCGCGCACAGCGCGAGGTCGGCCGCCCGTAGCCTGTCCGCGTCCCACACCCCCTCGCCGAGGATGCCCATCTCAGCGGACCACTGCACGTTGCGCTCGCGGGCAGCCTCGAGGTGCGGGCTGAGGGTAAGCGGGAACGGGACGTCCATCGCCGGGTACTCGAGGCCGCCGGCGGGCTGGAAGGGGACGTGGGTGAAGCTGCGCAGCCGCTGCGGCGCGGTCGCCGCCAGCGACAGCGCGATGCGCGCGCCCTGCGTGCCGATCCCCGACGGGCCGCCGAGGACCGGAACCGGGGAGGAACGGGGCTTGGTATACCGGGATGACTGCAGGTGCCACTCGTGACCGCCCGACTGCCAGTCCTGCAGCCCCTTCACGTAGCGCCCGACCTGAATCCGCGCCAAGGGATCAATGCCGTGAGCGTCCAGCAGGGCGGGCAACTCGGTGAACGCGGTGTGCTCGAACTGGTGCAGCCGGGAGGTGAGCAGGTCGTTCACCCGGTCGGCGGCCTGCTGGGCGGTGCAGCCGAGGAACCGCTCAAGCACCAGCACGCCGTTGGACAGCTCGCCCTCGTCGTGGACCTCGCGCTGGTAGGAGAAGAGGTCATTGCGCAGGTGCACGGCGTCGGCGAAGGTATCGCGGAGCACCTCGCATCGGCCGGGAGGTGGCGATGACGGCGGGCACCTCGGCGTCGCAGGCATGCTCGATCAGGTTCGCCGACCACGGCGCTCCGCCAACCTTGCGGCGCATCTCGACGTACTCGATCGGGTTGGATACCCGGTCGGCGTTGATGTTGGCGAGTTCCCACAGCGATTCGTCGAGCAGGTTACGGGTGCTCTCGGCGAAGCGGGCCCGCCAGTCCTCCGAGCGGTCAGGCACGGTGCGGGACCAGAGGTCGGCCAGCCCGGCCTCGACCGGGTTGGTCGGCTCCCCGGTAATCTGCCCGTCGGCCGGCATGAACGCGCGCAGCGCGTCCAGGTAAGCGCGGGCACCGTCCAGGTCCCGGCTGCGCTTGAACAGCTCGAGGAAGTGGTCGTCGAAGTAGAACACCCACACGTACCAGTCGGTGACCAGGTCGAGCAGTTCGGCCGTGGTATCGGGGTGCGTGTAGGCGCACAGCAGCGCGTAATCGTGGGCGTCGAGGTCTTTTTCCGTCCAGATCACCGTGCCGTGCTGCGGGACGTCGATCATTTCCATCGACCGGGCCCAGGCCTTGCTATGGGCCCGGGCCCGGTCTAGGTGCGGATTACACCGAGCCGGGTAGGGGGTGTAAAAATCGGGCAGCTCGAATGATGACATCCGCGTAATCCTTCGTCCCTTGTCGGTTTATGTTTTCCGTCGGGGTTTTCTATTGGGTTAGCGGCCGAGTTCGGCGTTTTCGAGCATGCCGATCGCGTCGGGCACGAGCACCGCGGCGGAGAAATAGGTCGACACGAGGTAAGAGATGACGGCCTTTTCATCGATGCCCATGAATCTGACGTTCAGCCCGGGCTCGTGCTCGTCGGGAATGCCGGTTTGGTACAGGCCGACGACGCCCTGATTCTCCTGGCCGGTGCGCAGCACCAGGATCGAGGAGGTGTTGTGCTCGGTGATCGGGATGACCGGGCACGGCAGGATCGGCACGCCGCGCCAGGCGGGCACGGTGCGCTCGCCCATCGCCACGCTGGACGGGTAGAGCCCGCGCTTGTTGCATTCCCGGCCGAACGCGGCGATCGCGCGGGGATGAGCGAGGAAAACCTTGGAGTCCCGCCTGCGGCACAGCAGCTCGTCGAGATCGTCGGGCGTGGGCGGGCCGCTAACCGGGTGCAGCCGCTGGGAGTAGTCGACGTTGTGCAGCAACCCGAAGTCGGGGTTGTTGATCAGCTCGTGTTCCTGGCGCTCCCGCAGTTCCGCGACGGTGAGCTTGAGCTGGTGCTCGATCTGGTTCATCGGCTGGTTGAACAGGTCCGCCACTCGCGAGTGCACGCGCAGCACCGTCTGCGCCACCTGCAGCTCGTACTCCCGCGGCGAGCCCTCGTAATCCACGAACGTGGACGGCAGCACGTGCTCTCCGGCGTGTCCGGAGGCCATGGCCAGGGCCGCCTCACCGCCGCGGCTAGTGGGCTTCTCCGCCTTGGCGGCGTACTCACGCAGGTGATCTTGCAGCGAACCCGACTGCTCGGCCACCGCGGCGAACTGGGCCCGGTCGAGGCTCAGCAGGGTGCAGGCGGTTTCCGCGGTGATGGTCTCAGTCCACAGCGCGTCGGGGTTGGTGAGCCCGGATGCCCCGAAGAAGCCGCCGTCGGCGATCACCCCCGTCGTCTTCTGCTCGCCGTAGGCGTTTGTCCCCGAGCGGACCAGCCGGCCGTGCACGACCACGAGCACCGAGCCGACCGGGGTCCCCTTCTGGGCAACCACCGTGCCGGCCTCGACCTGCTGCTGGGCGAAACGCCCCGAGAGGGCGGCTAGCACGTCGTCGTCGTCGTAGCCCCGCAGCGCCGGGAACTCGCCGAGCTCGGCCGGGATAATGCTGACCCGCTCCCCGGTCTGCACCACTTCCACCCGGCCGTCGCCGACCGCGTATGACATGCGCCGGTTTACCCGGTACGTGCCGCCCTTGACGTCCACCCACGGCAGGACTTTCTGCACCCACCGATTGGTGATGCCCTGCATCTGCGGGGGAGTTTTGGTCGTCGTCGCGAGATTTCGCGCCGCCGCCGTTCCCAGACTGGACTGCCCCTGCCCGTTGTGTGAATGCGCCTGCGTGTCCGTTTCCACCGACATCGGCGGAACCTCCCGACTCCATTTTGTTTATAGGACTTGTCAGTCGCGGCGAACTGCCCGGCCTCGTCGTTACCTCGGCTGGCTGCTTTCGCCTCCAGCATCTTGAATGGCAATGGTCACTTTACGCAACCGCCCCAGTACATAAAGTTGGTAAAGTTGAGAACGACGGAGGGTGGTGGGGAAGCTGTCAATCCTGGGACGGGAAACATGGGTACTCCTGGTGACGGCGGTAGCAAGTGGGGGTGCGGCCGCCGCCATTGCGTGGTACCTGCGCGGTCACAAACGGGAGCCCGAGGATGTGACGCTCGGCTTCCTCGGTCCCTCGCTCGCGGCCATGTACCTGCTGGTACTTGCCCTGGCGCTGGCGACCGAGTGGCAGACGATCGGCTCGGCGCAGCAGGCGGTCGGCAACGAGGCCGTTGCCGTCCGGCAGATCTACTGGGCGGCCAGCGGACTGCCGCCCGCCGCCGGGAACACGCTCAGGGCCCAGGTCCGTGGCTACGCCACGACGGTCGTTGACCACGACTGGCCGCAGATGGAGCGCGGCACGCTCGACGACGCGAGCCTGAGTCAGCTCACCGCGATGAGCGCAACCTTGCTTCAGGTCAACACGCAGACCTCGGAAGCCGCCAACGCCCAGTCGTACGCGACCGGCCAGCTCGGCGCGCTCGTCACGGCGCGGGCCGAGCGCGAGAGCGCGGCGGAGAGCCGGCTGCCGGTCGGCGTGCTCATCGCCGTGGTCTTGACCTCCCTCATCGTTGGCCTCTTCCCGTTCGCCGGCGCGATCCGCTCAGAGAAGGCATCGATCAGCGTCGCCATCCTGCAGTCGGTGCTGGTCGCGGTCGCCGTCGTCGTCGTGTTCCAGCTGAACAACCCGTATACCGGTCCGCTTGGCACCGGCCCAGGGCCTATGTCCGCCGTGGCCGCCGAGATCGGTGCCCGGTTAGAGGCCGGTGCCAATGAGAGCCGGCCTCCTGTGGGCCTGCGCGGTCTTCCTCCTCGCTCCGACACTGGTCCTGGTCGCCTTTTCCGCGCATTCCTACGCCGCGACAGGGCAGCTTGCAGGACCGGACACGTCCGGGACCGCGCACGTCGTCTCGTCGTCGCGGTATGCCCCGCCCCCGATCACGTCTCCGTGCCACCCGCCTCGGGGCCACTCGCATCACCCGCCTTGCTGCCACCCTCCGCACTGTCACCGGCACCACCCGCCGCGCTGCCATCCGTACCATCCGCATCGGTGTCGGGGTCAGCCCTGGTGCCAGCCCTGGTGCCCGTGTGCGGGTCCGACTCCGTTTCCCTTTCCGGTGCCGACGGTGACCGTGCCTTCGGTTCCCGTGCCGACGGTGACGGTGCCTCCGGTCGCGCTGCCGACCGTGACGGTACCTCCGGTTCTGGTACCGACTGAGTTTCCGTTTCCGTATCCGCTGCCGACCGTGACCGTGCCTCCGGTCGTGGTACCGACGGTGACGGTGCCTCCCATTCCGCTGCCGGTCGTGTCTGTTCCTCCCATGCCGACCGCGTTTCCGTTCCCGGTTGGCCCGGGTCAGGGGACGTGTCCGTCTCCGTCTCCGACGATGACCACCCCGCCCCCGGGCCCGACCCCCACCCCGACAGTGACGAGTCCGTCCCCGAGCCCGACGCTGACCAGCCCGCCC
Source organism: uncultured Actinomycetota bacterium (assembly GCA_963850115.1). Classification (GTDB taxonomy): domain Bacteria; phylum Actinomycetota; class Actinomycetes; order Streptosporangiales; family Streptosporangiaceae; genus Trebonia. The sequence continues at coordinate 147,722 of CAWKKG010000009.1, forward strand.
CCATCCCGACGCGACCAGCCCGACCCCGACCCCGACCAGCCCGTCTCCCGCCCCGACGGTGACGAGTCCCTCCCCCAGCCCGACGGTGACCACCCCGTCCGCTACCCCGACACCCCGACCCCCAGCCCGACGGTGACCACTCCGACCCCCACCGCGACGGTGACGAGTCCGTCCCCGAGCCCGACGGTGACCACCCCAGCCCCCAGCCCCATCCCGACCCCGACCCCGAGCCCCACTAGTCCGTCCCCCAGCCCGACGGTGACGAGTCCCTCCCCCAGCCCCACCGTGACCACTCCGACCCCCGTCCCCGTCCCCATCCCGACCCCGACCCCGACGGTAACGAGTCCCTCCCCGAGCCCAACGCCGACCACCCCGTCCCCCACCCCGACCACCCCGTCGCCCAGCCCGACGGTAACGAGCTTGTCCCCGAGCCCGACGGTGACCACCCCAGCCCCCAGCCCCCTCCCCATCCCGACCCCGGCCAGCCCCTCCCCCAGCCCGACGGTGACGAGTCCTTCTCCCAGCCGACCCCGACCAGTCCGTTCCCGACCCCGGCCACCCCGGCCCCCAGCCCGACGGTGACGAGTCCCTCCCCCAGCCCCACAGTGACCACCCCGCCCCCCGGCCCCAGCCCGTCTCGGAGCCGGAGCCACGGCCCGCTGGGCACCAGCCCGTCCCCGAGCCGAACGACCTCGGCGCCGCCGCCGGCCAGCCCCGCGAAACCGCCGACAGTGCCTCCGGCGCCGCCCACGTTCGCCCGCGCCCAGAGCGACCTGCTGCTACCGCCGACGACCCGGACGCGGGCCGGGCTCAGCGTCCGCCTGCTGATGGTCCTGGTGCTTATCCCCTGCGCCGCCGTATCGGTTCTCCGCTACCGCGGCAGGCGATAATCATCGGTGGTCAGGGCGTGCAGGGAAGGGAGCTTGCCGACAGGTCTCGGCCGTCCGCCGGCGTCCAGTGGTCGGCCTCGAGGATCGCTTGACGCGACCGATGAACCTCGCGGCGTAGGCAACCTGAAAAGCCGCTCCATCAAGGAGCGGAGGAGTCACGGTAGGCTTCGTGCGCTAATACGTGCTATACGGTTACGGTCGACCCGCGTGAGGAGGCGGATGCATACCTGGCCAGGGGCCGCGTACCCGCTTGGCGCGACGTGGGACGGATGGGGGACGAACTTCGCCCTGTTCTCCGAGGTCGCCGAGCGGGTTGAGCTGTGCCTGTTCGATGAGTCGGGTGCCGAGTCGCGCGTCGAGCTGACCGAGGTCGACGGCTTCGTCTGGCACGGGTACCTGCCGGCGATCGGCCCCGGGCAGCGCTACGGCTACCGCGTCCACGGCCCGTATGACCCGCGGCTCGGCGCGCGTTGCGCGCCGTCGAAGCTGCTGCTTGACCCCTACGGCAAGGCCGTCGAGGGCGATGTCACGTGGAACGAGGCGCTTTTCGACTACCAGTGGTCGGACCCGCGGCGGCCTAACACGGTCAACAGCGCTCCTTTTATGCCGAAAAATGTGGTCATAAACCCTTTCTTTGACTGGGGTAACGACCGGCCGCCGCACATCCCGTACCACGACACGGTCATCTACGAGGCGCACGTCCGCGGCCTGACGCTGCGCCACCCGGAGATCCCGCTGCATCAGCGCGGCACGTACGCGGGCCTCGCCCACCCGGCGGTCATCGAGCACCTTAAGCGGGTCGGCGCCACGGCCGTCGAGCTGCTCCCGGTGCACCAGTTCGTCCCCGAGCAGGCCATGGTGGCCCGCGGCCTGACGAACTACTGGGGCTACAACACGATCGGCTTCCTCGCGCCGCACAACCGCTACTGCTCGGCCGGGCAGCGCGGCGAGCAGGTCGGCGAGTTCAAGACGATGGTCAAGGCACTGCACACGGCCGGCATCGAGGTCATCCTGGACGTCGTCTACAACCACACCGCCGAGGGCGACCACCGCGGTCCCACGCTGTGCCTTCCGCGGGATCGACAACCACGCCTACTACCGCCTCGACGACGGCAACCCGTGGCGGTACATCGACTACACCGGCTGCGGCAACTCGCTGAACGTCAGGCACCCGCACTCGCTGCAGCTGATCATGGACTCACTGCGGTACTGGATCCTCGAGATGCACGTCGACGGGTTCCGCTTCGACCTCGCGTCGGCGCTGGCGCGGGAACTGCACGACGTGGACCGGCTGTCCACGTTCTTCGACCTGGTGCAGCAAGACCCGGTGGTTTCCCAGGTCAAGCTCATCGCCGAGCCGTGGGACGTCGGCGAGGGCGGCTACCAGGTCGGGAACTTCCCGCCGCTGTGGACCGAGTGGAACGGCAAGTACCGGGACACCGTGCGTGACTTCTGGCGCGGCCAGCCCGCGACGCTGCCGGAATTCGCGTCCCGGCTCACCGGCTCGTCTGACCTGTACGAGACCTCCGGGCGGCGGCCGGTCGCGTCGATCAACTTCGTCACCTGCCACGACGGGTTCACCCTGGCCGACCTGGTGAGCTACAACGACAAGCACAACGACGGCAACGGCGAGGACAACCGGGACGGCACCGACGACAACCGCTCGTGGAACTGCGGCGTCGAGGGCCCCGCGGAGGCGCCCGAGGTCGTGGAGCTGCGCGCGCGGCAGCAGCGGAACTTCCTCGTCACCCTCTTCCTGTCCCAGGGCATCCCGATGCTGCTGGCCGGCGACGAGATCGGCCGGACGCAGGCCGGCAACAACAACGCCTACTGCCAGGACAACGAGATCTCCTGGGTGGACTGGTCCCGCGCGGCCAGCGAGCGGGACCTGCTCGCCTTTACCCAGAAGCTGGCCCGGCTGCGCCGCCGCCACCCGGTCTTCCGCCGCCGCCGCTTCTTCACCGGCGCCTACCCGGGCGCCGGGGACGGCGCAGGCGGTGCCAGCACGGTGGACATCGCCTGGCTGACACCGGCGGGCGACGAGATGACCGACGCCGACTGGAGGGCGTCGTACGCGAAGTCCGTGGCGGTCTTCCTCAACGGGTCGGCGATCACCGAGCCGGACCCGCGCGGCGACCGGGTGACCGACAGGAAGTTCCTCTTGCTGTTCAACGCGGGCGCGGAGCCGATCACGTTCACGATCCCCGAGGCCCTCGGCGGGGCCGGTAGCTCTGCCGCCGAGTGGGAGATCGTGGTCGACACGGAGACCCCGCGCGGCGACCCGAAGGACGCGATCGGCTTCCTCCCCAAGACCAAGGTCGAGGTCGCCGGGCACGCCATCGTCGTGCTCCGCTCCCGGACGTAGGCCGGGGCGCGTGGGCTAGGATCTGGCGGGTGCGGATGATCTATCCCTCGGCCGGCGAGGAGCTCGACCTCCCCCGGCTGGCCGAGGTCTACGCCTACCCGGCGCCGCGCTGGCTGCGGGTCAACTTCGTGTCCAGCGCCGACGGGGCGGCCACCGTCGACGGCCTGTCCGGCGGGCTGTCCTCGGCCGACGACAAGCGGGTGTTCGGCATCCTGCGCGTGCTTACCGACCTCGTGCTGGTCGGCGCGGGCACCGCCCGGGCCGAACAGTACAAGCCCGCGCGCCGCCGCGAGTCCCTCACCCAGCTGCGCGCCGGCCGCCCGGCGGCGGCGCCGATCGCGCTGGTCACGCGGACTCTCGGACTGAACCTGAGCAGCCCGCTGTTCACCGAGGCGGCGCCGGACTCGCGGACCATCGTGATCACCTGCGCGTCGTCCGACGAGGAGATGCGGACCGAGACGGCCAAGGTCGCCGACGTCATCGTCGCGGGCGACGACACCGTCGACCTCAGGGCCGCGCTGGACGAACTGGCCGGCCGCGGCCTCGGCCGGGTGCTGTGCGAGGGCGGCCCGCACCTGTTCGGTGACCTGTTCGCGGCTGGCCTGGTCGACGAGCTCTGCCTGTCGCTCGGCCCGACGCTGGCCGGCCCGGGCGCGAGCCGGATCATCGCGGGCGAGCCGTCCGCCGCCCGCCCGCTGACCCTCAGGCAGGTCATCGCCGACGACGAGGGCTTCTTGTTCTGCCGCTACCTCGCGGCCGGAAAAGAACCGTAACCAGTGCTCAGAACGGGAGCGGGCTCGACCACCTGGCGCCCCATGTCCCTCGGGGCCCGGCAGGCCAGGCGGTTCGTCCGGCACCGGTCCGGGACGACACTAGGGGCGCGGCTCACCTGGCAAATTGCTAAGGCAAAACTTATTAGTTATCCTTACGAATATGAACTCAGGTGGACCGGCCGCGGATGTCAGTGAGGTCGCGGGGGCGCTGCGCGTCGCCGTCGGGCTCGTCGTGCGCAAGCTGCGGCAGGCGCCGTTCGAGGGCGAGCTGACCCTCCCCGAGTCCTCCGCGCTTTCCCGCCTTGAGCGCGGCGGGCCCGCGACCTCGAGCGACCTCGCCAGGGAGGACCGGATCAGCCCGCAGTCGATGGGCGTGACCGTGGCGGCGCTGCTGGAGCGCGGCCTGATCGAGCGCAGCCGCGACCCGGAAGACGGCAGGCGGATCGTGCTGTCGATCACCGAGTCGGGGCGGCGGACCGTGCACGACAAGCGCGGCGCGCGCACCGAGCAGATCGCGGCGGCGCTCGGCACCGGGTTCAGCGAGGACGAGCTCGCCCAGTTGAAGGCCGCCGCCGTGCTGCTCGAGCGGCTGGCGGAGAAGCTCTGATGGGGGCAGGCGCCACTCACGCCGAGGCCAGCGCCCAGCGCCCGAAGCCGCCGAAGCCGGACAGCTATGCCTGGGTGGCCCTGGCCAACACGACCGCCGCGATCTTCATGGCCTCGCTTGACGGCTCCGTGGTCATCATCGCGCTCCCGGCCATCTTCAAGGGCATCAACCTCGACCCGCTGTCGGCCGGCAACATCAGCTACCTGCTGTGGATGATCATGGGTTACCGCCTCGTCCAGGCGGTGCTGGTGGTCAACCTGGGCAAGCTGGGCGACATGTTCGGCCGGGTCAAGATGTACAACGCCGGGTTCGTGGTGTTCACCATCGCCTCGGTGCTGCTTTCTTTCGACCCGTTCCAGGGGGCGCACGGCGCCCTGTGGCTCATCGGCTGGCGGTTCCTGCAAGCGATCGGCGGGTCGATGCTGATGGCGAACTCGGCCGCGATCCTCACCGATGCCTTCCCGGCCGAACGGCGCGGCTTCGCGCTCGGCACCAACCAGATCGCGGCCCTCGCCGGCATGTTCATCGGCCTGGTGGCGGGCGGCCTGCTGGCGGCCTGGGACTGGCGCGCGGTCTTCTGGATCAACCTGCCGGTCGGCGTGTTCGGCACGCTGTGGGCCTACCTGAAGCTGCGCGACAACGGGGTCAGGCGGCGCGCCAGGATCGACTGGTGGGGCAACGTCACGTTCGCCCTCGGCCTTGGTTCCGTCCTCGTCGGCGTCACCTACGGCATCCAGCCCTACGGGAACGACTCGATGGGCTGGGAGTCGCCGGTCGTGCTGGGCGAGATCATCGGCGGCCTCGCGGTGCTGCTCGTCTTCGTGATCATCGAGACGCGGGTCGCGGAGCCGATGTTCCGGCTATCGCTGTTCAAGATCCGTGAGTTCACCGCGGGCAACGTCGCCGGACTGCTGGTGTCGATCGCGCGCGGCGGCATCCAGTTCATGCTGATCATCTGGCTGCAGGGGATCTGGCTGCCGCTGCACGGCTACACCTACGACCAGACGCCGCTGTGGGCGGGCATCTTCATCCTGCCGATGACGGCCGGGTTCCTGGTGGCCGGGCCGGTCTCCGGCATCTTGTCCGACCGGTTCGGCTCACGGGGCATCGCGACCGCGGGGATGGCCGTGTTCGCCTCATCCTTCATCGGGCTGATGTTCCTCCCTGTCAACTTCCCGTACTGGGCGTTCGCCCTGTTCATCGCCCTGAACGGGATCGGCAGCGGGATGTTCGCGTCGCCGAACTCGTCGTCGATCATGGGCTCGGTGCCCGCCAGCGACCGCGGCGCGGCGTCCGGCATGCGCTCCACGTTCCAGAACTCGGGCACCGCGGTCTCCATCGGCGTGGTCTTCACGCTGATGATCGTCGGCCTGTCGAGCTCGCTGCCCACCACGCTGTCCAGCGGCCTGGTCAAGCTCGGGGTACCGGCCGGCACGGCGCACCAGGTGGCGACGCTGCCGCCGGTGTCGTCGCTGTTCGCCTCCGTCCTCGGCGTCAACCCGATCCAGCACCTGCTCGCGCCGACCGGAGTACTGGCCAGGCTGCCCACCGCCAGCCAGGCCGCGCTGACCGGGCGGACGTTCTTCCCTTCGCTGCTTTCCGGCCCGTTCCACAGCGGCCTGATCGTGGTGTTCAGCGTCTCGGCGGCCCTGTCGGTGCTGGCTGGCCTGGCCTCGCTGCTCCGCGGCAAGCGCCAGGTCACCGGCGGCCAGGCCGCCGTGGCCGACCCGGCCGTAGCGCCTGGCCTGCCCGCGGACGGGACTCGGCCCGCGCGCGGACGCTCGTCCTAGGCGCTCGCTGTTGACGCTAGGCTCCCCTGACGACGCTACGCCGGGACCAGCCTGACGGTGGCGTCCCGCGCGGTCGTCGCGACCATCGGGTCGACGTAGCTCGCGCCGTACTTCCGGTACTTGTCCTGGTAGGCGGCGTCGATGGCGTCGCCAGCCGCCGAGTCCGCCACGTCGGCGAACGTGACGTCCTTGTCGACCCCGCCCGACTGGACGTGCCCCGCGTGGGTCGTCTCGACCCCGCGGAACCAGGACGAGCCTGTCCCCCGGTAGGAGCGGACGTAGAGGTCGCCGCCGACTCGGACTACCCAGATCGTCACCGGGTCACGCAGCGTCCCGTCGGCCCGCTGCGCGGCGATCCGTAGTTCGTCCGCGCCGCCGACCGCGTCAAGCTCATCGGTCGTCCACGTGCCCATCGCGTTCCTCCCCGTGTCAGGTTCAGTATCCCTTGAGCGTTTCCGTGCGATCGGTGGCGGGGGCGGGGGTGACCGAGAGCGCCGAGATCTCCGCCCGCAAGTCCGCGGTCATCGCCACGTCCAGTGCCGCGAGGGAATCGGCGAGCTGGCCCAGGTTCCGCGCGCCGATGATCGGGGCGGTGACCGCGGGGTGCGCCAGGGCCCAGGCGACGGCGAGCGTGGCGGGCCTGATGCCGGCCTTCGCCGCGAACGCGGTGAAGGCGTCCGCCGTGGCGTAGTCGCTGTCGAGGGCATACCGGTCGATGTACAGCTGGCTCTCAACCAGCCGTCCGCCGCCGGGGCGCTTCCCGGTGCCGTACTTGCCGGTCAGCAGGCCGCCGCCGAGCGGGCTATAGCTGATGACTCCCAGGTTCGCGGCCTGGGCGAGCGGCAGGATCTCTACCTCGGCTTGCCGCCTGACCAGGTTGTACATGGGCTGGATCAGCTCGAACCGGGCGAGGTGCTCCCGCGCGGCGACGCCGAGGGCCGTCGCGATCTGCCAGGCGGCCCAGTTGGAGACGGCCGGGTAGAGGATCTTGCCCTGGGCCTGAAGGTCGTCGAGCGTGCGGACGGTCTCCTCGATCGGGGTCCGCTCGTCGAAGTTGTGCACGAAGTAGAAGTCGAGCCGGTCCGTGCCGAGGCGGGCCAGCGAGTCTTCCACGGCGCGGGTGACGTGACGGCGCGACAGGCCGCCCGCGTTCACGTCGGTGCCGGTCGGGAAGAACACCTTCGACGTGATCACCAGGTCGTCCCGGCTGCCGGCGATGAGCTTGCCGAGGATCGTCTCCGACGCCCCGTCGCCGTATACGTTCGCGGTGTCGAAGAAGTTGATCCCGGCGTCCCGGCAGCGCGCGAACATCTCCCCGGAAGTCGCCTCGTCCGCGTCAGAGCCGAACGACATCGTGCCAAAGCACAGGGGCGACACCCGCACCCCAGTACCGCCGACGGTTACGTACTCCATCCCTATGGCTCCTTATTGTCTGTGCCTTCATCCTGGCCGAAGACTTCCTTGGCGACCGCCATCGCCGACATCGCGCGCGGCCACCCGGCGTAAAAGGCGAGGTGGGTGATCGCCTCGATCAGCTCGGCCTCGGTCAGCCCGTTGCGCCTGGCCAGCGCCAGGTGGTTCACCAGTTGCGTGGTGTTTCCCCCGGCCACCAGGCAGGCGACGGTGATCAGCGACCGGTCTCTCGGCGCGAGCTCCGGCCGGGTCCACACCTGCCCGAACAGGGTGTCGTCGGTGAACCCGACGAGCGCGGGCGCGAAGTCTCCGAACATCCGCGCCGCCGTTGACGGCGGCTTCCCCTCAGTTTCCGACATCCTCTCCGTACTCCCTTCCGCCACTATCGAACCCTAACCGTTCCGCCCATGGGAGTCCCGGCCGTGCCTGGTACCAGCACAACCCCCCAGCCGTCACTCCGCTGCGACCGCCGCCGACCGGGATCCCTCGGCGCAGCGCCATTCCCCTCAACACGGCACTTCTTGCTGTTATCATGACTGGCGCGGCCGTCTCCGCCGTTGGGGCGGCAACCATGAGGCCTAGTTAGCCTCGCGCCCGGTCGGAACGACTCCCTCATCGGCGGATTCCCAGGACCCGGCAGTGCCCCCGGCCTGCGCCATCACGCCTGGGAGGGGACGCGGGACGGGATGCTTCGCGGGGCGGGAGCCAGCCGGCGAGTTCCGCTCAACCGGTAAACTTTTCGCAAGTGGAAGGAAAAACGTGCGTGAGACACGTTTTTCTTACATGACGAAATTTATTTACATGTAAGACAGGCTTCACCGGTAAATCCGGGACGCCGATATCGTGCAATACCGGGCATGGCGGACGGGCCGGAGTGGCAAGGTCTGGTTCCGTGCTGGCCTTGTGGGCCACGAGGCCGAGTCGGCCGCCAGCCTGTTTCGCTACAACCCGGACCACCGCTGGTGGTACTTCCCCGGCATGCACGCCGGCGAGGCGCTGCTCATCAAGCTGCACGACACCGACCACTCCGTCGCCTGGCGCGCGCCGCACACCTCGTTCCGCGACGACGCCGCGGACGGCGCGAACCCCCGCGAGTCGGTCGAGCTCCGCACGGTCGCCTACTTCCGCTGACCGGCCTGGCCGAGCACGCGGCCCTCGTGGCCGATGAAGAGGCATGCTGCCCGACGAGGACCACTCCGCCAAGTACCGGAACATCGCGGCCAGCTCGCAGGTCTCGTTCGTGGTGGACGACTCGGTCGGCCCGGGGCCGAGGGGATTCGCTTCCTCGAGGTCCGCCGCCAGGCTGAGCAGGTGCCAGCGGGCCCCGGCCGTGGCGGACTGAACCAGGACCGGCGCGCCCGCCCGTATCGCGGTGTCGGTAACGTTGGCCGCGGTACGTGCACGCACCCACCTCGCACGGCGAAGGGGACGACGATGAGCGACGCGGAAGCCGGGCGCGGCGAAGGCGTGATCACCAAGGCGAGCCCGCGGACGGTCGCGGAGACGGTGGCCCGGTTCACCGCCCTCGCGCAGGCGAAGGGCCTGCGAGTGTTCGCGGTCATCGACCAGGCGGCCGAGGCGCGGCAGGCAGGCCTCGAACTGCGCGACACCGTGCTCGTGGTGTTCGGCAACCCGGCGGCGGGCACGCCGGTCATGGTCGCCGCGCCGCTGTCGGCGCTCGACCTCCCGCTCAAGTTCGTCGTCTGGGACGACGCCGGCCAGACGAAGGTCTCGTACGTCTCACCAGCGGCCATCGCCGCCCGGTACGGGCTTACCGCCGAACTGGCCGGGAACCTGGCCGCCATCGGGCCGCTCACCGACGGCCTCGTCGCTTCCTAGCGCCCGCGATGCTCCTGTCCGCGGAACGCTCCGTCCTGCTCCTTATCGACCTGCAGCAACGGCTGCTACCCGCCATCCACGACGGCGGCTCCGTCATCAGCAGGACCGCGCGGCTCGCCGAGGCGGCGCTGCTCCTCGACGTGCCGGTGCTCGCCACCGAGCAGTACCCGGAGGGCCTCGGCCCGACCGTCGAGTCCCTCGCGGGCTACCCGCGGGAGACGCTCGCCAAGACGGCGTTCTCCGCCGCCGCCGCCCCTGGTTTCCCCGGGCTGCTGCCCGCCGGGACTCGCGAGGTCGTCATCGCGGGCGTGGAGACCCACGTCTGCGTCCTCCAGACCGCCCTTGACCTGCTCGGGCCGCGGCACCGGGTCATCCTGGTGGCTGACGCGGCCGGGTCCCGCGACCCCGCCGACCATCAGGCGGCCGTCGACCGCGCCAGGCAGCACGGGGTCGAGATCGTCACCTCGGAGATGGTGCTCTTCGAGTGGCTGCGCGACGCGCGCCACCCGCGCTTCCGCGAGGTTCACAAGCTGGTGAAGTGAGCCGGGCCGCAACCTCGGTCACACCACTTATTAGGGATTTCGCTGGCCCTAGTTCGCGTGCCGTGACTACCGCGCTACTAGCCTGGCTCCATGGCTGCGCTGCACAGACAAGTGCCCGAGGAAGAGTCGACGGGCGTCGAACTAGACATTAACCCGGTTTACTTCCGGGAGAAGAGCTGCGAGATCCCCCGGTACCGGCTGCCCGAGCGCGGCGTGCTTCCGCGGACCGCGCTGCAGGTCGTCAGGGACGAGCTCATCCTCGACGGCAACGCCAGGCTGAACTTGGCCACGTTCGTCACCACGTGGATGGAGCCGGAGGCCGAGGAGCTCATGGCCGAGTGCTCACCCAAGAACATGATCGACAAGGACGAGTACCCGCAGACCGCCGAGCTCGAGCATCGCTGCGTGAACATCCTCGGTCACCTGTGGAACGCCCCGCACGAGCAGGCCATCGGCTGCTCGACCACCGGGTCGAGCGAGGCGTGCATGCTCGGCGGCATGGCGATGCTCTGGCGGTGGCGCGCCAGGCGCCGCGCCGCGGGCAAGGACACCGCGCGGCCGAACCTCGTGATGGGCAGCAACGTCCAGGTCTGCTGGGAGAAGTTCTGCCGTTACTGGGACGTCGAGCCCAAGTACGTCCCCTTGGTACCCGGCCGGTACCACCTGGGCGTCCCGGAGGCCGTCGCCCTGTGCGACGAGAACACAATCGGCGTCGTCGCGATCATGGGCTCCACGATGGACGGCTCGTATGAGCCGGTGGCGGAGCTCGCCGCGGCGCTCGACGCCCTGGCGGCCACGCCAGGCGCCCCCGACGTGCCGATCCACGTGGACGCCGCGTCCGGCGGCTTCGTCGCGCCGTTCCTCCAGCCGGAGATCGACTGGGACTTCCGGATCAAGCGCGTCGTCTCGATCAACTCCTCCGGGCACAAGTACGGCCTGGTGTACCCGGGCGTCGGCTGGATCATCTGGCGCGACGAGGAGCACCTGCCCGAGGACCTCATCTTCAAGGTCAACTACCTCGGCGGCGAGATGCCGACGTTCGCGCTGAACTTCTCAAGGCCGGGCGCGCAGGTCGCGGCGCAGTACTACAACTTCCTGCGCCTTGGCTACTCCGGCTACAAGAATGTCCAGCAGACCGCCCAGGACATCGCCTTGTACCTGTCCGGCGAGGTCAGCAAGCTTGGCCCGTTCGAGCTGCTGTCCGACGGATCCGACCTGCCGGTCTTCGCGTTCAAGCTGCGCGACGACGTGGACAAGTACTCGGTGTTCGACATCTCCGAGCGGCTGCGGATGCGCGGCTGGCAGGTCCCGGCGTACACGTTCCCTGAGAACCTGACCGACATGGCGGTCATGCGGATCGTCATCCGCAACGGCTTCTCCATGGACATGGCCAACCTGCTGCTCGACGACTTCAAGCTGCACCTGCGCATCCTCGAGCACAACCCGCAGACCCAGATGCCGCCCGAGTTCCAGAAGAAGCGCGAGTCCTTCGCCCACTAACCCGCGGCCCGAGCCGGCGCGCTCCGCGCTTCTTGCTGTTATCGCCCGGCTCAGGCCTGCGCGGTGCCGCCCTTTAGCGGTGCATGACCAGGCCGAGGAGGTGCTCGCGGTAGCGGGCGAAGGCCGGGTCCGCCTTCGTCGTGATCTGGTCGCGCGGGCGGGCCAGGGCGATGTCGACGATCTCGGTCACCGCGCCGGGCGACTTCGAAATCGCGATGACGCGGTCAGCCAGGTAGACCGCCTCGTCGATGTCGTGGGTCACGAAAACGACCGTGACGCCGAACTCCTGGCGGACGCGCAGGATCAGGTCCTCCAGCTCGAAGCGGGTCTGCGCGTCCACCGACGCGAACGGCTCATCCATGAGCAGCAGGTCCGGCCGGTAGGCGAGCGACCTGGCGATCGCCACCCGCTGCTGCATGCCGCCGGAAAGCTGCCACGGGTAGCTCCGGCCCGCGTCGGCGAGCCCGACCGAGGCCAGCACCTCCGCGGTCCGCTGCGCGCGCTCGGTTCGCGGCATGCCGCGAACCCGCAGCGGCAGGTCCACGTTGCGCGCCACCGTCAGCCACGGGTACAGGGACCGGCCGTAGTCCTGGAAGACCACGCCGATGCCCGGCGGCACCGAGCGCAGCGGCGTGCCCTCGAACAGCGCCGTGCCGCTCGTCGGCTGCGCGAGGCCGGCCAGGGTCCGCAGCAGCGTGGTCTTACCCGCGCCGCTCGGCCCGACCACGCAGGCGAACTCGCCGCGCGCCACGTCGAACGTGATGTCCTCCAGGGCCACCTTCGGCCCAGCCGCGCCCGGGTACACCTTCCGCACCTGCCGCAGTGATACCACGGGTGTGTCGGCCTGCCCGGCACCGGCCATCGTGGCCTCAGGTTTCACTTCATTGCCCATCGTCACACCCGCCGACCCGATCTGCCGTCGCACGCGCTGCCCGTGTGACTTTAGGCCGGTTACAGGCGGCCCAAAGCCACACGGGGACCCGGACCGGGGCGAAGTCACTACTCCTCATCGGGTTCCTTCCACGGCGCGGGCGCCGTAATGCCAGTGCAATACGCGGTTCTCGACGGCCACGAACAGGATGTTCGCGACCGTGCCGATGATCGCGAGGACGATGATCCCCGACCACATGCCGACGTAGTCGAAGGACTGCTGCGCGTTGCTGATGTAGTAGCCGATGCCGTCGGTCGACGCCTCCCATTCCGACACCACCATGAGGATGATGGCGACCTGAAGCGAGTTGCGCAGCCCGGCGGCGATCTGCGGGGCCGCGGCGGGCAGCACGACGCGGAACACGCTGCCGAGCGGTGACATTCCGAGCACCCGCGAGGTGTCGAGCTTGACCTCGTCGACGCCCCGCATGCCGTCCAGGGTGTTGAGCAGTGTCGGCCAGAGGGCGGCGAAGGCGATAAGCACCACCTTCATCGTGAAGCCGATGCCGAACAGCGTCATCGCGGCCGGCACGAGCACCGGCGCCGGGAGCACGTACAGGAAGTAGATATACGGCGAGGTCGCGTCCCGCAGGTAGCGCAGGGACCACAGCAGCGCGCCGATCCCGATGCCCAGGACGCCCGCGATGGCGTACCCGAGCACCAGGTGCTCGAGCGACGAGCCGAGCTCCGCGCGAGCCGGGCCGGTCACCCACTGGGTCCACAGCGACTTCAAGATCGACGAAAGCGGCGGGAAGTACAACGACTTCGAGCCGGCCGACCAGAACCACCATACGAAGAACAGCACGACGAACAGCCAGATACGGGTCACCGCCTGGCCGACCAGGCGCAGACCGACAGCGAGGGGTACGGGGGCCGGGGGGGACGGGGGGCGGGAGCCTCCCATCCCCGGAGACTGTTCCCCCGGGAGATAACTGGGCGACAAGGGTCAGCCCCTTACGTTCGGGACGGCCTCGGTTCTGTCTTTCCGCCCGCGCGGAGCGCTGAGACTCGTGCCAGTGCAGCACGTAGCGCTCGGCCACCGTGAACGCTCCGGCGAGCAGGACGCCCAGGATGCCCGCGACGACGATGTAGGCGTACATGACCGGGTAGGCGCTCGGGCCGGCGTTCTCCGCGACAAGGATGCGCTCGCCGATGCCGCTGCCGCCGCCGATCAGCTCCGCGATGATGTCAACGATCAGCGCGACCGCGACGGCGACGCGCAGGCCGGTGGCGATGAACGGCGCCGCGCTCGGCAGGATGACCGTGAGGAACTTGCGCGGGCCGCGCACCCGCAGCACGGTCGCGGTGTCGCTGACGACGGGGTCCAGGGACCGGACGCCGTAGCAGACCTGGATGACGAGCGGCCAGAACACCGCGAACGCGACGAGCGCGAACTTCATCGTGAGCGTCGCGCCCCACAGCACCAGGCCGATCGGCAGGATCGCGATCACCGGGATGGCCTTGAAGAACTCGATCACGCCGATGACGCTGCGGTAGGCGAAGCCGTTCATGCCGATGAGCGTGCCGATCAGCAGCGCGGCGACGACGCCGATGACCAGGCCGAGCGCCCAGCCCTCGAGGGTCTGGCCGAGCGCCGTCCACAGGGAGGATCCGCTCGCCTGGTCCCAGAGGGCGGTCGCGGTCTGGGACATCGAGGGGAACTCGTCGGCCCGGATGACCCCCGCCGCGCTCAGCCCCTGCCAGAGGCCGAGCGCGGCGGCGAGGACGGCGAGCCGGAGCCCGTACGTCAAGGCCCCGTTCGCCAGTCTCCCTGGTGCCAGCACCCCGCGACGGGGCACGCTACGGGTTCCAGACCATGCCAGCGGCCGGCGGCTCGGAGGTGATGACGCCGAACTGTTTCATGTAGTTCTCGATCATGGTGATGGACGCGGTGTTAAGCGCGGGGTTCCAGTTAGTCGCCAGGATCTGCTTGGCGGCAACCGCCGGGGTCAGGCTCAGGCCCTTGACGAGGGTCTGCTTGACCACCGCCTGGTGGGTCTGCGAGTAGGCGATCGACTCGTCCATCGCCGCGCGGAACTCGCTCACGACCGTGGGGTTGGCGCTGATGTAGGAGCTCATCGCGTCGAGGCAGGTCACGGTGCCGTTCGGGAACAAGTCCACGTTCGGGTGAGTCAGCACCGTCGCGCCCTCGCTGAGGGCAGTCGCCGCGAACGGCGCGACGATGACCGCCGCCTGTACCCGGCCCTGGGCGAGGGCCGCGGGCATCTGCGGGAACGGGATCGCGATCTGGTGGATGGACGCCGGGCTGATGCCTGCCTGCTTAGCCAGGATCTCGACGGCGAGCGAGTTCAGCGAGGTGAGCTGCACCTCGGCGACGTTCTTGCCGGCCAGGTCCTTGACGCTGGTGATGCCCGAGCCCTTGGCGGCGACGAGCACCGTGGAGTCATCCGCCGGGCTCGACGGCTCGCTGCCGTCGACGCTTGAGACGCACTTGACGCTGACGCCCTTGGAGTTGAGGTTGATCAGCACGGGCGTCGTGATGAAGCCGAACTGCTCAGTGCCGCTGGCCATCGACGCTTCGACGGCCACCGGGCTCGCCTGGGGCACAAAGGTGACGTTCAGGCCGTGCTTCTTGAAGATGCCGCTGCTCTGGGCGTAGAACAGCGACGCGTCGTCGGAGTAGGGGACGTACCCGAGCGTGACGTTCGTGGCGGTCCCCGCCGCGCTCGCGCTGCCGCCCGCGGTGGCAGCGGGAGCGGACGAGGAATTCGACGAGCTGCACGCCGAGACGGCCACCGCCGTCGCCGCGAGCAGCACGCCGACCGCGTAGCGTGCCCTCTTCTGTGCGCTTCTCATTGGGCTGCTCCATTGCTTCGCTGCAAGATCGCGTGACCTCATTGTGAAGCGCTCTCACCACGGCGAAAAGGCCGCGTTAATCACTCTTCCTGATAGGGGAAATCAAAAGCATCGATTCGCCCTGGTCGCAGCTTTTCCGCGATACCTCGGAAATTGCGCTGTGTGCCGGCTGGCCAATGAGGACACGGCCATATTGACGTCAGCGATAATTGACAGTCCGCCCGGGCGCGGGACACGGTGAGGTCCGAGGGAGTTCCGTCACCCGCGCGGAGGTGCACACCGTGTTGTCAGCGGGACTTCCCGCGCTCGGCGGCAGCGGCGACTTCCGGGCGATCCGCGGCGCGGAGAAGGTCCTCGCCGACGGCGAGGACTGGCGGGTCCTCGGCACCGATGACGACCCCACGGTCCGGGAGGCCGTTGGCCGGGCCGGCTGAGCCGCGCGGTCAGCGAAAATCTCGGCCGGAAAGGTTAATTTTGTGGCCAGGGCCCCAACCGCGGCCCGAGCAGCGGTTTCGGGGTGAGATCCTAGGTCCGCAGCCGGACCGAGGGGGATCTCATGACCGAAACCGACACCCGCAACGGGGCGATTGGCGGGCAGCTGGGGACCACCGTCCCCAGGGACACCACCTTCCACGGTAGCGACCCCGAGACGGTTGCCGCCGAGAGCATCTGCCAGGCAACGCCGACGCACTGCCAGGCGCGGACCCGGCTTTACCGGGACGGGCAGCTCGTCGAGCAGGGCTTCGCCATCGAGCGGATCAGCGATCACCTCACCGATTCGGGTGCCATGGTCTGGCTCGACCTGCGCAGCCCCGACCAGGGCGACCTGCTGGTGCTCCAGGAAGAGTTCGGGCTGCATCCCGTGGCGATCGAGGACGCCCTGGTCAACCGGGAGCGGCCGAAGATCGACCGCTACCGGACGCACCTGTTCCTCACGGCCTACAGCGCGCGGCTTGACCTGGAGACCGGAGAGCTGGCCACCAGCGAGCTCTCGGCGTTCATCCTGCCGCGGGCGCTGATCACCATCCGCAAGGACGACGGGCTGGACATCGGCAAGGTCGTGGACCGCTGGGACGGCAGCCCCGACCTCGCCGGGCACGGCGTCGGCTACCTGCTGTACGGCCTGCTCGACTACATCGTGGACGGCCACTTCGAGGCGGTCCAGTCACTGGACGACGCCGTCGAGGGACTGGAAGACGACCTGTTCGCCCCGCCGTCCGCCCAGCAGATGTCCGTGCAGCGGCGCTCGTTCGAGCTGCGCAAGTCCCTCGTGCTGCTCCGCCGGGTGGTGCTGCCGATGCGGGAGGTGCTGAATACCCTGATGCGCCGCGACCTGTCACAGGTCAACGAGGACCTGATGCCGTACTACCAGGACGTCTACGACCACGTGCTGCGCGCGGCCGAGTGGACCGAGTCGCTGCGCGACCTGGTCACGACGATCCTGGAGACCAACCTGACGATCCAGGGCAACCGGATGAACGTCATCACGAAGAAGGTCACCAGCTGGGCGGCGATCATCGCGGTGCCGACGTTCATCACCGGGTTCTACGGCATGAACGTGCCCTATCCAGGCTTCAGCAACCACATCGGCTTCACCGTCGCCACGGTGATCATGCTCGGCTCCGGCGTGCTCCTGTACTGGGTGTTCCGCCGCAACGACTGGCTGTTACCCCGGCTACTGGTTGCGCTGCTCCAGGTACTCGAGCCTGCGCCGCATCTCCTGGTCGGCGCGGATCTCGTCCTCGCTGGGCGTCATGCTGATCGAGAGCGTCAGCAGGAACGTGGCCAGGCTGATCACGAGCAGCAGCGGGATGAGGAACGTCCCGGCGGTGGCGCCGGACACGCTGGCGGTCCCGGTCAGGCCCGCGATGCTGCCCGTGGACGACGTCGCCATGCCCGTTACGTGCAGCGCCGCCATGCCCGTGTAGTGCATGCCGGTGACCGCGACGCCCATGACAACCGCCGCCCCGAGGGTCGCCTTGATGGTCCGGACCCAGGTACCGATCCACAGCGCCGCGGTGCCCGCCACGATGGCGATCAGCACGGACAGCGCCACCAGGGGGAGGCTGTAAGAGATCGACATCGGCATGGACATCGCCGCCATGCCCAGGTAGTGCATGGCGGCGACGCCGACGCCGATGACCACGCCGCCGGCCACGAGCCGCGACCACCCGCCGTCGCCGAAGCCCACGATGAACAGGCCGGCGCCCACGACCGCGACCGCGAGCAGCATGGACGCGATGGTCGTCACCACGTTGTACCTGATCGGCTCACCCGGAATCGTGAAGCCGAGCATCGCGATGAAGTGCATGGACCAGATCCCGACGGCGCCGATGGCCACCGCGGCCAGGACCAGCCAGCGCGCGCGGGCCCGGCCCTCGTACGCGCGGGCCAGGATCACGCAGCGCAGGCCGAGGAACGAGCCGAGCCACGACATCGCGAAGCCGAGCGCCGGGTTAAGCAGGCCGTAGGAGAAATTGTGGACGGTAACCACCGTGAAAGCCCCCCTCAAGACAGCGCGGCTGCAGCCCCATCGGTGTCTTCAGGTAGCCACCCCCACGGTAGCGCCCGCCCGCGCCGAAATACTTTCGCATCGTCGCAGACCAGGCGGGACACGGAGAACGATGTTGCATTTATGTGGCACATGGCAAACTTTGTGTCATACGGGGACGCCCGCTGCCCGGCGGACGCGTGCGGCTACGCGGTCACGCCGGGAACGCGGTAGCCGCCCGACCGGGGCCGCCACCCGTCTGGCGGGTCCTCCCCGGTTAGCCCGTCGACGGCCTCGCGCAGCAGGTCCGCGTGCCCCGTGTGCCGCCCGTACTCCTCGACCAGGTCGAACAGCAGGCGCCGGAGGCTGGCGTGCTGCCCGTCCCGGTCGGCCGCTACGCGCTGGTCAAGGCCGCCGTCCGCGGCCAGTGCGGCGGCGACCCGCCACCGCGAGCGCTCGACCGCGTTGTCCCACAGCGCGTACAGCGTCTCTGGCGGGTCGTCAGCCGCCGTCCTGAACTCCCACTCCGGGTCGGCGTCCCAGTCGATCTCCGGCCATGGCGGGCCCAGCGGCGCCCCGTCGTACTTCACGGTGAACATGTGGTCCTCGACCAGGGCGAGGTGTTTGAGCAGTCCGCCGAGGGTCAGCGACGACTTGGCGGCCCGCCGGCCGAGCCCGGCGTCGTCGAGCCCGTCGGCCTTCCACCGGAAGGTGGTCCGCAGCCGCTCAAGCGCGCCGATCAGCTGCGATTCATCCGTGCCCGCCACCGGCGGTTCCCATGGTGCGTCTGCCATGGGTGCGAGGCTATCGCCGCTCCCGGACGTTCACCTTCCGGGAACGAGGCAGAAACGCATCATCCCGAACGGTGGCCGCTGACTCCGGCCCGGACACCCTGGACGTCACTCCGGCTGGCGCGGCCCGGCGGGCGGTCGCGGGCCTCGGTTGCGGCCGACAATGGCGTCGATCGAGGGGCGGCGCGTGGGCAGGGGCGACGCGGACACGGGCGGCTGCGTCCCGTGCGACACCCCCTGCGACGCCCCCGGCGTCATCCAGGGCGACGGTGTGACCGGCTGCTGGCGCTGCTGGGGCTGCTGCGGCTGCGCGGGCTGGCGCGGCGAACTGGGTCGCGATCCTGTCCCGCATCCTCGCGTCCTCGTGGATCTCGTCCTCGGAAGGCGACAGGCTGATCACCATCGTCACCACGAAAGTCACGATGGTGAGTCCCACGAGCAGCGGCACCAGGAACGATATGGCGGCGGCGCCGCTCATGGCCGACATCGAGCCCATGGACACGCGCATCGCGGCCATCCCGGTGTAATGCATCCCGCTCACCGCGACGCCCATGACCATCGAGGCCCCGACGGTGGCCCGCGTGCCGCGGACCCAGGTGCCGATCCACAGCGCCGCCGTTCCCGCGACGACCGCGATCACCACCGAGAGGATGAACAGCGGCGTGTTGTAGTGCATGGAGTCCGGCATGATCATTGCCGACATGCCCATGTAGTGCATGGTGGCGACCCCGATGCCGACAATCACGCCGCCGATCAGCAGCGGCCGCAGGCCGCCGTTCCCGAAGCCGACGATGAACAGGCCAACGCCGACGACCACGATGGCGATCACCATCGAGACGATCGTGAGCGGCACGTTGTAAAGAATCTGCTGCCCCGGGATCGTGAAGCCGAGCATCGCGATGAAGTGCATCGCCCAGATCCCGGTCGCGCCGACCGAGACCGCGGCGAGGCAGAGCCAGCGGACGCGGTTGACCCCGGTGTACGCCCTCGCCCTGGTGATGCAGCGCAGCCCCAAGAACGCGCCGAGACAGGACACGGCGTAGCCGAGAAGCGGATTCAGCAGCCCGTAGGAAAAGTTGTGAACAGTGACCATGTGAAAAGCCCCCTACCAGAAATGCCGGGCACGGCCGGTCACCTCAGTAGTCAGGCCCCACCTGCCTGGTACCCCGCGCCCCTTGTACGTCACATAGTGACAGCTCCACTGCATTCGTTTGCAGAAATAGCTTCATATGGTGAAATATTCACACGTATGCGGCCAAACAGTAATCAATGCTGGTCAAACGGGTGAGAGCCGGCCACGCGCGGTAGCCGAGCACGGAAACTGAGCGCGGGAGCCCCCCGGCGAGCCGAAGCGCGCGCCCGTGTTTTTGGACTGAGGAGGGAGGGAGCGAGGTACGAGCGACTGACCGACGAGGGAAAAAACACGGGCCTCGGGCGCGCGGAGGCGAGCCGGGATAGCGCAGCACGAGTGACTGACCGACGAGGGAAAAACACGGGCTTCGGGCGCGCGGAGGCCGACGCGGGAGCAAGCACAGTGGAGCGGGGCAAGCAGAGTGAGTGCGGGAATTGCGTAAGGGGGCGTCGTTGGGGTGGGCCGACGCCCCCTTACGGAGGAAGCCGGAGGCCGTGGCCCCCGGTCTTCCTCGGTTCGACCTGGCAAGAAAGTGAGGTTCAGCGCCAGGTCGAAGTCATGTACCTCACATGCCCATGCCGCCGTCGACGGGAAGCCCGGCGCCGGTGATGAACCTGGCCCCGTCGGAGGCGAGGAACACCACCGCGTCCGCGATGTCCGGCACCTCGCCAAGCCGGCCGAGCGGGGTCAGCCCGACGACCGCGCCCGCCGCTTCCTGCGGACTCGGGAACAGGCCAATGGTGGCGCAGTCCACCGCAAGCTGGTTGCCCATCTCGGTGGGGACCAGGCCGGGGTAGACGCAGTTCACCCGGACACCGTAGCCCAGCCTGCCTGACTCCATCGCGGCGACCCTGGTCAGCCGGTCCACCGCGGACTTGGTCGCCGAGTAGCCGGCGATACCGGGAAAGGCGATCGTCGCGGCCACCGAAGCGACGTTGACGATCGCCCCGCCTGAGCCCGCCCCGGGTGAACTCCCGCTGTTGCCGCCACCGCCGGGCCGCATCGCGCGGAAGCCGTGCTTGATGCCGAGCGCCGTGCCGAGCACGTTCACCTCGAGCATCCGTCGCACGCCCTCAGGGTCGAGGTCGATCAGCAGGCTGGTGATCTCGATCCCCGCGTTGTTGACCAGGATGTCGAGGCCGGACAGGTGCGCGATGGCCTGCGGCATCGCCTGCGCCCAGCTGTCGTCCGACGTGACGTCGAGCGCGACGAACTCGGCGTTCGCCCCGCTCTCGCGCATCGAGCTCGCGGTCGCCTTCCCCAGGTCCTCCCGGATGTCGGCGATCACCACCGCCGCGCCCGCGCGGGCGAGTGCCCGCGCCATCCCCTCCCCGAGCCCGCGGGCACCGCCGGTAACCATGGCCTTACGCCCAGTCAAGTCATAAACGCTCATCGAGCACACCTCCGTGCGTGATGTGTTTCCCGCCGTCCGAGTGCCTGCCCGCAGTACCGCTCGATCCCGCTCCGCGTTTGGCCGCCGTGGCCTGTCGCGTGCTCGCCCCAGGCCATCGGCGTGTTCTTACCGTCACCCGCTTCTTGACAGTTGTCAAGCATTCGCTTGACGATCGTCTAGACGATTTGCCGCTTGTCAAGGCTGGTAATTTTGGGACCCTGGCGAACCAGCGATGAGACTGGCCTGCAAGAAGCGGACGGGCCTCACCGTTGACCGAGGTAGTGCAGTGACTGAGGTAGAAGAGGGCAAACGCGAGCGGATCGCGCGCCGCCAAATCGACAAATTCGCCGAACGGCGCGACCAGCTTGCCGCCGCGGCACTGCGGACCCTGGCCGAGCTCGGGTACGCGAACACCAGCCTGCGCGACATCGCCCAGCACTCCGAGTTCTCCCACGGCGTGCTGCACTACTACTTCGCCGACAAGTTCGAGCTGATCACCTATTGCGTGCGGCAGTACAAGGCCGAGTGCGTCACCAGGTACGACGCGAACGTGACCACCGCCACGACGGCGGAGGAGCTGCGCGCGGGCTTCGGCGCGACCATGGCGGCACCTGCGGGACGACGCCACGCATGCACCGGCTCTGGTACGACCTGCGCAACCAGTCCCAGTTCGAGGAGAAATTCCGCGCCGACGTCGCGGACATCGACCGCTCGCTTGAGCGGATGATCTGGCGGATCGTCACCCGGTACGCGGAATTGAGCGAGCGCGACCTCGCGGTCACGCCCGCCTTCGCCTACGCCCTGCTTGACGGCGTCTTCCAGCACGCCCTGCTGCGCCACCTGGCCGGCGACCCCGCCGCCGCCGCAGGAGCTAGACGCGCACGTGCGGCAGGTCCTCCCAACGTTCCTCGCTAGGAGGCTGCGCCAGGCAAGAAGAATGCCCCGGGAAACCCGCGGGCGGCCTTTACCGCAGGGGCGATTCGCATTGTAACGCTCGACGGCTAGCCGCGCAGCCGCTGCAGCGCCTCGGCGAGGATGGCCTCGCCGTCGGCGTCGGAGCGGCGCTCCTTCACGTAGGCCAGGTGGGTCTTGTACGGCTCGACGCGCGGCGGGGCGGGCGGGTTCGCCTGGTCCTGGCCGGCCGGGAAGCCGCAGCGCGGGCACTCCCACTGGTCGGGAATCGAGGCGTCGGACGCGAAACTCGGCCGGGTCTCGTGCCCGTTGGAGCACCAGAACGACACCCAGACACGGGGCGCGGCCTCGCCGCGCTCCGCCTCGCCCATCGGGCCAGCGCCTACCCTGCTGCCGCGAATCGCGTTACCACTGCTCACAGAATCCACCTCTACGCTTCGACGCTTGATGCCAGCCTGCCCGCTGCTACTCGAGCCCGCTCGCTTACAAAGCGGGCAGCAGACCCACCTGGCTTACTTCATTTCACCACCGGTTCCGCCGTCGTGCTGGCAGAACACGCCACAGACCTCAGTGGTTAATGAGCCAGCCGAGGGCGACGACGCATACGAACCAGAGCACGCCGAAGAAGATGGTGATACGGTCCAGGTTCCGCTCGACCACCGACGACGAGCCCAGGGTCGAGGAGACGCCGCCGCCGAACAGGTCGGACAGGCCGCCGCCCTTGCCCTTGTGCAGGAGAACGAGCAGGACCATCACCAGCGACGTGATGATCAAGATGACCGAGAGCGCGATCTCCACCGGTTGTCTTCTTTCCCCTTGATGCTCTGCCAGCCCGGATACGGGCGGTGCCTCAGCGGCCTGTGTTGCCGGGCAGAGCGGCCTGAACCACTCTTGCCAGAACCAGTGGCCAGCTCACGATACCGGCAGATCGCAGCGAACTGACCGGCGTCGAGGCTCGCGCCGCCGACGAGAGCGCCGTCCACGTCCTGCTCCGCCATGATGGACGCGATGTTATCGCCCTTGACGGACCCTCCGTAAAGGATACGCACCGCGGCACCGGCTTCGCCCCCCGCCGCGCCCGAAATATGCTCGCGGATCGCGGCGGCCATCTCCTGCGCGTCGTCCGGGGAGGCGACCTCGCCGGTGCCGATCGCCCAGACCGGCTCGTAGGCGATGACCATCGAGGCGACCGCCTCGGCCGGGATCTTGGCGAGCGAGCCCTTCAGCTGCGCGATGACGTACTCGACGTGCGTGCCCGCCTTGCGCACCTCAAGCGGCTCGCCCACGCAGAGGATCGGCGTGACCGACACCGCCAGGGCCGCCCTGACCTTGGCGTTGACGAGGGCGTCGTCCTCGTGGTGGTACTGGCGCCGCTCGGAGTGCCCGCACAGCACGTACGAGCAGCCGAGCTTGGCCAGCATCGGCCCGGAGATGTCGCCGGTGTAGGCGCCCTTCGCGTGCTGCGAGAGGTCCTGGGCGCCGTAGCCGATCTTCAGCTTGTCGCCGTCCACCAGGGTCTGCACGGAGCGCAGGTCGGTGAACGGCGGGAGCACGACCACTTCGACGTGCTTGTAGTCCTTGTCGCTCAGGCTGAACGCGAGCTTCTGCACCAGCGCGATCGCTTCGAAGTGGTTGTAGTGCATCTTCCAGTTGCCGGCGATCAGCGGCAGGTTCTTGGTCTCGGTCATAGTGGCAGGAAGCCTACGCCTCGAGAGCCGTCAGGCCGGGGAGCGTCTTGCCTTCCAGGTACTCGAGTGAGGCGCCGCCGCCGGTCGAGATGTGCCCGAAGGACGACTCGTCGAGCCCGAACGACCGCACCGCCGCCGCGGAGTCGCCGCCGCCGACCACGGTCAGCCCGTCGACCTTGGTGAGCGCCTCGGCGACCGCGCGGGTGCCCGCCGCGAACGCCGGGAACTCGAACACGCCCATCGGCCCGTTCCAGAACACGGTCTTGGCGTCCGCCAGCTTCGACGCGAACAGCTCGCGCGACGCCGGGCCGATGTCCAGGCCCATGTGCCCCTCCGGGATCGCGTCCGCGGCGACCACCGTCGGCGGCGCGTCCGCGGCGAACCGCGGCGCGACCACGATGTCGGTGGGCAGGACGAGCTCGACGCCGCGCTCGGCGGCCTGGGCGAGGATCTCCTTGCACGACTCGATGTGGTCGGCCTCGAGCAGCGAGGTGCCCACCTCGTGGCCGAGGGCCGCGAGGAACGTGTACACCATGCCGCCGCCGATCAGCACCCGGTCGGCCAGGCCGAGCAGGTTGCCGATGACGCCGAGCTTGTCCGACACCTTCGACCCGCCGAGCACGACGACGTACGGGTGCGCCGGGTTCTCGGTCAGCCGCTTGAGCACCGCCACCTCGGCCGTGACGAGGTCACCGGCCGCGTGCGGCAGCAGCTTCGGGCAGGTCGTAGACCGACGCCTGCTTGCGGTGCACCACGCCGAACCCGTCGCCCACGTACACATCGCCCAGCTTCGCGAGGTCCTGAGCAAGCCGCAGCCGTTCGGACTCCTCCTTCGACGTCTCCGCCGGCTCGAAGCGGACGTTCTCGAGGAGCGCGACGTCGCCGTCGGCCAGGCCCGGCGACCGTGGCGGTCGCGGACTGGCCGACGAGGTCGGTGGCGAAGGCGACCGGCTTGCCGAGGAGCTCGGACAGCCGGTCGGCGACCACCCGCAGCGACGGGCCGCCGGCGGCCCGCTCGGCGAAGTCCTCGCCCTTCGGCCGGCCGAGGTGGGCCATGACGATGACCCGGGCGCCGCGGTCGGCCAGCTTCTTGATCACCGGCAGCGAGGCGCGGATGCGCCCGTCGTCGGTGATCTCCCCGCTGCCGGACTTGTCCAGTGGGACATTGAGGTCGGACCGCACCAGCACGCGCCGGCCGCTGACCTCGATGTCGTCGATGCTCTGCATGCTCGGGCGGCCCCTTAGAGGCTGGGACGCGACGAGCGCGGTCAGGTCGACGAGCCGGTTGGAGAAGCCCGCCTCGTTGTCGTACCAGCCGAGCACCTTCACCTGGTTGCCCGCCATGACCATGGTCAGCTTGGAGTCGAAGGTGCAGGAGGCGGGCGAGCCGACGATGTCGGTGGAGACGATCTCGTCCTCGGTGTAGTAGAGGACGCCCTTGAGCGGGCCCTCGGCGGCGGCCTTGTAGGCGGCGTTGACCTCGTCCTTGGTGACGTCGCGGCTGGTCTCGACGACCAGGTCGGTGATCGAGCCGGTGATCACCGGGACGCGCAGCGAGGTGCCGTCCAGCTTGCCCTTGAGCTCGGGGATGACCAGGCTGGTCGCCTTGGCGGCGCCGGTCGAGGTCGGCACGATGTTCTGCGCGGCGGCGCGGGCGCGGCGCAGGTCCTTGTGCGGGCCGTCCTGCAGCATCTGGTCCTGGGTGTAGGCGTGGACGGTGGTCATCAGGCCCTTTTCGATGCCGAAGTTCTCGAGCAGGACCTTGGCCATCGGCGCCACGCAGTTGGTGGTGCAGGAGGCGTTGGAGATGATCGCGTGGTTCGCCGGGTCGTACTTGTCGTCGTTGACGCCCATGACGATGGTGATGTCCTCCTCCTTGGCGGGGGCGGAGATGATCACCTTCTTGGCGCCGCCGGCGATGTGCGCCTTCGCGGCCGGGCCGGTGACGAAGCGGCCGGTGGACTCGATCACGATGTCCACGCCCAGGTCACCCCAGGGCAGGTTCGCCGGGTCGCGCTCGGCGAGGATCTTGATCGGCTTGCCGCCGACGACGATCGAGTCGCCCTCGACGGAGACCTCCTTGGGGAACCGGCCGGCGACCGTGTCGTACTTCAGCAGGTGGGCCATGGTCTTCAGGTCGCCGAGGTCGTTCGCGGCGACGACCTCGAAGCCGCGGTCGCCGCTCTCGTCAAGCGCCTTGAAGAAGCTCCGGCCGATCCGCCCGAACCCGTTAATGCCTACTCGAATGGTCACCGCACCAGTCTCCGTTCCGATCGCCGCTCGTGACTAGGGTCCAACGTCCGGGACGCCATGTCACTCGTCACGTCCCAGCAGCAGTGGCGCGCTGTACGATCGCGCCTCCGGGAGATTATCGAACACCGCCTCCCGGCCGGCGGACCTCGGGGCCTGCCCGAGCGCGCCGCGCCGCATTTCCCCAGTGGTCTAGACCATACAGAATAAAGTAAAGAGATGGCAATATCCGAACGGAGGCGGCGTGCTTCCTTCCCGCCCTGTTCCTCTCCCGGCCGCCACGACGTCCCTGCTCGTTCTCTTCTGCGCTCCGCGCTTCTTGCTGTTATCAAACCTCGCCCAGTGCCCGTGTGGCGTTGGGCCGGCTATGGCCGCCAACGCCACACGGGACGTCCGGCCCCGATCCGGGCCACAAGGGAGGCCCGCATCCGCTGGGCCCGCGCGCGGTGCCCGCCGCGCCGGTGCCGGCGTACGCTGAAACGACGGGAGCCTGACGGGAGGCGGTTTTGTGTCAGGGCGCACGGCACGGCGGCGGGTGGTGCGGGTCACCGTGCCCGCGGCCGGCTCAGGCGGCGCCGGCGGCTCTGGCGGGGCCGCGGGCGTGACGGCCTCGGCGCGGGCCGACCTGCTCGCCGCCGAGGAGCCGCTCGGGATCCGGGTGGACGGGACCGCGCTCACCATGACGATGCGGACGCCGGGAGACGACGTCGAGCTGGCGGCCGGCTTCCTGGTCGGGGAGGCGATCGTGCGCGGCCGCGACGACATCGCCGCGATGAAGGTCTGCGACGGGACGACCTGCGGGCACCTCGACCACACGGCGACGACGAGATCGGGAACATCGTCGACATCGCCCTGGCGCCCGGCGTCGAGGTTACCCCGGCGGCGCGGCGCGCCTTCATGACCACGTCGGCCTGCGGGGTGTGCGGCAAGACCTCGATCGATGACATCTGCGTACTGCCGCGGTCGCCGCTGTCCGCCGACGCGACGGTCTTCGAGCCCGCCGTGATCGCGTCGCTGCCCGACCGGCTGCGGGAGGCGCAGCGGGTGTTCTCCTCCACCGGCGGGCTGCACGCGGCCGGGCTGTTCACCTCGTCCGGCGAGCTGCTGGTCGCGCGGGAGGACGTCGGGCGGCACAACGCGGTCGACAAGATCGTCGGCTGGGCGGTGCTGCAGGACAAGCTGCCGCTCACCGGCTGCGCGCTGCTCGTGTCCGGCCGCGCCTCGTTCGAGCTGGTGCAGAAGGCGGTGCTCGCCGGGCATCCCGCTGCTCGCCGCCGTGTCCGCGCCGTCGTCGCTCGCCGCGGAACTGGCCGAGGAGGCAGGACTGACCCTGGTCGGCTTCCTGCGCGGCCAGTCGATGAACGTCTACACCGGCGCGTACCGGGTAGCGCTACCGGCATGACGCGTGCGCTTGATCGTGGCGCGGGTGGGCCGTGAGCCGCGACGGACGGGGGCATCCGGCCGGTCCCGCGGGTCGCGTTGCGAACGGTGGCTGGACTCGCTCGTCCCGGGCGGGCGTGACCGGGCCGCCGACGCACCGGGACCGGCGACGGGCGGGACGGCGAGCGCGGTCGCGGTCGGCGAGGCGCTCGGGCGGGTCACCGCCGCGCCGGTCGTGGCCCGGTGGCCGTCGCCGCGCACCGACTGCGCGGCCATGGACGGCATCGCGGTGCGCGCGGCCGACCTCGCCGCGCCCGCCGTTCCCGGCGCGCCGGGTCAGCCGGAGCGACAGCCAGGCGGACGACGGCCGGACGGTGCGGCTGCCGGCCGGCCTGTTCGAGTGGATCGACACCGGCGACCCGATGCCGGCGGGGGCGGACACCGTGATCGTGCGGGAGCGCCTGCTGCCGCAGGCGGACGGCAGCATGGTGATCACTCCCGCCAGCGGCGCCGGGCCAGCGGCGACCGGGCGCGCGGCGCGCGGCCGGAACGTGCGGACGCGCGGGCGAGGACTTCCGCGCCGGGGAGGCCCTGGTGCCCGCGGGCCGGCGGCTGCGCCCCGGCGACCTGGCCGCCGCGGCGGCCGGCGGGCACGCGACCGTGACCGTGGCGCGGCGGCCCGTCGTCGCGATCATCCCGACCGGGGACGAGATCCGGCCCGTCGGGACCGTGCCCCGCTTCGGCGACATCATCGACACGAACTCGCTCATGCTCACCGCGCGGTGCCGCCAGCTCGGCGCGGTGCCCGTGGTCAGCGCCGTGGTGCCGGACGACCCGGACGCCCTGGCGGTGGAGCTCAGGCACGCGGCCGGCCAGGCCGACCTGGTGCTGGTCATCGCCGGGTCGAGCAGGGGGCGCGGCGACCACGCCGCCGCCGTGCTCGCCCAGGTCGGCGGCGTCGCCGTGGCCGGCGTCGCGGTCCGGCCCGGTCATCCCGCGCTGCTCGGCCACGCGAAGCGGCCGAGAGCCACGGCCACCGGCCAGGGCCGGTCACGGGCAGGGATCGCGCCGGTGATCGGACTGCCCGGCTACCCCCTGGCGACGGCGGTCATCTTCGAGCTGTTCGCGGTGCCCGTGCTCGCGGCGCTCACCGGGCAGGCCCCAGGCCGGTCGAGCGGTCCGCGCGCGGCTCGACCGCGACTGGTCCTCCCCCGCCGACGTCGAGGACTGGGTGCTGGTGACGCTGGCGCCGGCCGACGCGGGCGGGGTCCCCGCCGCCACGCCCGGCCAGGCGCGGCGCGGGCTCGATCAGCCAGCTCGCCCGGGCCGACGCCTGGTGGCCGATCCCGCCGGCCAGGGCGCGTTCTGCGGCGGGCAGCACCATCGAGGTACTGCCGATCACCGGGGCCTGAGCGGGCCCGGCCCGGCCCCGCTGTCCGCCGGCGGCTCGCCGCGCACGGCCGCTGCTCGGTGCGACACGGCAGCAGCAGCCCGAACGGCGGCGCTCCCTGACGGTCGCTGCCAGCCGCGAGAGTCAGCGCACCGGCCAGGGCGCAGCTCGCCGACGCGGCAGGCCTGTCCGGGATAGCGTCGCCGAACGCCGAATGCCGGCGCGCGCGGTCTGCACGGGCGGGGCGGCCGAATGGTAAATTGGGCCACTCCAGACGACCTGTCCCCTTGCCTCCCGGAGCGTCCACCATGCCTGCTGTCCGTCGCGCGAGGGACGGGGTGTCCGGTGACCAGGCGGGAGCTGACGCGAGGGGACGCGTCCGGCGACGCCGCGGCCGCGCGGGCGGCTCGGCAAGCCGGCTGCGCTCGATGTCGCCGGCCGGCCTGGCGATCCTCACCGCTACCGTGCTCGCGCTCGCGCTGCGGCTCTTCCTGGTCACCCGGCCGGGCTTCCTGACCTCGGGCACCGTCGAGTACGACGACGGCGTCTACCTCGGCGCGGCGCTGCGGCTGCTGCACGGCGCGCTGCCCTACAAGGACTACGCGTTCGTCCAGCCGCCCGGCATCATCGTCGTCGCGCTGCCCGGCGCGCTCCTCGGATCGCTGACGTCGCAGGCGACCGGGCTGGCGGCGGCCCGCATCCTGAGCGTGCTCGCGAGCACCGCCTGCGTCCCGCTCGCCGGGCGGCTCGTGCGCCACCGGGGCGTGATCGCCTGCGCGGTGGCCGCCGGGCTGCTCGCGGTGTACCCGGCGGACGTGCTTTCCGGGCGGACGCTGCTGCTCGAGCCCTGGATGAACCTGGCCTGCCTGCTCGCGGCGAACGCGGCGTTCCGCGACGGCCGCCTGGCGAGCCCGCGGTGGCTCGCCTGGGCGGGCGTGGCGTTCGGCTGCGGCGTCGCGATCAAGTTCTGGGCGGCCGTGCCCGCGGCCGTGCTGCTCGCCGCCTGCCTCATCGCGCGGCCTCCGGCGCAGCACGTCACGGGCCAGGCGCGCGGGCGCCCTCGCTCGGCGGCGCGCTGGGCGGCTTCGCGGTCCTCGCCGGGCCGTTCGCCCTCGCCGACCCGGCGGGGTTCATCCGCGAGACGCTGCTCGACCAGGTCAGCCGGGTCGGCTCGTACACCCCGATCTCACTGCGGCTCGCGCACCTGACCGGGCTGATCGACGTGCTCGGCCGCGACGGCAAGGTCGCCGCCCCGGGGACGACCACGCACTCGCTGTTCGCCATGGGCGCCGAGGCATCCACGCATATCGTGGCGGTGGGCTGGCCCGCGTACGCGGCCGCGGCGGCCGGCGTCGCCCTGATCGCCGCCGGCTACCTGCCGCGGGCTCCGCCAGCGGACTCCGCTTGAATGGTTCGCGCTGGTCACCGCCGTGCTGGCGACCGCTGCGATCATGGAGTACTCGGCGTTCTTCTACCACTACCCGGACTTCCCCGCGCCGTGGCTGGCCATCACCGTCGGCGCCGCCGTGCAGAGCCTCGCCTGCCTGATCAAGGGCACGGCCGGCCGGGCCAGGCTGGCCCGGCGCG
Source organism: uncultured Actinomycetota bacterium (assembly GCA_963850115.1). Taxonomy (GTDB): domain Bacteria; phylum Actinomycetota; class Actinomycetes; order Streptosporangiales; family Streptosporangiaceae; genus Trebonia. The sequence goes on from CAWKKG010000009.1 coordinate 178,202, forward strand.
TCCTGGCCGCCGCCGTCGCCGTGGTGATCTTGGCCATCGCGGGCATCGAGGCCCGCGAACTGGAGCCCGCGCACGTCCCGGCGAGTCCCGCGAGCGTGTCCGCGCTTGTCCCCGCGGGGTCGTGCCTGGTCGCCGACCAGGTCTCGTTCGCGATCGCGGCGGACCGGTTCGCCGCGCCGGGCCCGGGCTGCCCCGACCTCATCGACTCGCTCGCGGCCACGCTCGCGCTCAGCGGCGGCGTGTCACCGCAGGGCGGCGCCGGGCACGCGCCCACTGTCGTCGCCGGCTGGGAGGCGATCTTCGGCAAGGCCCAGTACGTGTGGCTGTCGGGCGGCGCGTCGGCGCGCATCCCGTGGACGCCCGCGCTCCAGTCCTGGTTCTCCGCCCACTTCCGGCTGCTCGCCGCGTACCCCGGCTACGGCGCGAGCAAGCTCTACGTCAGGGACCACTGACCGGACCGGCAACGGGGGCGGCGGGCGCGCGGGCCGACGGCCCGCGCCGGCGACTGCGCGGAAATGAGCGGCCGCGCCAGGAAATAGCCGTCGCCGGCCGGGCATTGCCCGGCCGGCGACATCACACCGATAACGTCGCGTCCTCCCGTGACCGGGAAAGACGGCTATGCCCAGCCTGTTGTACGCAATCCGTCCCCTATCCCCGTGGAGGCGGCCCGCCCATTCCGCGCAGCGACCCCCTGTTTACTCCATGGCCACGATACGAAGCATCGGCAGGTGCGACGTCTCAGCCTGAGACGGCGCCGCGCCGCCCCGGCAAAGAAAGTGCCGGCCGGGCTCTCGCCCGGCCGGCACTTTATCGTCAGGTCCTCGCGCGTGCGCGAGGACTCAGGCCCAGCCAGTAGTCCGCATCCCCGTCACCATTCCTCCACGTGGGCGACCCCCCACTTACCGGTGTTCCCCTGCTGACTCCTGGTTACGATACGACGCACTCACTCTCGCTGCAATTGCATTGGCCGCAAATGGTCGGTAGTTCGGTGATACTACCTACGCGAGACGCAGCTGCGCCGGGGTTGTCCAGGACGGGCTGCCAGGCCACCTCGGCCGCGCCGATCAGCGCGGCGTCGTCGAGGACGCCGCCCTCGATCGGGACGCCCGCGCCGTGACCCCACGGGCTGCGGCGCGCCACCGCCGCGCGCAGCCGCTCCGGGGCGACCGTCAGCAGTTCGCGGTACATGCCGCCGAGGATCACCCGGTCAGGGTTGACCACGTTGATCAGTCCCGCCAGGCCAAGGCCGAGGCGCACCGCGATCGCGTCGGCCGCCCCGCGGACGCGCGGGATCGGCCGGGTAGCCGGCGCGCAGCAGTTCGACGGCCTCATCGAGGGCGGAGGAGCCAGGCGACGCCGGGTGACCCGCCTCGCCGAGGAACCGCTCGACGTCACCCTCCACGCTGAGGCAGCCGCGGTTGCCGCACAGGCACGGGCGGCCCTGCGGGTCGACGCTCACGTGGCCGGCCTCCATGGCGAGGCCGCCGCTGCCCGTGTACAGCGCCCCTCGCTGCACCAGCGCGCCGCCGACGCCGCGGTGCTCGGCCGACACCACGAGGAGGTGCGTGGCGTCGCGCCCGGCGCCGTGCCGGTGCTCAGCCAGCGCGAGCGCGTTGACGTCGTTGACGGCCTCGCATCCGACCGGCCCGCCACGCGGGTCGCGCACGCCGTGGCGGGCGACGGCCGCGGCGAAGATGTCACGGACCGGCGCGCCGTCGGGCCAGCCGACGTAGAGGGCGCGCACGGCCGTGCCCTCGGGATGGGTGACGGCGGTCGGCACCGCGACGGCCGCCCCGACGCACCGTCGGCCCGACTGCGCGCAGCAGCGCGGCGCCCGCCGCGGCGACGGGGTCGAAGGCCGCCGCCGGGTCCTGAGGCACCGGGCCGTTCTCGGCGCAGTGCGCGACGACGGTCCCGCCGAGCCCGACAAGCGCGGCGGCGAAGCCGTCCGGGTGCACCTGGGCCGCGAGGGCCACCGGGCCCGACGGATCGGGCAGCAAGCGGTGCGAGGGCCTGCCCTGCTGTCCCCCGCCCTGAGCCGCACCGGCAGGCCCGGCGTCCACCACGATCAGGCCGAGGTCGCGCAGCTCACCGGTGACCGCGCCGATCGTCGCCCTGGTGACGCCCAGCCGGCTGGTCAGTGCCGACCGGGTCGGTGCCCGCCCGGTATGGATCAGCGTCAGCGCGATCCCGGTAAGCGGGGCAGAAGTCAGCTCCACCCGGTTGTCCGCATGTCGTTTTGCCCCTATCCTTATTTTGTGCAGTTGCTATACAAACTACCGGCAGCGCTCGCCGCCGCGCAACGCCGCCGACCGCGCCCGCGTCGCTGTCACCGCGTTCTTCGCCATGGACGGCTTCGTGTTCGCGAGCTGGGCGGTCCGCATTCCCGCCGTGAAGGCGGCGGTGGGCGCGTCACCGGCGACCCTGGGAATAGCGCTGCTCGGCGTGTCGGCCGGCGCCATCGCGACGATGGCCCTGACAGGCGCACTCTGCCGGCGGTTCGGCAGCGCGCGGCTGGTGGTGGTCGGCGCCGTCTGGCTGTCGCTCGCCCTGCTGCTGCCCGCGCTCGCCCGGTCCGCGGTGGCGCTCGGGCTGGGACTCGTCGGTCTTCGGCATCGGCTACGGCGGCCTCAACGTCGCGATGAACAGCCTAGCCGTGGATCTTGTCGCCGTCCTGCGCCGCCCGGTCATGCCGTCGTTTCACGCGGCGTGGTCGCTTGGCGGCCTCGCCGGCGCCGCGCTCGGCGGCCTCGCCGCTCCCGCGCTCACCCCGCTGGCTCACTTCTCGCTCGTCTGCCTCCTCGGCCTGGCGCTGACCGCCGTCTGCGGCCGGATCGTGCTGACCACTCCCCTGCCCGTCGCGCACGCGGCAGCGCACGGCCGCGAGCCCGGCCCCCGTCACCGGCGGCCGCGGGGGCGCCGCCGGTGCGGGCGGGGACGGGGAGGTCCCGAGCGAGGGCGCGCCGGGCCTGGCCGGGCGCCGCCGGGCGCGCCGGGGTGTGGCGGACGGTGCTGCTGCTCGGCGTGATCGCGCTCTGCTCGACCTACGGCGAGGGCGCGGTCAGCGACTGGGGCGCCCTCCACCTGCGCGACGGACCTTGGCGCCGCCTCTGGCCTGGCCGCCGCCGGCTACGCCGCGTTCGCGCTGGCCGAGGCCTGCGGGCGCCTCGCCGGGAGCACGCTGCTCGCCCGCCTCGGCCAGACCCGCGTCCTGGTCTACGGCGGCCTGGTCACCTTCGTCGGGATGATCGCCGCGGCGCTTTCCCCGGTGCTTCCGCTTGCCTTGGTCGGCTTCGCCCTGGCCGGCCTTGGCGTGGCCAACGCGTTCCCCACGGCCATGGCCCGGGTCGGCATCCTCGCCGGCCCGAACGGGGTGGCGACCGCATCGACGCTGGGCTATGCCGGCTTCCTGCTCGGCCCGCCCACGATCGGCTTCCTGGCGACCGCGATGAGCCTGCGCGTGGCGCTGACGACCGTCTCCCTGCTGGCGCTGCTCGCGATCGTGCTGGCTCGGGCCGCGTCCCCCGCCCAGCCCGGCCGCGACTGAGTGCCAGAGCGCCCCGCGCTCGCTACGGAAGCATGTCGGCCGTGAGGCACGCCTCCGTCGACGGCATGCCCAGGTCGGCGGCGCGGCGGTCGGCCATGGCGAGCAGGCGGCGGATGCGGCCGGCGATCGCGTCCTTGGTCAGCGGCGGGTCGGCGAGCTGGCCGAGCTCCTCAAGGGACGCCTGCCGGTTGGCGACGCGCAGCCGCCCGGCCATGACCAGGTGATCGGGGGCGTCGGTGCCGAGGATCTCCAGCGCGCGCTCCACCCGGGCGCCCGCCGCGACGGCGGCCCGGGCCGACCGGCGCAGGTTGGCGTCGTCGAAGTTCGCGAGCCGGTTAGCGGTCGCCCGGACCTCGCGGCGCATCCGGCGCTCCTCCCACGCCAGCACGCTGTCGTGGGCGCCGAGCCTGGTCAGCATCGCCGCGATCGCCTCGCCGTCGCGGATCACCACCCGGTCCACGCCGCGGACCTCGCGCGCCTTCGCGGAGATCTTCAGCCGCCGCGCCGCCCCGACCAGGGCCAGGGCCGCCTCCGAGCCCGGGCAGGTGATCTCGAGCGCCATCGACCGGCCAGGCTCGGTCAGCGACCCGTGCACGAGGAACGCGCCGCGCCAGGCCGCCTCGCAGTCGCAGATGCCGCCGGAGACCACCTGCCGCGGCAGCCCGCGCACCGGCCGGCCGAAGCTGTCGATCAGGCCTGTCTGCCTGGCGAGGCTGTCGCCGCCCTTCGCCACCCGGACCACGTACCGGTTGCCCTTGCGCAGCCCGCCGGGCGCCAGGACGAGCAGCTCGGACGGCTGGCCGAACACCTCGGAGATCGACGCCCGCAGCCGCCTCGCCACCGCCGCGGTGTCGAGCTCGGCCTCGATCACGATGTGCCCGGCGGTCAGCGTCAGCCCGCCCGCGAACCGCAGCAGCGTGGACACCTCGGTCTTCCGGCAGCACGGCTTGACCACCGGCACCCGGCTGAGCTCGTCCTTCACGACGCCCGTCATCGCCATCGCGACAGCACCCCCATAACGCAGTTGTCTCCCGGGGGGACGACCCCCCGTACCCCCCGGTGTCGCGCGGTGTCGGGCCCGATGGCAAAAACCGCCATCATATCGGGCCCGCCACCGCGCGACGGATCCATTAGTTGTACCTTGAGGGGCACCTCGCGCCCCTCGGCTTGCATTTCCCTGGGCGCTTCCTCGCGCCCTTCTGCCTGTGCCCGATGGCGGCTCAGGGCCTGCGTTCCCGCGTCACTCCGCACGGAAGACCTGACGGAAGGCCGCGGCCAGCCGTACCGGGTCGTGCCGCGTCCCGTCCGGCGCCGCCACGTCGGCGAGCGTCAGGGACGCGCGGAGCAGTGCCGCCGCCTTCCTGAGCTCCTCCTCCGCGCCGGCCACCGCCCCGGCATCGGCGAGCACGACATCAAAAGACAATGATGGCGCGTGATCGGCGAGAACTTCCAGATGCCGGTGCGGCGAAAATCCCTCGGTCTCCCCCGGCTGCGCCATCAGGTTCAGCGCCACGAGCTTACGCGCCGAGGTGGCCGTCAGCGCGGACCTCAGCGACGGCACGAGCAGGTGCGGCAGCACGGAGGTGAACCACGAGCCCGGCCCGAACACCACCCAGTCCGCCTCGAGGATCGCGTCGACCGCCTCTGGCACGGCGGGCGGGTCGGCGGGCAGCAGCGAGATCGACCTGACCCGGCCCGGGCGTGACCGCCACCGCCGCCTGCCCGCGCACGGTGGTCACCGCGGCGGGCAACGCCGGGTCGAGCCCTTCCACGCAGGCGACGATGTCCATCGGCACCGCCGCCATCGGCAGCACCCGCCCGGTCACCCGCAGCAGCCGACCGACCCAGTCCAGGCCCGCGACCGGGTCGCCGAGCAGGTCCCAGAGCCCGGCGATGAGCAGGTTGCCCAGGGAGTGCCCGGACAGGTCGCCGTCGCCGCCGAACCGGTGCTGCACCACCCTGGCCCACGTCGTGCCCCACTCGTCGTCACCGCAGAGCGCCGCGAGCGCCATCCGCAGGTCGCCGGGCGGCAGCGCGCCGAACTCCTGGCGCAGGCGGCCGGACGACCCGCCGTCGTCGGCCACGGTGACGATCGCGGTCACGTCGTCGGTGACCCGGCGCAGCGCGGAAAGCGACGCGGCGAGCCCGTGCCCGCCACCGAACGCCACGACACGCAGAGGGCGCGAAGGCGTCCCCATTCACTCCCGCCCGAGGTCGCGGTGCGACACGGTGACGTCCCGGCCGGCCAGCCGGGCGGCGAGCTGCTCGGCCATCGCCACCGACCGGTGCTTGCCCCCGGTGCAGCCGATCGCGAGCGTCACGTACCGCTTGCCCTCCCGCTCGAACCCGGCGAGGGACACCTCGAGCACCGCCAGGTAGGCGGAGAGGAACGCCGACGCGGCCGGCTGGCCGAGCACGTAGTCCCGCACGGACGCGTCGAGGCCGCTCAGCGGCCGCAGCTCGGGCACCCAGTGCGGGTTGGGCAGGAAGCGGCAGTCGGCGACCAGGTCGGCGTCCACCGGCAGCCCGTACTTGTAGCCGAACGAGACGATGTTCAGCCGCAGCCCGGTCACCGAGTCGCCGCCGAAGTAGCCGTGCATCCGGGAGCGCAGCTCGTGCACGTTCAGCGAGGACGTGTCGAGCACGATGTCGGAGTCACCGCGGACCGCGCGCAGCAGCTCGCGCTCGGCGTTGATCCCGTCGATGATCGTGCCCGCCCCCTGCATGGGGTGCGGTCGGCGCACGTTCTCGAACCGCTGGACCAGGACCGGGTCGGACGCCTCGAGGAACAGCACGTGCGGTGCGACGCCGCGCGCGCCGAGCGAGGAGATCGCGGTCTTCAGGTCGGTGGAGAACGCCCGCGACCGCACGTCGACGATGGCCGCGATGCCCGCGAGGGACGCGCGGTCGGCCAGGTCGAGCATCGTGGGCAGCAGCGCCGGCGGCAGGTTGTCCACGACGAACCAGCCGAGGTCCTCGAGCGACTTGGCCGCGGTGGACCGGCCGGCCCCGGACATCCCGGTGATGATGACGATGTCGGGTATGCCAGGCGGCACGCGCTCACCGGCGTTCTCAGTCATTGGTCCGACCCCCCGTTGCCTGTCCCTTGCCGGCGGATGCCGCTTGTCGATGATGTGGCGGGCTGCGCCGGGCTACGGAGGGCCGCCACGACCGTCTCCGCCAGCTTCGGCCCGATCCCCGGTACGGCCGACGCGATCTCCTCCGGAGTCGCCGCCGACACCGCCTTGACCGACCCGAACGCCTTGAGCAGCGCGGCGCGCCGGGCCGGGCCGAGTCCGGGAACGGAGTCGAGCGCTGAGGTGGTCGCGGCCTTGCCCCGCTTGGCGCGATGGTAGGTGATCGCGAACCGGTGCGCCTCGTCCCGCACCCGCTGGAGCAGGTAAAGGCCCTCAGACGAGCGGGACATGATCACCGGGTAGTCCTGGGCGGGCAGCCAGACCTCTTCGAGCCGCTTGGCGAGCCCGCAAACGGACACGTCGTCGATGCCCAGGTCGGCGAGCGCGGCGGCCGCCGCCGCGACCTGGGGCGCGCCGCCGTCGACGACGACCAGGTTGGGCGGGTATGCGAACTTCTTCTGCGGGGCGACGACCAGCTGCTCCGACTGGTCTCGCTCCTGCTCTTGGTCAGGATCCTCGTCTTCGCGCGCCTCGGGGTCGCCGAGTATGTCCAGCTCGCCGGACTCCTCCCGCTCCTCCAGGTAGCGGCGGAAGCGGCGGGTGATCACCTCGCGGATCGCCGAGACGTCGTCGGTGCCGTCATAGCCCTTGATCGAGAAGCGGCGGTACTCGCTCTTGCGGGCAAGGCCGTCCTCGAAGACCACCATCGACGCGACGACGTGCGTGCCCTGCAGGTTGGAGACGTCGTAGCACTCGATGCGCAGCGGCGCGTCGTCGAGTTCAAGCGCGTCCTGGATCTCGTGCAGCGCCTTGGACCGCGTGGTCAGGTCGCTCGCGCGGCGCAGCTTGTGCAGCGCGAGTGCTTCCTTGGCGTTCCGGGCGACGGTCTCGGCGAGGGTCTTCTTGTCACCGCGCTGCGGCACCCGCAGGTGCACCGGGCCGCCGCGGCGGTCGCTGAGCCACTGCGTCATCGCCTCGGCGTCCGGCGGGAGCTCAGGGACGAGGACCTCGCGGGGGATGCCGTTGCTGTCCGGTGACGTTCCCTCGCCGTAGAACTGGCCGAGGAAGGCCTCGACGAGCGTCGCGGTCGTGGTCTCCTCGACCTTCTCGAGTACCCAGCCGCGCTGGCCCCTGATCCGGCCGCCGCGGACGTAGAAGATCTGGACGGCGGCCTCAAGCTGGTCTTCCGCCAGGGCGATCACGTCGCAGTCGGTGCCGTCGCCGAGGACCACCGCCTGCTTCTCCAGGGCGCGCTCCAGCGCCTTGACGTCGTCGCGCAGGCGGGCGGCGCGCTCGTACTCCTCCTCGTCGGAGGCCTGCTTCATGTCGGCGGTCAGCTTCCTGATGAACCGGCTCGTCTGGCCGGACATGAAGTCGCAGAAGTCCTCGGCGAGCTCCCGGTGCTCCTCTTTGCTGATCTTCTTGACGCAGGGCGCGGAGCACTTCCCGATGTAGCCGAGGAGGCACGGGCGGCCGATCTGCCCGGCGCGCTTGAACACGCCGGTCGAGCAGGTGCGGACGGGGAAGACGCGCAGCAGCGTGTCGACCGTCTCCCTGATCGCCCACGCGTGCGAGTACGGACCGAAGTACCGCGTGCCCTTCCGCTTGGCGCCGCGCATCACCATGACCCGGGGGTAGTCATCGCCCATCGTCACCGCGAGGTAGGGGTAGGACTTGTCGTCGCGGTACTTGACGTTGAACCGAGGGTCGAACTCCTTGATCCAGGAGTACTCCAGCTGCAGCGCCTCGACCTCGGTGTTGACGACCGTCCACTCGACGCTGGCGGCCGTGGTGACCATCAGCTGGGTGCGCGGGTGCAGCGTGGTGTAGTCGGCGAAGTACTGGTTGAGCCGCTGCCGCAGCGACTTGGCCTTCCCCACGTAGATGACCCGGCCGCGCTCGTCGCGGAACCGGTACACGCCGGGCTCCTCGGGGATCTCCCCGGGCTTGGGGCGGTAACGGTTCGGGTCGGCCACGCCATCAAGACTAGTCGCAGTGCCTTCCCCCGCTCGCCTCCGCGCGCTTGAGAGCCGACGTTTTTTCCCTCGTCGCGCGGTTGCCACGGCCGCCGCGGGCGAAGAAGAAGGATATTCCGAACGGGTTCGCGCTCCGCCCCCCGGCCGCCATGGCTCCCTGGCCGCTCGCCGACGCCTCCGGGTAACTGTTGACGACGTCGTTAACAGTTACGCAGAGGAATTGCGTGACGGGCTTGACCCCGGTCGCGTTACCTCTCATAGGCTGGCAACTGTGACGGAATCTACGGCTCCACCGCCAGTGCAGGCCGATACGGGGCGGCTTGGGTCGGACTACTTCCAGAACCCTCTCGCCTACTTCGGCCGGATGCGCGAGGAGGGCCCGGTCACGGCGGTCGTGCTGCCGCACGGCGAACGGGCGTGGATGGTCACCCGGTACGCCGAGGTGCGGGCCGCGCTCGCCGACCCCCGGCTGCACAAGGACTGGGCGGGCAAGCTCACGCCCCCCGACTGGGTGCCTGACGAGGTCACCGGGTACCTGGCCGTGCACATGCTCAACTCCGACCCGCCCAACCACACGCGGCTGCGGAAGCTGGTCACGAAGGCCTTCACGGCGCGGCGGGTCGCCGGGCTGCGGCCGCGCGTGGCGGCGATCACCACGTCGCTGCTCGACGCGATCGAGGCGCGGGCCACGGCGCTTGCGGACACCGGGGGCGGAGAGACGATCGACCTCATCGAGGCGTTCGCGTTCCCGCTGCCGGTCACCGTGATCTGCGAGCTGCTCGGCGTGCCGACCCAGGACCAGGCCCAGTTCAGGCGGTGGTCCAACGCGATCGTGGCGAGCGAGGGCGAGCCGGGAAGCTTCCGCGCCGCCGGCGAGGCGATGTACCACTACTTCACCAAGCTGGTCGCCGCCAAGCGCGCGCCAGCCCGGCCGACGACATGGTGTCGGCGCTCATCGAAGCGCGGGGCGCCAGTGAGAGGGGTGACTCCGGCGACTCCCTCGACGAGCGCGAGCTGATCGCGATGCTGTGGCTGCTGCTGGTGGCCGGCCATGAGACCACCACGAACCTGATCGCGTCGGGGACGCTGGCCCTGCTCACCAACCCCGCCGAGCTTGAACGGCTGCGGTCGGACCCGTCGCTGCTGCCCGGCGCGGTCGAGGAACTGCTGCGGTACGTCAGCCCGCTTAACCACGCGACCGACCGGTTCACGCTCGAGCCGGTAGACGATCGGCGGGGTGACGATCCCGGCCCGCGAGTGGGTGCTGTGCGCCACGGCGTCGGCGAACCGCGACTCCGACCGGTTCGGCGACCCCGACCGGCTTGACGTGGGGCGGGACGCGGGCGGGCACGTGTCGTTCGGGCACGGCATCCACTACTGCCTCGGCGCTCCCCTGGCCCGGCTTGAGGGCGAGGTCGCGTTCGGTGCGCTCATTGACCGGTTCCCGTCGCTGTCGCTGGCGGCCGACCCGGCGACGCTGCGCTGGCGCCCGAGCAGCCTCATCCACGGCCTGGAGACGCTCCCGGTTCGCCTCCGCTGACCACATCGCCGCCAGCCCGTCGCGGCGCGCGGGGCGCCGGTGTCCCGCGAGGGCGGCGCACAGCAGGCCGGCGGCCCGCTCATCGAATTCCGCCGGCACGTCGATGAGGTCGATGAGGCCAGCCCACCCGTCCGGCTGCTCCGGGGCCATGACCCGGCTGAGCCCCAGCGTCTGCGCGGGCCCGCGGGTGAGCACCCACAGCGGTGCCGTTACCCCGGCGTCGGCCATGGCCTGGATCGAGCCCGAGCGTCCCCGCCCGGCCCGCCGACACGGTGGGCCTGTCCGGCAAGGGCGTCTGGTTGAGCGCGAGCAACGACACCACGCCCGCCAGGGGCGCTCCCGCGAGCGCGCCTTCGAGCAGTCCGGCCAGCACGTCCGGGTTGATCGCGGCGCAGTCCACGAGCATGATGTCCAGCTGGGCGCCGCAGCCGGTCATCGCCCGGGTGCACCGCGCGAACAGGTCACGGAACTGCTCCCGTTCTGGGGCCACGAGCAGCCACGTCCCGGAAAGCGTCCCCGGTCCAGGGGCCGCTCCGCTCGTCAAGTTCCCGGTGGCAAGCTTAAGGTCATCACGAGCCTTAACGTCGTTAGCCATTTACTTCCGCCGTTCCATGGACCGATCACGCTCGGCAGAATTGCGTTTTCAGGTAAAACCATGCCATCCTTTCGCCACCGGCCCGTTATATTCCGGGTACGCAGGCCAGGATGACCGGTCTCGGCATTACGCTAACGCACCCGCAATTGCGTGACAATGCGTGTCCACCGAAGTTCCCTGGCGACTACCCGTAGGTACGCCCAAGGCGTGCCTAAAGACGCAGTTACGCCTACAACTTTCGATATCACACGGCCATTGGCTAGCGCCAGGACGAGCCGGCCGGCGTATCATCCATGCCGCCGATCCCGCCTGGTACAGGAAGAACTCAGTGCTCGCTGACGACCGCACGAGGGTCCTTATCGTGGACGACCACATGCTCGTCCGCGAGGGGCTGCGCAGGATCCTCCAGGCGCAAGACGACATGGAGGTGGTCGGCGAGGCGGGCGACAGCGCCGCGGCGGTGGCGACCGCCCAGCGCGAACGCCCGGACGTCGTCCTGCTGGACGTGGAGATACCCGGCGGCGAGGCGGCCGCCACGGTGCGCGAGCTCAAGGATGCCGCGCCCGAGTCCCGGGTGATCATCTTGAGCATGCACGAGGGGCCCACGCTGGTGCGGGAACTGCTCGCCGCCGGCGTCCGGGGCTACCTGCTCAAGAGCATCCACTGGCAGGAGCTGGTCCTTGCCATCCGAACCGTGCACCTGGAACCTGACCGGGTCGTGCTCGGGGTCTCCGGGCACAGCCTCAGCAACGCCGGGCAGGGACGCGGCGAAGACGCCACGGCCCTGTCCGCCCGCGAGCGAGAGATACTCGGCCTTGTCGGGGAGGCGCTCAGCAACGGCCAGATCGCCTCCCGGCTGTCGCTGAAGGAAGCGACCGTCAAGCGGCACCTGCGCAACGTCTTCGTCAAGCTCGGCGCCGTTTCCCGGATCGACGCGGTGAACAAGGCGGCTGAACTGGGAGCCTTGCCCAAGCCGCGCAAGGGCCGGGCCGGCTAGCCCGCCGTTCGCGGTCAGGGCCGCCGAGGGAACAGCGGGTCGCACAGGGTGCTCATCAGCGACTGCCCGCGGTCGACGCACGGGGTGTAGTCCGAGCTGCGCAGGATGTCGCTAGCGGTGACACTCTTCATGTAGTCGAGGAAATCCGTGGCGAGCTTTCCCTGGGCCGGGACGCCGGCGGTGTAGAGGTACTCGACCGTCCAGTACGAGTAGGCACCGGTCTTGACCTCGCCTATCGTGGGGTCCCCGCCGTTGATTTTGATCGCTGAGACGTTTGGATAGGTCGACGCATCCGAGATCTGCGCGTAACCGATCGCGCCAGGAATCGAATTCACCCGCTGCAGCAAGGTGCCCGTGTCGGTCACTTCGCACCTGGTCACCGGGGAGTCCGGGACCGCGTTCTTCGAGAGGCAGTTATACGAGGAAAACGGCGGTTCCGCCGCCCCGAGAATGTAATCGTCGAATGCGCGGCGGGTGCCCGACGCGGTTGTCCTGGCCACAATCCTGATTGGCAGGTTGGCGCCGCCGAGTTGCTTCCAGTCCGTTACCTTTCCCAGCCATATATTGCGCAATTGCGCCGTGGTCAGGTTGTAGATACCCGTGTCCTTGTTGACCACCACGGCGAATAGGATCACCGCGACGGGATTGCCTTTCAGCGTGGGATAGCCGCCGGGCGCCTGGCCATCTGACATCGCCATCTGCTCCGCCTGCGGGTCGGCCGCGCTGGTCTTTCCCGCGCCGTCCTGGGCGGCCAGGGCATTCAGCCCGTTGAACGTGGCGTTGGCGCTGACCGAGATGACGGCACCGCGGCAGGCCGCGGTGTAGGCCGCGGCGATCCCCTGCGCGGTCGGCGCGAAGGCCGTCGACCCCGAGAGGGTGAGCCGCCCGCTCGCGCAGTAGGAAGGCAGCGTCGGCGCCTGGCTGAAGGTGATGCCCGCCTGGACGCCGACCAGCAGCAGGAGGACGGAGCCGAACACGACGTTCTGGGTCCACGGCCCGGGGCTCCGTGACTCGTGCAGCACGCTGCCGCGGCGGAGCCTGCCGTTGACCACGACGCCCCCGCCCGCCCCGCTGAGCAGGACGAGCAGCTTGAACCCGGCCTTGCGCCGCATCGGGAAGCGGGGCAAGGCGATCGTGTTCTCTACGCCCGGCGGCGAGTCCGGGTCGCCCGACGGGCTGAATCTCCTGCCTGCTGACGCCGCGGCAGTCGGTGACCGTGAATTCCTTGACCACGCGGCCGGGGAAGGTGAACGCGAGCGGCCGCCGCACATCGGCCCGGCGAATGCTCCCGAACCCTGAGTTCCTGACCCGCAGCAGTACCATCGAGGGTTGCGCGACCTCCTCGTGACGGGTGAGCACCTTCCAGACCGCCCAGTGCGCGCTGTCCCGCGCTTCCTTGGGCGTCGCACCGAGCGTGGCGTCCATCTGGTCGCGCCAGGTGATTCTCCGCCATCGGGAGACGACGACAGAAATCCATAGTGCCGCGACCGCGATAATCGCGGCGACGACGGCGACGACGAGCTTTGGATGAGTTAGGTCTGCCACGAGGCAGTCACCAGATTCACAGGCGTCACTTTCAGGACTGCTGAAACAGCCGGAAGACCGCGCGCGGCCCGCATTATCACCTATATCCTGGCTATTCGTCCGTGAACGGCGATCGAACCCGTGGAGAACTCTTCCGCTGAAATCGCGGAGGGCAGGCGCTATTTGTGGCGGTGCCCCGATAGCGGCACATTCAGCTCGACGCTGGTACCGCGGCCGGGCTTGCTGACAATCGCCAGCGTCCCGCCGAGCAGCCTGGCCCGCTCACGCATCGTGGCGAGGCCGGTGCCGGCGGCGGGTGATTCCGCTTCGTCGCCACACGCGAACCCCCTGCCGTCGTCGTCCACCCACGCGCGCAGCTCGCGGCGGGTGACTTCGACTCCGACGACCACCGACTGCGGCGCGCCGTGGGTCAGGGCGTTGCGAAGCGCTTCCCGCACGATGAGGAACGCCTCGTCGATGACCTCGGCCGGCGCCCAGGTCTCGTCCCCGAGGACAACCAGGTGGACGTCCGCATCGGCGCAGACGCGGTTCAGGAAGTCCGCGAGCGCCTTCTCAAAGCTCGTCACGGGCTCGTCCCGCAGCCCGGAGGTCACGAGCCGGAGCCGCCGCATCGCCTCGACTAGCACTTCCCTGGCGATCACGGACTGGCCCTCCGGAATCTCCGGCCCCATGATCTCGTCCAGGTCGAGCTGGCGCAGGCCGACCGTGAGCACCTCGCCCAGCCGGTCGTGCAGTTCTCGCGCGATGCGCCGCCGCTCATCCAGCCGCGCCTCGTAGACCCGGTTCTCGTACTGCGCCATGCCGCCATCGCCGGCGTGTATCCGCCTGCCGACCCACTTGTTGAGGCCAGAGAGCGTGCTCATCGAGGGCGCCCGCCGCCCGCCGGGTCCGCAGGCTGGCAAGTCACGCCCTGGTCCGCGGCCACGACCGCCACGGGGCGATGACGCTGCACCGATACACCCTCCGCTGCACGCAACGGGCTACGTCAGACGACAGAACACCGGGAGCGATGAGCGCGTCACCGACGGCCCGGGCTGTATCCCCTCACCTTGCCCACTACGTACAGTATGGCCTGCCGGGCCACGGCGGACAACCCGCCATACGTCTACTCAATATCCAATAATTCGAATATTTACTCCAGCTCAACGACCGGCCCGGCCGGCGGCCAGGGGCCAAGGGGCCTGCCGATTTCCCATTCGTGACCGAAAGGGTCGAGGATCCGGCCCAGGCGCCAGCCGTGCTCGTTAGCCATCTCGGCGGCCGGGCTGGCACCCGCCTTGACCGCCCGCGCGAACAGCGCGTCCGGGTCATCGACGAGCAGCAAGGTCCTCCCGGTGGTGCCGCCGATCGCCCGGGGGCTGAACCGCGGTCCTTCCGCCCCGCCGGAGGAAACCCAGAAGGCCGCGTCGCCGATCGCCAGCTGCGCGACGATGTCATCGCCCGCCCCGACCCGATGGAGGACCCTCGCGCCGAAGGCCGACTCGTAGAACGTGACGGCCGCGGCGGCGCGGTCGGTCCACAGTTCCGGTTGGATGCCCGTCATGCCGGCCAGGGTAGCCGGGGCAGCCGGGGACCAATCCGTTGGGCGCTCTGCCCCGTATATAGGGCGGGCGCCCCCGGCCCGGTCATCCGGCCGGCTGGCGGAGCGGGACGCCGGGTGGACTGGAAGGGCAGCGGAGTGGGATGGCCTT
Organism: uncultured Actinomycetota bacterium; assembly: GCA_963850115.1. Taxonomy (GTDB): domain Bacteria; phylum Actinomycetota; class Actinomycetes; order Streptosporangiales; family Streptosporangiaceae; genus Trebonia. The sequence continues at coordinate 193,230 of CAWKKG010000009.1, forward strand.
CCGCCACCCGGCGATTTCTCTTAGCCGCCGTACCCCGCCAGGATTCCACAAGCTGACAGCGGACCGGAGGGGTGCAGGGGTGGTGCATCCCTCCGGTCCGCGTGTCCCGTCACGGCCCGGGTTGCGGGGTGACGGGAGGACTCGGGGCGTCAGGACAGGGCTGACTCGACGGTCACGGCCTCATAGCCGTGCGCGGTGGCGACCGGCTCGTTGGTCAGCTGCCCGTCGTGGGTGTTGAGGCCGAGCGCGAGGGCCGCGTCCGCCGTAAGCGCGGCGCGCCAGCCCTTGTCGGCGAGTTCGACGGCGTAGGGCAGGGTGGCGTTGGTCAGCGCGTAGGTGGAGGTGTTCGGGACGGCGCCCGGGCATGTTCGCCACGCAGTAGAAGACGCTGTTGTGCACGCGGAACGTCGGGTCGGCGTGCGTGGTGGGGTGGCTGTCCTCGAAGCAGCCGCCCTGGTCGATGGCGATGTCGACGAGCACGGAGCCCGGCTTCATGCGCCTGACCAGGTCGTTGGAGACCAGCTTGGGTGCCTTGGCCCCGGTGACGAGGACCGCGCCGATGACCAGGTCGGCCCCAAGGACGGCCTTCTCGACCTCGTAGGCGTTGGACGCGATGGTCTGGATGCGGCCCTGGTAGATGGCGTCGATCTGGCGGAGCCTGGCGATGTTCCGGTCGAGCACGGTGACGTGCGCGCCCATGCCGACGGCGATCTGCGCCGCATTCTGCCCGGAAACGCCGCCGCCGATGACGACGACCGAGCTCGCGCGCGTGCCGGGGACGCCGCCGAGCAGCGCGCCGTAGCCGCCGCCCGGGCGCATCAGGTGGTACGCGCCGACCTGCGGGGCCAGTCGGCCCGCGACCTCGGACATCGGGGCCAGCAGCGGCAGGCTGCCGTCCGTCAGCTGCACCGTCTCATAGGCGATGCCGGTGACCTTGTTGTCCAGCAGGGCGTCGGTGCAGGCCCGGTCCGCGGCCAGGTGCAGGTAGGTGAAGAGCGTCAGGCCCGGGCGCATGCGGTGATACTCCTCCGCGATCGGCTCCTTGACCTTGAGCACCATGTCGGCGATGCCCCACACTTCGTCCGCGTCCGGGATTATCGTGGCACCGGCGGCGGTGTAGGCGTCGTCGGCGAGCTGGGAACCGGCGCCCGCGTCCTTCTCCAGGTAGACGTCGTGGCCGTGGCTCGCCAGCTCACGCACGCCCGCCGGGGTGATGGCGACGCGGTACTCGTGGTTCTTGACCTCGCGGGGAATGCCGACCTTCATGGCGTATCTGCCCTCTCTTAGCTGGCGGCGGACGCTCTCCGGGTACGGCGTTGTACCCGAGCGACCCCGTCTCACTAACTACATAATGCATTTTCATCGGAAAACTCGCTAGATTCGTGAATAAGATTCTGTACAATGCAGCCATGATGGCGGGAACTTCATCGGAATCGGTCACTTCGGGCGGTCAGCCGAATCGTGTTCGGCCTGACCTGGCAGCGGGGCCAACGGGCCAGGGCGGCGCGGGCGACCTGGACGACATCGACCGGCACATCGTGTACGAGATGGCCAGGGACGCCAGGATCGCGAACAACGCGCTCGCCGAACGGGTCGGCATCGCGCCGTCGACCTGCCTTGGCCGGGTCAGGGCGCTGCGCGAGCGCGGCGTGATCCGCGGCTACCACGCCGACGTGGACCCCGCGGCGCTCGGGCGGCCGTTGCAGGCCATGATCGCCGTCCGGTTGCAGTCGCACGCCCGCGGCCGGATCCGCGGGTTCGTCGCCGATGTGGCGGGGCTGCCCGAGGTGCTGAACGTGTTCTTCCTGGCGGGCAAGGACGACTTCCTGCTGCACGTCGCGGCCGCGTCCACGGCGGCGCTGCGGGACTTCGTCGAGACGCTGTCCTCCAACGGCGACGTCTCCTACACCGAGACGTCGCTGATCTTCGAGCACATCCGAGCCGACGCGGTGGGCTAAGCGGGCAGCCGCCCTGGTCCGGGGCTCGCAACGACCACCGTGGTACTTATCTTGTGCCGCGGCCCTAGCGGACGGCCCGGGCCGCGGCACAAGATAAGAGGAGCCTGGTCGGTCTGGCTGGGCTCGAGCGGATCCGCTTGCTGACGGATCCAGGAGAGGCAGGCGGCAATGCCATCTCAGGAGTCCTACCGTGACGTGCTCCTGCAGGTCATCGACGAGGTCGTGGCGCCGGGGGCGGCGGAAGTCGACGCGTCAGGCAAGTTTCCCGTTGCGCAGGTCGAGGCGCTCGGGGCGGCAGGAATTCTCGGCCTGACCATTCCCCGCGAATACGGCGGCGGCGGCGCGGGACTGCGCGAGGCGGCGGACGTGGTCCGCGAGCTCGGCTCGGCCTGCGCGTCCACCGCGATGATCGTGACCATGCACTACAGCGCGGTCGCCGCGCTGCTCACGCGCGAGGACAAGGAAACGCTGCGCGCGATCGCCGAGGGTACGCACCTGTCGACGCTGGCGCTCTCCGAGACCGGCTCGCGCGGCCACTTCTGGGCGCCGCAGTCCACCGCGGTAGCCGAAGACGACGGGGTTAGCGTCCGCCTGGACGCCAGCAAGAGCTGGGTCACGTCGGCGGGGCACGCTAACAGCTACGTCTGGTCAAGCACGCCCGTTTCCGCGGACGGGCCGATGACCCTCTGGTACGTCCCGGCCCCGGCCAGCGGCCTGTCCGTAGCGGGGCCGTTCGACGGGCTCGGTCTGCGCGGCAACTCCTCGGCCCCGATGACCGCCGACGGCGTGCGCGTCCCGCTCTCCGACATGCTCGGCACCGACGGCGGCGGGCTCGACCTGGCGATGGCCGCGGTGCTGCCGTACTTCCTCATCTGCTCGGCGGCGATGAGCGCGGGCCTCATGCAGCGGCTCGCCGGGGAGACCGCGGCCCACCTCAAGCGCACGCATTACGCGCACCTGGGCCAGTCCCTGGCGCAGCAGGCGCAGCCGCGCGCCCAGCTCGCCCGGCTGCGAATCGAGGCCGACCGCACCTGGGCGCTGGTCACCGCGGCGCTCGATGCCGTAGAAGCGGGGCGCGACGACGCGCTCCTGCTTGTCCTCGAAGTGAAGGCCGCCGCGGGCGAGGCCGCCGCCGACGCCGCCGACCTGGCGCTGCGGGCGGGCGGCGGGTCCGCGTTCCGCAAGGAGTCACCGGTCGAGCGCCTGTTCCGCGACTCACGCGCGGCCCGGGTAATGTCGCCGACCACCGAGCACCTGCACGACTTCGTCGGCCGGGCCCTGCTCGGGCTGCCGCTGCTCGGGGAGGTCTGATGCCGGTCCTGCTCGGGGCGGTTGCCTATGACCCGAAGGTCGTCACGATCTGGGACGGGTTCCGCGGGTGGCTGCGTTCCACTGGCCTTGACTTCGACTACGTCCTGTACTCCAACTACGAGCGCCAGGTTCGCGACCTGGTCGACGGGCGTATCGACGTCGCGTGGAACTCACCGCTCGCCTGGGTACGCGCCCGGCGGCTCGCCGCGGCCCGCGGCGTCACGCTGACCCCGGTCACCATGCGGGACACCGACTGCGACCTGCGCTCGGTGATCGTAGTGCGCGCCGACTCGCCCATCACGTCGGTCGCCGATCTCGGCAGGGCGGATCGTGGCGACGGGCGCGGTGGACTCGCCGCAGGCCACGCTGCTGCCGCTGTCGCTGCTGCGCTCGGCCGGCCTCGTGCCAGGCGCCGACGTCGCCGTACGGCGCTTCGACATCGGCGTCGGGCTGCACGGCGACCATGTCGGCGGCGAGCGGGCCGCGGCCCGCGCGCTCTTCGCGGCCGATCCCGCCGACCGGGTCGACGCCGCGTGCATGATCGACTCGAACCTGCTGCTGTTCGGCCGCGAGGGGGTGCTTCCCCCCGGGTCGGTCCGCGTGCTCGCGCAAACTCCGGCGTACGACCACTGCACGATGACCGCCGTTTCCGGCAATCCGGATATTTCACGATTCGGCGGGCTGCTGCGCGGCATGGACTACGCCGACGCGGACCTCCGCCCGCTGCTTGACCTGGAGGGGCTGAAGGAGTGGCGCCCGCCCCGGCTGTCCGGTTACGAGCAGCTGGAGCGCGCGGTCGACGAGGCCGGGTTCTACGACGCGAACGGCGAGATCACGGAGGCGGGCTACCGCCCCTGATCGCCATGCCCGCCACTGAGCTGACCGATCTGGCCGACCTCGGGCTCGACGAGGGCGGGCACCTGCTTGTCGCCCGCGCGCTGGCCCGACACGCCCCGGGCGAGCGGCTGACCGTAACCGGCAGGCACCCGGCGCTGCGCGTCCACCTCGCCGCCTGGTGCCGCGCGCACGGCCACCGCCTCGCGGACGGCGACGACTCCGGGCCTTCGACGGCCGGCCCTCCGGCGGAACCCGCGCCGGCGGCGCTGGTCGTCGTGAAGGGAAGCGCCGGTGACCGCCGCTGGCTAAGCGCGGCGCGCGCGGGCGAGGCCGCCGGCCCGCCCGAGGCGCGCGCCGACCAGACCTGGGGCCTGGCGGCCCGCGGTGCGCTCGTCGAGGCGGGCGGGCCGCCGATCGGCGCCCAGTGGTCACAGCGTGAGCACGTCTGGGCCGACATCGCACCGCGGCTGTACGCGGCCGCGGCCGCCAGCCAGTGGGACCCGGCGACCGCGGTGGACTGGGCGGCACCGCTTGGCGCGGTCCCAGAAGAGATCGAGCGCGCCGTCGTGCAGATCATGACCTACCTGGTGGAGAACGAGCAGGCGGCGCTCATCATCCCGGCCCGGCTGCTCTCTCAGCTTCATCCGCACTACCGCGAGGTCATGCAGCTGCTAGCGACGCAGGCCGCCGACGAGGCAAGGCACATGGAGGTGTTCACCCGCCGTGCCCTCCTGTCCGGCGGCCCGCTCGGCACCTCGTCGGCCGGCGGCCGGGCCTCGCTGCAGACGCTGCTGGCCGAGCCCGACTTCACGACGGCGTCGTTCCTGCTGTCGGTGCTCGGCGAGGGCACCTTCCTCGACCTGCTCCGGTTCATCCACGACCACGCCCCCGACCAGGTTACGGCCGACGTGACCAGGCTCGCGGTACGGGACGAGGCGCGGCACGTGGCGTTCGGGGTGGCGCACACGGCGCACCTGGCGACATCCGACAAGTCCTACCTCGGCACGCTCCGCGAGTCGGTGGAGCGGCGTCACGCCACGCTGCTCGACACCGCGGGCCTGAACGCGGAGGTTTTCGACTCCCTGGTCATCCTCGCCGCGGGCTCGTGGTCACCGGAGGCGATCAGGCGGGGCTGGCAGCGGGTTCGCGACCTGCAGGACCGCATGGACGAGGGCCGCCGCAGGCGACTGGCGTACATCGGGTTCCCCGACGACGAGGCCGCCGAGCTCTCCGCCCTGCACACCCGCAACTTCATGTAACCGAACGCTTCCCCCGCCCCGCTGGCGCCGGCGAGCCTTTCCGGTCCCCCTGCCACCTCAGCAATGGGGTAGGCGTACCTGTCAAAGATTCCCTTCAACCACGTCTTGTTGACGATGGGCAGGTCGTCTGGCGGAAACGGGGATGCGGGAAATTCGTTCGGCTCCGGTCCCGGGCGTCCGCTAACGTAGCCGCTGTGCGGGTGGTGGTGACGGGCAGCGCGGGGCATCTGGGCGAGGCACTTGTCCGGGTCCTGCGGGACGGCGGGCACGATGTCATCGGGATCGATGTCAAGGCGTCCCCGTATACGACGGTGGCCGGCTCGATCACGGACCGGGATGCCGTGCGCCGCTGCGTGGCGGGCGCCGACGCGGTCTTGCACACGGCAACGCTGCACAAGCCGCATGTCGGCTCGCACGGCAAGCAGGCGTTCGTGGACACCAACGTGACCGGGACGGTGATACTGCTCGAGGAGGCCGCCGACGCGGGCGTGCGCGGCTTCGTGTTCACGAGCAGCACGAGCGCGTTCGGGCGCGCGCTCACCCCGGCGCCCGGTGCGCCGGCCGCGTGGATCACCGAAGACGTCGTGCCGCGCCCGCGGAACATCTACGGCGTGACCAAGACGGCCGCCGAGGACCTGTGCGAGCTGGCCCACGCCGAGCGGGGCCTGCCGGTCATCGTACTGCGGACCTCGCGCTTCTTCCCCGAGGGCGACGACCGCGACGACGTGCGCTCGGCCTTCGCCGACCCGAACGTGAAGGCCAACGAGTTCCTGTACCGGCGGGTGGACGTGGCCGACGTGGCGGCCGCGCACCTGCTGGCGATGGAGCGCGCCGCGGCGATCGGGTTCGGGAAGTACATCGTCAGTGCGACGACGCCGTTCACCCCGGCTGACCTGGCGGGCTTGCGCGGTGACGCGCCCGCGGTGGTACGGCGGCTGTTTCCTGACTACGAGGCGGAGTACGCCCGGCGGGGCTGGCGGATGTTCCCGTCCATCGAGCGCGTGTACGTCAACGACCGCGCCCGCGCCGAGCTTGGCTGGGTCCCACGGTACGACTTCCGTTCCGTGCTCGACGCGCTCAAGTCCGGTGACGACCCGCGCAGCCCGCTCGCGCGGGCCATCGGCGCGAAGGGGTACCACGACAAGCCGACCGGCGTCTACACCAGCTGACATCCGGTGGCCGGGGCGGCGTCACCCCGTGTGCCCGGGTGCCGCGCGGAACAGGCTGACCATGACGCCCCGCCCGAGGACCGGGTCGGCGAGCGGCAGCAGGTAGCGGTACCGGGCGGGCAGGCTCGCGAGCAGGCCTGCGGGCGGGCGGGTAACCCTCGCCGTTTCGACCAGGCGCAGCCCGAGCCGCTCAAGCGCGCGCGGGTCATCGCAGGGCCACTGCCAGAGCGCGATGCCCCGCTTGGCGGCCATCCGGTGCTCGTACTTGAACGTGGCCCGCGGGTAGGTGTCGAACGCCAGGCTGCTGGCCGGGAACCTCGCGGCGATCCTGGCGAGCGCGCCGGTGACCTCGTCCTCGCGCAGGTAGACGAGGACGCCGTCGGACACGAAGAAGTACGGCCCCGGCAGCCGCTGGACCTCCGGCAGCCAGTCCTCGTCGAGCAGCGACGCGGCGATCATGCGCCGCCGGTCGGTGTCGGCGAAGTACCGCCGGCGAAGCTCGATCGTGTCGGGCAGGTCCAGGTCGATCCAGTGCACCGACCCGTTGTCGGTCCGTTCGAACCGGGTGTTCATCCCGGTGCCGAGTTCGACGACCGTCCCTTGCGGGTGATCGGCAAGGAACTGGCGGACCCACCAGTCGAGGATCATCGTCCTGATCACCACCATGAACCGCATCGGTGTCTGAAAGGTGGCCAGGTCGAAGTCGATTGTGCGCGCCAGCTCCACGGCCTTGGGATCGCTCAGCAGCGGCCGCTTGCTCTCGGTCTCCCGCGCCCGCGCCATCAACGGGAAGAACAGCGTCTGCTGCACCTGCCCGAGTCCAACCCGCGTCTCGTCCGGCATCCGTCCATACTGCCACCGGGAGGAGGCGGCCGAGGCTCCGACCCCGTTGGCTGGCCGTAGTGTCGGGTCATGCTCCTTACCTACGGGCATGGCACCGAGTCCGCGGAACGGACGGTCGCGACGCTCGCGGGCGCTTGTGTCGTCTCGCTCGTGGACATCCGCACCGCGCCGGGCAGCCGGCGCAACCCCCAGTTCGCCCGGGCGGCCATGGAGGAGTGGCTGCCCGGGGCGGGCATCGCGTACCGCTGGGAGAAGCGCATGGGCGGCTTCCGCAGGCCGAGCGCGGGCAATCCCGACGTGGCCTGGCGCGAGGACATGTTCCGCGGCTACGCCGAGCACATGCGGTCGGCGGACTTCCGCGAGGCGATCGATGCCGTGCTCGCCGAGGCGGAGTCGAGGCAGGTGGCCGTCATGTGCTCGGAGTCCCTGTGGTGGCGCTGTCACCGCCGCCTGGTCGCCGACTTCGCCGCCGCGGCCCGCGGCACCGACGTCCGCCACCTGATGCACGACGGCCGCACCGAGCCGCACCGCCTCTCCCCCGGCCTGCGCCTGCGCGCCGACGGCCTGCTCGTCTACGACGCCGGCCAGCCGACCTTGCTGTAAACGGCGGGGGGAATGTCTCCCTCCCTGGCTAGAGTCGGCAGTACCGTTCGGAGCGCTGATTTCTGGATGTGTCGCAGAGAGGAGACGCCGGTGCGGCAGGACCCTGACGCCACCACGACCAGCGAGCGGGACTCGCTCGGGCAGTATCTCGACTACCAGCGGGAGACGATCCTGCTGAAGACCGATGGGCTGACCAAGGAGCAGCTGGCCCAGAAGATCCCGTCCTCCGACCTGACGCTGGCCGGCATCCTGTACCACCTGGCGCTCGTCGAGGAGGACTGGTTCGAGGTCGACTTCCTCGGCCTCCCGTCGCGTGCGGACTTCGCGGGCATCGACTGGACGGCCGATCCCGACTATGAGTTCCGCACCGCGCTGGAAAAAGAGCCCGACTGGCTGCGCCGCCGGTACCGGGACGCGTGCAACCGATCCCGGGAGGTGTTCGCCGGGGCGGGCAGCCTGAACGACGCCTCGGTCAGGACGCTCAGAAACGGCAAGCCGTTCACGCTCCGCTGGGTCATGCTGCACCTGATCGAGGAGACCGCGCGGCACGCCGGGCACGCCGACCTGCTGCGGGAGGCGATCGACGGCGTGGTCGGGGAGTAACTCCGCTAACACGCGTTTCTTAGTTGCTCCTCGATACAAAGGACATATCGAACTAAAGGTAAAGATAGGTCTAGGCTTGCTCCATGCAGGAGCATGGTACTGGCCGGCTACCCGGGGCCGTCGTTTTCCGGGCCAATATCAGGGGAATGGCGATCCCGCTCGCGGCCATCGCTCTCCTCTGGCTGGTATGCCTTGCCGTCTCGGTGACCGCCGAGCACTCCGCAAGCGGGAAGGCCGAGGCCGGCGTTCTCTTCGGGATCTTCCTCGTCTTGACCGTCGCCGCCCTCATCGTTCAGTTCTCGCGCCGGAACGAGCTCGAGGTGAGCCACGACGCCATCGTCCACCGGACGAAGAAGGCCTCGCACACCTTCTCCCGCACCGCCGGCGAGACGCTGCGCATCCTCCCCCGGTTCAACGACCAGCACGGCCTCGTCCGGCCGCCCCGGCTGACCATCCTGGGCACCGGCGGCATCCTTCCGCTTGAGGGGTTCTCGGACGCGGAGGTCAGGAACGCCTGCCAATCGCACGGCTGGCGCTTCGACGACGATGACCCCGGGCGGGCGGCCGCGGACGTCCAGCGGTGGCTGCACGCGGGCCGTTCGCCGGAGGCGACCCAGCTGATCCAGCTGTTCGGTCCCTTCCCCAGCGTGCCGGTCGATGACGACCCGGGCGTCTCGCTCGACGCGGCCGTCTACGAGGACTACGGCGACAAGCTCATGCGCCGGGCGCCCAACGCCGCTCGCCACCTGTACCAGCGCGCGGCAACAGCGCAGCGCGCCTTCGCCGGGCACGCGCCGTCGCTGCGCGACCGCTCCGCCCGGCTGGCCCAGGCGGAGCGGATTGAGGGCAAGGCCCAGGGCTAGGCTTCCGCGCCAGCGTCCGCCCGGCGATGATCGCCCGAACGGGTGCGTGACGGCTCGCCGACGCGCACCGTGATGCGGACGGGGGACGGCGTTTGGCGCCTGGCCTCCCTGACGTAATATGCCGGCAACCAGGTCTGGGCATGCTTGGCCTCGTGGGGGGAGTGCGGGTGGGCCGGAAGGGGCACGTGATCGTCTGCGGGCTGCCCGGCCTGGGCCTGCGGATCGTGGAGCAGCTCGCGCTGTCCGGCGTGCCCGCCGTGGTAGTCGACGACAACCCCGCGCCGGCGCTCGCCCGGATGCTTGACGCCTGGGGCGTGACGCTGATCACCGGTCCCGCGCGCGCCGAGGAGACGCTGAAGTCCGCGGGGCTCTCCGAGGCGATCGCGGTCATCTGCGCCCAGGACGACGACCTGTCCGCGCTTGAGACCGCGCTGCTCACCCGGCGCTTGCGGGCGGAGGTGCGGGTGGTCGCGCAGCTCACTAACCCGGCGGTGGGCCGCGCGGTCAAGGAGGCGGGCGTGGCGGTGCTCGACGTGGCTGGCCTGTCCGCGCCGTCGGTGGTGGAAGTCTGCCTGGGCGAGGGCGTGCAAGAGATGTCCCTGTCCGGGATGCGGTTCCTTGCCGCCCGCACCACCGCGCCCTCGACGGCGACCCTGCGTGAGCTGTACGGCGCGCTCGCCCCGGTCGCGGTGGTGCCCCCGGCCGGCGACGTGCTGGTCTGTCCAGGCCGGGACACCGAGGTCAGCGCGGGCGACGAGGTAACGCTCATTGGCACCCCGGACGAACTCGCCGCGGCCGACGTCATCGATCACCCCGAGCGGATCCGCCGTCTCACGGCGACTGCCTCTCCCAGCGCGGCACCGGGGTCGCTGGGCGTCCTCGGCGTCCTCGGCGGCGACCAGCCCGACGATCCGGGTGCCGGGCCCGGCTTCGCGGAGCGCGCCCTGCGGGCACTGCGCGACCTCGCCGTGTCGCTGGCGCGCGCGACCGACCGGGGGATCGCCATTGCCCTCGGCGCGCTGCTCACGGTGCTGGTGACCGCGACGCTCGTGCTGCGCTTCACCTACCGCTACGCCGGCCCCGGGCACCGGATCTCGCTGCTCGACGCGGCGTACTTCACCGTCGAGACCGTGACGACCGTAGGGTACGGCGATTACTCGTTCCGGGGCGAGCCGGCCTGGCTGGTGGTGTTCGCGGTCGTGCTGATGATGGCCGGCGCGCTGTTCGTCGCCGTGTTCTTCGCCCTTGTCACGAACATGCTGGTCAGCCGTCGCATCGAGGAGTCGCTCGGGCTGCAGAAGATCACCGCCCTGCGCGGTCACGTCCTGGTTATCGGCCTCGGCACGGTTGGCCTGCGGGTCGCACGGCAGCTCCATGACGCCGGGCGGGACGTCGTGGTAATCGAGAAGAACGAGCACAACCGGCACCTCGGCCAGCTCCGTGCCCTCGGCGTCCACTTCATGATCGCCGACGCGACCCTGCCGGAGGTCCTCGCGTCGGCCCGGCTCGCGGCCGCCTCCGCGGTAGCCGTGCTGACCAGCGACGACCTGGCCAACCTGGAGACCGGCCTGGCGGTGCGGGACCAGCTCGGGCCGCGCTGGTCGGCGACGCCGGTAGCACTGCGGATCTTCGACCCGCAGCTCGCGCACTCGGTTAAGGAGACGTTCGGGTTCAGGAGCGTCCGGTCCACCGCCGCGCTCGCCGCCCCGTGGTTCGTCGGCGCGGCCCTCGGCCTCGACGTCCTCTCGACGTTCTACGCGGGCGACGAGCTGCTGCTCGTCGCCCGGCTGACGGTCACCCCGGGCGGCGGTCTCGAAGGGTTGCAGATGCACGAGCTGGCCGCGCGCACGCGCGTGCTGGCGCTGCGGCGCGCGGCGGACCGATCGGTGCTCGAGCACCCGCCGCGCCGCACGACGCGCTTCCACCAGGCCGACGAGGCGTACCTCATTGGCCCTTACGACGAGCTGCTGACCGTTCTGCGCCGCGACCGGCCCTCCCCCGGCCTGACGGACGCCGACCTCGCGGACACCGGCCTGGCCTGAGGGACCATGGCTCAGTCCCTGGCGATGTGCGCGGCGAAGCCGCTGGTCTGCCAGGTGTCGCCGGCCGCGGTCATCGCGTACGCCTCGTAGCCGTCCAGCGACTCCGTCCAGTCACGGGCGAGGCCCGGGCCCATCGCGAAGGCGGCAGTGGCACAGGCGTCGGCCAGCGCCAGGCTAGGGCCCACCATCGTGACGCTGGCCAGGCCCGCGGCGGCGTCCCCGGTTCGTGGGTTCACGATGTGCGCGCCGCGCTCGGCGGTCCCCGACGTGGCGACGCCGCAGTCCCTGGCCTCCACGACCAGGGCCAGGCGGCCGCGCCGCAGCGGGTCGGCGATGCCCACCCGCCACGGCGGCACCGACTCCTGGGCCGGCACCGGGACTGGTGGCCGCGCCCGGGCGGCCACCAACGCACTGCACGTCTCCCCCGCCGTTGACGAGGTGGCTCGCGGAGCCGGCGGCGGACAGGATGTGCGCGGCGCGCTCGACGGCCCAGCCCTTCACGTAGCCGGACGGGTCGAACCGGCTCCACGGCGACGCCGTGAAGTAGCCGCCGGACAGCTCGCGGACGAACGCGCACGCCTCGATGACCTCGGCCATCTCCGGCGCGCACCCGTCCACGGTCACGGCGCCGTCCGCGAGCTGCGATACGTCGCTGTCCGGGCGAAAGGGCGAGAAGACGCGGTCGACCCAGTGCAGCCACCTGACGGCGTCGTCGAGCGACCCGTCATGGCGCGCGGTGACCGGGACGTCGAACGAGACCACCGTTCCCATGACCGGCTCGGCATGCCGCACGCGGGCCGTGAAGCCCGCGTTTCCAATCACGGGATTTCCCGGCGCTGGGTTACCCGGCAGGGCGCTCTTATTGAAGGAAGATGCTGTCACCTGTGACCTTGATCTGCTTGGCGGGCAGCGGCCGCGGCGCCGGCCCGGCCACCACGTCGCCGGTCGCGATGCTGTACTGGCTGCCGTGGCACGGGCAGTCGATCGTCCCGTTGCTGATCTGGTTGACGATGCACCCCATGTGGGTGCAGACCGCGCTGAACGCCTTGAACTCGCCGGCCGAGGGCTGAGTGACGACCACCTGCGGCTCGGGGAAGATCATCCCGCTGCCAACGGGGATCTTGCTGGTGGCGGTCAGCGCGTTGCCCGCCGCCGAACTGCTGGCACCGCCGGCGGCGCTGCTCGCCGGGGCCGCGGGGGTGGTCCCGGTGGCGGCCTGGGTGGTCGCCGCGCCGCCGGCCGTGCTGCTGCTTGAGGCGCCCGCGCCGCAGGCGGTGATCGCGCTCGCGAGACCCACCAGGCCGACGCCAGCCAGCACGCCCCGTCGTGTGGCCAGCGAGTCCGTCTGTGGTTCGTGTGTCACGATTGCTCCTATTCGCATGGGTGGCCGCTGATGCGGTTGGGGAAGCTCCCGTCGCCCTTGCATCCTGTATAGGGAACGGGGCGCGGCGGCGTATGGTTCACCGTCCGATTCATAGGCTTCCGCAGGCCTGCCTCGGAGATGTTGCGGACACGCTCTGAGAATCCGCTGTGCTCAAGGTCACGGCACAATGGTCGCGGAGAGTAACGATAGGCGTCGCGGCCGCGGTTCGCAGGAATGAGATTTCAGTCACTCAGAACGGCCGCATGCCTCGAGTAATCGCGATGAACTGCACTAATGGGACGAATGTAGCAGTTTGGATAGGTATTACTTACTCATTCGCTATATCCCTATGCCCTTACCGAGGGTATCCATACCTATACGTAGCGCCATAATCTTGACAGAGTAGGCATCACGGATGGGACACGCATAAATGCTGAGAGTTAACATGGTCGACGGGTGGCTGAACCGGCCTCGCGGCACGGAGCCTGCCCGCCCCGACCTGTGCGCTCAACGCTCCCGGGTCCCGGATGCCCGTGTTACGGATGCCCGCGTTCTTGAAGAATGCGTGATCATCCGGAGCCGCGGGGAAGACGGCAGGCGGAGTGTCGGGGACCAGCAACCGGGCGTCAGCGGCCCGTCGTCCGGCGCACACGCGCTCCGCCTGCACCTTGTCATGATCCCGCCGGGCACGCGCAGCACGCCGCACGTGCACGCCGGCAGCGAGACCGCCGTCTACGTGATAAGCGGGGAGGCGGACGTCTGGCACGGCCCCGGCCTCGGCAAACGGTCCGCCGTCCGGGCGGGCGACTTCATCTACGTCCCACCTGGCGCCCCCCACCTCGCCGTGAACCGTGGCGAGGTCATCTCGATCGCGGTGGTGGGTCGCACCGATACGCCGGATCAGCCCGGCTTTGTCGTGATAGAACTGCCTCGACACCTCGCGGGCCTGGCGAGCTACCCGGTAGCGAGCGGCGAATGAACTTTCCCCTCCCCCGCAGACCTTCGCGGGGACGCGGTGAACCCGGCACCCGTGGCGGCATCCTCCTCCGCCGCGGAACACCAGGGGCTTCTCTCCCCCCTCCCGCCGGATTCATCGCGAGTAGGCCGGCGTCCCCGCTGGTGTAGCAGCGGGGACCCGGCCTGCTCCGAGGCCCTGAGCCCTGCTCGCGCACTCCCGCGCTCGCCTCCGGGCGCCCGAGGCCGGTGTCCTGTCGCTTAGTCGCTCGTTCCTCGCTCCCTCGCTCCTAGTCCGAAAACACCGGCGGCGCCCTTCGGCTCGCGCTCGGATTTTTCGTGCCCGCGGTCTATTCGTAGGCCTCGGGCGGCTGGCAGGAGCAGACCAGGTGCCGGTCGCCGTAGGCCTGGTCGATGCGGCGGACGGGTGGCCAGTACTTGGCCCGGCCGTTCGCGAGCCCGACCCGGCCCAGCGAAGACTGGGCGCCGTGGCCGCCCGGGTAGCCGCCCTCGTCACGCCGGTAGGGGTGGGTCCAGTCCGCCGCGATCAGCATCTCGGCGGTGTGCGGCGCGTTCTTCAGCGGGTTGTCCGCGGCGTCCCACTCGCCGGACGCGACCTTGTCCACCTCGGCCCGCACGGCGATCAGCGCGTCGCAGAAGGCGTCGAGCTCCGCGAGCGACTCGCTCTCCGTCGGCTCGATCATGAACGTGCCCGCGACGGGGAACGACATCGTCGGCGCGTGGAAGCCGTAGTCGATGAGCCGCTTGGCCACGTCCTCGACCGTGATCCCGCCGGGCAGGCGGCGCAGGTCCACCACGCACTCATGGGCGACAAGGCCGTCCCGGCCCGCGTAGACCACCGGGAAGTGCCGCGCGAGCCGGCGGGCGACGTAGTTCGCGGACAGCACGGCCACCTGGGTGGCGCGGCGCAGCCCCACCGCGCCCATCATGGCGATGTACGCCCACGAGATGGGCAGGATGCCGGCGGACCCGTACGGCGCGGCCGCGACCTGGGCGGCCGGCCCGGCGGTGATTGGCACGGTGCCCGGCTGCCCGGTCCTGGCCGGGAGGAACGGGGCGAGGTGCGCCTTCGCGGCGACCGGGCCCACCCCGGGGCCGCCGCCGCCGTGCGGGATGCAGAAGGTCTTGTGCAGGTTGAGGTGGGACACGTCACCGCCGAGGAGGGCGGGCGACGCCACCCCGGCGAGCGCGTTGAGGTTGGCCCCGTCGATGTAGACCTGGCCGCCGGACTCGTGGACCAGGTCCGCCACGGCGGTGATCGTCTCCTCGTACACCCCGTTGGTGGACGGGTAGGTGGCCATGATCGCGGCCACCCGCCCGTCGTTGGCGGCAAGCTTGGCCCGCAGGTCGGCCAGGTCGACCGCGCCGTCGGCACCGCAGCTGACCACCACGACCCGCAGGCCGGCGAGGACCGCGGACGCCGCGTTGGTGCCGTGCGCGGACGCGGGGATCAGGCAGACGTCACGTGACTCATCGCCGCGTGACCGGTGATACGCCCGGATGGCGAGCAGCCCGGCGAGCTCACCCGCCGAGCCGGCGTTCGGCTGCAGTGAGCAGGCGTCGTAGCCGGTGACCGCGCACAGCCAGCGCTCCAGGTCGCCGATCAGCTCGGCGTAGCCCGCGGCGTCGGCCGCGGGCGCGAAGGGGTGCAGCCCGGCGAACTCCGGCCAGGTGACCGGCTCCATCTCGGCGGTCGCGTTCAGCTTCATCGTGCACGACCCGAGCGGGATCATCGACCGGTCCAGGGCCACGTCCATGTCCGACAGGCGGCGGAGGTAGCGCAGCATCCCGGTCTCGCTGTGATGGGCGCTGAACGTCGGGTGCGTGAGGAACTTCGAGGTGCGGGCCAGGGACGTGGGGATCGAATCGCCGCTCACCACCGTGAGCCGCACGTCGGCCGCGTCGAGCCCGGTGCCGACCATGGACGCGCCGACGAGAGCCGCGATCACGTGCCTCAGGTGCTCTTCCGTCGTCGTCTCGTCGCACGACACCTGCACCATGCCTTCGCCCGCGTCGTACAGGTTGTACCCGTCCTCCCTGGCGCGCTGCAGCGCGGCCCGCGCCTCGGTCGGCCCTGGGAGCAGCACGCCGACGGTGTCGAAGGCGTCTGCGCCGCTGATGACGAGCCCGTAGTCCTTCAGCGTGGCGGCGAGGGTCATCGCGTGCCGGTGGACCCGCCGGGCGATGGCGGTCAGGCCGTCAGGGCCGTGGTAGCACGCGTACATGGCGGCGGCGACGGCGAGCAGCACCTGGGCGGTGCAGATGTTGCTCGTGGCCTTCTCCCGGCGGATGTGCTGCTCACGCGCCTGGAGCGCCAGCCGGAACGCCGGGTTGCCGTCGGCGTCCACCGATACGCCGACGAGGCGGCCGGGCAGCTGCCTGCGCAGGTCGTCACGGACGGCCAGGTACGCGGCATGCGGGCCCCCGTAGAACATCGGCACCCCGAACCGCTGCGTGGAGCCGAGGGCGATGTCGGCGCCCAGCTCGCCGGGGGGCTTGAGGAGCGTCAGCGCCAGGATGTCGGCCGCGACCGCCACCCTGGTGCCCGCCGCGTGCGCCGCCTCGATGACCGGCCCGAGGTCGCGGATCTCGCCGGACGCGCCCGGGTACTGCACCAGCACGCCGAAGGCGGCGGAGAAGTCGGTGTCCGCGGTGACGCGCGCGACGCGCAGCTCGATCCCCAGGGGCTCGGCGCGGGTGCGCAGCACGTCGATCGTCTGCGGGAGGCAGTCGGCGTCAGCGAGGAAGACCGTCCGCTTCCCGCCCACCCGGAAGGTAAGCGTCATCGCCTCGGCCGCGGCCGAGGCCTCGTCGAGCAGCGACGCATTGGCGACGTCAAGCGCGGTCAGGTCGCAGACCATCGTCTGGAAGTTAAGCAGCGCCTCGAGGCGGCCCTGCGAGATCTCCGGCTGGTACGGCGTGTAGGCGGTGTACCAGGCCGGGTTCTCGAGCACGTTCCTGCGGATGACCGGGGGCGTGATCGTGCCGTAGTAGCCGAGGCCGATCATGGAGACCGTGACCGTGTTACGCGCGGCGAGGCGTCGCAGGTCGTCGAGTACCTCGCGCTCGGTCCGCGGCGCGGGCAGGCCGGCGAGCGACGCCGGCGGCCGCGCGTAGGAGGGAAGCGCCGCGGTCATGAGGTCGTCGACCGAGGCGTAGCCGAGGGTGGCGAGCATGGCCCGCTGGTCTTCCTCGGACGGCCCGATGTGGCGGGCGGCGAAAGAGGCGGTGCCGTCGCCAGCGCCGACGGACACAGCGCTGCCGGAAACAGTGCCGCGGGAAACAAGGACAAATCACCCTGCATGGAGCCTCCCCGGTATGGGCTCCCCATCTGTCGCCCGATTGGCTCCAGAGCGCCTGTCCCGACCCGGTCCTTGGTGCCTGAGAGGTTCCGGGGATGTCTTGCCCCTTCGGCGCCTGCCTCACGGGGCAGGTCTCTCCCGGGTGGGATATTCAGTGCGCGGTAGTAGCCTAGCGCATCCGTGCCACCTTGGCCTGTCACCCATTTGGGGGTCACCCCAATTGGGGGCGGCACGAGCTAGGTCCGGCAACAAACCGCCGCCCGATTCCGTCGGCGTAACCGGGACTCCGGGGCGTGCGGGTCATCCCAACTGGGAGCGACGCAAGTTGTGCGGCGGTCCGTCAGCGTAGCCGACAGACCAGGCCCGGATACGGGGATCTGGGAGCGTCGCCCAGCCACGCCGATTTCGTCGGCGTAGCCGACAGCCGGGGGTCCGGGGGTCGCCCTCCGGGGGATATGCGCGGCTAGCGAGGGAAGGCGGGCAGCAGCCCACCGAACAGGGGCAACCCCTGGCGCGCGCCCGTAACCCAGTCTTCCGGGCCGCCCGGCGGCTCGCCAGCTCGTCGGCCGCTCCGTCGGCGATCAGGCCGTCCTCGGCGCGTACCGCGGGCAGCTCCGCGAGCTCGCCCGCAACCTCTTGCCACACCCGGCCGAGCGCGATGCCGAAGACGCCCTGGCCGCCCGCGAGAAGGTCAACGACCTCATCGGGCGACGTGCACTCGTACACGCTCACCCCGTCGCTCATCAGCGTGACCTGGGCGAGGTCCTCGGTCCCGTGATTGCGCAGGTGCTGTACGGCGGCACGGATCTGTTGCAGCGAGATCCCCGTGTCGAGGAGCCGCTTGACGACCTTGAGCACGAGGATGTCG
Organism: uncultured Actinomycetota bacterium; assembly: GCA_963850115.1. GTDB lineage: Bacteria > Actinomycetota > Actinomycetes > Streptosporangiales > Streptosporangiaceae > Trebonia. The sequence goes on from CAWKKG010000009.1 coordinate 211,226, forward strand.
CGGAAGCCGTAGAGGCGCTGGGAACCGGAGCCGTGGGCCGCGCGGACGCTGGGCTCCACGAGGCCCGTGCGCGCCCAGTAGTCGAGCTGGCGGTAGGTGATGCCCGCCGCGGCGCACGCGGTGGGGCCGCGATAGCCAACCTCGGAGCTGCCATCGAAGAGCGCGCCCGTAGCAGCTTCGGACCCACCCCTTGTTACCGACACGGCCACCTCCTGTGACTACCCCCGGCATTCGCACCGTAAGCCCGCCGGGCGGGCCCGTCAACGATCACGCTCGGCGCGTCGCGACATTCACCGGCAAAACGCCGCGAAGTGTCATCGCGTTGCCGGGACCGGCGAAGCAGCCGCCCGTTCTGACCACTCCCATGCCACCCACTGGCCGCCGCCTGCGGCGCGACGTGCCCGCTGACACCCTGGCCGCATCGCGCCCTGCCATAGGACGGGGCTCGACCTCTACGGCCGACTTGCCGAAGTCCTCGGGAGAGATCTGGTCGAGGAACTCCCGGAACTTCTCGACCTCGTCCTCCTGCTCGTCGGGGATGGCTACGCCCGCCTCGTCGAGGATCTCGTCGGTCGCGAAGATCGCGGCGCCGGTTCGCAGCGCCAGGGCGATCGAGTCCGAAGGCCTGGCGCTGACCTCGGCGCCGTTGGAGAAGACGAGGTCCGCGTAGAAGATCCCGTCGCGCAGGGCGGTGATGTTGACCGTGCGAAGTTGCACGTTCAGGACTTCAAGCACGTCCTTGAACAGGTCGTGGGTCAGCGGCCGCAGTGACACCATGCCCTGCTGAGCGAAGGCAATCGCCGTCGCCTCCACCGCCCCGATCCAGATGGGCAGGTACCGGTCACCCTGCTGCTCTTTCAGCAGGACGATTGGGCTGTTGGACGGCATCTCGACACGGACGCCGACAACCTCCATCCGCCGCACTGGAGCTCCGTCCTCGCACGTGCTCAGCGACATCCGGGGCCTTTGAGGCCCCACCGCCGCTAAGCGAACCGAACCACTCTTCCTGCCAAACTACACCCGTTATCGCCCGGAAGCCGAGCGCAGCCCCCTAGCTTCCCCTGGCTCACCGGGTGGTGTACCCGGATGGTGTGTACCCGGGTGAGGGGGCTGCGAAGCCAGTCCGGCCTCGGCGAGTCCGTCTTCGACCAGGGTCGCGTGAAGGCCTGCGATATGGCCCGCGAGGTCCTGCGCTGCGCGCAGCGCGGGCTCGCGGCTGCCCTTCTGCCGGGTCAGCGGCGCGACGGCCTGCTCGACCAGAGCGGTTTCCCTGTCCGCGGCCGCCTTGATGACCCGCAGGTGGCGCGGCTGGATGCCGTATTCACCGAGTCGTACGGCAGACCGGAGGACGGAAAGTGTCTGCGTTCCGTAAGACCTGGCGCGGCGGATGAGGCCGTAGTCCTCGAGCTCGGCAAGAAGTTCCTCGGCGGCGCCCGCCGCGGCGAGCAGCTCGCTCCTGGTCATGGCGACCGGGGGAACGGCACCGGCCGCCCCCGGCGCCCTGCTCCCGGGGCCACCGCGCCGTCGAGCGCGTCGAGCCGTTCCTTGATGACCCGCAGCGGCAGGTACTCGTCACGCTGCGCGGTCAGGATGAAGCGCAGCCGCCTGATGTCCGCGGCGGAGAACCTGCGGTAGCCCGATGAGGACCGCAAGGGCTGGATCAGCCCCTCCGACTCAAGGAACCGGATCTTGGAGGGGCTGATGTCGGGGAACTCTGGGCTGAGCTCATCGAGCACCTGGCCGATGCTCACGCTGCCCCGGGTGTTGGCACTCCCCCTGGCGGGGGTTCCGCTCGCGAGCGCCGACTGGTGCTCGCGGGTCATACGTAGTCCTGCGCTCCGAGTCCGCGGCGCCTGCCGACCTCGGGACTGCGGGTCATGAACAGCAGCCGGAACTTGCCGATCTGTACCTCGTCGCCCCCGAACAACTCGGCCTCCTCGATCCGCTCGCGGTTCACGTAGGTGCCGTTCAGGCTACCAACGTCACGCACGGTAAAGCGGTCGCCGTGCCGGTAGAACTCGGCGTGCCGCCTGGAGACGGTGACGTCGTCGAGGAAGATGTCGCTGTCCGGGTGCCGGCCGGCCGAGGTGAAGTCGCTGTCGAGGAGGAACCTGCTCCCCGCGTTCGGCCCGCGCAGCACGACGAGCAGCGCCGTGCCCGGGGGGAGGGTATCCGCCGCCGAGTAGTCGGGCGACGGCTCGTCGGGGTACTCGGGCTCGCCGGCGACGGGCGAGATGATCGACGTGGTCTCGCCGCCGCGTTCGTTGGGGATGGCCGCGAAGCTGCCGGTGTTCGCGTTGCGCATGAGCGGGGCACCGCAGTTGGAGCAGTACCTGGCCCGCTCCGGGTTCGGCCGACCGCACCGAGCACAGTACATACCACCAGCCATGGCCTCGCCCGGCCTCCCCTCTTGCTGTTCCGCAGGCTCGCGCGGCATCGCGTCAGGCGACGCTGCCAACGGTACCCGCGCCGAGGGCTCCGGGTCTACGCGCCACGCGAACAGGCGGCGCAGGCCGCCCCTTGGCGCGCTATCGGGTCCCTGACGTCTCCGCCACACAGCCGCTTCACCTCCGGGTCACGCGCACGGCGCAAGTTCGCGGTGGCGGTGGCCTGCCTGCACCGCGAAATGGTACGTCTGCGTAATTAACACAGATTACCTGAACGTGCATCCCCGATCTGCCCAGAAAGTGCATGCACAAGGGTCAATGGCAGTTGGTCACTCGCTGGCCTGCTCGACGGTCGCCGCCCACTCGTCGAGCAGGAACTGCGCCGAGTCGGCGTCGCCGCCCTCTGCCCACAGGTGGGTTACCGCGTCCGCCGGGTCAGGCAGCACCAGGACCCAGCCCCGCTCCGCGTCGACGATCCGCACGCCGTCGGTGGTGTCGACCGGCCTGGTTCCCGCCTCCTCCAGGACGGTCCGCATCACCGCGCCCTTGGCCGCCCACGGGGTCGGGACCGAGCGCCGCATCAGGTGCGCCTGGGGGATGCGGGCGTCGATCTGGCTGAGGGTCAGCCGCGTCCGCGCCACGAGGCCGAGCAGCCGGACGAAGGCCGCGATCCCGTCCACGGTCCGGCCGAACTCGGGGACGACGAAGCCGCCGCGGCCGTCGGCCGCGAAGACCACGTCGTCGGCCGCGGCGGCGGTCGTCAGCGCGTCCCGCGAGGTCGGGGTCCAGGTGACCTGCACGCCGTGGAACCGGCAGACCTGCTCGGCCACCCTGGTGGTGGTCACCGGCAGGGCGACCCGGCCGTGCCGCAGCTCGGCGGCGACCAGGTCGAGCACGACCAGCAGGGCGCGCTCGTCGCTGACCAGTGCGCCCTTCTCGTCGACCAGGTGAATCCGCTCGCCCACCGGGTCGAACCGGACGCCGAACGCGGCCCGCGAGGATGAGACGACCTCGGCCAGCCGCTGCATCCCCGCGCGGTCCTGCGCCACGGTCTGCGTGGGCGTGACCTCGTCGAGGCGGTTGTTCAGCGTGTGCACGTCGACGCCAAGGCCGCCGAGCAGCGTCGGCAGCACGAGCGACACCGTGCCGCCCGCGCAGTCGGCGACCACCTTGAGGCCGGCCCCGCTCACCCCGTCCAGGTCCACGCAGCGCAGCAGCTCGTGCGTGTAGAGCTCGACGATGCGGGGCGGGTAGGACAGCTCGGCGATCTCGCCAGGGAACGCCCGCCGGAACTCCTGCCTGGAGAAGACCCGCTCGAGCTTGCGCTGCGCGCCCTGAGACAGCTCCGCGCCGCGCTCGTCGAGGAAGATGATGTCGACCGACTGGGTGTCGCCCGGCGTGGTCCGCAGCGCGATGCCGCCGCTGTACTTGCGCCGCGCGGTCTCGAACCGGGCGACGGGCAGCGGCATGCGCCTCGAGGTCCATGACGTTGATGGCCGAGGCGTTCAGCGCGCTCTGCACGGCGCGCTTGAGGGTGCGCGCCGCCCGCGACACGTCACGCGACGTGGTGACCGTCGTGCCCTTCTGCAGCGTGGTCGCGTAGGCGGAGGCGAGCCGCACCGCTAGCTCGGGGGTGACCTCGACGTTAATGAGGCCGGAGACGCCGCGCTCGCCGAACAGGGTCCGCTGGCCGCGCGACTCCCAGATCACCGAGTTGTTGACGACCGCGCCCGCCTCGATGGTCTTGAAGGGGTAGACCTTCACCCCGGCGGAGATGTACGCCTCGGGCTCGATCACGCACTCGTCGCCGATGACGGCGGTCTCCTCGATCCGCGCGCGGCGCATCACGTCGGTGTTCTTGCCGACCACGCAGCCGCGCAGCGTGGCGCCCTGGCCGACGAACACCCGGTTGTGCACTACCGCCCGGTGGATGAAGGCGCCCTCCTTGACCACCACGTTGGCGCCGATCACGCTGTACTCGCGCAGGTGCGCGCCCGCCTCGATCTTCGCGTACTCGCCGACGCAGACCGGCCCGGTGAGCACCGCGTCCGGGTCGACCTCGGCCCCTTCCGCCACCCACACGCCCGGCGAGAGCTCGAACCCGGCGATGTCGACCTCGACCTTGCGGTTGAGCACGTCGGCCTGGGCCTTGAGGTAGGACTCGAGCGTGCCGACGTCCTCCCAGTAGCGGTCGGACACGTAGCCGAAGATCGGCGCGCCGCGCTGCAGCAGCTTGGGGAACACGTCGTGGGACCAGTCCACCGACTCCTTCGGCGACACCTCGGCGAGCACCTCGGGCTCCATGATGTAGACGCCGGTGTTCACCGTGTCGGAGAAGACCTGCCCCCAGGTCGGCTTCTCGAGGAAACGCTGGATCCGCCCGTCCTCGTCGGCGATGACGATGCCGAACTCCAGGGGGTCGGGCACCCGGGTGAGCCCGACGGTGACGAGCGCGCCGTTGTCCCGGTGGAACCTGACCATCTCGCTCAGGTCCATGTCGGTCAGCGCGTCGCCTGAGATGACAAGGAACGGCTCGTCCTTGAGCTCGTCCTCGGCGTTCTTCACCGAGCCCGCGGTGCCGAGCGGCGTCTCCTCGGTGGCGTACCGCAGCGACATGCCGACGTCCTCGCCGTCGCCGAAGTAGTTCCGCACCATCGCCGCGAGGAACTGGACGGTGACCACGGTCTCCTCGAACCCGTGCTTCTTGAGCAGCCGCAGGACGTGCTCCATGATCGGCCGGTTCACCACCGGCAGCAGCGGCTTGGGCTGGTTGGCGGTCATGGGGCGGAGCCTGGTGCCCTCACCGCCTGCCATCACGACGGCCTTCACGACGGATGCGCTCCTTTCACCAGATCCCTGATTTGGGTGAGGTAGAGCAGCGCCGCCCACCAGTAGAGGGCGACGCCCCAGACGGCGAACGCCCAGCCGATTATCCGCACGACCTCGGACACGTCCCCGCCGTGGGCGCCGAGGAACAACAGGGGAAACGCGTACATCAGGCACAAGGTTGCCGCTTTACCGACAAAACTCACCTGCAGCGCGCCGTATTCGGTGCGGTGCCGCAGCACGAGCAGCGCGACCGCCACGCACACCTCGCGGGCCGCGAGCGCGCCGAACAGCCACCACGGGATGATCCCGCGCACCCCCAGCGCGATGATCGTGACCGCGATGTAAAGCCGGTCCGCCGCCGGGTCGAGCAGCTGGCCGAGCCTGCTCGTCTGGTTGAGCATCCGCGCGAGCTTCCCGTCGAGCCAGTCGCTGATCCCGGCGAACCCGAGCAGCGCGGCGGCGATGATGTCGGTCGTGGCGGTACGCGGCCCGATGACCAGCCACAAGAACACGGGAACGCCGGCCAGCCGGGCGGCACTGAGCACGTTCGGCCAGGTAACAATCCGGTCTCCCACGGTGCGATCGTAATTGAACCGTGTCTGCTGCCCGGCTTCGGGTGGCTCGCTCAAGGCATCCCGCCGTAGAGAGTTTTCCTGGTGGACCGAGTGCCGTTTCCCCTTCTGTGCGATCTATTCACCTCTAACGCAGAAAACGTGGAACGGCCGTGCCCGCGCGGGCATTCAAGACCGATATCTAACCGTCAGTAAGTATAGGAAAACTTAAGGTCATTTCGAACGACTTGTCGCGCTGCGTTTCCCGCGCTCGCTCTGCTTGCCCCGCTCGCCGCCGCGCGCCCGAAGCCCCTGTTTCTTCCCTCGTCGGTCAGTCGCTCGTTCCTCGCTCCCTCCCTCCTCAGTCCAGAAACAGGGGCGCGCGCTTTGGCTCGCGGGAACGCGCGCTCGGGCCCCCTGCCGCCTCCTCCCCTCCGCCTGGCCGGGCGCGCGCCCGGGGTCAGGTGGCGCCCTCTTGCTGGCTGAGCATGCTGCGGTAGACAACGATCAGTGCGGACTTCTGGTCCTCGGACAGCCGCTTGTCCGCGCGGATGGCCCGCTCGGTGTCGGGGACATCGGGCTCGCCCTCGGCGGTGCCGACGCCAGCTCGCGCGCCGGCCATGGCGTCGATCAGCCCGGCCTGCGCGAGCAGGGTCTCAGCGGAGAGGTTGAGCGCGTCCGAGATGGCCCGCAGCACGCGGACCGAGGGCTGGTGCAGGCCCCGCTCGATCTGGCTGAGGTAGGGATTGGACAGGCTGGTCAGCTCCGCCAGCTGGCGCAGCGACAGGTTCGCCTGCTTGCGCCGCTCGCGGATGAACGCGCCAAGGTGCTCCCGCTGGGCTTCCCAGGCGTCGCGTTGCGCCTCTCCCCACGAGCCCGGCGTATCCGGCATGACGCTCCTCCTGCCTCCCGGGCGATCCTCCCGCATGGTCGCAATGCAAACTATAGTGTGCGGTATTGCCCGGGCTGGCCTCTCCGCGCCCAAGGTCCGCGTTCTTTCTCGCCGCTTAGCCGCTTGCCCGGCGCCGCCGCGTCCAGCGCTCCACGCTTCTTGCTGTTATCTGCCGTGAAGCGGGATGCGGGATACTTTCCGCCCCCCGGGGGCGGAAAGTATCCCACATGCTGGTCACGCGGCGCCCGCGCGCTGCTGCGGGCCGTGCCTTACTCGGCGGCGGGGGCGGGGTCCTCGGCGGCGGGCTCGCCCTTGGCGGCCGGGCGGAACGTCGCGGTGGCCTTCACCAGTTCGCCGGCGAACTTGCGCTGCTCCGCGAGCAGCCGGTCGAGGAAGTCGAACGCGGCGGACACGGCCGTCTCCGGCGTCGGCAGGGCGGACGCGCCCGGCAGGTGGGGCCGCGACGGCAGCTTGCCGGCGAAGGGCAGGGCGGGCAGCTTCTCCGCGGCGGTGTTCACGGTCTCGACGACCTGCTTGATCGCGTCGAGGGTCATCTCCTGGCTCTTACGGACGATGCCGAGCACCTGCTCCTGCACGTCCCTGGTCACGGTGGCGGTCATGGTTACCTCCTCGGTTAGGATTGATGGTGCTAACTATATCAAGCATGCTGCACATGTCAAGCAAGATGCTTGACATGTGCAGCATGCACCGAGGCAGCGGCGCGGTCCTTCGCCGCTCGCCACGCAATGGCCGCGGACGCCCCCGATCCACCCGGCGTAGACCTTGTCGAGCCGGGCGAGCGCCGCCGCGGCGGCGCTCGCCCGGGTAATCGACAGGCTCGCCGTCGAAGTGCGAGGCGACGCGCATCCCGCTGGTTCCTTGACACTGAGCAATAGTGGGCATCGCCCGGCGGGCGGCCGCGAACGGTCTTCGGCCGCCTGGCCGGGCGGGCACCCCCGTCGGCCCGTCGCGGTCTTCCGCCACCGCGCGGTGGCCGCCGCTAAGCCCTACCGGGAACCCGCCGTCCCTCGCCCGCGCCCGGCGCAGGGGAGCTCAGGGGGCAGCTCTCACCCCGCGATCCGTCCGGTCCCGGCGGTGCCACACCTGCCCGTCAGCACACCTCCGCGCCTTCAACGTGCAACATCAGGGTATCACTAGAACTCATTATCGTGTGCGAAAGCTCACTATCCGATGAACAGCTCAGACCCCCGGCGATCAGGTGGCTCAGCCGCCATGCGATCGTCGTCACGGGGGACAGGTCGGCGCCGGCCAGGCGAAGTCCTGCGTGAACTCACCGCCGCCGAGGGCGATCGGTGATGTGCCCGCACCGCGGGGCCGGACGGACCACATGCCGGGCACCGGCTCCCAGAAGTACTCCGCGTCGGTGAGTCCGTCGAGGCGCGGGCGAAGCTGGTTCCGCCAGTGCCAGTCGAGCTGCTCGGCCAGTTCCTCGGTCCAGTCGATGCTCATGGCCGCACGCTACGCCTGCCGCCCGTGACCCGCGCGCACGTGACCCAGGCGCCGTAAGCCGGCGGGCTCCTCGCTACACCAGGGCCAGGATGATCGCCTCGCCGGCCGTGGCCGTGCCCTTTTCCCGGTTCTCGATCAGGGTGACCGTAGCGGCGACGGTGCGCAGGACCTCGCGGCCGTCGGTTCCTTGCCCGGTATCGCCGTCGGCTAGGGCGAGCGCGACGGCCCTGAGCGCCGCCGCCCCTGGCGGGGCCGGGGGCCGGTGCGCGCTTGACAACGGCACCCAGGCGTCGGTCAGGCGGCCGAGCGCGGTTGCCCTGGTCCAATCGCCGGCGGGCACCGCCGCCGCCAGCCGGCGGAGGGAGTCGCTGAGCGGCCCGCCGAGTGCCGCCCGCAGGCGCGCGTCCTCCTTGATCCCGGCCCTGGAGCACAGGGCAAGCGCGAACGCGTCGTCCGGGTTCCCTGGCGGCTGGCCGGGTCCGGCGGGCGCGCCCGCGGCGAGTACCGGCAGCAGGGTGCCGGCCAGGGGGCCGCCGCCGACCCAGCGCAGCGGCAGGCCGAGGACTCCGGGAAGCGGCAGCGCCGGGTCGAGAGGGTGAACGCTCGGCAGGCCGAAGACGGCGGCGAGGTCGAGATCGGCGCCCCCGGGGATGCCGCGCGCCAGCACGCGGGCGCGGTCGAGGCTGGAGACGTGGACGCGGGCGAGTTCGTGGACGCGACCTAGGTCAAAGTCGAAGGCGCTGAGGATGTTCAGGTCGAGGTCGACGGTGTGGGCCAGTTCGACGGCGCTGGCGTGCGCGGCGGCGATGGCGGCGGAGAGGTCGCTCGTGATCGCGTCCGCCAGGGCGCGCGCGGCGGTCAGGCCGGTGGCGCGGATGAAGCCGGGGTCGGCGGCGCAGGTGCGGGTGACCGCGTCGGCGCGAGCCAGGCCGAGGGCGTGCGCGTAGGTGAGCACGATGGCGTGCGCGTGCGCGTGCATGAGGTCGACGACCTCGCCCTCGGAGTTCGCGCGCGCGGTGAGGTCGCTGGCGAGGGCGCCGCTCAGCGCGCGAACGTCGTCGAGGTCGCGGATGATGTGCAGGGCGACGTCAAGGACCGCCGCGGTGAGCACCTGGGGCAGCATCGCGGTGTCCTTGGCATCGGCGGCCAGCGCCTGGCGGATCGCCGCGCCGGTTAGCTCGTGCGGGTGGGGCTGGCCAGGACGGAGCCACAGTTCTTCGTGGTGCTGCGTCCACGCGGACGTGACCGAGGCGGGGAGCTGGCGGGTAAGCGTGCCGCCGATTGGCTCCTCCTGTAGCTCGTCGTGGCGCGCGAGCCTGACCTCGCTGCCGGTGCCGGTGGCGGTGATCGAGTTCAGCCAGGCGACGAACGCGCGCGCCTCGCTTCCCCAGATCCCGGTGGCGGGCTCGTCGGTGCCGGGCACGCACGGGCTGTCGGGCTGCGGCGCCCCGGTGTCTTCGAGGAAGAGCCAGTAAAGGTCCGCGGGGACGGGCCTGGTGCAGATCCTGGTTCCGGCGGCCGTAGTGAGGGTGCGGCGCCCGTGGCGCGTCGCCTGGACCCCGGCGATCAGCCGCCGGTGCTCGCGCGAGCAGCCAGGCTCGTACGCCTGCGCGCGTTCCCGCGCAAGGCGGCGGCGCAGGTCGGGGTCGATCTCGGCGCTTGCCTCGGCGCAGTCGAAGGCCAGGGTGAGGGCCGGGATCGTGCCGCTGTCGAGGCAGGCGCGAACGATCGGGCTGGCGTCCGCGGTCGCCGCGTACAACAGGGTGACCTCGTGCCACCAGGGGTCGCTGACGTTGTCGGCGAGGGTCCGCACGAGGTCGGGGTTGGCGCTGACGTGCCGGGCGGCCAGGTACTCCTGGAAGGTGAGGTGAGTGAAGGCGTACCGGGCGGGGGTCACCTCGACGAGCAGTCCGTTGCGCGCGATGTCGTCGAGGAACGCCGTGCCCGTGACGGAAGTGCCGAAGCGCTCGAGCTGGGGCCCGAGGATCTCGATGACCCGGTCGGCGCGGAGGTTGCCCGCGTGTTCGCGCATCATCTGGTAGGCGAGCGCGGCGAGCAGCGCCTGCTTGGCGGGCCAGGACAGCAGCTCAGGCAGGCCCTTGGCCTGGCCACGGCGCGAAAGCAGCACCTGGCACATCTCGCCGTAGAGGTCGGCGCGGCTGCCGGGCAGCGCGCCCCGGTACCGATGCGCCGTGGCGATCATCGTCAGCAGCAGCGGGTTGACCGCGAGGTCAAGGAGTGCGGGATTCTCCCGGAGGATGGCGGTGAACCTGGCCGCGGACTCGCCGGCCCGCATCCGCACGGCGCGCCGCGCGGTCCTGCCCGAGGCGCCGGTCGCGTGCTGTTCCGCCGCCAGGTACCAGCGGTCGAGGAAAAGCTGAATCTGCTGTGCCGTGAACGGACGGACCACGAGGACGTCGGCGTGCTTGGTCAGCGGCTCCGGCAGGCCGAAGGACCGGGAGGTGACCACGAAGTCGTCGTCGGGATAGGCGGCGACCTGCCGCTCGACCCAGTCGGCCACCACCTGGCGGTCTTCGTCGCGAGCCACCTCGTCCAGTCCGTCGAGCAGGACCAGGCACCGGCCACGGCCCAGCTGGCGCTCCCACCAGCCGCCAGGTTCCCGGCCAGGGGCGCCAACCGCGGCCCGCAGGACGGCCGGCAGCGAGATCTCCGGATCGGCGACGATCGGCGCGGCCTGCTCACGCAGCGCGAGCAGTACCGGGACGCGCCTGCGGCCCGGGCGCCCGACCACGGGTGCCGTGGCGCTGCGGCGGGCCGCGTGGGCGAGCAGGGTGCTCTTGCCGCTGCCGGGCGGGCCGACGAGCGCGAGGACCACGCGCGAGCGGCGGTCGAGGAGCTCGCCGATCGAGTACCGCGCGGAGGCGTCCGCGCCCCCCGCGCCAAGGGGGCTATCGGAGGCCGGCTGCCCGGCGGCCCGGCTGACCAGCGCGACATCGACGTACACGTCGCCGAGCTCGGGGATGTGGTCACCGCCGGTCGCGAGGTCCTGCGCGTCGACGTACCTGAGCGAGTCGAGGACCCACCGCCGGTACCGGTGCCCGTACCCCGGAATGGCCGATGACTGCATTACCTGGCGCCACGCTCTCGCGGTCAAATAGCCCCTCCGGCCCCGCAAATCACATCTCGGACGTCTTCGCTCCAAGCTAGTGCATCTGTCCGTAAGTTCGTCCGGGGTGGCCGACGCGCTCCCCCGGCTTCGGTGCGCGCCGGGCCGCAGCCCGGGAGGAGCCCTTGCGGTCGCGCAGGTGCTGCCGGCCTCGGCCCGTATTCTCCCTGGCCCTTCAGTCGGAAGACAGGGGCGCGCGTCAGTCGGAAGACAGGGGCGCGCGCTCCAGCTCGCGCCCGGTGCCCGGGTCGAACCAGCGGACCTTGGCCGGCGCGGGCCGCAGCCAGAGCTCGGCGTCCTCGGCGGCGGCGAAGTCGCTTTGGGCGAGCACCTTGAACTCGGTGCCCTCGACGGTGACCGTGACGAGGACGTGCGAGCCGAGCGGCTCCACCACCCGGACCCGGCCAGGCACCGCGCCGGGCGCCCGGCCGGCGGTCGCCACCACGTTCTCGCCGCGTATCCCGGCCAGCAGCCGGCGGCCCGCGAGGCCGCGCATGTCCTCGGGCACGGGGAATCCGTGCGCTCCGACCCGCGCCAGCGGCCGCCCGTCGGCCACCTCGACGGTCACCGGCAGGAAGTTCATCGGCGGGTTGCCGATGAACCCGCCCACGAACGTACTCACCGGGTGGTCGTACACCCGCAGCGGCGCGTCGGACTGGACGATCCGCCCGTCCCGCATTACGGCCAGCCGGTCGCCCAGGCTGAGCGCCTCGACCTGGTCGTGCGTGACGTAGATCGTGGTGGTCTTCAGGTCGTGCACGATCCGCTTCAGGTCGGACCTGAACTTCAGCCGCAGCAAAGCGTCCAGGTTGGACAGCGGCTCGTCCATCAGCAGGACCGACGGCCCCGCGGCGATCGCGCGCGCCACCGCCACCCGCTGCCGCTGGCCGCCCGACAACTGGCCGGGCCTGCGCTGCAGCAGGTCGGAAAGCTCGACCATGTCGGCGGCCCAGCGCACCCGCTCGTCCGTCGTCGCCGCGTCCGTGTGCTTCATCCTCAGGCCGAACGCGATGTTCTGGAAGACCGTCAGGTGCGGGAAGACCGCGTAGTTCTGGAAGACCATGGCGAGGTCCCGCTGTCGTGGCGGGAGCGTGGTCACGTCCCGGCCGCCGATGCTCACGGCGCCGGCGTCGGCGAACTCAAGGCCGGCGATCATGCGCAGCAAGGTCGTCTTGCCGCACCCGCTCGGCCCGAGGAGCACGAAGAACTCGCCGTCCGCGACGGTCAGGTCCACGTCGCTCACCGCGGTGACCCGGCCCCGGTCGAAGGACTTGGTCACTCCCCGGACGACGATGTCGGCCATCCCCTGAGTCCTTCCCTAGAGCCGGCGCTCAACGCCGAAGCCGAGTATGTAGCGGCGCATGATGAAGATGAACGCGAACGTCGGGATCATCAAAAGCCACGCCGCGGCGAACTTGTAGGGGTCAGGTGAGGCGCTGAGCGCGTTGAGGACGAGGGCGGGCAGCGTCGGCCGCTCAATCGTGAGGATGGAGGCGGCGAACACCTCGTTGTACGACATCAGCACGGCGAACGCGGCGGCGGCGGCGAGCCCGGGGAGCGCCAGCGGCATGACCACCCGCCAGAACGCGCCCAGCCTGCTAGTGCCGAAGACCTGCGCCGCCTCCTCCAGGTCGACGGGGACCCCGGCGAGGACGCTGGTCGTGATCAGGACGACGAACGGCAGCACCAGCGCGGTGTGCATCAGCGCGACCGCCCAGACGGTGTCGTAGATGCCCCACTGGAGGAAGAACACGGCCAGCGGAATCGACAGCACCACCACGGGGAACGCGCGAGTAGACACGATCGACAGCTGGTAGGCGTTCTTGCCGCGGAACCGGTACCGGGCGATGGCGTACCCGGCGGGGGTGCCGATCAGCATGGACAGCGCCAGCGTGATCGCCGCGACGACGGCGCTGCGGCCGAGCGCGGCGGGCACGCCCGTGGAATCCCAGAAGAAGCTCATGGTGCCGGTCGACCAGTCCGGCCAGAGCGACTTCGGGTACTGGTAGACGCCGCTTTGGGCGCTGAACGCGCCTGCCGTCAGCAGGTACATCGGGAACAGCACCCAGATGGCGAGGATCACCGCCCCCGCGTACTTCCCGATCGCCCGTGCTTTCACGAGACCCGTGCCCTCATGAGGCCGGTTCCGTCCGGACCGGAAGCATCACCAGGAACAGGGCCGTGGACAGCAGCGACAGCAGCATGATGAGGATGCCGTACGCGGCGGCGAGGTGCGGCTCCTGGTACTGCGTGTACGCGTTGTTGGCCTTGGTCGCCAGCACGGACAGGCTGGACCCCGCCAGGGCGATAACCGTGGCGAACACCTCGAATGCGAGCACGGTCCGCAGGATCAGCGCGGTGCGCAGGGTGGGGCGCAGAAGCGGCAGGGTAACGTGCCACAGCTTCTGCGCGGGCGAGGCGTAGAAGACGTCGGCGGCCTCGGAGTACTCCTTGGGGATGGCCTGCAGCCCGCCGACCAGGATGATGACGATGATCGAGGTGGACCGCCACGCTTCCGCCACGACGATCGTCGCGATGATGAGCAGCTGGCGGGAGTAGCTCAGCCAGATGAACGGGGTGTGGATGATCCCGAGGTCCTGCAGGACGCTGTTCAGCCAGCCCTGCTGGGTGAAGACCGAGTACCAGATGATGCCCGACGTGAGGTCGCTGATGCCGAGCGGCAGCATGTAGACGTAGAACCAGAACGCTGACCCGCGCAGCTTCGAGTTCACCAGGAGCGACATAGCGAGGGCGAGCACGAGCTGCACCGGCAGGATGATGGCCAGCATGATCAGCGTGTTCCACACCGACGACCAGAAGCCGGGGTCGTTGAGCAGCTCATGGATGGTGTTGAGGCCCCATGCGCCGGTGTCACTGGTGAACGCGAGCCGCACGCCCTGCAGCAGCGGCACGATGAAGAACACCACGAGGTACACCACGGACGGCGCCAGCAGGACGTAAGGTGCCAGGCCGGCACGGCGGCGCCGGACGGGCGGCGGCCGGCCCTGATCGAGGAGGACAGGCACGCGCGCGCTCGCTCCGCCGCGAGCCGCCGCTCCCCCTGTCCGATCTGGCTCAGCCAACCTGGCAGACCCCCGTGCCCGCCGGGTCCGGCCTCCAGCAGGCGGCCCCGGCCTGCTGCAGGACCGACTGGAGCGTGGCCGCCTCCGAGGCGAGCGTCGACGGGATCGGCGCGCCGTTGAGCGCGATCGCGGTGAACGTGTCGACGAAGACCTTGTCGTAGGTGGCCGACTGGGCGCCGAGGCCGATCGGCAGCTGCGAGGCCAGCGCGTCGGGCGCGCCGGTCGTCGCGTCGATGGCCTTGGCCTCGGCGCTCACCCCGGGGGCCAGGCTCGACGGCAGCGCGCTGGCGCCGACCGGGGGGAACCAGGACTCGGCGTTGAGCATCGTGGCCTGGGTCTGCTGCTCGGTGAGGTAGGAGATGAGCGCCTTGGCCTGCGTGACGTGCTTGCTCGTCGTCGGGATCGCGAGGCCGCCGAGCACGGACTCGTAGCCGAGGCCCTTGGGCCCGCTCGGCGCGGGGAAGACGACGAAGTTGTCCGGCTGCTGCTGGAGCGCGTCGCTCAGCCGCACCGCGTGATCCCAGGCCACCCATACCTCGCCGGACAGCAGGGGCTCGTCCATCATCGCGTACGTCGGCGACTGCGGGTTGGTCACGGCCCACAGCTGCTTGAAGTACTGCCACATGGTGACCGCCGCGGCGCTCTTGAACTGCGTGTTGAGCCCGCCGGTATAGCTCGGGTAGAGGTATCCCTGGAAGAACCGCTTGATCAGCCCCGTGGGGCTGGCCGGGAACCCGACGAGCTGCTGGCCCTTGGCTTTCTTCAGCGCCTGGCCCCAGGCGAGCAGCTGGTCGTAGGTGAGCGTGTTGACGTCCGCGCCGGACGGCAGGTACGGCAGGGCCTGCTTGTTCGCCACCATGAGGTAGGTCGCCGTGATCCACGGCACGAACCGGTAGGAGCCCTTGATCTTCGCCAGGTCGAGGTACGCCGCCGGGAAGTTCCTGTCTTTCAGCTCGCTGATGACGTCGCTCATGTCGCGCAGCGGGACCTGCGCCTCCAGGGCGACGAAGTCGCCCTGGAGGCCGCCGATGAGGTCGAGGGTGCCCGTTCCCGCCTTCGCCTGGGCGATGACCTGGTCGACGAACTGCGTCGCGTCGGCGAACGAGGTGAAGCTGACGCCAGAGCCCTTGAAGCCGCTCAGGATCTTGCCGCGCATGTCCGCGGTCTCTTGGGTCGTGGACAGCTGGTCGGACAGGAAGACGAGGTTCCCCCCGCCGCCGCCACTGCCGCTTCCCCCCGAGCCGCAGGCGCTGACCAGGGACGCGGCGGCGCCGGCGAAGCCCGCCCCGGCGACCGCCCCGAGCCGGAGCACCGACCG
Organism: uncultured Actinomycetota bacterium; assembly: GCA_963850115.1. Taxonomy (GTDB): domain Bacteria; phylum Actinomycetota; class Actinomycetes; order Streptosporangiales; family Streptosporangiaceae; genus Trebonia. The sequence goes on from CAWKKG010000009.1 coordinate 226,883, forward strand.
CCGCGAGAGCAGGCCGTCGCGGGCCCGCGCCGGACCACCGTTCATGCCACGCCTCCGACGTTGAATCGGGCATCGCCCGATAACCGGCGGCGCTGACGTCCGGAGAAACTCCCCCGTCACTCGGCGCCCTACTAATAACTAGTAGAGGGTCCATCTAGATGATTGTCAAGATATTGACACCGCATTGGAATCGCGCTCACAAAGCGCTGTCAGGGAGGAGATTCGGCTTACCTGGGCACACTACTGATGATTGAGGCAATAGATGTTCCAGCAGATACATGATTGGCAGTCGCCATGTACGGCCGCGAGGCCGGCCACCGCGCCTCAGCCGCCGACGCGGGTCGCCTCTCCGATGATCGCGATCAGCGCCGCCACCGCCTCCTCGGCGTCCGGTCCCTCGGCGGACACCGTGACCACCTGGCCGCTGGTCGCGCCGAGCCCCATCACGCCGAGGACGCTCTTGGCGTCGACGGTCTTGCTGCCCGCGGTGACCGACACCGACGCGGCGAACCGCCCGGCCGCGACCGCCAGGGCGCCCGCAGGCCGGGCGTGCAGGTCCCCCGTCAGCGTGATCGACTCAGAGCTTGCGGGCATGCCATGCCTCCTCCGCGGCCGTGGCGACGGCCTTCAGGTCCGCTCCCGCGGCCGCGGTCACCGTCGCCGCCACCGCCCCCTCCACAAACGGCGCGTCCGCGAGCACGACGCGCGCGCCCGGCATGTCCTCGAGCATGGCCCGCACGGTGAGCACCGCGCTGCCCAGGTCGGGCAGCACGAGCACGCCCGCCCCCGTCTCGGCGCCTGCCACCGCCCGCGCGACCTTCTCCGCGCTGGTGCCGAGTTCGCCGTCCTCGGTGCCGCCGGCGGCGAGCACCCGGACGGTCCCGCCGCTGACCTGGCCGGCGAGCTCCGCCGTCCCCTCCGCCAGCCGGACGCTATGCGATACCAGCACGATCCCTACCCGTGGCGCTACCTGTGACATGGCCTATCCTGAATCTGGTTCGGCAGTGTCGAACCCGACGAAACCGGCGAAAGGGTGCAATGATCCAGTCGGTGCAGCGCGCGGCGCAGATCCTCGGCGTGCTCGGCTCCGGATCGCCGCGTCTCGGCGTCACCGAGATCGCCGAGCGTCTTGGCCTCGCCAAGCCGACCGTACACGGTCTGCTCCGCACCCTGGAGGCGCACGAGCTCATCGCCCAGGACCCGGAGACCGGCAAGTACAGCCTCGGCCCGGGCGTCCTCCAGCTCGGCAACGCCTACCTGGACGGCTCGGAGCTGCGGGTCAGGTCGCTGCGCTGGGCCGAGTCGCTCGCCCGGCAGGCGGGCGAGGCGGTCTGGGTCGCCACGCTGTCCGGCAGCCGCGTGATCGTGCTCCATCACGTGTTCCGCCCGGACGACACCGTGCAGATCCTTGAGGTCGGCGCGGCGATCCCGTGGTACGCCTGCGCGCTCGGCCACGCGATCGTGGCGAGCCTGCCCGCGGCGCAGCGCGCCGCGGCGCTGTCCGCCGACCTGGCCCCGCTGACCGGCCGGACGAAGACCACGCGCCAGGCCCTTAACCGCGCGCTCGCCCAGGTCCGCGCCGCCGGCTACGCGGTCGAGAACGAGGAGGCCACCGTCGGCGACGCGGGCATCGCGGCCCCGGTCCTCGGCCGGGACGACGTCGTGGCCGGCGCGATCGGCGTCGTCGGCCCCGCGGACCGGCTGCTGGCCGTGGGCACGCGTGACAACTTGGTACGGGCCGTCGTCACGGCTGGCCGCGCGGTCTCCCGCGACCTCGGCGCGGGCCGCGGCGGCGTGTCCCTGTCGGCTCTCTGAAGGCGCGTGGCCGCCGAGGTGGTCAGCCCGCATCGGTGACCGCGGTCCTTCCCGTCCCCGCGCCCCCCGGCCCGGACGCGTCGACGTTGGCGATCCAGCGCGCGACCGCGGGGACCTTCGCCGCGCCGACGCTCACCGTCCGGACGCCGATGGCGAGCAACTGGGGCAGCACGGCGGGATCGGCGGCCGCGTCACCGCAGACGGACAGCCCGATGCCCGCCTCCCCGGCCGCCCTGACCGTGGTGGCGATGGCGGCGAGCACACTTCGTTCGGCGGCATCGGCGGGGCGGAGCGCGGACCGGTCGCGGGCCAGGACATCAGCCGTGAGGTCGTTCGTGCCGATGGAAAAGAAGTCGACGCTGCCCGCGAAGGCGGGCGCGGCCGCCGCGGTGGCGGCCAGCTCCACCATCATGCCGAGCGGCGGCGGGTCCGTCCCGGCCCCCTTGGCCGCCCTGGCCAGCTCGGCGCGGACGAGGCCGACCTCCTCGAGCGCGCGCACCATCGGGATCATGATCGCCAGGTCGGTGACCGCGCCGGCCTCCAGGATCGCGCTGAGCTGGGCGGCGAGCGCGCCGGGGGCGCGCAGGAAGGCCGGCAGTCCCTCCGCGCCCGCGAACGGCGGGATCTTGTCGCCGTTGAAGTCGAGCAGCCGGACGACCGCGCGCTTGCCGGCGAGCAGGCCGAGGATGGGGGCCAGCGCCGCCAGGTGCCCGGCGCGGTCCGGCCAGCCCGCCGCCTGGGTGAAGGGAATCTCGGTGCGGAGCAGGCCGACCCCCGCCGCGCCGTTGGCCAGGCCCAGGCGGGTCTCCGCCGCCGAGGCGACGTTGCACAGGATCGTGATGAGCTCGCCGTCGGCGGTGCGCGCGGTACCGGATAGCACGGGTCCTGGCGCCGGCGCCGCGGTATCGCCGGCGGCGGCGCGCACCCCAGCCGGCCGGGCGGCCCGCGGGGCGACGGGAACGGGGTCGACGACCAGCTCGCCGGCGTTCGCGTCGAGGACGGCCCGGTGCCCGGCTGGCGCGGTGAGCACGGCCGGGTCGGCGCCCGCGAGCATCGGCAGGCCGAGCCCGCGCGCGATGATCGCGGCGTGCGAGCTGGCGCCGCCGCCGACGGAGACGGCGCCGGCGAGGTGCCCCTCGTCCAGGAGGCGGATCAGCTCGGCGGGGTCAACGTCGGCCCGGACCAGGATGAACGCGGCCTGCGGGGGCGGCGCCGCGGCCGCGTCGCCCGCCAGCCTGGCGTTGACCGCCGTGGCCACCTGGCGGACGTCGCTCGCCCGCTGCGCGAGGTCCGGGTCGGGCAGTGCCTCGAGGATCGCGGCCTGCGCCTCGGCCGCCGCCGTGATCGCGGCGGCCGCGGCCGCCAGCGAGAAGCGCCGGGGACCGGCGGGGACCGTTTCCGTGGCCGCCTGGTCGCGGCCGGCGGCAGGAGCGCTGGTCAGCGCGAGCGCGTCGAGCGCCGGCGCGGAGAGCGCCGGGTCGGCGGCCATGAGCGCGCCGATCTCCACGATGCCCGCCTCGTGGTCACGTCCCCCTTCGCGGAGCCGGCCGGCGAGCGTGTTCCGCTCAACGGCGACCCGGGCGAAGGCGGCCCGCACCTCGTCGGCCGTTACGGTCGCCGCCTCGGCCCCTGCCCCGGCTGCCGTCTCGCCAGGCAGGTAAAGCTCACCGGCCGCCGTCCCCTCGGAAACTGGCGTCCCCCGGTAGGTCGTCATGGCGCTCCAGGGCAGGCGTCCCCCGCTGCCACGTCCCGCAGGGCCCCCAGGATCAGCACGGTGGAGGCCGCGCCGGGGTCCTCGTGACCGACGCTCCGCGGGCCGAGGTAGGAGGCCCGGCCCTTGCGCGCCTCCATCGACACGGTGGCCGCCGCGCCTTCGGCGGCCGCCGCGACGGCCGCTCCGAGGGCATCGGCCTGGGTTCCGCCTTCCGCAACCGCCTTGGCGAGTGCGCGGGTGGCCGGAGCGAGGGCGTCGACCATCGTCTTGTCCCCCTCGCGGGCCGCGCCGAGCTGCTGCACTCCGGCCAGGGCCGCCTCGAGGGCCTGGCCGAGCGCGGGCAGGTCGACCTCTTCCGCGGCGCCAAGGGACTGGCCGGCCCGGCGGAACGCCATCCCGTAGAGCGGGCCGGAGGCGCCACCGACCTTGGAGATCAGCGTGGAGCCAGTCAGGATCAGCACCGCCCCTGGGGTCGTGGCGGGTTTCGTGTCGAGCGCGGCGAGCACGGCGGCGAAGCCCCGGGCGAGGTTGGTCCCGTGATCGGCGTCGCCGATCGCAGCGTCAAGCTGGGTGAGGTGGTCACGGTTGGCTTCGATCACCCCAGCGGCCGATGTGATCCAGGCACGGAAGACGTTGGTGTCCATGGTCCTAGCGTCCCCACCGCAGGGCCGGTGTGTCTACCGGCGCGGCCCGCGGCCTGGCCGGGTCCGGCGCCAGCGCGCCGACGGTGGCGCGCAATCCTCGCGTCCGGCGCGCGCGGTGGCCGCCTGTGCCTGGCGTTACGCGCGATGGTGGTGTTGCCATACGGTTCCCCTTGGCAAGGCAATGCCTGCTGAAACTTGTTCGACATTGCCGAACGTCGTTTCACCGCAACGTACAATCGGCGGCCACGCCCGTCAAGGGCCGCGAGCGCCCTCGCCGCCCCCGCTTCACGGTCGCGTACTGGCGCAAGTCGCGACACTGGCGGCCGGGGCGCGGGCACCACGGTCGGCGCGGCGCCTTCTCACAGAAGCCAGAAGGCCTTAACCGCAATCACCGGCTGGGGGCGAGCGCTTTTTGCGAGGCCTCCCGCGAGGAGGCAATGGAGGGGCGAAGCCCGGGCGATACTGAGGCCGACCGGGCGCTGAGACTTCGCTCCGCGCCCGGCCGGTCCCCGGCCCTCCCCCTCGTAGGGCCGCCCTCGGTCCCCGTCCGCAGGTCCAGTTGAGACACTGAGTCTAATGTCTCATGCGTGGTGCTTTCACACGGTACCTTTACAATAAGAACTCATTTCAACATCTGCGAGGGGTGGGGCAGGCCATGACGGCCCGGCCGGAGCGGGTCCCGGCGGAAGAGGTCAGGCAGCGGATGCTCGACGCTGGGCGCGAGCTGGCCCTTGAGGCGGGCGCGGCGCTCACCATCGAGCACCTGCGCCTCGAGGAAGTCATCCAGCGGGCCAGGGTGCCGCGCAGCTCGGTCTACCGGATGTGGGCCTACCGCGAGGACTACATCGACGACCTGCTCACCTACCTGGCCGGCAGCGGGAGCTGGTTCAGCGACCGGTCCGTCCTCGAGCCCGAGACGTTCTCGGACGTCGGGCAGATCCTCGGCGACAACGCCCCGCTGCTCGCCACGCTGCCGGGCCGCCGGGCGCTGCTCTGCGAGATCACCAGGGTCACGGTCACCCGTAACTACGCGGCGCTGACCGAGTCCACGACGTGGCGGCTGCACATGGCACTCGTCGCGACGCTCGGCTCCACTCGCACCGGAGAGTCGCGTAAGCGGATAGCCGCCGCCCTGGAGGACTCGCAGCGGCGGTCACGGGAGGCGATGGTCGGCGTACTCGGCCAGCTGGTCGAGGTGATCGGACTGCGGCTGCGCGACCCCGCCTACACGCTTGACCACGTCGCCCTGGCCAGCGGGCTGCTCGTCCAGTCCCTGGCGCTGCGCAACGTCCAGATCCAGGCGGCCATCGGCGCCCCGGAGGGTCCGGGCATGGCCAGCGCCGCGGACACCGCCCTGGTCGACAACGTGCTCAACGCCCCGGTACCCGGTCCCGGCCTGGACGGCCGGCCCACCGACTGGAGCCTGGCCGCCCTCTCCTACCTGGGCGTGATCGACGCCTTCATGGAGCTTGACCCGGATTTCACGCCTCCCGGCCACACGTCGCCGGCCGCTTAGGCCACGCCGCGGGCCAGGGCCATGACGCGGTCGCTCAGCACCGCCACGCCCGGGGTCGGGTCCGCGTCGTAATAGCCGGGCTTGCGCTTCTTGAGCAGGCTGACGCCGTTCTGCGACCAGGTGAAGGCCCGGTTCCCGAGCAGCCGGCGGAAGACGGCGTCGACGTTGCCGGGGAACGCCGCCGCCATCCGCCGCAGGGGCAGCGGCGGGATGGAGTCCTCGCGCAGGTAGGCGCGCAGCACGTTCGCGTACCGCGGGTCCGCGGCGAGCGACGGGTCGGCGAACATGGCCCGCAGCATCCCGTACTCGGGCACGACGACGAAGCCGTCGAGCTCGTCGTAGATGATGCCCACGGTGTCGAACTCGAAGAACCCTTCCGGCATCACGAACGTGGTCTCGCCGGCGTCGCTGACCGCGCGGTGCCTGCCGCGCGCGGCCAGGGCGGAGTCGCGGCGCATCTTGTAGTAGGCGTTGAGCCGTCCCTCGGCCTGCGGGGTCGGCAGCACGAGCTCGTCGCCGCCGAAGAACGTGACGAACTCCTCCCGGTCGCGCCGCATGTAGGCCCAGCCTTGCGTGGCCTTCTCCTGGTTACGGAAGACGAGGTCGGGCTCGCGGGTCGCCAGGTCGATCGCCAGCCGCGCGACCTGGCGCGCGTCGGCCTTCGGATAGCGGATCTCATCGCCCGCGGCGAGCCACGCGGAGTCGTCATCGGCGAGCGGCAGCAAGGTTCCCGCGAAGAAGCCGCCAGGGGTGACCGGGCCGTCGCCCGCCGCCGCGCCGGCCCCCAGGCCGTACACCCGGTAGTCCAGGTCGTCGACCAGGTTCAGCGCGATGACGGCCTCGCCCGCGCTGTCCCGGCGGGCGATGGCGCTGACCTCGAACACGCCGCGCACGTTGTTGCCTGCCCAGTCGAGGACAAGGTCACGGTCGGCGCGGGTCAGCCCCCGCTGCGTCCCGATGAACCGCTCGGCGGCGGCCAGTCCCCCGGCCGCGCCGAGCCCCTGCCGCAACCGGACGGCGCGCTCGATCAGCTCTGGACTCACGGGAACAGATAGTAGTTACTCCTCACACCGCGATGATCGCGTCTTCCCCTTCCCCGGGGGTGAGGGTGTCGTCGTCGAACCACCGCCCGCCGTCGGCAAGGTAGCGGAAGCGCAGCGTGCTACCCGACGGGACGGTGACGGAGGCGCTGCGCGTCCGGTTCGCGCGGACCCGCAACGGGTGCGCGAACGGGTTCCAGCCGTTGAAGTCACCGACCACCGAGACGGCGGCGGCCGGCTCCCACACCGGAAGCGTGAAGGTGACGCGCACCATGCCGTCGCGCCTGGGCTTCGATGTCTTGATCATGATCTCCCTTACCATCATAGATCACATGTTCGATCTTATTATGCATTTGATCGCTGACGTAGTCACGTATTTCGGCTCACACGGGCTCGACGCGGCGCCCGCAGGGCGGTCGCGCCGCTTCTTGCTGTTATCCGCGGTCGTCGGCCCAGCGCCGAGACCGTGGATCATTAGGTACGCCATAGCGGGCCGATCGATCCACGATCCCTCTCGGCGTGTCGGGCAAGTCGCGCGCCAGCCGGGTTGCCACCCCCTGTAACCAGGGCGGACGCGGCGGGAGAGAGCCGCGGTCGTTCCGTGCGATCCAAGACCCGGCGCGACCGGAAACCTTTTGCGCGGCGCGCGCCGCCGCCTCCATAATCGAAGTGTCTTATCCCCGACGGACGGAGAATGGCTTGGAGCTCTGAGGTCGATCCCCAGTGCCGCGCCGCAGTGCTTGCGATAGCGCTGGCGCGCCCGCGACCTCTCTTTGGAGCTGCCACGTGTCCGTCGTCCTGAACGACTTGTCTTTTTCCCTCCCTGACGGGCGGGTTGTGCTGTCCAAGCTCAGCGCCTCCTTCAACGCCGGGCGGACCGGCCTGATCGGCGCGAACGGATCGGGAAAGTCCACGCTGCTGCGGCTGGTCGCCGGCGTCCTGCGGCCCACGTCCGGGTCGGTGACCGTGACCGGGGAGGTCGGCTACCTGCCGCAGAGCCTCACGCTCGACGTCGACGCCACGGTGGCCTCGCTGCTCGGCATCGCCTCCGTACGCGACGCGATCCGCGCGATCGAGGCGGGGTCCGTCGAACCCGCGGCGTTCGACGCCGTCGGCGACGACTGGGACGTCGAGGACCGGGCGCGGGAGTGGCTGGCCCGGCTTGGGCTGTCGCACGTCGGGCTCGACGACCCGGTGCGGCGCCTGTCGGGCGGCGAGACGATGCTGACCGCTCTGTCGGCCCGGCTGCTGCGGCGGCCCGCCGTGCTGCTGCTCGACGAGCCGACTAACAACCTCGACCTGGACGCGCGGCGACGGCTCTACGCGGCGGTCGAGTCCTGGCCCGGCGTGCTGCTCGTCGTCAGCCACGACCGCGCGCTGCTGGCCCGGGTTGACCAGGTCGCCGACCTGTCCGGCGGCACGCTGCGCATGTACGGCGGGAACCTGGAGGCATACGAGGCCATGCTCGCCGCCGAGCAGGCGGCGGTGGCGCGGGCCGTCACCGCGGCCGCGGCGGACGTACGGCGGGAAAAGCGTGACCTGATCGACACGCAGGTCAAGCAGGCAAGGCGGGACCGGCAGGGACGCGCGCTCGCCGCCTCGGGCTCGCTGCCGCGGATCATCGCCGGCGGCCGCAAGCGCGCGGCGCAGGTATCCGCGGGCAAGGGAAGGGAGATCGCGCTCGCGCGCATCGCCGGCGCGCAGGAGCGGCTCGCCGACGCGGAGGAGGCCCTGCGGGACGAGGCGGCGATAAGGATCTCGCTGCCGGGGACGGCGGTGCCGGCCGGGCGGACGGTGCTGACGGTGCACGGGCTCGGCGCCGCGTGGGCCCCGTGGCAGCAGCCGGGCAGCGGCGCGCGCGACGGGGCGGACGGCGAGGCCGACGACGCCGGGCGGCTCGTGGAGCTGATCGTGCGCGGCCCGGAACGCGTGGCGCTGACCGGGCCGAACGGGGCGGGCAAGACGACGCTGCTGCGCGCGCTCGCCGGGCTTGAGGGGCCGGAGGGGGCGCTCGGCACCGGGGAAAGCCCGGTTACGGTGCGGCGGAACGCGCCGCTCGGTTACCTGCCGCAGCGGCTGGACATCCTGGACGACGCGCTGACCGTGGTGCAGAACGTGCGGGCGGTGGCCCCGCGCGCCTCCGTCAACGAGGTCAGGGCGGGGCTGGCCCGGTTCCTGTTCCGCGGCGCGCGGGCGGACCAGGTGGCCGGGACGCTGTCCGGCGGCGAGCGGTTCCGCGCGGTCCTCGCCGCGCTGCTGCTCGCGGACCCGCCACCGCAGCTGCTGCTGCTCGACGAGCCGACCAACAACCTGGACATGGCCTCGGCCGGGCAGTTGTCACAGGCCCTGGCCTGCTACCGGGGCGCGCTCGTGGTGGTCAGCCACGACGTCCCGTTCCTGCTGTCGCTAGGGATCACCCGGTGGCTGCGGCTTGACCGCTCCGGCCGCCTCGCCGACATCGGCCCGCTGGAACACGCACGCCCTGACTGAGACCCGGTTCGCGGCACCGCCCAGCCTGGCGCGACACGCCGGGGTGACAGGCCGGACGCTCAGTGACAATCGGGATAGAGTGCAGCTGTGTCTGGGTTGGACGTGCCTCCGGCGGGCGAACGGCCGGAGCTTGCGGACGCGGGGCGGCTCGCGCGAAAGCTGATTCGCCGGGCGGTACGCACGGCGCGAAGCGAAGACCAGCCTCTGCGTCAGGTGCTGCTTGATCATCTCGGGCCCGACGCGGCCACGTTGCCGACGGTCTCGGACGCCACCCCGCTGTACGAGCAGGTTAACCTCCAGGTCGGCGTGGAAGCCTGGCTGGCGGCCGAGCCGGGACGCGAGCATGAGGTGATCGGCGTCACCGGCGTTCCGCAGATGCGATTCAACGACATCACGATCGGCGACCTGATACAGACCCCGCCCGGCAGCATGTACGGGAACGCGGGAGTCGGGGCGCCGGTCACCATGAACCTGCCCTGCGGTCCCGACGGGCAGACTAGGGCTTGCGTCAGCAACGGCATCTACCTCGTCCGCGACGGCGTGGACAGGCTGGCGATCATGTTCAAGCCATCCGGCCTCGGCATGCGGAACACCGAGGTGACCCTCCAGGTCATCGGGACGAGCGAGGACCGGGCCGCGGAGGTGCTGCGGGAGATCCAGGTGCTCGCCCATGAGCGCTCGGTGTTCCGCGGCCAGGTGATCAGCTTCGGGCCAGAGGTGTTCGGCCCGGCGACCGGCAGCACGCCGCTGGCTTTCCTGTCCCGGCCTTCGGTGACGCGGTCAGAGATCGTGCTGCCGGACGAACTCCTCGCGGGCATCGAGCGGCAGGTGGCGGGCATCGCCAGGCACTCGGCGCCGGCTGCTCGCCAGCGGCCAGCACCTCAAGCGCGGCGTCCTGCTCTACGGCGCCCCGGGCACGGGCAAGACGCATACAGTCCGCTACCTGCTCAGCCGGCTGCCCGAGGTGACCGTCATCGCGATATCTGGCCGGGCGCTCGGCCGCATCGGCGAGGCGTGCTCGGTCGCGCGCACGCTTCAGCCGGCGGTGATCGTGGTGGAGGACGTGGACCTGATCGCCGAGGAACGCACCGCGCGGCCCGGTGAGCACCCGCTGCTCTTCCATCTGCTGAACGAGATGGAGGGGCTCAACTCGGCTGCCGACGTCACGTTCCTGCTGACCACCAACCGTGCTGACCTGCTTGAGCCCGCGCTCGCCGCCCGGCCAGGCCGGGTCGACCTGGCCGCCGAGCTGCCGCTGCCCGACGCCGGCGCGCGGCGGGCGCTGCTGCGGCTCTACCAGGGGGACCTGGTGCTCGACGGCGTCGACCTTGACCCGGTCATCGAACGGACCGAGGGAGTGACCGCGCCGTTCCTGCGGGAGCTGCTGCGCAAGGCGGCGCTGCTCGCCGCCGAGGAGGACGAGGCCGGGCCCGCGGGCGAGAAGCCGGGTGCCGCAGGGAAGGGCGACGTCCCCATCCGGGTCTCCGGCGCGCAGCTAGCGGCGGCGCTCGACCAGCTGCTTGGCAGTCAGGGCCAGCTCACCCGGGTGCTCCTTGGCGGACAGCGGGGGCAGGAGCGCTCTGCTCGTCCCGCTCCCGGCGGCGGGCAGGGATAAGCAGCAGGTCAACGAGGCCCGCGCAGAACGCGGTCACGGCGAGCACCACGGTGGCGCGCTGGAACGCGGGCAGCGCGCCCGCGCCCGCGGGGTGGCCGAGAACCGTGACGAGGACGGAAACGCCGAGGACGATGCCAACCTGCCTCGCCATCGTGACAATGCCTGAGCCGGTCGCGAACCGGTTCGGCGGCACCGCGGAGACCGCCGCGCTGACCAGGGTCGGCAGGGTGAGGCCGACGCCGGTGCCTGTCAGCAGCATGCCCGGCAGCATGCGGGTGGCGTAATCGGGGGTGACCGCGAGGTTCAGCCGCCAGAACACGCAGCCCGCCGCGTAGATCGCGCAGCCGGCGGCGGCCACCGGCCCCGGCCCGATCCTCCTGGCGAGCGGGCCCGCCGCGATCGACCAGAACGGCACCAGCAGCGGTCCCGGTGCCACGCCGAGGCCGGTGCGCAGCGCGGACCAGCCCCAGACGTCCTGGCACCAGAGCGTGACAAGCAGCAGCATCGCGCCGAACGCGGTGCCGAACACCACGTTCGCCGCCGTGGCCGTGGCGAAGGTGGGCCGTCGCAGCAGGTGCAGCTCGATGACCGGCGACGGGTGCCTGGCGGACCTGCGGACGAACAGCGCTACGAGAGCGGCCGCCGCCACGATCAGGCCGATGGTCGCCGGCGAGGCCCAGCCCCAGTCGTCCGACTTGACCAGGGCCAGGGCGAGCGCGCCGATGGCGACGGTGAAGACGACCGCGCCCAGCGTGTCCGGCAGCGCCTCGGTTCGCTCGGCGGTCAGGCCGGCCCGGGCGACCGACGCCGGGTCTGGCCGAAGCACCCGCAGGCCGGCGGCCACGGCGATCGCGACAATCGGCACGTTGACGAGGAATACCCAGTGCCAGCTCGCCGCCACGAGCGCGCCGCCGACCACCGGGCCGAGCGCGGCCGCCGCACCGCCGACGGAGGTCCAGGCCCTGATCGTGCCGGTGCGCTTCTCCGGCCGCGCCGCCGCGAGCAGCAGGCCGAGCGAGGCGGGCATCAGCAGCGCGCCGCCTGCCGCCTGGACGACGCGCGCCGCGACGAGCACCCAGACGTCCGGGGCGACGGCGCAGGCGGCGGACGCGAGGCCGAAGACGACCATCCCGGTGAGGAACGCGGCGCGGCGCCCGATCAGGTCGGCCGCCCGGCCGGCCGGGACGAGCAGCGCGGCGAACACGATCGCGTAGGCGTTCAGTACCCAGGACAGGTTGGCCAGGTTCGCGCCGCCGAAGCTGCGGCCGATCGACGGGATCGCCACGTTGACGATGAACATGTCGAGGTTGACGCAGACGATGCCGGCGCAGACCACCGCGAATACGGGGCCGAACCCGGCCTCGCCGCGCCGCCCCGCTTCCGGCCCGGCCCCGGTCACGGTCACGGCGCCCGCCGCGGTTCCCGTCATCGTGGCCGGCCCGGCTTCAGGTAGTTCCTCGGCGACTCCGCTCGCCCCGCCGTCCGCCGCGCTCTCGGTCACGGGCCACCCCTCGCATCCTGATTGGTTTGAAAACCCAACCCATTGATCGACGACGAGAGCGTAACCCGAGTGGGTTTGATTTTGCAACTAAGGTAGGCTGGCTGGCATGCGCGACGAACTGCCTGGCCGCCCCTGCTCGGTGGCGGCCGCCCTGAACCTGATCGGCGAGAAGTGGGCGCTCCTGGCCGTGCGCGAGATCGCCTTCGGCAACAAGCGGTTCGACGCGATCGCGCGGAACACCGGCGCTCCCCGCGACCGGCTCGCCGCGCGGCTGCGGGCGCTTGAGGCCGGCGGAGTGGTGTCGCGGCGCCAGTACTGCGAGCGCCCGCCGCGCTACGAGTACGAGCTCACCGAGGCCGGCCAGGAACTGCGCGGCGTCCTCACGGCGCTACGCGCCTGGGGTGACAAGTGGATGGTCGACACCCCGCCGTCGGTGTTCGACCACGTGTGCGGCCACGAGCTCGACCCGGCGCTCGTGTGCCGCCACTGCGGCGCGGAGGTGGACCCCGGCGACCTCACGGTGCAAGTGCTGACGCCCGGCTGGACCCGTCAGGGCCCGGCGCGGACGCCGGACCAGGCGCAAGCCACGCCGTAGCACCGCCGGGAGCCGGGCGGACGCCCGTCGCGACACGTCGCCTGGGTTGAGATTTTGCCCATGCTGGCCCGGAATCCTCACCTTGTGTCCTAGTGTCAACGCCTGTGCAGGTTGTTGACCGAGATCGCGGGACACCGGCGGCCGCCGCGCCGCGCCGCCGGGTCCGACTGCTGCTTTCCTGTGTGGCCGCCGTTGCCGTGCTGGCCGGCGCCGGCCTCTACCTGGCCCGCGGCGTGTTCTCCGGCGGAGCTGCGGCTGGCCAGGCGAGCGTGGACTCGCGGACCACGGCGGCCGGATGCGGCGCGGCGGGCAGTGCCGCCTGCCCGGCGAGCCCGGCCGGCGTCACCGTCGCCGTGCCGCCCGCGGTGGTGACGGTCCCGCCCCGGCAGGCGACGGCCCGCATCCGCCGGAGCGGGACCGCGCCGTCACCGTCGGCGTCATCCTCCCGCTCGCCGTCGCGGGCGACCGCGCCCGCGGCGACGGCAGCCGCCCCGGCGTCCGCGTCCGCCGCTGCCGCGGCGAGCGGCAGCGGCGGGGACCAGGACGGCACGCCCGCCGCGCAGGTGCTCGCGCTGATCAACCAGGCCCGCGCCGCGGCGGGGCTGCCCGCGCTGACCGCCACCGCCGGCCTTGACGCCAGCTCAGCCGCCCATAACTCGCGGATGGCGAGCGGCTGCGGTCTCTCCCACCAGTGCCCGGGCGAGCCAGCGCTCGGCGACCGGGAGACCGCCGCCGGCGTCGGCTGGACCGCGGCCGGCGAGAACATCGGTGAGGGCGGCCCGGTGGCCGACAGCACCACGGCCATCGCCCAGATGGCGGTCGGCCTCACCCAGTCGATGCTGGACGAGCAACCGCCGGACGACGGTCACCGGCTGAACATCCTGAGCAGCACTTTCACCCATATCGGGATCGCGGTCTACCGCGACGGCTCCGGCACCGTCTGGCTGACCCAGGACTTCTCCAACTGAGCCGCGCCAGGTCGCCGGTTAGCTGGCCGCCGCGAGCGCGGCCTGCAGCCGGAACGTGCCCGGCCTGAGCTCGCCGCCGGCGCGCGCCTTGTCGAGCGCCGCCGCCCACCAGGCGAGGTCGTCGAGCATGATGTCGGCCGCGGCGTTCACGACGGGGTTCTTCGGCTGGCCGTCGGCGTTGAAGGCGTCACGCACGTACGGAATGACCACGCTGTTGCGCACGGGCACCGACTCCGTCTCGACGAAGACGTGAGCGAGGTGCTCGATGGCCCGCACCCCGCCGGTCTGCCCGCCTGCGTAGCTGACGAAGGCGACTGGCTTGTTGCGGAACCCGAAGGAGACCCACACGCTGTCGATCGCGTTCTTCAGGCCCCCGGGGACGCTGTGGTTGTACTCGGGCGTGACGATCACGTAGGCGTCGGCGCCCTTGATCTTGTCGTTCCACGCCTTCACGATCGGCTCGGAGTAGGTCGGGTCGTTGAAGTCCCCGATCGTGCCGAAGTGCTCGCCGAAGATCGGCAGCGGCCAGTCCCGCAGGTCGACGATCTCGGCGTCGAAGGCCTCATGCCCTGACACCTTCTCCGTCAGCCACGGCAAGACGAGGTCGGCCGACCTGGTGGGACGCGTACTGCCAACGATGACCAGCAGTTTCGACATGTGATGCTCCCTTTGCGACGTTCTGCGGGGCGGTGCCGTAACCTGGCGCGATTAACATTCATTCCGCCGATCATCTGTCTAGCATAGATCGTTGGTGCACTGCAAACTATTGACCGCTCACGGTATCCTAGCAGCATGGCGGAGACGACGACGGCTGGTCAGGTGGTGGTGGGTCAGCAGATCCTTCCGCTGATCGATCACCTGGCGCGGGTTGGCCGCCGCGCGTCCGAGGCGTCCGTGTCCGCCGGCTGCCTGCGCCCGCGGCACATGATCGCGCTCAAGCTGCTCGCGGAGCGCGGCCCGATGTCGCAGCACGCGGTCGGCCTCGCGCTGAGCCTGGACCCGAGCAACGTCGTCGGCCTGCTCAACGAACTCGAGGAGCGGGAGCTCATCACCCGCCGCCGCGACCCGGCCGACCGCCGCCGCCACATCGTCGAGCTAACCGCCGCGGGCTCCGACGAGGTAGAGCAGACCTTCGGCCAGCTTCGCGTCGTCGAGGACGAGCTGTTCAAGGCGCTGACCGCGGGCGAGCGCGCCACTCTCTACGGCTTGCTCTCCCGCGCCGTCGGCGCACTCGCCCCTGTCTACGAGCCGCCCGCGTGCGCCGCCCACGGGCCCGCGGACTGCCTGGAACCCCAGGACGGCACGTCTAGCGGGTGACCGTGCCGCCCAGGAAGGACTCCACGAAGGCGGGGCTCGCCGCCAGCTCGGCCGGGGTTCCCTCCATCCTCACCTCGCCGCCCGCGAGGACGTAGGTCCGGTCGGAGATCGCGAGCACGGCGCGGGCGCGCTGCTCGACGACGAGCACCGCGGCGCCGCTCGCGGCCAGCGCTCTGACGTGTTCCTCAAGCAGCGTGCGGGCGATGGCCGGGGCGAGGTTGGCCGTGGGCTCGTCGAGCAGGAAGACGGCCGGCTGGAGCATGAGGACCCGGCCCATGGCCAGCATCTTCCGCTCGCCGCCGCTCAGCTTGCCCGCCGGCCGCGTCAGCATGGCGGCGAGCCGGGGGAAGACCGTCGTCACCTCGTCGATCCGGGCCCTGACGTCCCTGGCCGGCAGCAGGTAGCCGCCCATCTCCAGGTTCTCCCGCACGGTCAGCGGCCCGAACACGTCGTCGATCTGCGGCACGTAGCCGACCCCGGCCCTGGCTACCTCCTCGGGCGCCTTGCGGGTCATGTCGGTCTCGCCGATGACGACCGTCCCCGCGCTGACGCGCACCACGCCGACCAGGCTCTTGAGGAAGGTGGACTTGCCCGAGCCGTTCGCCCCCACGAGGGAGACGACCTCGCCGGGATCGGCCCGGACCGTGACGTTCCTGATGACCGGGTCGCCGCCGTAGCCCGCGGTCACGCCGGTGGCCCGCAGCGGCAGGCCGCGGGAGTTGCGCTCAGCCGACAAGGTAAGCCTCCACGACGTCGCTGCGCTGCCTCAACTCGGACATGGTGCCCTGCGCCAGGACCTGGCCTTCGGCCATGGCCACCACCGGGTCACAGAACTCGTCCATGATGGCCAGCTCGTGCTCGACCATGAGCACGGTCAGTCCCCCGGTGGTAAGCGCGACCAGTTGACGGCCGATCGTGCGGGCCAGGTTCGGGTGCACCCCGGCCATCGGCTCGTCGAGCAGCAGCACCTTCGGCTCAGCCATCAGCGCGCGCATGATCTCGACCATGCGGCGCTGGCCGCCGCTGAGGTCGCCGGCGTAGCTGTTGGCGTGGGCTTCGAGGCCGAACTGCGCGAGCAAGGTGGTTGCCCTGGCGATCGCCGCGTCCTCGTCGCCGCGCCAGTACCTCGGGCCCGCCAGGGCGCCACGGAACGAGTCGCCCCGGTTGTGCGGGACCGACGTCAGCAGGTTCTCCATGACGGTGAGCCGCTTGAACTCGCTGGCGAGCTGGAACGTGCGGATGAGGCCGAGCCGGGCGCGCTGGAAAGGCCGGCAGGCTCGTCACGTCCTCGCCCTGATAGCGGATCTCGCCGGCGGACACCGGAAGGGTTCCTGCGAGCATGGCGAGGAGCGTGGACTTGCCCGCGCCGTTGGGGCCGATGAGGCCGGTCAGCGTCCCGCGCCGGACAGAGAGGGAAACGCCTGCCACGGCCCGGAGCCCGCCGAACTCACGGACCACGTCGGTGGCCTGGAGCACGACCTCGCCGGTCTCCGGCGACCGGGCGACTGCCGCTTCCGCGGTGCCATCCAGTGCGGGTGCGGCCGGACGCGGGGCGGCGGACACGGCAGGCGCCTCCGCCGAGGGCGCGGCACCGGGGGCACTGGCCTCGGCGGGACTGGCGGCGTCCGGGCTAGCCTCTTCGGTCCCGCCAAGCACGGGGGATCGGGCGCCGGCGGGCGGGCCGAGCGTCGCGGCCCGGATCACCCGCTTGCGCTCCGGCAAGACGCCCTGCGGCCGGAACCAGAGGAATACCACGATGAGCAGGCCGATCGCCACCCACTGGAGCGACGGGATCAGGTTCGGCGGGAGGCCGTTGGAGGTGGGGATGTAGCGGGTGATCTCCTCGAAGCCGACCGGCACGAGGATCGCCCCGAGGATCGCGCCGCGATGGTTGCCGGCCCCGCCGATGATGACCGCCGCGAAAAGGACGACGGTCTCGGCGTAGCCCCACGCGGCCGGCGACCACGTGGTGATGTAGGAGATCAGGATGCCGCCGGACAGGCCGGCGATGGCCCCGCCCGTCACCAGCATCGCCGTCCGGAGCGAGAGCAGGTTCTTGCCCAGGGAGTCGGCGACCATGTCGTTGTCCCGCATGGCGCGCAGGCTGCGGCCGTAGGGTGACTCGGTGAGCCGGCGGACGAACAGGTAGACGGCCGCGCACACGATGAGCGCGCCCACCGTGAATATCCACTCGTAGCCGGCCGACTGCGGGTTGCCCTCCCCCTGGAGCGGCTGCGGGATCAGCGAGAGCCCGGCGTCACCGTTGAGCAGCGGGCGGTAGTTGGTCACGAGGAGGTTCAGCAGCACCGCGGTGACCAGCAGGCCCACGGCGGCGAAGTCGCCCCGGAGCCGGCGCCCGACGAGGAACGTGAACGGCAGCGCGATCAGCCCGCCGACGATGGCCGCGCCGATCCACGGGATCGGGAACGGCAGGTTCCAGCCTCCGATGTAGGACTGGAACCCGCCGTTGGAAGAGTCGGATGGCAGCGCCAGGATGGCGGCCGTGTATCCGCCCGCGGCCTGGAAGATGATGAAGCCGAAGTTGGTGACGCCCGCGACCCCGAACTGCTGGTTCAGGCCCAGGCAGGCCGTCGCGTCGACCGCGGCGTAAATGAGGAGGTTGATGAGGTAGTAGGAGTTCATGCGACCGCCTTCCCGAGCAGCCCGGTGGGCCGCACGCCAAGCATGACGAGCAGCGCCACGAAGGCGATCACGTACTTGTAGTCAGGCGTGATGTAGGCAGCGCTGACCTCTGTTGCCAGGCCGATGATGAGGGCGCCGAGCATGGCGCCGTAGGCCTGGCCCGGCCCGCCGAGGAAGGTCGCCGCCAGGATCAGCACGAGGAACAGGTCGGTGCTCGTCGCCGTAAAGCTGCCCGCGTCCATCGCGAAGACCACGCCTGCCAGGCCGCACAGCGCCCCGGTGATCGCCCAGGTGGCGGTGATCACCCGCCCGGTCCTGATGCCGCAGTTGCGGGCCAGGTTCCGGTTGGCGGCCGTCGCGCGCATGGCCTTGCCGAGCCTGGTGTACCGGAGGAGCACGTGCGTTCCGCCCATGACAACCAGGGACAGCCCGATCACCACCAACTGCACCGCGGTCAGCGTGAACCCGCCCGCCCTGACCGACGGTCCCTGGCTCATCGTGTAAGAGACGCTGGTGCCGCCCGCCATGGCCTGCACGCCGAACTCGATGATGAGGGTCATCCCGAGGGAGACGATCACCATCGTGATCGGCGCGGTGCCGCGTCGTTGGAAGGGCGCATACACACCCGCGTTGAGAAGCACCGACCCGGCCGAGCAGAGCACGACCGCGACCACCAGGGCGATCCAGATGTTCACGCCGTGGGAGTTGACCACGTAAGCGATGTACGCCCCGGCGATCATGACCGCCCCATACGCCAGGTTCAGCACGTCAGTGACGCCGAACTGGAGCGTGAAGCCGACGGCCGCGATCGCCAGGACGGACGACGTGACCAGCCCGAAGCCCAACGAGGCCAGGAAGATGGTCATCCGGCCAGGGCCCGGAGCTGAGCAGCGGTCAGGTTACCGACGACGTTCACCTGGCCGTTGGCGCTGTAGGTGTCAATCTGGAAGATGCCGGTCGAGTCATGGTAGCTGTCGAAGTTGGTCGGGCCGCCGGGTCCCTCGTACCTGATCGCCTTGCCCGCGCTGACCATGGGGGCGCAGGCCGCGAAGGAGTAGCAGACCGTCGCGGCGGGCGCGCCGTTGGCGATCGTGACCATGTCCGCCCCGTAGACGCTGGGGTCGGTGGACTTGGACATGATCATCGCGAGCGCGGCCAGGTTGATCCCGTCGTACAGGTGCACCCCGCCGGGCGCGCTCAGGTAGGTGGTGAAGTTGCCGGTGGCGCCGGGGACCTTGCCCTGCTGGGAGAGGAGCGCGGCGGAGAACGCCTGGAACGCCGGGCCGCTGGTCTCGGTTACCAGGTTGTCGGCGTGGAAGACTGACGCGAACGTGCTCGCGCCGACCGCCGCCGCGGCGCCCTTGAAGAACGCGGGCGAGATGGCCGCGGACGTCCCGATGATGGGGATCATCTTGCCGCCGTTGAGCTGCGCTATCTCCGAGAACAGGGTCGGGTCAGCGGACCCGAGCGCCTCGGTCATGATCGCGTCCGGGTGGGACTGGACGATCGCTTCCGCCTCGGTGCGGAACGTCGTGGCGGTTAGGTCGAGCGCCTGGTTGGTGGTGAGCGTCATGCCGGCCTTCTTCAGCGCCGAGATCGCGGGCTGGATGAAGGTCTGCGAGCCGATGTCGTTGCCGAAGGCGAGGGCGATCTTTGTGTAGTGCAACTGCTGCGCGATCGCGACCATCGCGTAGGACTCCTCCAGGTCAGGCGGGACCAGGCGGTAGAAGTACGGGAACTTCACGCTGTCGAACTCGGACTGCCCGGTCATGCAGAACATCGCCATCTTGTGCGCGTTGATGATCGGCGCCACCGCGGCCGCCTCGTCCGACGTGCAGCCGATGACCAGCGCCAGGTTCGAGGTCGAAGCGAACATCTGGTTGACCGCCGGCACGGCGTCGGCGGGGTCACCCCGGGTATCGACGCTCTTGCAGGTCAGCGGGTGCCCGTTCACGCCGCCCGCCGCGTTGATCGCCGAGGTCGCGCCGTAGCAGGACGCTAGGTAGGTCGGGCCGAGCGCGGCGTCGGGGCCGCTGAACGGTGCGACATCGGCGACGGTAAGCGGCGACCCGGTCGGCTGACTTCCCGAACTGGCCGCGCCGCTGGCGGCGGAGGTGCCGCCGGCCGCGGTGCTGCTCGTGCCGCTCGACGAGGAACTGCACGCGGTAAGCGCGGCGAGAGCCACGGCGGAGATCGTTGCGGTGAGAACCAAGGCGCGGCGTCTGCGCCCGGTCGCGAGGCTAGTGAACTTCATTGTCCCTCCACGGGTGCGTGCTGAGGTGGGGCTAGGTTGCGCCGCGCCGGGCGGGACGCTCAGAGCCCGGGCTTGGTGGTGACGGCGGGGTGCCAGCGCCAGCTGGCCTGGTCGCCTGGTTCGGCCACCACGCGGTTGCGGATGGTGCCGATGCCCTCGATGGTGACCTCGATGACGTCACCGGGGGCGAGCCAGACCGGAGGCGTGCGCGCGAAGCCGACCCCGCCGGGCGTGCCGGTGGCGATGACGTCGCCGGGGGCCAGCCGGGTGAATGAGGAGAAGAACTCGACGGCGCTCGCGATGTCCACGATCATCTGCGAGGTGCGGGCCGACTGCATGACCTGACCGTTGAGGACGGTGGTGAGCTGCGCGTCGGCCATGTCCGCCTCGTCGGTGGTCACCACCTCGGGGCCGATGGGCATGCTGCCCTCGAAGTTCTTGCCCGCGGTCCACTGCGTGCCGGCGCGCTGCCACTCCCGCGCGCTGGCGTCGTTGAGCACAACGAACCCGGCGATGGCGTCCATGGCCTTGTCCGCCGGGATGTACCGGCCGCCTGCGCCGATGACGATGCCGAGCTCGCCCTCGAAGTCGAACCGCTCGGTGAGCGCGGGCTTGACCAGGTCCGCGTACGGGCCGAGCACGCTGTCCCGGCCCCGGACGAATGCCTCCGGCCAGGTCGGCACCGCCCGCCCGCCCTCGATGGCGTGCTCGGAGTAGTTCACGCCGAGGCAGAGGATCCGCGCCGGGGCTGGCACCGCCGGCCCGAGGTCCTCCGGTCCGTACTCGCGGCCGTCCCGGCCGGCGACGGCCCGCACCGCGTCCATGCCAGCCGGGCCCGACTCGAGAACCGTGGCGAGCGCCGCGAACTCCGGGTTTCCGGTCTCCGCGGCGACGTCCACGTACCCGGACCGGCCGCGGACGTGCAGCCGTGGACCTGCTTGAGTGAGTATGGTCGCGAGCCGCACCTGGCCGCCTCCTATGCCCAGCGCCGCGATTGGGCGCCACTCGTGGCTGATTGGTTGAAATCACCAGATTGGTTGGAGACTAGATCTGTAAAATGAGCTGGTCAATACCTCAAATGTGAAGAAATGGTTCAGCGATCGTTACAAGACGACTATCATTGGTACGATTGGTTACAGGATTGGACCGCGTGGCCGCCGGAAGGCGAGGCGAACCGGCGCGGCATGCGATAACCTGCGCCAAGCAGGGTGGATGGTGAGCTGACAGTGATGGGGACCACGCCAGCCGTGCCCGCGAAGCGGGGGCGCGAGCTCGCGGAGCTGATCCTGGCCGAATCCGGGCGGGCGGGCCTGGTGCCGGGCTCCCGGCTGCCCACCGAGCGCCGGCTCGCCGCGGACCTTGGCGTCACCCGCAGCGGGATCAGGATCGCGCTCGCGGCCCTTGAGGCGGACGGACTGATCTCCCGTGAGGTCGGCCGCGGCACGTTCCTGCGTGACGCGGCGGCTGGCGCCCTCGCCGCCGCCCGCCGCGGCGCCCCCGCCGCGGCGGAGCCCGCGAGCGGACCGGACGGCGACGGTCCCGGCCGCCTAGACGCGCCGGCCCGTCCGGCCACCCCGGACTTCGCGCCCGCCGACGTGATGACGATTCGCCGCCTCATCGAGCCGCAGGCGCTGCCGCTCGTCGTGCTGTGGGCGACGACCAGGGACTTCGCGGAGATGGAACGCTGCATCGCCGGCGGCGACCAGGCCGCGAGCTATGAGGAGTTCGAGACCTGGGACCTCGCACTGCACCGGTGCAATCATGGCGGCGGCGCACAGCCCGCTGCTTGCCGCGCTCTACGGCGTCGTGGAGTCGGCGCGGCACGGGCAGGTCTGGGGCGACCTGAAGCGGCGCAGCGCGACCCGGCAGCGGCGGGAGCTTTACCAGGAAGACCACCGGGCCATCGTCGCCGCCCTCCGCGGGCGCGACACGGACACCGCCGTCGACGCCATGCGGACCCATCTCTCCCGGGTCGCCGGGCACCTGCTCGGCGAGGCGCGCTGACGCTGCCGGCCGTTACCCGGTCCGGGTTACCCGGCGAGGATCCGGGCCGGGTTGGCGACCAGCATGAGGTCGATATCGGACTCGGGGACGCCGTGGTCGCGCAGGTACGGCAGGACGTCCTGGGTGACGTGCAGGTAATGCCAGTTCTTGAGGTCATCGAGCGTGCCGGGCCCGAACCAGTCGATGTAGCAGCACGTGTCGTGGGCGAGCACCATGCGCCCGGCGTAGCCACGGCGGCACATCTCGGCCACGAGGTCGGCCCGCTCCTGGAATGTCGCGAAGTGGTCGATGCCGAATCGGTCCATGCCGAGCGTGAGGCCAGTGTCCGCCATCGATGCCAGGTAGCCAGGGTCGCGGACCGCGTCGCCTGAGTGGCCGAGGACGACGCGGTCCAGGTCGACGCCCTCTTCCTTCAGCACTTCGACGATCGTCGGGCCGTGCTGCCCGGCCGCGTGCGTGTGGATGGTGATGGGCGTGCCCCCGGTCGCGACGTGCGCTCTGGCCACCGAGCGAAGCACCTGCTCGACGCCCTCGGTCAGCCCCTTGGCGTCCACCGCGCACTTGAGCATGCCCGCCTTGACGCCGGTGCTCGCGCTGCCTTCGGTGATGTCGCGGATGAAGAACTCGGTCATCGCCCCCGCGGGCCGCCGCCAGAAGAACAGCGGCACCGCGTCGAACGTGTAGACGCCGGTGGCGATCACGATGTTCAGCTCGGGCACCTGGTCGGCGATGCGCTTGATCCGGGGAATGTCCCTGCCCTGGCCGATGGCGGTGACGTCGACGATCGTGGAGATGCCGTTCGCGGGCAGCTCGCGCAGGCGGCGGACGGCGTCGGCGACCCGCTCGTCCTCGTCCCCCCACTCCTCCGGGTAGTTCTGCTGGACCTCGGCGGTCAGCACGAACACGTGCTCGTGCATGAGCACCCGGCCGAGGCTGGCCGCCGCCACCGGGCCGCGTGCCGTCTGGACCTGCGCCATCGAACGGCTCCCTTCCACACCGGCATCGTTCTCGCCCGCCCGCGTCGGTGTCAACGGCGCCGGCCTCAAGGCTGAACCTTGCCGATCCGTCGCCCCACCCTATGGTCCTATGAACCACCGGACATCAGGATCAGGAAGCTTCACCGACCGCGCCGTCTCCGTGGAATGTCAGACCTCGCCGCTATATATGTGACATGACGATTACAGCGGAGCTACATCCGGATACCCCCTTCTCGCTCGGTGCGGCGGCGGCGTTCGGGTTCGGGCCGCATACCGGGCGCCCCTATGCCCGGCAGGCAGGGACCGCCGCTGGCGAGATGCGCCTGGCGTTCGTCACTGACGACATGCGCCACCAGGCCGCCGTCCACCTCGTCCAGCGGCCGGACGGGACCATCACCGTGGCCATGGACTCCCCGGCGGACCCGGGCGCCGTCCTCCGCCAGGTGCGCCGCGTCCTCTCTCTCGACCGCCCGGCGGCCGGGTGGCTGGCGGCGGGCCAGCGCGACCCGGTCCTCGGCGCCCTGCAGCGCGAGCACGACTGGCTGCGGCCGGTGCTGTTCCACTCGCCGTACGAGGCGGCAGCCTGGTCGATCATCAGCGCCCGCAGGTACCGAGCCCAGGCCGCCGCGGTCAGGACGCGGATCTGCGCGGCGGCCGGTGCCATGCTGACCGTGGCGGGCGAGCAGGTCCCCGCGTTCCCGCTGCCCGCCGACCTGCTAGCGGCCGATGCGTTGCCGGGGATGGGCCAGGGCCGGGTGGCGTGGCTGCACGCTGTCGCCCGGGCCGCGCTCGACGGCCAGCTCGACCCGGAGCGCCTGGCCGCGGCCGAGCCGGAAGAGGCGCTGCGTGACGTGCGGCGGCTGCCCGGCATCGGGCCCATGTACGCCACGCTGATCCTGCTGCGGGCCGCGGGCGTGTCGGATGTCCTGACCTTCGGCGAGCCTCGGCTGCCGGGCTACGTCGCGCACTTTTACGGCAGGGGCCAAGCCCCCGTGGGCGCCGAGGAACTCGCCGGCATCGCGGAGAACTGGCGGCCGTTCCGTACGTGGGCCGCGGTGCTTATCCGCGCCGCGGGCGACCGGGCGGGGTTGATGAGCCGCGCCGCCGCCTAGGGCTTTTTGCCTACCGCACCGAGGAGTGGCATGCCGTCCGGGTAGTCGGGGTCCCCGGGCGCCGGGCGCCACCGGTGCACCTCGACGATGCCCGGGTCGACGAGCTCAAGGCCGCTGAACCAGCGCACGACCTGGTCGCGGTCGCGCAGGTAAACCGGGGTTGTCGCCAGCTGGTTCCACCGGCGCGCGGCCACGGTCAGCCGCTTGTCCCGCGATGGCTGCATGGCGGCCACGTAGCTGCCCGGGGGCACCGCCTCGATCAGCCGGCCCAGCACGTCGCCCGCGTCCTCAAGGAAGTTCAGGATGTCGATCATGATGACGCCGACGGGCAGGCCGAAGTCAAGGGTCTCGCTGGCGCCGACGATGATCGCCTTGGTGTCCCTGGCGTCCGCCTCCAGGTAGCTGGTCGCGCCCTCGGCCGAGGAGCGCAGCCCGGCGCGCGCGTGCGAGAGCACAACGGGGTCGTTGTCCACGTACACGATGCGACAGGACGGGTCGACCGCCTGGGCCACCTCGTGCGTGTTGCCCGCCGTCGGCATGCCGGTGCCGATATCGAGGAACTGACTGACCCCTGCCTCGGCCGCCAGGTAGGTGACCGTCCGGCGGAGAAAGGCCCGCGACGCGGGCGCCACGTGCTCCATCACGGGAGCGGCGGCGATCAGCTGCCTGGCCGCCTGCCGGTCGGACTCGAAGTTGTCGCGCCCTCCGACCAGGAAATTCCAGACCCGCGCGACGTTGGGCAGCGCGGGGTCCACGCGGGCGGCCCTGATCGTACGGGACGCCGCCTTGAGCCATTCCTCAGACACCGCGGGCCAACCCCCTGCCAACGTCCGGAGCGCGACCGCGTTCTCGCGTGGTGAGAACGCGTACGGTATTGCTATCACAGCCGCGAGGCGCCCCGGGACCCATCGCCCAAGCAAACTAGGTATTTTCACCTACGCACGCTGGCATCATCGCATGATCGGACGCCTGGCGCCATCGATTACGAGTTACTCTCTGATTTCTTAGCGTGAAGGCGGCGGGCTGGCCGGACCCGGAGACGAGGCGACCCGCGCCCCGCCGGGGAATGTCCCCAGGCCGGGCGCGGGCCGTCGTGGTGCCGGGTCAGGGGGGGTGCCCCGGCGAACACTC
Organism: uncultured Actinomycetota bacterium; assembly: GCA_963850115.1. Classification (GTDB taxonomy): domain Bacteria; phylum Actinomycetota; class Actinomycetes; order Streptosporangiales; family Streptosporangiaceae; genus Trebonia. The sequence goes on from CAWKKG010000009.1 coordinate 252,219, forward strand.
CGCTACCCCCGGAACGGGACTCCATTCACCTTTGCCGCGATTCCCGTCCGGTCCAGGTAGGGCGTGATGCCGCCGAGGTGGAAGGGCCAGCCGGCCCCGAGGATCATGCACAGGTCGATGTCCTCGGGCGCCGCGACCACGCCGTCGTCGAGCATGATCCTGATCTCCTGGGCCAGGCCCTCAAGGGCGCGCTCAAGCACCTCGGGGCCCGTGGACGGCCCCGGGGTCGGCGTCGCGCTGCCGCTAAGCAGCTCGATGACCTCCGGGTCGACGGAAAAGTCGGGCAGGTACACCGACGACTTGCCGGACTCCGCGAGCGCCCGCAGCTTCGGCGAGACGGCGAACCGGTCACCGAAAGCGTCGTGCAGGGTCTCCGCCACGTGCAGCGCGATCCTCGGCCCGACCAGCTGAAGCAGCAGGAACGGGGTCATGGGCAGGCCGAGCGGGTCGGCGGCGTGCTCCGCGACGTCGAACGGCGTGCCCTCGTCGACGGTGCGGGTGATCTCGCCAAGGAACCGGGTGAGCACCCGGTTGACCACGAACGCGGGCTGGTCGGCGACGATCACGCAGTTCTTCTTGAGCTGCGCGCCGACGGCGAGCGCGGTCGCCACGGCGGCGTCGCCGGTGGACGTGCCGCGGACCACCTCGACAAGCGGCAGGACCGCGACCGGGTTGAAGAAGTGGAAGCCGACGACCCGCTCGGGGTGCGCCAGGCCGGACGCCATCGCGGTGACCGACAGCGAGGAGGTGTTGGTCGCGAGCACGCACGCTTCCGAGACGGCCGCCTCGACCTCGGCGAACACCTGCCGCTTGACCGCGAGCTCCTCGAAAACCGCCTCGATGACGAAGTCCGCGTCGGCGAACCCGTCCTTGACGACCGACCCGGTGATCAGCGCCTTCTGCCGGTTCGCCGCATCGGGCGAGATCCGGCCGCGGGACAGCTGCTTGTCGATCTCGGCGTGCACGTAGCCGACGCCCGAGTCCACCCGCGCCTGGTCCAGGTCGGTGATCACGACGGGAACCTGCAGCCGCCGGACGAACAGCAGGGCGATCTGCGCCGCCATCAGGCCCGCCCCCACGACGCCGACCTTGGTGACCGGGCGGGCGAGTGACTTGGCGGGGGCGCCCGCGGGCTTGCGGGCCCGCTTCTGCACCAGGTCGAACGCGTACAGGCCGGCCCGGAACTCATCCGACAGCATCAGGTCGGTCAGCGCCTCGTCCTCGGCGGCGAACCCCTCGTCCCGCGACGCGGTGCGCGCGGCCGCGACCAGGTCGAGGGCCCGGTACGGCGCGGGCGCGGCTCCGTGCAGCTTGCCGTCGGTGAAGAAGCGGGCGGCGGCGACCGCCTGCGTCCACTCCTCCTCCTCGGTTCCCGCGGGCGTGGCCTCCGGCCCAACCGGGCGGGCCAGGGTCACGGCACCCGACAGCACGGACGCGGCCCAGCGCAGCGACTCCTCGAGGAAGTCGGCGGGCTCGAACATCGCGTCGGCGATGCCCAGCGCGAACGCTTCTGGGCCGCGCAGCATCTTGTTCTGCGACAGCGGGTTCTCGATGATCAGCTTCAGCGCCGGGGCCGGACCGATCAGCCGGGGCAGCAGGTAGGCACCGCCCCAGCCGGGCACGATGCCGAGGAAGCACTCGGGAAAGGCGACCATCGGCACGCCGGAGGAGATCGTCCGGTAGGTGCAGTGCAGCGCGATCTCCAGGCCGCCCCCCAGGGCCACCCCGTTGATGAAGCCGAACGACGGCACGGGCAGCTCGCCAAGCCGCCGGAACACCGCGTGTCCCAGCGACGCGATCCCGAGGGCGCGCTCGCGGGCGGCCCCCGGATCCGGGCCGGCCGCGGCGAGCGCGGCGGCCCCAGCGTCCAGGTCCGCGCCCGCGGCGAGGATGAACGGCTTGCCGGTGAGCCCGACCGCGGCGATCTCGCCGGCCGCGGCCCGCGCCGCCACCGTGTCGAGCGCCGCGTTCAGCGACAGCAGCCCCTGCGGGCCAAAGGTGTTCGGCTTGGTGTGGTCGTGCCCGTTGTCCAGCGTGATCAGCGCGAGCAGGCCGACGCCAGCACCTAGGTCGACGTCACGGACGATCGCCCTGGTGACCACCTCGCCCGGGGAGTCGACGGCAGACGGAAGGACTCCGCGGATACCGGGAATGCTCATCAGCCTCAGTTCCTCTCCGCCAGCGGGTTCTCCCAGAGCACGGTGCCGCCCATGCCCATGCCGACGCACATGGTGGTGATCCCGTACCTGACCTCGGGGTGCTCCGCGAACTGCGCGGCGAGCTGGATCATCAGCCGGACGCCAGAGGAGGCGAGCGGGTGGCCGATGGCGATCGCGCCGCCCCACGGGTTCACCCGGGGGTCGTCGTCGGCGATCTTGAAGTGGTCGAGGAACGCGAGCACCTGGACCGCGAACGCCTCGTTGACCTCGACGAGCCCGATGTCGTCCATCGACAGCCCCTGCCTGGCCAGGAGCTTCTCGGTGGCGGGCACGGGGCCGATGCCCATCACCTCGGGCTCGACGCCGGCGAACTGGAAGTCGACGAGGCGCATCTTGGCCCGTAGGCCAAGCTCGCTCGCGACGTCCTCGGCGGCGATGAGGCAGCCAGTGGCGCCGTCGTTGATGCCGGAGGAGTTGCCGGCGGTGACCCGGCCGTGCGGGCGGAACGGGGTCTTCAGCGCGGCGAGGCCCTCAAGGGTCGTCTCCGGCCGCGGCGGCTCGTCCACGGCGGCCCAGCCCCAGCCCAGCTCGGAGGTGCGGATCGCCATCGGGACCAGGTCCGGCTGGATCTTGCCGGCGGCGTAGGCGGCCGCGACCTTCCGCTGGCTGCCGAGGGCGTAGGCGTCGGCGCGCTCCTTGGTGATGGCGGGGAACCGGTCGTGCAGGTTCTCCGCGGTCATCCCCATGAACAGCGCGGACTCGTCGACGATCTTCTCGGACACGAAGCGCGGGTTGGGGTCGACCTGCTCCCCCATCGGGTGACGGCCCATGTGCTCGACCCCGCCGGCGACCGCGATGTCCGCGGCGCCGAGCGCGACCTCGCCGGCCGTCGTGGTGACCGCGGTCATCGCGCCCGCGCACATCCGGTCGATCGCGTAGCCGGGCACGGTCACCGGCAGCCCCGCGAGGATCGCCGCGGACCGGCCGATCGTCAGCCCCTGGTCGCCGATCTGCGTCGTGGCGGCGATGGCGACCTCACCGACCCGCTCGGGCGGCAGCGCGGGGTTGCGCCGCAGCAGTTCCCTGATGACCCGCACCACCAGGTCATCGGCGCGGGTCTCCGCGTAGATGCCCTTGGGTCCCGACTTGCCGAACGGCGTCCGCACGCCGTCGACGAACACCACGTCACGCGCCCTCATGGGCTACTCCTTAAGATGTGCGCCCTGTCGGCAGGACCACTGCCGGAAGTGACGCTACTCGCTAGTAACCTGCCGCTGGAAGCAATGCTACTAGCCAGTAACCTTAAGGAGGAACGACCCTTGCGTAGGAATTCTTCCAACTGGCCGAGCGGCCAGGCGTTGATCACGTCTTCCGTGGTCAGGCCGCCGAACCGGGCGGCGGCGACCCCGTAGCGCATGTTGGTCAGGTCGACAAGCGAGTGCGCGTCGGTGTCGATGGCGAACTTGACGCCCGCGCCCCGCGCGGCCGCGATGTGCTGCGGCGGCAGGTCCATCCGGTCCGGCGATGCGTTGATCTCAAGCGCCGTCCCGGTGCGGGCGCAGGCCCCGTACAGGATGTCCAGGTCGACCTCGACCGGCGGTCGGCGGCCGATCTTGCGGGTCAGCGGGTGGCCGATGATGTTCACCCGCGGGTTCTCGGCGGCAGCGATGAACCGTTTCGTCATCGTCGCCCGGTCTTGCTCGAAGCTGGAGTGAATCGATGCGACGCAGATGTCGAATCCGCTGAGGAAGTCCTCGTCCCAGTCCACGCTCCCGTCGGCCGCGATGTTGAGCTCCGTGCCGTGCAGCAGGACCATGCCGGTCGTGTCCGCGAGCGCGCGCAGCTCGCCGCGCTGGGCGAGCATCTTCTCGTCGGTCATCCGCTGCATGACGAGGTTCGGCGCGTGATCGGTGACCGCGTAGTACTCGTACCCCCTGGCCTCGGCGGCCGCGACCATTCCCTGGAGCGAGACGATGCCGTCCGTCAGGTCCGTGTGCGTGTGCAGGTCACCGCGCAGGTCCGCGACCCGGATAAGGTCCTCCTCCCGAACGGATGCGGCATCCTCTGCTTCCCTCTCCCGCTGCGCCTGGGGCGCTCCGGCCCCGGGTTCGCGGCTAACCTGGGCGGCGAGCACCGCGTAGATGTCGTCCTGGGTGGCGTCGGCCGGCAGCGAGCGCAGGGCAGTGCGCAGCGCGGCGTCGCTGGCCGCCACGCCGATGCCGCGCAGGATGCGCTCCTCGCTCTTGGGGCCGAACCCGGCCACACCGCGGAGCCTGCCGCCGCGCACGGCCTCGTCGAGCTCGCCGACGCTGGTGATGCCAAGCTCGCGAGCGATCTGCAGCGCGCGCTTGGGGCCGACGCCCGGGACCTTCGCGAGCAGCAGGGCGCCGGGCGGCACCTTGGCGCGCAGCTCGTCGACCGCCTTGATCGTCCCGGTTCGCCGGTACTCGGCGATCTTCGCGGCGATCGACGAGCCGACGCCGGGGATCTTGGTCAGGGCGGGGTCGGGAATCGCGCCGATGTCGTCCGGGTACCCGCCGACCGACTTGGCGGCCTTCTCGTAGTTCCGCGCGCGAAACGGGTCACCGCCGGTGAGCCCGAGCAATTCCGCGTACTCCCGCAGCAGCGCGGCGACTTCCTCGTTGATCGACGCCATGGGTCCATTGTCACCCGTCCGTCCCCGCGCCCGCCCGCAACCGCCCGCCGCCGGCGAGACCGAGCAGCTCAGCGTACTCACGCAGCAGAGCCGGGCGGGCTGATGGTGTGGCCAGCTCTACCGCCAATCAGCGAGCTGCCCCCCTCGATCCGAAACTTTCGGCGCGCGAGCCTGGACTCATGAGGATTGTGACAGGGACATCCTCGGCCTGGTGACGCTTCTCACCGGCCTGGCCACGCTCGCACGACGATAAGAATGATGACGCGAAATAAAGACACGTAAAGGTGGCGACGTGCGCCGCGCGGACCAGGTGAGTCCTTCTGCAGAAGCGGAGACTGAGGTGATGGACAGCGTGATCCCGGCGCGCAGCCGACGGACGGTGCTGTGGCTGCTGCGGGAGCCGCTGAGCAGACGGACCTGGGACGAGTTCAGGTATGTGCTCGTCAGCCTGCCGGTAGCAATCGTCGGCTTTGTGTTCACGGTCGTTACCACCGTGGTCGGCGTCGTGAGCTTCGGTGTCCTGGTCGGACCGCCGCTGCTCGCGGTATCCACGCCAGGCGCCCGCGGTTTTGCGGCGGTTAGCCGCGGCCTGGCGGCCGGGCTGCTGGGGATCCGGGTCGCGCCGCCACCGCCGTTCCGCCCCGGCCCGGCGTCATGGGCTGGATCTGGTCCGGCATAACAGACGCGCCTGGCTGGCGGGCACGTGCGTACCTAGTGCTCAAACTGCCGGTCGCGGCGACCGGCTACCTGGTCGCGGGCTGGACCTGGCTCGGCGGCCTTAGCGGCCTGACCTATCCGCTGAGGTGGGCGATCCTGGACCAGATGCACGTGCGCGACGGGGCCAATCCCCTCCCAGGTAGCCTGACGACCCTGGAGGGAAACCTGCTAGTTGGCCCCCTCGGGTTGGCCCTCCTGATCACGGCACCGTGGCTGACGAGGGCGGTCGTCGGCCTGGACCGGGTACTCATCACCCGGCTGATCGGCCCGGTGTCCCTGACGGAGCGGGTGCGTGAACTGGAGCAGACCCGGGCTCACGCGGTGGACGACTCGGCCGCGCGGCTGCGCCGCATCGAGCGAGACCTGCACGACGGCGCGCAGGCCCAGATGGTCGCCGTGGCATGAAGCTGGGCCTGGCCAAGGAGGAACGCTCGGGGGGACATCCGCGGACGGCCAATGCCGAGCGTCCAGCGCGCCCTGGAGCTGGTCGAAACCGCTCACGGCATCGCAAAGGAGGCCATCGCCGAGCTGCGCGACCTGGCCCGCGGCATCCATCCCGCCGTCCTCGACAGCGGGCTCGCTGCGCGCTGGCCACCCTGGCCGCGCGCAGCGCCGTGCCCGTGGAGGCTGGTCGTCGACGTGCCGGAGCGGCCGTCGCCGGCGATCGAGACCATCGCCTACTTCTGCGCCGCGGAGCTGCTCGCCAACGTCGCCAAGCACAGCGGCCCGCGGCACGCCATGATGGAGGCGGTCCACACGCCCGGCCTGCTGCGGCTGCGGGTCACCGACGACGGCGCCGGCGGCGCCAGCCTACCAGGCGGCAGCGGGCCTGGCCGGGCTCGCGGAGCGGCTCCGCACCGGTGGACGGCAGGATGGAGATCAGCAGCCCGCCCGGCGGCCCGACCGTGGTCACCGTCGAGCTACCGACCGACACGCCTGACGTACGGAGGAACGGCGATGCGGATCGTGATCGCCGAGGACTCTGGCGGTGGTCAGGGCCGGCCTCGTCGAGGTCTTGGCCGACCGCGGGCACGAGGTCGTGGCCGCCGTCGGCGACGCGAGACGGCTTGTCGCGCCGCGATCGCCGAGCACCGACCCGACGTCACGGTCGTGGACGTGCGGCATGCCGCCCGGCTACACCGACGAGGGGCTGCGCGCCGCGGTCGCGCTGCGCCGCGACTATCCCGGCGCTCGGCGTGCTGGTGTTCTCCCAGTACATCGAGACCCGCTACGCGGCCGACCTGCTCGGCGCGTCGTCCGGCCGGGCGGCGCGGCGGGCGTCGGCTACCTGCTCAAGGACCGGGTCGCGCGACGTCAGCGAGTTCGTCGACGCGCTGACCCGGGTCGCGGCGGGCGGAACCGCGCTCGACCCGAGGTGGTCACCCAGCTGCTGGGGCGAGCCGGCGGGGCGACGCGCTGGCCGAGCTGACCGCGCAGGGAGCGCGATGTGCTCGAGCTGATGGCCGAGGGCCGCTCCAACAGCGCTATCGCCGGACGCTCTGGTCGTCTCCGAGCGGGCCGTGGAGAAGCACGTCGGCAACATCTTCAGCAAGCTCGGCCTGCCGCCGTCGGACGCCGACCACCGGCGGGTGCTCGCCGTCCTGCGCTACCTGGAATCCTGACCGCGATCGTCATCCTCGGCCTCGTCAGGCTGCACACTGGCCTGGCCATGCTCGCACCGACCACAAGAGTGATCACGCAACACAAAGACGCGTGAAGGTGGCACCGCGCCCGGCGACATGCTTGCCGGGCGCCTCACTGACGCAGTCCGCAGCGGGCGGCGATCCCATGGCACTCGTCGTGCAGCCCGAGCTAAGCCCGGTCGTGCTAGCCGTACCTGAGTTCCGGGTGGCTGCCCAATCGCCGCGGTGGCCGCATTTCGCGAGCATCGAGACATGACCGAATCACGCAGTCTCAGCAAGTCCTGCCGCAGCAAGCTCACCGTAGGCAACGCCCAGGAACCGAGGCCAGGAGGCAAAAGCCCTGCGCGTGACCGCAGGGGCAAGGCCCGGATCGTCGCGCTAACGGCGACCGCCGGAGCGCTCGCCATGCTCGCGACGGTGGCGTCGGCCGCCCCAGACACGTCCGCTGCGTCTGGGGCGGCTGCAAGCGCGCAGCCGCGCGTAGTGTTCAAGTCAGAGATCGTCCAACTGGCCTACCCGGTCCGCGCCACGGTGGCAAGCACCGCCCAGTGCCAGCGCCTCTACCGGATCGCCTGCTACCAGCCGGATCAGATCCGGACCGCGTACAACCTTCCGGCGCTGTACAAGAGGAACATCACCGGCAAGGGCGAGACGGTCGTGATCGTGGATTCGTTCGGCTCGCCGACGATCAGGAACGACCTGGCTGCGTTTGACCGGCAGTTCGGCTACCCAGCGCCGCCGTCATTCAAGATCATCGCGCCGGCCGGGAAAATCCCGGCCTACAACGTGAGCGACCCGGCCATGATCACCGATGCGGGCGAGACCACCCTGGACGTGCAGTACGCGCACGCGCTGGCGCCGGGCGCGAACATCCTGCTTGTCGAGACGCCGGTCGACGAAACGGAGGGCACCATCGGCTTCCCGCAGATCGTCGCCGCCGAGAAGTACGTGATCGACCACGGTCTCGGCGACGTGATCAGCCAGAGCTTCAGCGCCACTGAGGAGACGTTCACGCGGTACCAGCAGATCGAGCCGCTGCGCGCGGCCTACCTGGACGCTTACGCCCACCACGTGACCGTGCTCGCCGGCACCAGCGACAGTGGCGCCACCGATACCACCAGCCAGGGCACCTACTACACGTCGCCGGTGACGTCGTGGCCGTCCACCGACCCGTTGGTGACCGCGGTGGGCGGGACGCAGCTGATCCTGAATGGCGGTAAGTACACCTCGGTGGCCTGGAACGACACGTATAACACGGCGGAAAACCAGTACTTCGGTGAGGGAGCGGGCCCAAACCCCGCCGCCAGCGGCGGCGGCAAGTCGGAGTTCTTCGCCCGCCCGCAGTACCAGGACAGCGTGAAATCCGTGGTGGGCGCCCAGCGTGGCGTGCCCGACATTTCGATGAGCGCGGCCAGCAATGGGGCGGCGGAGATCTACCACTCGTTCGGCGGGGTGACGCCCGGCTGGTCGCTGGTCGGCGGCACCAGCGAGGCGACACCGGAGTTCGCCGCGATCGTGGCACTGGCCGACCAGATAGCCGGGCACCCGCTCGGGCTGCTCAACCCGAGGCTGTACGCGCTCGCGGCCAGCCACGGCATCGTGGATGTGACCTCGGGCAACAACACGGTCTCGTTCCACCAGGGCACGGCGGACAAGCTCTACACCGTCCAGGGATACCCGGCCAGGGAAGGCTACGACCTGGTCACCGGCGTGGGCACGGTCAATGCGCCGCCCCTCGTCTACGAACTGGCCGGCCGGCTACGTCGCGCCTGGCGGCAACCAAGGCGCGCAGCGTCGGATCATGTCAGATCATGAACGAAGACTTCTTCGCGTTTTGCTTGGGGCCGCCGGAAGGCAAGGCGGTCAGCGTGAGGATCGAGTGCGCGCCGTACGCGAGGAACAGCAGCGCCGCCAGGGCGGTCAGCGCCGGGCCGATCCACCGGATCGAAGGTGACGCGACAATCAGGTTGAAGCCGAGGACCAGTCCGACGAACCCGATCTCGGCGCCGATGGCGAAGACGGTCAGGCAGGACGCGAGGAGCATCACCCAGAGGCTGGCCGCGATGACCTCGCCTTGCGGCGCGGGGCCGCCGCCCGCCGCTCGGGAAAGAGCGAGTTAAGCGCGCCGAACAGCAGCGGCGCGAGCGTTGTGAGCCCGCCCGCCAGGGCCATCAGCAGGCCAAACCGGGTCAGGTCGACGCCGGGCACCAGGCCTGCGACGGCGCCGGACGCGGTGAGCACCCCGCCGGCCAGCGCGGTCAGCGGCGTGACGCTCGTGGCCCAGCTGTCGCCGAACGACCAGGCCGCGCCGGCGAACAGCGGCGTGCGCCAGAACTCAAGGCCCCAGTGCACCCGCTTCGCCTTCCTGTCGGCCACGGCCGCAGGCTGGACCACGGCCGCGGGCTGGTCCTCGGCCGCGGGGCGCGACTTGTCCGCCGCACGCTCGGATACCGCGCCGGCCTGCCCGCCTGCCGCCGGCGTCTCGGTCACCAGCAGCTCATGCCTCCTGTGCATCAGGAACAGCAGGAGCCGCACGCTGTAGTCGGCCCGGCCAGGCGGGGGAGACGACGCGCCCGGTCCAGAGGGCGGGGTCTCGTCCTTCACGGGTGCCGCCGCCCGGTCGGCGTCCTTGCCGGGCATGCCGAACGCGATCAGGACGAGGACCAGGAGCACGGCGAAGGCGCCGCCGCAGATGGCCGGGATTATGACGTACTGCCAGGGCGACACGGACCGGCGGACGGTGAGCGGTATCTGGACGGGTGTGTCCCCCGCCAGGAGCAGCGCCTGCGGCGGGGTCACGGTCAGGGTGGCCGTCTGCGGGACCGCGCTCAGCGCCGGGGCGAAGGTGAGCTTCACCTCGGTCACCGGGTTCGCGGCCACGGCGCCGCAGGCGAGCGGGCCACCCGGGTAGGCCGGCGCCGCGGCGCCGGTGACGCTGCTTGGCTTGCCGGTCACCAGGCTGAACTTGTTGCCGGCCGGGTTCTTGCCGGCGCACAGGGCCGCGGTGTCTAGGTAGACGGTCGTCGACCACTCCCCCGCGTTCACCTGGGTCAGCGTGGCGCTTGCCGACCCGGCGAGCGGCGCCGCTGGGACGGCCACGGTGGCCGCCCGCGCCTGCCCGCCGCCCAGCACGACGCCGCCAAGCACGATGCCGGCGACGGCGACGCAAGCGGCAAGGACAACGCTCGACGCCATGCGCCGGGTTGCCGGCCGAACGAACCGCACTGTCCCCACCCCGTGTCCGTCAACAGGTGATAACCGGCCCGCGACCGTCCCCGGCGTGGCCCCCGGGGCCGCCGGGCCTTATCGACAAGATGCTTGACGCTGGCGGAGTCAGCCGCATTCGTTCGGGGTCAATTGTTAGGAGATCGTGGCAGTGAGCGGTTCCTGCGCGGATACCGCGGCCGCCGCGGGCCGGTTCCTCAGCCGGAACCCCGTCCACAGCGCGATCAGCAGCAGGGCCACCCCGGCGATGATGTAGGCGTTGCCCCACAGGAGCTGGAAGCCGTGCCAGTGGTACTCCGCGTACCCGGGCTGGTCGCCGTGCTGGGCGAACTCGACCGGGTTGGTGTTGGGCTGAGCCCACAGGAAGCCGAGGGAAAGGTTGCCGAGGGTCCGGGCGCTCTCCCAGATCGCGTCGGGCCACGCGGCGAAGAAGAAGACCATCCCGGCGATGAGCGCCCAGAGCCTGCGGGCGGTCCAACGCGCGCCGCGTTTGGCGGCGGCGAGCGCGTAGTGCGCGGTCACCGCGACCGCGAGGGCGATCCATACCCAGTGGTGGTCCCAGCTGACCGGGGAGATGAGCAGGCCGGTCAACGCGGTCACGAGCAGTGCGGGCACGGGGTACCCGGCCCGGTTGACCAGGTAGGCGGCGGTCATGCCGGCCACAAGCGTGAGGAGCGCGGCGACGATCCACGGGTCCTGCCCGGCCGCGACGGACCCGGCGAACCTGGTGATGATCGCGCGCAGCGACTGGTTGCCGGCCCAGCCCATGAACCCGGTCCGGTTGCCGTCGGACCAGAACATGCCGTGCAGCCACCACTGGGAGGAGTCGTGCGGCAGGACGGCGAACCCGACGGCGACGGTCGCGGCGAACCCGCCCAGCGTCGCCACCGCCTCACGGAACCTGCGGGTGATGAGCAGGTAGGGGACGAAGATCAGCGGGACGAGCTTGATCCCGGCGGCGACCCCGGTGACCGCGCCTTTCCACCAGCGGCGCGTGCCCGATCTCGTCTGGTCAGGCTGGCACAGGTCCCACATGATCGCCGCCATCAGGATCAGGTTGATCTGGCCGAGGTAGATCGTCCGGATAACGGGCTGGAGCCAGAAGGTCGCCGCCGCGGCCAGCAAGGTCGCGCCGAGCCTGACCCTCCGGTCGGTGTAGCCGAGGCCGCCGAACGTGAACCACAGCGCCGCCAGCAGCGCGGCCATGTTCACGATCACCGACAGGGCCGAGGTCACGGCCCCGGGAAGCAGCGAGACGGCCGCGAACGAGATCGCCGCGAACGGCGTGTACGTGAACTTCAGGGCCAGCGCGCTGTAGCCGCCCCAGTCGTAGAGCGGCGCGTAGGCGTGCGGGTCGTAGTACGGGCTGACGTGCCTGACGATCAGCCCTCCGTCCCGGTAGACGGTAAGGTCAACCTCGTTGAGCCCGCCGTTAACGGCGTTGAAGACCAGCCAGCTCACGACCGCCGCGGTGAAGGCGATCACGCCGGCCAGCAGCAGCCGGGCCCCGGGGCGCGGCTGGCGCCGTGCTGGTCAACCCCCTGGGCTTCGCTGGCGACCGGTTCCACAGCAGTCACCTTATCCGCCGTCGGCCGCCACGGCCGCCCTTCGCGATGCGCGGGACCGCGCTCATTCAATGCCGCGCTCATCAACACCGTGCTGATTCAATGCCGCGGGCCCCCTGGTTCCTGGGGTCAGTCATACTGGGAGGCATGCCTACGCTGACCGGGGCACTCCCGGCGGGAACGGAAGCGCGATGAGCGTTGTGAGCCTGGTGTCGTCCGGGCCGCTGCTGCTCGCCATCCCGGTCGCCGCCGCGGCGGGCGCCGTGACGTTCCTCTCGCCGTGCTGCCTGCCGCTGGTCCCCGGGTACCTGGCGTACATCACCGGCATGTCGGGGGCGGACGCGACGGCGGTACCGACGACCACGGGGTCGGCGACGGCCGAGCTCACGGCGGAGGCCAGTGCCGCCGGGGCGGCCGGCGTTACCGGGGCAGAGGGCAGCGTGACGACCCGCGCCCGGGCGAAGGCGGCACCCGCCGCCGCGCGGCACACCGGCCGCACGGTCGCGGGGACGGCGCTGTTCGTGGCCGGCTTCTCCGCCGTGTTCTCGCTCACGGGCCTGGCGGTCGGCGGCCTCGGCCAGCTGTTCAGCGCGCATGACTCGCTGCTCACCCGGGTGCTCGGGGCGGTGACGATCGTGCTCGGGCTGCTGTTCTTCGGCGCGTTCGACCGGTTCATGTTCGCCGGGCGGATATTCAGGCCGTCCGTCATGCCGAAGGCGGGGCTGGCGGGCGCGCCGCTGCTCGGCGTGCTCTTCGGCATCGGCTGGACGCCCTGCATCGGCCCGACGCTGACCGCCGTGCTCGCGCTGTCGCTCCAGTCGGGGACCGCCGCGCGCGGCGCGTTCCTCGCCTTCATCTACGGGCTCGGGCTCGGCATCCCGTTCCTGATCGTCGCGGTCGCGTTCTCGCGCCTGGTCAACGTGCTCAGCTTCTTTAAGCGCAACGCCCGGATGGTCAGCAGGATCGGCGGCGTCATGCTCATCGCCGTGGGCGTGCTCGAGGTGACCGGCGCGTGGACTTCCGCGATCACCTGGCTGCACACCCACTGGTTCAGCGGCTACAACCTGCCGCTGTAGTTACCGGCCGCCCGCAGTGCTTCCCGCGCTCTATCTGCGGGCGCTCGCCTTAGGTTTCATCGCGACTGGCTTGCGGGGCGCCTGCGATTCGGGGCGGCGCGCGGGCTTGGGCGCCGCCGCCGCCTCGACGAGCGCGATGAGCAGGCGGGAGTCGTCCCCTTCCTCGGGGTGCCAGTGAATCCCGATGCCGAAGCGGTGCCCGTCCGCCTCGAGGGCCTCCGTGACCTCGCCGTCGGGCGACCAGCCGGCCACGGTCAGCCCCTCGCCCAGCCGGTACGGGGCCTGGTGGTGGGCGGCGGGCACCTGCACCTGGGGGCCGAGCAGCTTGCCGAGGGCGCTGCCGCCGCCGAGGATCACGTCGTGCGGCTTGTAGCTGGCGCGCGCGGCGCGATGACCGGGTAGGTCCTGGTTGAGCGTGCTGCCGCGAGCCAGCGCGAGGATGTGCATCCCGCGGCCGATCGCCAGGAACGGGACGTTGGCCTCCAGCGCGGCGCGCATCAGCGCGAGCTCGAACCGGTCCCTGCGGTGGTCCGGCTCGTCTGACGTCTCGAGCCGCTCCTGGTCGTACAGGCTGGGATCGACGTCCCGGCCCCCGCTGAACACCAGCCCGTCGCAGACCTCGATGTAGGCGGTCACGGACGCCGGGGGCACCGGCGGGATCATGACCGGGGCGCCGCCCGCGCGTTCGACCGCCCGGATATAGCTGACAGGCGAGACCGCGGCTTCCCGGATCCAGTCCCCCCACCGAGCGGCGTCAAGCTCGCTGGTGATGCCTATGATCGGGCGGCCCATCGAGGTCCTCCTCCTGTTCGCTGCGCTTGCAGAGGCAATGGAGCCGGTCCGTGGCCCCCGCCCCGGCTTAGGGCCATTCTTCCTGACACGCCGGGTTTCTGACGGGACGATGACGTTTTTGTCAGGCCCTCTTCAGTGCGCTAATTCAGTGCGCTGATCCCCGGTGACCCGCTGTAGCGAAAGGTGCCTCCAGCGGCGATGAAGTGCTGGGCTCCGCGCATCTCGCGTCTCGGCAAACCACGATAAAGACCGACTCGGGAATATGGTGTCGCCATGGCCCTCACTGACGGAGCGTCCTTCCGCTGGCTGACCATCTTCCTTGATTTCCCCGCCGGGTCATTCGATCCCGGGGTGGCGTTCTGGCGGGCGGTAACCGGGTACGGGCTGTCGGCCGCCCGCGGGGCGGACGGGCAGTTCGCAACCCTGATGCCGCCCTCGGGAGACGCTTACCTCCGGGTGCAGCGGATCGCCGACGGCGCGGGCGGGTGCCACCTTGACCTGCACGTCGACACCGACGCCGAGTCACTGGGGGCCGCGGCGGACCGCGCCGCCGCGGCCGGCGCCCTGATCCGGCACCGCGAGGACGGCCTAGTGGTCGCGGAAAGCCCGGGCGGCTTCCCCTTCTGCCTGGTGAGCTGGGAAAACGAGCGCGCGGTGCCGCCGCCGCGGGCCGCCGCGGGCGGCAACGGCGTCAGCCGGGCCGACACGCTCTGCCTGGACGTGCCGCCCGGCGAGTTCGAGCGGGAGCTGGCCTTCTGGGCGGCGCTCACCGGCCAGCAGGCCCGCCCGGCGCCGGTGCCCGGGTTCGCCTCCCTGCGACGGCCGGACGGCTGGCCCGCCCGGCTGCTGCTGCAGCGGCGCGACAGCGCGTCCCCCGGCGACCGGACGCGCGGGCACGTGGACTTCGGCTGCACGGACGCCGCCGCCCTGGACCGGCACGTAGCGCTCGGCGCCCGCGTGGCCTGGGCCCAGGAGTACTGGACCGTACTGACCGACCCCGTCGGGCGCGAGTACTGCCTGGTGGGCCGCTCTCCCGGCTAGCCCGGGCCCGGCCGCGCCCGGCTGACCCGCCGGCCTCGTGGGCTGAGGCGGTGGCCGGCTGCCGAGCTGAGTACACAAGAATGGAACGGTGAGCATTTCCGGGTTCTCCGTGGACATCGACCAGAACCCGTACCTGCCGGCCGGCGGCCGCGACGTCAGCGCGATCGTGACGGTGACCGCGGGCGAGGCGGATGACGCCGGCGATCCGGGATGCGCAGGGCGACAGCGCGGAGATCATCATCGTAGACTGCTCGGCGTCGATGAGCTCGGAAAGCAAGCTAGGCAGAGGCGCTCGCGGCCACGGCGACGCGCTTGACGTGATCAGGGACGGCACGTGGTTCGCGGTTATCGCGGGGACTGACACGCGCGGCGCGTGTAACACGGCGAACGGGTCGATGGCGGTCGCGGGCGAGCGGACCAGGGCGGAGGCGAAGAGCGGCGTGCGCGAGCTGCGGGCCGGCGGCGGTACCGCGATGGGCAAGTGGCTGCGGCTGGCACGCCGGCTCTTTCGCTCCTGCGCGGCGACGCTGCGGCACGCGATCTTGCTGGCGGACGGGCGAAACTCGAATGAGACGCGCGGAGAGAGCTGGCGGCAGTGATCGCGCTGTGCGAGGGGGTGTTCCGCTGCGACTGCCGCGGGCTTGGCACCGACTGGGAGGTCGGCGAGCTGCGGAAGATCTCCACGCGCTGCTCGGCTGGGTGGACATCGTGGCGGACGCGGCCGGGCTGGCGTTCGACTTCGCGGCAGCTGGTGCGCGGGGCGATGAGCAAGCAGCTGCCGGACGTGCTGCTGCGGTTGTGGACGCCGCGGGGGGCGGTGGTGAAGTTCGTCCGGCAGGTCGCGCCGGCGGTCGCGGACCTGACGGTTCGGTGGGTAGCCGTCGGGCGCGCTGACGGGCGACTACCAGACGGGGGCGTGGGCGCCGGGAGAAAGCCGCGACTACCACGTCGCAGTGCACGGTGAAAGCCGCCGGGGAAGAAGCGCCAGGAGCGCTCGCCGCGCGGATCATCCTGCTGGTGAACGCCGCCTATGGACGAGCAGGTGGTCGGGCAAGGGCTGATCGGGGTGACCTGGACCGACGATACGACCCTGTCGACCAGGATCAGACCCGCGGATCGCAGGCTACACCGGGCAGGCCGAGCTGGCGGCCGCGATCACCGAAGGGGGCGGCGCAGGCCGTCAGGTCGGCCCCGCTCAACGGGCTTGCCGTGGGCCCGGAAGGGACGCCGGTCACCGTGGTGGTTCAGGCGCCGTCCCAGCTTGTCCCGCAGACCGCATTGCAGCAGGTGATGATCGTGCCCGCGGCCGGCGACCCGGCGCCGGTGCGGTTCGAGTTCCTCGCCACGGAAGCGGGGCCGCAGCGGGTCGTGATCACCGCCTGGGCGGGCGGCACGTTCCTCGCCGAGCTTGGCCTCGAGGTGTCGGTGCACGACGGCGGGCGGTACCTCGACGCGCCGGTCCGGGGAACGCCGGTCGGCGCGGTTCGGGCGCGAGCAGGAGAGGTGACGCTGCAAGTACGCTTCGACGGGCAGCGCTACACCTTCCAGCTCCTGTCCGATGCCTACCTGTTCGAGCCGGTGCTCGCCGAGGAGCTGACGGCGCACCCGTCCGCCGCGGTGGAGCGCACCGTCGCCACCTTGCGGTCGATCACCGAGGGCAGCAGCGGTTACTCCGGCGGCAACGCCAGGACCTGGATGGAGCAGGCGGGCGTGGGGTTGTGGAACGACATGGTCCCCGGTCTGATCAAGGACCAGTTCTGGCAACTGAGGGAGCACATCGGGGCCTTCAGCATCGTCGCAGGCGGTGACCTGATCCCCTGGGAGCTGCTGTACCCGCTGGCGCCGGGCCACGACGAGGGCTTCCTCGTCGAGCAGTTCCCGGTGACGCGACGGGTGTACGGGCAGCAACGGTCGCGGAGCCTCGCCGTCACGGGGGCACGCTACGTCCTGCCTGCGCGTTCGCCGGCGAACGCGCAGGCCGAGATCACCGCGATCCGCAGGGCCCTCGGGGACGACACGATGCCCGCGGAAACGATCGCGGACCTGGACGCCCTACTCGGCCTCATCGAGTCGGGCCGCTGCGGTTCGCTGCACTTCGCCTGCCACAGCACGTTCAGGAGCGACGCGGGCGGCTCGGTGATCACGATGGGCGGCGGCTCGTTCGTGCCGATGCTCCTCAACAAGGCGGTGACCGGCCAGGCCCTGGCGGGCAGGAACCCGCTGATCTTCATCAACGCGTGCCGGAGCGCGGGCACCGTCCCCGAGTACACCCGCATGACGGGGTGGGCGCAGCAGTTCATGGCCGCGGGCGCGGGCGCCTTCGTCGGCACGCTGTGGGCGGTGGGGAGCACCGCCGCCCAGGTCTTCGCGGAAGCGTTCTACGCCGGCCTCGCCTCGGGGATCCCGCTTGGGGAGGCCAGCAGGCGGGCCCGCGTGGCCGCCAGCCGCGATCATCACGACCCTACGTGGCTCGCCTACAGCGTCTACGGCGACCCCGCGGCCCAGGCCACCGGCTAGCTGACGTCGCGGCGCACGCTGGTGGTGACGGCTGCCACCGCGAACGCCGCCGTGTAGGCCGCCAGGACGAGGGCGGCGCCCCAGCGCGGCAGCAGCGCCTGCGGCAGCATGCTCTTGCCGCCCGCGCCGAGGGCCTGGCCGGCGTAGAACGGCAGCCAGCGGGCGAGGCTGCCGATCAGCTGGCCGACGATTCCCTCGATCAGGGCGATCCACGCCAGCGCGGCGGCGACGGCGGCGGTTAGGTTGCGGATCAGCGCGCCGACTCCGACGCCGATCGCGGCGAAGGCCGCGTTCCACGCGATGCCGCCGCCGATCGCCGCCCACATCGCCGAGTTGCCCCAGTCGAAGGGCGCGCCCTTGGCGGACCACCAGGCCGCGGCGATGCCGAGCCCGACGACGCTGCTCGCCACGGCGGCCAGGGCACCGAAGAGCGGGTAGACGAGCAGCTTCGCGCCGATGACCCGGCCGCGGGCGGGGGTGGTCAGGTAGGTATCGGTGATCGTCTTGTGCCGGTACTCGCCGGCGACCGCGAGGATGCCGAACACGAGCGGGAAGACGGCGGTCAGGCCCACGTGCGCGAGGGCCTTGGCCTGCGTGGCGGGGTCATGGAGGTCGCCGCCCGAGACCACGAGGCCGCTGATGCCCGCGATAACGAGCAGCGGGCCCGCGGCAAGGACCAGCCACGGGCCGCGGATGGTACGCAGCTTCAGCAGCTCGGCACGGATCAGGGAATGCATGACGCGCGCTCCTCGCGGTTAGTTTCCGGCCGGCGCGACGGCGCCGGGCTGACGGGACCGGTCCGTGGTGAGCCGCAGGAACGCGGCCTCAAGCGTCTCACCGCGCACCCCGGTCAGCTCGCCGAGCGGGCCCGCGAAGCGGAGCGTGCCGCCCGTGATGATGATCACCCGGTCCACGGTCTGCGCCACCTCGCTCAGCACGTGGCTGGACATCAGGATCGTCCGGCCGCCGGCGGCCAGGCCGCGCAGCACGTCCCGCAGCTCGGCCATGCCGGCCGGGTCGAGGCCGTTCGCGGGCTCGTCGAGGACCAGCACCCGGGGGTCGCCGAGCAGCGCGGCGGCGAGGCCGAGGCGCTGGCGCATGCCGAGCGAGTAGCCCCGCACCCGCCGGTCGGCGGCGTCGTCCAGTCCGACCCGGCCGAGGACCGCCGCGACGCGCGCCGCGGGGATGCCGCCCGCCTCGGCGAGGATACGCAGGTGGTCACGGCCGGTACGGCCCGGGTGGAAGCCCGTGGCCTCCAGTACCGCGCCGACCGCCTGCCTCGGCGCACGCAGGTCGGCGTAGCGCCGCCCGCCGATCAGCGCGCTGCCCGCGGTCGGGCTGACCAGGCCGAGGAGCATGCGCAGCGTCGTGGTCTTCCCGGCCCCGTTCGGGCCGAGGAAGCCGGTGACCTGCCCAGGCTCCACCGTGAAGGTCAGCCCGTCGACCGCGGTCACCGGGCCGTACCGCTTGGTCAGCCCCGTGACCGTGATGCCAACGTCCATCCGGTTCACCTCATTCATGCGTGGAAGATCGTTTCCGGCGCCGGGGAACCTGGCGCCCGGCACCCAGCCTTCCGCCCAGCGGGCCCGGCGTCGTCGGCCGAGCACGGCAATCCCGGGTACCGCGAACGCGGTAGGAGCGCGGGCGGGTACCGCCGGCGCGGCAGGCGGGCCTGCGGCACAGGAGTGACGCCGCGTCCGCGCCGCCGGCCTATCGTGAGTCCATGAACGTCCTCGGCCACCTGCACGGTGCGGTTCGCCGGCATCCGCACCTGGCGGACGCGGCGATCGCCCTCGCGGTGCTCGCCGCGACCGCGGCGACCACGTTCGCGGGGCATCAGCCGGCCACGGCCGAAGGCCGAGCCGTCGCGGTGACCGCCGCCGCCGTCGCCTGCGGTGCGCTGGCCGGCCGACGGCACCGGCCGCTCGGGTCGCTCGCGGTCAGCGCGCTCGCCGCGGAGGTGTTCCTCTTCGCTATGCCCGACGCCGGCGGGGTGCTGATCCTGCTCGCCCCGTCCATCGCCCTCTACACGGTCGCCGAGCGGGTGGCGCGGCGGCGCGGCCTGATCATCGGCGGCGGCTTGCTCGCAGCGCTCGCCCTGCTGCACGCGATGCTGCACCCGGGGATGATCGGACCGGAGAACCTGGCGTTCACCGCGCTCGGCGGCCTCGCGATCGCGGCGGGCGACTCGTCACGTAACCGCCGGGCCTACCTAGCCGAGGTCGAGCGCCGCG
Organism: uncultured Actinomycetota bacterium; assembly: GCA_963850115.1. Lineage (GTDB taxonomy): Bacteria > Actinomycetota > Actinomycetes > Streptosporangiales > Streptosporangiaceae > Trebonia. The sequence goes on from CAWKKG010000009.1 coordinate 271,844, forward strand.
CCGCGCGCTCGGAACTCGAGCGCGAACTGGTCGCGCGGCGCCGCGTGGAGCAGGAGCGGCTGCGGATCGCCCGCGACCTGCACGACAGCGTTGGCCACCACCTGGCGCTGATCAGCGTGCAATCCGACGTCGCCGGCCGGGCGATGGACGGTGACGCGGCGGCGGCCCGCGAGGCGCTGCTGCACGTGAAGTCCGCGAGCCGCAAGGCCCTGGAGGAACTGCGCGACACGGTGAGCCTGCTGCGCCAGCCGGGCGACCCGGTGGCGCCGACCTCGATCCCGGCTCTGGGGCTTGACGCGCTCGATGAGCTGCTTCGCTCGCTGCGCGCTTCCGGGCTCGCGATCGACGCGCTCGTCCACGGCACCGTCGTGCCGCTGGCGCCGGCCGCCGATGTCACCGCGTACCGGGTGATTCAGGAGTCGCTGACGAATGCCTGCAAGCACTCGCTCGGCCGGCGGGCCCGGCTGACGCTCGGCTACGACCGGAGTGAGCTGCGCATCATGGTCGAGGACCTGGGCACGGACCACCAAGGTGCGGGTGACCGCTCCGCCGGCGCGGCCATCGGCGGCGCCGGCGTCGGGCCGCGGACGGCGCCGCTCCCGGCCGGCGGGCAGGGAATCCGGGGCATGCGCGAGCGGCTACTGGCCCTCGGCGGGCTGTTCGCCGCCGGGCCGCGCCCGGGCGGCGGGTTCCGGGTCGACGCGTCCCTCCCCTACCAGCCAGCCGACATCGCCGGGACAGCCGGCACCGCGAAGCCGCTCATCGACCCGGAGCTCAGCCATCCGGCGGAGCTCGGCGGCCTGGCCGGGCGCGGCGGCGCGGCCCGGCCAGCCCTGCCGGCCACGGAGCGACTGCCGTGACGATCAGGGTCATCGTCGCCGACGACCAGCCGCTGCTGCGCACCGGATTCAAGGCGCTCATCGCGGCGGCACCCGACCTTGAGGTGGTCGGGGAGGCGGGCGACGGGCGGGAGGCCGTGCGGCTGGCCAGGGCCGCACAGGCCGACGTCGTGCTGATGGACATCCGGATGCCGGTGCTCGACGGCATCGCCGCCACCCGGCTCATCACCCAGGATGGAGACCTCGCCGGGGTCCGGGTGCTGATCCTCACCACGTTCGAGATCGACGAGTACGTCTTCGAGGCGCTGCGGGCGGGGGCCAGCGGCTTCCTCGGCAAGAGCGCGGAAGCGGACGAACTGCTCAACGCGATCCGCACCGTCAGCCGGGGCGATGCCCTGCTCTCCCCCGTCGCGATCAGGAGCCTGATCGCCCGCTTCCTCGCGACGCCCAGCGCTCCGCCGCCGATGGACGAGGCGGCCCGCCGTGACCTGGCGGCGCTCACCGACCGGGAGCGGGAGCTCACCATGCTCGTGGCGACCGGGCTGTCTAACGACGAGATCGCCGCCCGGCTCGTGCTGTCCCCCGCGACCGTCAAGACCCACGTGAACCGCGCGATGGCCAAGGTGGGTGCCCGCGACCGGGCTCAGCTCGTCGTCTTCGCCCACCGCTGCGGCCTGGCCGGATAGGCGCTGTGGCTGCCTGCGGGGCCGCTCAGGGCCGGGGCGCCGCTCGGGTGAGCTCCGCGACGTAGCGGCCGGGGCTGACGCCTATGGTGCTCTTGAAGTGGCGGGTGAGGTGGGCCTGATCCCAGAAGCCGGCTTCCGCCGCCGCCCGGGCGATCGGGTAGCCGGCGAGCAGCATGGCCTTGGCGCGGCGCACCCGGACCTGCAACTGGTAGGCGTGCGGCGTCATGCCGGTGGCCCGCCGGAAGGCACGGCACAGGTAGGACGGGGTAAGCCCGGTGTGCCCGGCCAGGTCCCGCAGCGACACGTTGTCCGCGGCCCGGGCGTCAAGGAACTCCCTGGCGACCTGTACCGCCCGCGGCTCGCGGCCAGGCGGCCTGGGCGCCCGCGAGCCCCGCGCATGCCGGCCCGCCAGCAGCAGGAGGCCCTCGGCCAGGCACTCCTCCCGCTCCAGCGCGCTCGCACCCGGCGACTCGGAGAGCCGGTGAAAGCGGAGCAGGAGGGCCGCGACGCGCGGGTCGCGGACGACGTCGGCGGCGAACCAGGGCAGCCCGGCCGGGTCTGCGGGGAACTCCGCCACGACCTGCCGCATAAGGCCTGGCGGGAGGTATATCGACCGGTAGGCCCAGGAGCGCCCGGCTGGCGGGCCGCCGGCGTGCCCCTCCTCCGGGTTCAGCACGATCATGTCGCCGGGCCCGATCGGGTGCGTGTCCCCGCGGTAGACGGACGCGGCATTCCCCGACTCCGTGAGCGCCACGAAGAATTCCTCGTGCGCGTGCGGGCGGAACGTGAACTCGATGTCCGAGGCCCGGAACAACTCCACGCCGCCGAGATCCGCGCACCGCCACACGCGGGCGCCGCCCGCGGCCAGCGGGCTGTTCGCGCTCGTCACCCAATCAAACCTAGCTCACCGGGAACCCTAGCCAGCTTGGGCAATCCCGTACAAGACTGCCGTGCGGGCCGCCGCTTAGCGTCGTGCGCATGCTCACGAACGTGCTCGGCTACGCACCGGTCGCGGCCACCGCCTTCGGCATCCCGCAGTTCCTGCCGCAGGTGCTGAAGCTCAGGGCCACGGGCGACGCCGCGGGCGTCTCATGGTCGTGGGCGGGGCTAACCGCGGTCAACAACGCGGCGTGGATCGCCTACTTCGCCCTGTCGCGGGACTGGAGCGCGCTTGTCCCTTCCTGCTCGGTGACGCTGCTCGCCAGCGTGCTCACCGCCGCGCTCACGGACCGCAAGCGGGTGCACACGCGCTCCGTGGCCCTGCTCAGCGCGTGGGCGGCCGCGCTCGCCGTCGTCGGGGTCGCCGGGCGGGCCGGCCTCGGCACGCTGCTTACCGCGGCGTTCGTCGTGCAGGTCGCGCCGTCGCTGTGGACGGCGTACCGGACGGCGCGGCCAAGCGGCGCCTCGGCGGGAACGTGGGCGCTCATCCTCGGCGAGCTCGCCTGCTTTCTCGCCTACGGACTCCGCCAGGCGGACCCGAGGCTGATCGTCTTCAGCACGACCGGGGTCGCCGCGAGCGCGCTCATGCTCGCCCGCATCCTGTGGACCGCGGCGCCGCGCCCCTGCCCGGCTTTGCTCAAGGCGCAACGCTGGAAATGATCGGCAGAAGCCGGAAGCGGCGGGTCACGGGAAGATCCTTTCTGGTTCGCTACGGCTTAAGATGGGGACGTGCACCGGCATTTCCGGCAGGTCGACGTGTTCACGGAGGACCCATTCCTCGGCAACCCGGTCGCGGTGGTCCACGGCGCCGACGATCTCACCGACGAGGAGATGGGCCGGTTCGCCAACTGGACCAACCTTTCTGAGACGACATTCCTGCTCGCTCCCGCCGACGAGCGCGCCGACTACCGGGTGCGCATCTTCACCCCGGAGCGCGAGCTGCCCTTCGCCGGCCACCCCACGCTCGGCTCCGCGCACGCGTGGCTTGAGGCGGGCGGGCCGCCGGCGAGGCAGGACGTGGTGATCCAGGAGTGCGGCGTCGGCCTCGTGCCGATCCGCCGCTCGCCGCACGGCCACCTGGCGTTCCAGGCGCCGCCGCTGATCCGCTCCGGTCCGGTCGACGAGCCATTGCTTGACGAGGTCGCCGCGTCGCTCGGCATCAAGCGCGCGGACATCCTCGACGCTCAGTGGGCCGATAACGGACCGGGCTGGGTGGCCGTCGAGCTGGCGAGCGCGGACGCGGTCCTCGCCCTCGCGCCCGGCGTGACCTCACGGGACATCGGGGTCTTCGGCCCGTATCCGCCCGGCTCACCGGAGGCGTTCGAGGTCCGCGCCTTCACCCCGCTCATCAGCGGCGCCGGCGAGGACCCGGTGACCGGGTCGCTCAACGCCTCGCTCGCCATGTGGCTGCTGTCCGCCGGCAAGGCGACGGCTCCCTACACGGCCAGCCAGGGGACCGCGCTCGGACGGCGGGGACGCGTGCACGTCACCACCGACCCGGACGGCACGATCTGGATCGCCGGCGGCACCCACACGCTGATCTCTGGCAGCGTCCACCTGTAGGCGGACAAGCCCTCGCCCGGCGGCCGGAGCCGAGTCGGCGTGTACGGGCGTAACCTCGCTCGGGCAGCATGAGGGGATGACGACGAGCACTGGCCCCGCCGGAAACGGGGCGCTGCGGCGGTCACCGACTACCGAATGAGGGGATCTCGTGGTCCATCTTGGCGCTAACCAGTACGGCAAGGCGGAGGTCAGGCTCGTGCGCGTCTCGCGGGGCGCCGGGCCCGGCGGTGGGGACCTGCTCCGCGACTGGAACATCTCCACGTCCCTGTCCGGGGACCTGGCGGACTCGCACCTGACCGGGTCCAACGCGAAGGTGCTCCCCACCGACTCGCAGAAGAACAAGGCGTACGCGCTCGCGAAGGAGCTTGGCGGTGACGTGGAACCGGAAGCGTTCGCGACCGAGCTCGCGTCGTTCTTCGTGGCCTCCCAGGAGCCGATCACGCGGGCGCGGGTGTCGGTCGACGAGTACGGGTGGACGCCGATCGGCGCCACCGGGTACTCGTTCGCACGCTCTGGTGACCTGGTACGAACGACGACGGTGCACGTCGACTCCGCCCTCGGCACGTCGGTCGTGTCGGGGCTGCGGGACCTCACTCTGCTGAACACGACCGCGTCGGAGTTCTGGGGGTACCCCAAGGACGCGTACACGACGCTGCCAGAGACCGACGACCGCGTCCTCGCGACGTCGGTGAACGCCTCCTGGCGGTTCCGGCCAGAGGCGGTCGCCGCCGGCGCCGACTGGGGCGCGGCGTTCTCGCTGGCCAAGTCGACCATCCTGGCCACGTTCGCCTTCAGCTACACGTACTCGCTGCAGCAAATGCTGTACGCGATCGGCGCGGCCCTGCTCGACGCCCTGCCGGCGGTCTGCGAGGTCCGGCTCGCTCTGCCGAACAAGCACCACTACCTGGCGGACCTCGCCCCGTTCGGGCTGACTAACGATCGCGAGGTGTACCTGGCAGGCGACCGCCCCTACGGGCTGATCGAGGGGACCGTCCTCGCCGACGACGCCCCGGAGGACGCCCTCGCCTGGAGCTGAGGGCATGCAACCGAGCCGGATGCCATGTGCGGTACGCGCGCGGTTCGCCGGCGCGGGGTGACGCTGCCCGAGGGGAGGCCGGCCGGTGGACGGGCTGCGAGTGGAGTCGGTGGACGCGCTGTCGCTCGACGAGGCGCTGCTGCTGGCCCGTGAGCTGCCGCACCTGAGGCAGCTGATCGCGGGCACGCTGCCGGGAGTGGACCTCGACGTGTCGCGGCGGCTAGCGCTCGGCGTGCTGAACGTCGCCCAGGGGCACCCCAAGCTGCCGGAGCTCGCCGACGGGCAGGGCCCGCAACCCGGTACGGCTCGCCGCCCTGGTGGAGGCCGGGGACCAGGCATGGCGGGACGCCGGCGGGCTGCCGGACGGGTTCTTCGCCACCGGGCACACCCGCGCCCCCGCCGCCGACTACCTGCACGTCCTGGCCGCGGCACCAAGCCCAGGCCGCCGCCCTCCCATCGGATCGTCAGGCGGAGACCTCCGAGCGGGCACGGCAGCTGGCCAGGACGTTGGCGATGACCCGGTGGCCGGAGCGGCCCGCGGCGGTGAGGATCGACTCGGGGTGGAACTGGACGGCCCACCGGCCGGCCGCCTCGTCCTCGATCGCCATGACCACGCCGTCGTGGGTGACGGCGGTGACGGTGAAGCCGCCCTTGACGTCCGCCTCCTTCGCGTAGATCGAGTGGTAGCGGGCGGCGGTGAACTCCTGCGGGAGCCCGGCGAACAGGTCGCTCTCGTGCCCCTCGCGCACCTGGACCCGGCCCGGCTTGCCGTGCTGCGGCTCCGGGAGCAGCGACAGTTCGCCGCCCGCGTGCTCGACCATCGCCTGCAGCCCGAGGCAGACGCCGAACGCGGGCAGCTTGCGCGCGTCGAGTTCGGTCAGCAGCTCTTCGCACTTGAAGTCGGTCGGGCGGCCGGGGCCAGGCGAGAGCACGACGAGGTCGGGGGCGATCTCGTCGAGCATGACGGCGGGGAACCCGGCCCGCAGGGTGGTGACCTCCGCGTCGTGCTGGCGGAAGTAGTCCGCCAGCGTGTGCACGAACGAGTCCTGGTGGTCCACCAGCAGGACGCGCAGCGGCCGCGACCCGGACGCGGCCAGCGGGGCCTCGGGGTCGTCGGCCCCGTTGTAGTCAGCGGAGCCGGACGCGGCGATCTCGGTTTCCGTCGGGCCGGTCAGGGCTCGCTCCGCGGCCATCCGGGCCTCCTCGACTTCACGCAGGGTCTCAAGCAGGGCGCGGGCCTTGATGTGGGTCTCGCGTTCTTCCGATTCCGGGTCGGAGTCGTACAGCAGGGTCGCGCCGACGCGGACGGCCGCGATTCCGCCGGAGATGCGCGCGGTCCGCAGGGTCAGGCCGGTGTTCATCGAGCCGTCGAAGCCGATCTTGCCGACCGCCCCGCCGTACCAGCGCCGCGCGGAGTCCTCGTTGTCCTCGATGAACTGCATGGCCCAGGCCTTCGGCGCGCCGGTCACGGTCACGGCCCACATGTGCGTCAGGAACGCGTCGAGCGCGTCGAACCCCGGCCGCAGCCGTCCCTCGATGTGGTCGACCGTGTGGATCAGCCGGCTGTACATCTCGATCTGCCTGCGCCCGATCACCTGGACGCTGCCGGGGACGCAGACCCGGGACTTGTCGTTGCGGTCCACGTCGGTGCACATGGTCAGCTCGGACTCCTCCTTGGCCGACCCGAGCAGGCTGGCGATGTTGGCCGCGTCCTCGAGCGGGTCCGCGCCGCGGGCGATCGTGCCGGAGATCGGGCAGGTCTCCACCCGGTCGCCGTTGACCCGCACGTACATCTCCGGCGAGGCGCCGACCAGGTACTCCCCTTTCCCGTCAGCGCAGGCGCCCAGGTTGAAGAGGAACTCGAACGGCGCCGGGTTCCGCTCCCGCAGCCGCTCGTAGAACCGGGACGGCGACGCGCACCGCTCGTAGAACATGTGGCCGGGGACTACCTCGAAGAGGTCGCCGCGCTTGAACCGCTCCTTGGCCTGCTCCACGACCGCGGCGTACCGGCCGGGGACAGGCTGCGGCGGAAGCCCGCCCGGCCCCGGCACCAGCTCCGGCGTGGCCGCCGTCTCCCTGGGCAGGCCCGCCGTCGAGGCAACGGCAGCCGGGCCGCCCGTGCTGCCGGCGCCGCTGCCGCCCGTCACCTCGAACTCGTACGAGTACCTGATCGCCTCCTCGCGGCGCAGGTCGACCACCCAGATCTCATCCGGCAGGTGCAGCACCAGGTCCCGCTGGCCGTCGGAGCGGCCAATCGCCAGTCGCACCGGCTCGAACTGGAACGCCAGGTCGTACCCGAACGCGCCGTAAAGCCCCAGGTGCGGGTCAGCGCACCCGAACGCGGCGGTGATTTCCCGCAGCACGCTGAACACGGTCGGCCGGCGCGACCGCTGCTCTTCGGTGAACGTCCCCTCGCCCTCGGGCACGTGGACGGTCACCGCTCCGTCGGCTGGCCTGCCCGCGCCGGGAGAGCCGGCGGGCTGCTCAGTGCTGGCCTGTTCAGTAACGACTTCAACGCCGACGCGCAGCATCGCGTCGCGGATGACGGGCATCAGGACCAGGCCGCGCTCGTTGAGCGCCCGGGCCGTCACCTGCCTGCCCCGGCACGCGATCTCGACCGGCGGGTTCACGTAGGCCAGGTGCCAGCGGGTATACCGGCCCGGGTACTCCATGCCCGAGCTCAGCACGCCGCCGCGGCGGCGGTCGACCAGTTCGGCGATCCGCGCCAGCTCGGCGGGGTCAAATGCGCTGGCGGTACGGGTGATCGTGACGCCACCGCCGACGGTAAACGAGTCGGGCGTCATCGTGCTTGCATCCACCGGTGGGCCTCTCGGGTCAGGTCTGGCCCGGTACCGGCGGGGAGAAACCAAAAGCGACCGCCGTTGCCGGGCGGTCGCTAAGACAACAGTAGCGTGCACCGCCTACCGGCGGCGCCACCACTGAAGGTCAAGGAACGTTCTCATCGCGGCTAACCATAGCACCCGGGCCCCAGGTTGTCTGCTGTTGTCACTTCGTGGGGTACGGGCAGGCCGATTCGGTGTCGGGCATGCGCCAGGCGGCGGCCGCGCCGGTAATCAGCTCCGCGGCCTCGCGCATCTGGCCGTCGCCGGCGGCGGTGACACTGTGGCCGGACAGGAAGGCGGTGACCATCGGCAGCACCGAGGGATCGCCGAGCAGGCCGCCGTGGAAGGCGGGGACGACGATCACGCCGGCCGGCAAGCTGCACTCGGGAAGCGTGACCGCGTCCGCGAGGGGAACCACGGCGAGCCAGCGGATGGACTTGCCGCCGCCCACCGCGTTGATCATGTCGTCGAAGTACCGCGCGCCGAACTCGCTGACCGAGCTGAGCAGGTTCTGCGCGCCGCTCGGCCCGTACGGTGACATGCCGCCGACCAGGTGGTTGAGCTCGTCGAGGGCGGCCTCGGAGACCGAGGCGCCGTCCGGGCCCGGCGGGTAGGTGAGCTGCCCCGGGCTGACAATGGGGCTGAGCAGCACCACCGAGGAGACGGGCAAGCCCGGGTGGCGAGCGAGCATCGCGTAGACGCCGAGGGTTCCCTCGCTCTCCGCGACGACGGCGACCGGGCGCCCTGACGCGGCGTGCAGGGAAAGCACCTGGGCCGCGAGCCGGTCGCCAAGCTGGGGCAGCGGCAGGTCATCGGCGGACGAGCCGCTCGGGATCGGCCGGCCCCGCGCGTTCAGGCCCACGTACGAGAACTGCCGCACCGGCACCCCCGGCAGCGTCGCCTGCAGGCCGTTGGCGGCGTCGCAGCACGACGACCCCCAGCCGCCGACCACGAGCACCGCGCTCGCGCTCACCGCCGCCACGGCGGCGGCCGGGGAGGCGGCCGCCTGTGTCCCGGAGCCGGAAATGGTCTCCGGGCCGCCGGCCTGGGCGGCGGCCTGCACGGTATTCGACGCCGGGCTGATCGGCAGCTCGATCGTCCCGGTGAACAGGAGGCGGGCGGCGCCCACCACGAGGGCGAGCACCATCACGGCCGCGATGGGCGCGAACGGGAGGCTGAACAGCATCCGCGCGGGCACTGACTCGTGCGGCCGCGGCTGCAGCCGCGCCGCGAGGACGGCGAGCGCGTACCAGGCCCTGGCGTTGACCAGGCCGGTCAGGGCCGCGACCGCCAGGGCCGCGCCGGTGGGCAGGTGCGTCGATCACGGCGGCGGCGACGGTCGCGGCCGCGAAGCTGCCGAGCAGCCAGAGCACCGCGCGCGCCGGGGGCAGCCGCCGCCACCAGGCGGTGACTACCCCGCCGTGACTGAGCGCGGCGACGATGCCGAGCATGATCGGGAACGCGGCGAGGAACGGCCAGGAGAACGGCAGTACCGCGACGCCGAACGCCAGCGTGACCGCCGGCGACAGCAGCACCCAGGCGAGCGCCGTCAGCGCGGCGCAGGACACGAACGCGCGGCTGGTCCGCGGCGCGGTCACCCCCCGCGGCCAGGCGAGCCTGAGCAGCGTCACGTCGAGTGCCGCGCGCGCGGCCAGGACGACCGCGACCAGTCCGCCGAACCACAGCCAGGACTGGGTGTCGGTGAACAGCCAGCGCAGGTCGTGGTAGGCGGCGAGCGACGGGACCGCGGTGACCTGCGGCGCCATGGAGCGGGCGTTGGGAGCCAGGAGCGTGAGCAAGCCACCCTCGACGACGGCACCGCCTGCCGCGGCGAGGATCAGCCCTCTGTGCCGAAGGAACCCCTCGGCTGGAAATCCCGTGCCCATGTGGTCTAGAGGAACGTGAGATCCTGCTCCAACAAGGGCAAACATCCTAACCGGAGGGTGCATTCCAGATCTTCGTCACAATCCGGTATACGTGCCGGGCGCCCCTGCCCGGGGTTTGTTCCCCACGCCTCCCGGACCGACACCCAACCGGACATACCGGACACACCGGGGATGGCAACAGCGGGGCCTCCCCAAGCTCGTGTCACCAGCCGATAGGCAGCATCGCACCGCCCTGGTACGGTCTGGGCCAAGCGTTACGCGGGACCGAGGAGAGACTAGATGAGCAGCACGACGACCACCCTGGCCGAACTGCCGTCGCTGAAGGGGCAGGTGCTCGGCGTCAGCGAGTGGTTCGAGGTGACGCAGGACCGGGTGAACACCTTCGCGGACGCGACCGACGACCACCAGTGGATTCACGTCGACACCGAGCGGGCCGCCGCCGAGTCGCCGTTCGGCGGGCCGATCGGGCACGGTTTCCTCACCCTGTCGCTGTTCATCCCCATGTGGTCGCAGGTCCTCACGGTGACCGACGTGAAGATGGGGGTGAACTACGGGCTGAACAAGGTCCGCTTCCCCGCGCCCGTGCCGGTCGGGTCAAGGATCCGGCTGACCGCCACCCTCGTGGACGTCGAGGAGGTCAAGGGCGGGCTGCAGCTCACCGTCGGCGGGGTCATCGAGCGCGAGGGCTCGGACAAGCCGGTCTGCGTGCTTGAGTCGCTGTCCCGCCTGTTCGGCTAGAAGCAGCCGAAGGGGACGTAACGACGAGCCGGTCTACCGGCTGCCCGGCTGTAGCCTGGCGTGGTGCTTGATCACGACTGGTTCTGCGCGCGGGCCGAGCGGGAGATCTCGGCCCTCGCCGCTGTTGTCGCCGACGCGCCGGACATCACGCTGGACGTACCGAGCTGCCCGGGCTGGACGGTCGCGGACCTCGCCCGGCACACGGGGACCATCCACCGGTGGGCGACCGACATCGTCGAGACCGAGGCCACCGCGCGGGTCCCCTTCCCCGAGGCCGCCTCGCCGTGGGAGTCGGCGGACGGCTGGGCGCAGTGGCTCGCCTCCGGCTCGACGCCGCTGCTCGCCGCGCTGCGCTCGGCCGGGCCGCTCACCGCGGTCTGGTCCTGGGGCCCGGGCCGGACGTCCGGCTGGTGGGCGCGGCGGATGCTGCACGAGACGGCCGTGCACCGGGCCGACGCGGAACTCGCGCTCGGCATCGCCGACCCGGTCATCGACCCGGTCGTCGCGGCGGACGGGATCGACGAGTTCCTGTTCAACCTGCCGTCCGCACGGCGTCCCTACCCGCACCTCGCCTCGCTGCCGACCGGGGCGTCGCTGCACCTGCACGCGACGGACGTGGACGGAGAGTGGCTAATCCGGTTCACCGACAGCGGGATCGCCTGGGAACGCGGGCACGCGAAGGCCAGCTCGGCGATCCGCGGCCCGGTAACGGCGCTGCTGCTGTTCACCTACGGGCGGCTGCCCGGCTCCGACGCCCGGCTGGCGTCCTTCGGCGACGCGTCGATCCCCGCCCTGTGGCAGGAGAAGACGGCGCTGTGAGCGCGAGCCGGCGGGCGCGCCGGCGCGGGCGCGGGAAACCCGCTGATGGCGGGGCGGCTGCTGGCGATCAGCGACCTGCACATCGGGTACCCGGAGAACCGGGCCATCGCCGATGCGCTCGCACCGGGTGACCCCGGGGACTGGCTGATCGTGGCCGGGGACATTGGCGAGGTGTTCGCCGATGTCGGGTTCGTGCTCGCCTCACTGGCCAACCGGTTCGCCAAGGTCATCTGGACGCCGGGCAACCACGAGCTGTGGACGCTGCCGTCCGACCCGGTCGCGCTGCGCGGCCCGGCCAGGTACGAGGCGCTCGTCAAGGTGTGCCAGCGGTTCGGCGTGGTCACCCCGGAGGACGACTTCCCCGTCTGGGACGGGCCGGGCGGCGCCGTGACCGTCGCGCCGGTATTCACGTTGTACGACTACTCCTTCCGGGCCGACGGCGTGACGGACGGCGGCCCGGAAGTGGCGGAGCGGGACGACGGGAGGACGGCGGCGCTCGCGGGCGCCCGCCGGGCGGGGATCACCCCGGCTGACGAGGGGCGGCTGCACGCGGACCCGCACCCGTCGGCCGCGGCGTGGTGCCGGGACCTGGTGGCGTCCGCCGAGCGGCGGCTGGCCGCCGTGGGCGGGCCGGTCGTGCTGGCCAGCCACTGGCCGCTGGTCCGCGACCCGGTCGCCGCGCTGCGCCACCAGGAGTTCGCGCCGTGGTGCGGGACCACGCTCACCGCCGGCTGGCACACCAGGCACCAGGTAGTAGCCGCCGTGTACGGCCACCTGCACATACCCCGCAGCACCCGCTACGACGGCGTCCGCTTCGAGGAGGTGTCGGTCGGTTACCCGCGCGAGTGGCAGCGCCGGGCCGCCGCTCCACCGGGCCCGCGCGTCATCCTGGAGGGCGCGTTACCAGGGTGCCCGCTGAGCAGGGCGTGGCCAGACCCTATGCACGGCCGCAGGCCCGGGTAATGCTTGGACCATGGAGTTCGAGCACATCCTCGTCCGGCGCTCGGGTGATTTCGCCAGCGTCACGATGAACCGGCCGCAGCGGCGCAACGCCCTGTCCCTAGAGCACATGCGCGAGCTGATCGCTGCCTTCCGCGAGCTCGGCGACGGCGATGCCCTCGGCATCGTCCTGGCGGGCAACGGCCCGGTGTTCAGCGCCGGGCACGATTTCGCCGATGTCGCGGGCGCTGACCTGGCAACGGTTCGCAAGCTGCTGCTTACCTGCACCGAGCTGATGACGCTGATGCAGCAGGTGCCGCAGCCGGTGGTGGCCCGCGTGCACGGGCTGGCCACCGCGGCCGGCTGCCAGCTGGTCGCCACCGCCGACCTCGCGGTGGCGAGCGAGGACGCCGGCTTCGCGGCGCCCGGCGGCAAGGGAGGCTGGTTCTGCCACACCCCCATGGTGGCGGTCGCCAGGAACGTCGGCCGCAAGCGCGCCATGGAGCTCGCCCTGTCCGGGGACGTCATCGGCGCGCGCACGGCGCTCGACTGGGGCCTGGTCAACCAGGTCGTGCCCGCCGACCAGCTCGACGACGCGGTCCGCGACCTCCTCGAGCGCACGACGCGCGGCTCCGCCGCGAGCAAGGGCATCGGCAAGCAGGCGCTCTACGCCCAGATCGACCTCGACCAGTCCAAGGCGTACGCCTACGCGGTCGAGGTCATGGCCGCGACCAGCCAGCTGCCGGACGCGCAGGAGGGAATCCGCGCGTTCCTGGAAAAGCGCAAGCCACGGTGGCTCCGCGGCCGCTAGGCGCACCCGTCAGCGCGGCTCGCCCGGGTACGGCTTGGAGCGGTCACGAGCTTTCTGTTGCCGCCAGTGCGGCGAGCCGGGATAGTGATCGGCTGATTACGTCCTGCTGGACGGCGAGCCGGTGCGCCTCGGTCTCCGGGATCTTGACATGCACGGTGATGTTCGTCGCCGCCCCGCCGTCGAGCGGTGCCAGCCGCCACTCGAAGACCAGATCCGAGACCAGGCAGGAGATCGTCACCCCGGATCCGCTGACCCGGAGCTGCTGAGGCATCGGAAACTCCGGGTACCCCTCGGGATACATGGTGTATGCCCCAGCCTGCCCCGGCTCGACCGATCCGACGCCGGCCCACCAGTCGGGGAACCGGTCTGGGTCGTAAAGCAGCTTCCACACGTCCTCGGGAGGCGCGTCGCTGCGCGCGTACTCTTCGAACTCAGGCATCGGACCCTCCTAGCGCGGCGAGATCGGCGCATAGCGCGGCCAGTTCCCGGTCGGGCTCCACCAGTCCGGCGAGCGGCGGACGGCCCAGGTCGATGAGCGCGGCCACGTAGCGGTCGCCGGCGGCACTGTCACGGCCCGGCAGGGCCCGCGCGGCCGCCCGGCGGCGCCATCCCGTTTCCGCCTCCCGCAGCCGCCGGCTGGCCAGGTCCGGATCACCGCGGCTCAGCGCGATCAGCCCCTGCACGTGCGACATCCGGGCCACCAGCGTGTCCGGCAGGTCGGCGGGCGAGACGGGGTCGAGCGCGACCGCGCGCAACTCGCGCTCAGCTTCATCAGGCCGGCCCGCCCGGGCCAGCGCGCCGGCCCGCAGCAGCCGGGCGAGCGGGCGGCTCACCGGGGCGCCGAGGTCGAGGGCCAGGCCGAGTTCGGCCGCGGCGGACTCGTGTTCGCCGGCCGCGGCCGCGAGCAGGCCGCGGTCGTGGTGCGCCAGTCCCTCGAGCTCCGGGAGCCCCGACGCGCTCGGCGGCGGACGCCGCGGCGTCGCAGGCGACGCGGGCCTCTCCGGCCCGGCCGAGCCGCAGCAGCAGCGCCGCGCGCGCCGAGTGCGTGTACACGCACAGCCGGAGCAGCCCGTTCGGCACCACGAGCGGCAGGCACCGCTCCGCGAAGTCCAGCGCCCTCGGCAGGTCTCCCGCGCAGGCGGCGGCGCTCGCGGCGTTCGCCAGGCAGCTGTAGGCAAGGTCCGGCCGTCCGGCGCGGCCCGCCGCAGTGCTCGCCGCGATGAGCGGAGCGTAGCTCTCGGTGAACCGGCCGACTCGGAGCAGGGCGTGCGCGCGGGCCACGTCGAGGTCGTGACTCAGCCGGCTGAGCTTCGGGCCCGGCGCTTCCCCTGCCTCGGCAAGGTGCTTCTCTGCCTCGCCGAGCAGTTCTCCCGCCTCGCCGAGGAGAGTGCCCGCCTCGCCGGGATCCCCGGCGACGGCCTGTGCCCATGCCATCCCGGCCAGCGACTCGGCCCTTATCAGCGGGTCCTGGTTGCCGCCGCGATCCAAGAAGTCCAGCGCCGCGCGGTAGGAGCGCAGCGACTCGCGCGGGTGGCAGATCCCGCCGCGCAGCCAGTGCCCGCGCCTTACCCACGCGCCGGCCTGCGCGTCGTTGTCATCGGGGGCGATCAAGCTCGAGCGCCTGGCCGAACGCCTCGTCGGACTCGGCGAGCATGCCCCGCCACGCCTGCACCTCGGCAAGCTCGATGAGCAGTTCCGGATCCGGTCCGGCCGAGGCCGCCTGCGACAAGCACGCGGCTTCCGTCAGGTACGCAGCCGCCTCGGGAAGCGCGGCGACCGCCCTGGCCGCCGCTGCGGCGCGGACAAGCTGAGCAGCCGCCAGGTCGTCCCGGCCGGCGAACCGGAAATGCCCGGCGATTTCCGCCGAGTTCCGCGGCTCGCCCCGCAGGGCGCCGCCGCGGGGCGAGCGCTCCCGCAGCCACGCGGCCAGCGCCTCATGCAACTGCGCGCGCACCGGGTCAGGCAGGTCCTGGTAGACAGCCTCGCGCAGCAGGGCGTGCCGGAATCCGGTCCGCTCCGCGTGCACCCGCAGGAGCCCTGAACCGAGCGCCTCCGCGGCGGCCGCCGCCGGGCTGGAGAGCAGCGGCAGGGAAGCGACCTCGGCCCGGTCCAGGTCGCGTCCGGCGGTCGCGGCGAGCTCGGTGAACAGTCGGGCGGCGGGGCCAAGGCGGCCGATCGCCTGCCGGGCGGCGCCGGCCAGCCCGGCTGCGGGATCTACGTCACCCTCGGCCGACCGGGCCGTCTCGACCGCCAGCAGCGGGTTCCCGGCCGCGAGCCGGACGATGCGCTCACGGTGTGCCGCCGAAACGTCCGCGACCGACCTGACCAGTTCCTCGAGCACGGCCTCGGGCAGCGGCCCGAGGCCGAACTCGGCGGCGAGCGCGCCCCGGGCCCGCAGCGCGCTGAGCACGGCGTCTAGTTCCGGCCGGGGCGGCATCCGCCGCCTGGTCAGCACCAGCAGCACCGGCTAGCCGGGCGATCCGGCGCCCGGCGTAGGCCACAAGCTCCAGGCTTGACCGGTCCGCGTCGTGCAGGTCCTCCAGTGCCAAGGCGAGCGGCCGGCCGCGGGCCGCCTGGGTGAGCAGCGTCACCGCCGCGTCGAAGAACCGGATCCGGTCCAGGCCGGGGTCGGTCGCGGGCACCGAGGCGCCGGCGCGGACAGCGGCCAGCACCGCCGTCCAGTCATCTTCGCGGGTCAGCGGATCAGGCAGCGAGCCGGTCTGGGCAAGCAGGTCCTCGAGCAGCTCCGACCACAGCGCGAACGGCGCGGCCGCCCCCGGGCCGCCGGCCGTCCCGGTGGCGGTCCAGGCGCCGTCGGCAGCGGCCGCCTCGAGTACTTCCCGCGCGAGCCGCGACTTGCCCATGCCGCCGTCCCCGGTGATCACGACGGCGGTCCCGCCGCCACGGGCCGCCTGCCAGTGCCGCAGCAGCGCCCGCGTCTCACCGTCCCGGCCGACCAGCGGCGCGCTCGATCCGATCGCGGCGGGGACCGCGGCCGGCGGGCGGCGGCTGCCGCAGGCCGTCGATCATCCTGGTGGTCTCGGCGGCCGGGCTGATCCCGAGCTCCGCGCCGAGCCGCGTCGAGAGCCGCTGGTAGGCGGCCACCGCCGCGGTCCGGTCGCCGGACGCCATGAGCAGCCGGATGAGCTCGCGGGCGGCCGTGCTCGTCAAGCGGCTTGCCCGCCGCCCGCTTGGACGCCCAGTCGCATGCCGCTGCCGGGTCCCCGTCGGCCTCGGCCGCCGCGGCGAGCGCTCCGTACGCGGCGCACAGCCGGTCCCGGTGCTCGTCCCGCGCATCAAGGGCCCAGTCCGCATCGAACTCACTGAGCAAGTCGCCGCGGTTGAGGGCCATTGCGCCGGCCGGACAGCCCGGCCGCGAGCAGCCGCCCGAATTCGCGGACGTCCACCAGGAGCCCGTCGCCGGCCAGCTCAGCGAAATCCCGGCCGGTGCGCAGGTAACCGTCGGCGGCTGGCCCGAGCGCAGCGCGCAGCGCCCACAGCGCACTGCGCAGACTGGCCCGGGCGCTGGCATCCAGGACGTCCGGCCATAGCAAGGCGGCAAGCCTGGACCGGCTGTGCGGACCAGGCCGCAGGGCGAGCCAGGCAAGCAGCGCGCGGGCACGGCGGCTGGCCGGCAGGTCAAGGGCGGCACCGTCGAACTCGCACCCTGAGCTCGCCGAGCAGGGAGACCTCCAGGCGGGCCATATTCAAGTATGCGCCGCGAGGGCGCAGGGCCGCCAGGCGGGCATTGACGGTGGATTGACGGTGCCGCGCAAGGCTGCCGACATCGAGCCGGACGCTCAAGCCGGCACGGAAGGAGCAGTCAATGAACACCACAGCCGCCGCATTCGACACCGAGGCGCTGCGCCGCGGCATCGAGGAGCGCGACGCGAACACCATGCGCGCCCTCTACACGCAGGACGCTGAGATGACGGTCGTGGACCGGAACACCCCACCGAGCCGCCCGCGCGTCCTGCGCGGCCGCACCGCGATCGGCGAGTACCTGGACGACGTCTGCGGACGCGACATGACCCACCGTCTAGAGCGGGTGGTCGTCTCCGGCGACACGGCGGCCTTCGCACAGGCCTGCCGCTACCCCGACGGAACCAGCGTGCTCTGCCTGGCCATGCTCGACCTGCGCGACGGGCTCATCGTCAGGCAGACCGCCGTACAGCAATGGGACGAGTGAGGAGCACCGTCATGGCACCGGACACACGGCAGCGCACGCAGCGGAAGGACTTCGCCTCCCCCGACGAGGTGCGCACTTTCGATCACGGCAGGCTAGAACTGCTGAACGTCGGCGGCAGCGAGATCGGCCGGCTGGTCCTCGAGCCCGGCTGGCGCTGGTCGGAGCACGTCAAGCCCATCGCAGGAACCGAGCTGTGCGAAGCACCCCACTTCCAGTACCACGTGGCAGGCACCCTGCACGTCAAGACCGCGGACGGCGAGGAATTCGACGCCGTACCGGGTCAGGTGACCTCGCTGCCCGCCGGGCACGACGCCTGGGTAGTCGGCGACGAGGACGTGGTCGTCGTCGACTGGTGGGGAGCCAGCAGTTACGCCAAGTGACGAGCCGGGCTGAGGCGGCCCGGGACCAGCGCGGGCTATGGCAGCGGCCGCTCGAAGCGCACCTTGACGTCGCCCGGGCCGTCGTAGCCGGGAACCGGGTCGCTGACGGTGAAGCCGAGTGCGCGGTGGAACGCGATCGAGCGCTCGTTGACCGGCGCCGTCACGGCGCGCACGACCGTCCGGCTGTCGGCCGCGGCCAACTCGAAGAACCGCTCGTACAGCACGCGGGCCAGGCCGCTGCGTCGGTGGTCCGGGTGCACGCCCACGAAGTGGATGTAGGCGGCGTCCGGCAAGGACGGCGACAGGAAGCCGATGAGAAAGCCCGCGAGGTCACCGTCCGCCTCGGCGATCGTAGAGGTTGTGTGAAAGTGGTCGAGGAACAGCCGGGGCAGCGCGTGGCTCACGGGCCGTCCCCACCAGTCGTCGATGACGGCGGCGATGCTGTCGTAGTCGGCCGCGGTCGCGGCGCGGAGTGTCACGTCGAGGGTCACGGTGCCCGATGGTAGGCCAGGCCACGGCGACGCGCGGCGTGGGGCCGAAGCCAGCCGAATCCGTTCCGGAGCACCTGGATCTTGACTTTCCAGGCGAACCTAGAACGAGAACCCGCCAGGGCGCGAATTGCGGTCCGCGAGCAGGCCCGCGAGCGTCGAGATCGCGATCTCCGGCGGGGTCCTGGAGCCGATGTTGAGGCCGATCGGGCGGTGCACGCGGGCGATGTCGCCGGGGGCGACCCCGAGCGACTCCAGGGCCGCGACGTGCGGGCCGGCGTGCCGCGGGTTCCCCATGATCCCGACCCAGCGGGCCTTGGTGGCCAGGGCGTCGCGGAGCGCGACGCCGAGTTCGCCGCGGTGGTGGTCGGTGACCACCACGTCGGCGCCGTCCAGGTCCTCGGGCACGGCGCTGAGCACGGGGAAGCCGGCCATCCGGGCGGCGTCGGCCCGTCCCGGGTCCGGCTCGACCAGCAGGGTGCGGTAGCCCGCGTCGGCCGCGTACCGCAGCAGGTATCCGGATACCGGGCTGGCGAACACCGCCACGAGCGTGCGGTCGCCGCTCGCGGCGACCGGCGCCGGCGACGAGGCCGGGACCGGGGTGGGGGTCGCGCCGTGGGCGACTGAGCAGGCGTCGGTCTCTTCTGCCATGGGTCCAGTCTGCTCCATCCCGCCGCGGATGGCGACGCGGGCGGTGGTTAGGCGGGCCGCCCGGACCGGTTGTCGGGACCCGCCGGGACTGTGACCTCGGTCTCGTCGGCCGCCTCGCCCTCCTCGGCGACCTCGGCGGCGTCGGTGGCGGCTTCTCCCGCGGCCGATACAACGGCTCTTTCCTCGGCCTCGTCGGCGGGCGGGGGGGCGGTGAGCCGCCAGGCCTCGCGGGTGATCACCTGGAACGCCCCCGCCAGGGGGATGGCGAGCAGCGCGGCGACGAAGCCGCCGAAGAGCCCGCCGATCCAGTCGCCGAGCGAGGCGGCCACGAGCACGGAGACCAGCACGAGGAGCGGCGAGATGCGCACCGTCTTGGACATGATGACCGGGTTGAGTACGTGGTTCTCGAACTGCGTGTAAACCACGAAGACGATCAGGGTGATGACGCCGACGGTCAGCGACTGGAAGGCGGCGAAGATCACGACCGGGATGCCGGCCAGGGCGCCGCCGATCATCGGCAGGAAGTCGACGAGCGCGACCCACAGGGCCCACAGCAGCGGGAACGGGACGCCGAGGGCCACGAGGTCGACGAAGACGACGATCCCGCAGATGAGCGAGGTCAGGAAGTTCCCGAGCATGTACCCGATGACCGAGCGGTTCACCTCGGACGCGACCGCCTGCACCTCCTCCGCCTGCCGGGGCGAGAGCAGCGACAGGACGCCGCGGCGCAGCTTCGGTCCTTCGAGGAGCAGCATCAGCACGAGGATGAAGATCGTGAGCAGCTCGATGAGCAGCGACAGCGCGCCCTTGCCGACGGCCAGCGCCGGCTTGGAGAGGTTCTGCCCGAACGTCACCAGCTTGGCGACGTTCTGCTGCACCCACTGCTGCACGTGGTAGTGCAGGACGAGCTTCCCGACCGGGCCCTTGCCCTGCTCGGCGTTCTGCACGTACTTGGGGAGGTTGTTCGCCAGGTGGGTGATGGCGTTGACGAGCGGGTAGCCGAACGCGAAGAGGAGCCCGACGAACGCCAGGATCATGAGCACGGCCACGATGGTGACCGCCCACCCGCGCCGCCTTACGACGCGCTGCTCGATGACCGCGACCACCGGGTTGAGGATCAGCGCGAGGAACCCGGCGACGAGGATCAGCAGGATGACGTCGCGCAGCCGGTAGATCAGCTTGCCCGCGAGGTAGAAGATGGCGACGGCCACGATGGCGGCGATGATCGTCCGCAGCGGCACCTTGCGCACGTCGGCCGCGGCCCACAGCCGGGCGAGGCGGTAGCCCAGCTGCCCGCTGCTGCGCTTGCTCGAGATCACGATCGTTCCCCGCCGCGCTCCGCTTGCCCCGCTGGCGCCTCGGTCGCCGCTTCCCGGTTCTGGCCGGGGCGCGCGTTCGGGCGTGCGGGGAGGTTCACTCGTCAGTCCAGGCACTGCCGCGCCCTTCCGCTCGCTCACGTGTACAGCATGTCAGCTTCCCCGGGAACTTAACGTCATCCGGATATAGATGACACTTCTTCCCTCATAACGGTATCCGGGGCCTGGGCCTGGCACGTCGTCACATGCATGCTATCCGGCACCGATGGTTGCCATCAGCACCAGCAGCAGCGCGGTCACGGCGAACACTCCGTGCGCGGCGATGGCCAGCGCCGGGATCCGCCCGCGGCCGGCCGCCCGGGTTCGCAGCGGGCCGGGCAGGCCGAGCAGGAGCACGCTCATGCCGAGCCCGGACACGGGGGCGAGGATCGCCAGGGCGGTCCACGCAAGGGCCACCCAGCCGCTGAGCATGAAGCAGGCCCACAGCACCAGGCCGAGCGCGGCGCCGCCGACGTGCCCGAGGATCACGGCGGGCGGGGCGGCGGTCATGGTCCGGCGCAGCGGGCTGCCCCCGGCCGCCAGCCAGCGGGCCAGCACCCAGCCGCCGCTCGCGGCGGCGGCCAGCCAGGCGAGCAGCGCGCCGGCCTTGGCGGCCAGCTCGCTGACGCTGCCGAGCCCGAGAGCGCCGGCCGTGCCGCCGGCCGACGGGCGGACGGTCGCGGCGGACGCCGGGACGGGGGCCGGGACGCGCGGGAACTGGGCTGGTGAACATCGCCTGCACCCACCGGAACCGCGCGATCGCCTCCCTCCGCAGGACGACCTTTGAGCCGGGCGTTTCCGTCATGCGGATCGCCGCGCTCGCCGCCTGGTTGACCTCGGCGCGGCTGAGCCCCCGGCACGCGGCCGGCGTCGCGACGGCGACGCTGCCGTCGCTCGATGGCGGCAACCGCGTAAGCCACGCAGGACTGCAGGCTGCCGTGCGCGTCCGCCGCCGTCAGGGTCGCGGCGGTGAACCGGGGCGCGATGCCCGTGGCCGGCGCGGCGCCCGCGGGCGAGCCGACGAGGCCGGCGGCCAGCGCGGCGCTAAGCGGCACCCCGCCGCAAAGTACCGCGACAGCGGACATCGTGGCGCGCACATCCGCGACCGTAACACACGGCAGTCAGATCAGCATGACAGCAGCCCGGCCGCCTGCTTGGCGGCGAGGACGCGCTGCGCGGCGGCATCCACCGTGGCGCGGAAGGCGGCGCTCCCCGACGCCTTGGCGAGCACGGCGACCGCCATCTGCTCGGCGGGCGCGAGGCTCTGGGAGGTGATGAGGTCGCCGCCGGCGGTGAGGAAGCCGACCGCCCGCGACGCCACCGGGATCGCCTGCACCGCGGCCGCCTCGCCCATGTCGTCGGAGACGATGACGCCGTTGAAGCCGAGCCCGTCGCGCAGCAGCCGCATCACCGTGGGCGAGAACACCGCGAGCTCGCTCGGGTCGATCTTGGTGTAGGTGGCGAGTGCCACCATCACCATCGGCACGCCGGCGCCGATCGCGGTGCGGAACGAGTTCAGGTCCGGGTCACTCGCCGTGGTGACGTTGTCGACGACGTTGGACGTGAAGTCGGTGTTCCCCGCCACCCGGCCGAGGCCGGGGAAGTGCTTCGCCACGGTCGTCACCCCGGCCGCGGCCATGCCCTGGATGAACGCGGTGCCGTGCTCGCCGTTGGTCACCGGGTCGAAGCCGAACTCCCGGTCGAGCGCGCCGATCGGGGCGTTGCTCGCCGCGCTCCCCTGCGGCACCACGTCCATGACCGGCGCCAGGTCGAGGTTGACGCCCGCGGCCCGCAGGTCGGTCCCCCAGTCGGTCGCCGTCGCGCGCAGCGTGGTCAGCGCCCAGCTGCCCTGCTGGAGCGCCGACGGCATCGTGGCGAACCCCGGCCCGGTGAGCTGCTGGATCTCCCCGCCCTCTTGATTGGCCGCGATGAAGAGGCGGATGCCTCCGGTCCCGGACGGCGC
This sequence comes from uncultured Actinomycetota bacterium, assembly GCA_963850115.1. Lineage (GTDB taxonomy): Bacteria > Actinomycetota > Actinomycetes > Streptosporangiales > Streptosporangiaceae > Trebonia. Next base: position 293,969 of record CAWKKG010000009.1, read on the forward strand.
GAGCTCCTGCATCGCGGCGGTCTGCGCCGCGAGCGCGGCGGTGCCGGCCGAGGTCTTGTTGAGCAGCAGCGACCCGAAGTGGTAGGTGCGCTCGGCAGCGGTCAGCTCGGGCCCCGCGACGTTGCCGTCCACGCCGACGAGGAACAGCTCACCGACGCGCTGGGCGAGGGTCAGGTTCCCGAGCGCCTGCGTGACGCACGCGGCGGCAGGCGAGCCGGTCGTCGGGGCGCCGGCCGACGAGCCGGCGCGCTCGCCGTACCTGAGGCACCCGGACGGGCCGGCGCGGCGGTTCCCCCTGGACTGGCCGTGTCCGCGGGCACGGCCGGGCTGGCTGACGCTCCGCCGCCGCCGCAGCCGGCGACGACCGCGCAGGCCGCGACCAGCGCGGACGCCACCGCGCAGGCTCGCCATCGACTCCTGCCCCGTTGCACGCCACGACTCTAGCGGCAATTCCGTAGGGTCAAGCCACCTAGCCGAAGCTGGGGTTATTGAAAGACGATGATCCCGAACGAGTGCGTGGCTCCGCCCTCCCGCGCTCCATGACCGCCCTGAGGAACAGAAAGGGAGCGACGATGCTCTTCGCCGTCTTCGACCACAACGACGCGACCGGCCTGCCTGCGGCCCGTCAGCTGGACCAGCGCCTCGAGCTGGTGACGGCGTACGAGCGGCTCGGGTACTACGCCTACCAGCTCGCCGAGCACCACGGCACTCCCCTGGGCATCGCCACCCCGCACCTGATGCTCGCCGCCGCGTCCCGGCTCACGTCAGCGATCAGGCTCGGCACGCTGATCTCGATCCTGCCGCTCGTTCCGCCGCTGCGGGTGGTGGAGGAGGCCGCGACCCTCGACCAGCTCACCAACGGCCGCCTCGTCCTCGGCGTGGGCCGTGGCGTCTCCCCGGTCGAGACCGGGTTCCACGGCGTGCCCGGCGACGAGGCGCAGCCCCGCTTCGACGAGGCCTTCGAGATCCTGCGGATGGGACTGGACCCGGACGTCGCCGAGGTGACCTTTCACGGCGCGTACTACGACATCGACTCGGCCCCCGTGGTCACCAAGCCCGTGCAGCAGCCGCTGATCCCCTGGTACGCGACGCGGACGCCGGAGAAGGCGCGCTGGTGCGCCCGCCTCGGGATGCCCATGATGGCGCTCGTCCCTTCCCCCGTGGTCCGGACGCTCACCGACGCTTACAAGGACGAGTGGGCGGCGCTCGGCCGGGCCGAGGCGGACCTGCCGCCGCTTGGCGTCTCCCGGCAGATCGTGGTGGCCGACACGACCGACAAGGCACAGGAAATCGCCGCCCGCGCCTTCGCGCCGTTCACCGGCAACCTCAGCTACCTGTGGAAGAAGTTCGACGTCCCGATGCCGCCCGGCGTGGCGTCGGGGACCTTCGAGTCCGCCCCCGCCGGCCACCGCTACGCCGGCGACCCCGCCGGCGCGCGCGCCTGGGTCGCGGAGCACGCCAAGACCGCGGGCATCAACTACTTCTCGCTCGAATTCGCGTTCGGGGACATGACGTTCGCGGAGACCCTGCGGTCGGCGGAGCTGTTCGCCAAGGAGGTCATGCCCGCCGTCCCGTGACCTGCCCCCGGCGGGCAAGCGCAAGCGCTTGTTGCTGTTATCTTTGATCATGGTGTGCGTCACACCGGGGGGTGGCCGGCGGGCACAACCGCGGGCGCGGTTGCGCCGTCTACAGGGCATGCGTACGCGATTGCTGGTCCTTGCCGCTGCTTCGCTGGTCGCCGCCGGGTGCGGGGCGGGAACGGCCCGGCCGGCCGGCGGGCCTGGCCCGGCCTCCACCTCGGCGGCGGCCGCGACGTCGCCCGCGCCCGCCGGTTCGACGCGGGCGAGCACGCCGGCGACGGCCGCGGCGAATGCCAGCGGCGCCGCGGGCACCGCGTGCGCGGGCGCGCAGGCGGCGTCCGTGGCGGCCGGATCGCTGACCGGGCTTGAGTTCGTCTCGGCGCAGCAGGGGTGGGCGGTGGGCCAGGACACGATCCTGGCGACCACGGACGGCGGGGCCCGCTGGACGGCGCAACTGTCCGGCAGGCTGAACCTGACCTCGGCGGACTTCATCAGCGGCCAGGACGGCTGGGCCGTCGGCACCACGTCGTTGCTGGCCACGACCGACGGCGGGGCGCACTGGACGGCGCTGCCCGAGCCGTGCCCGGTAATCAGGTCCGTGCACTTCGTCTCCCCGTCAACCGGGTTCGCCGTGGCCGGCGGCGCGAACGTCAGCGGCGCCGACCCGGCCGTGCCCGCCACTGGCGGGCAGGTGCTGACCACGCGCGACGGCGGGCGCGCCTGGTACCCGCTAGCGGCCCCCGCCAGCGCGCAATCGGTCTGCTTCAGCGACTCGCAGCACGGCTGGCTGGGCGCCGGCGGACTGCTGTACCGGACCGCGGACGGCGGGGTGCACTGGACGGTGCTGACCTCGATGACCGGGGCACTCGGGTCGGGTTACCCGGCCGACATGAACGTGGAGTGCGCCAACGACGGCGCCGCCTGGGCGCTGCGGGTCGGCCCCGGCGCCGCGATGAGCCAGGACCCGCACGTCGGGTACCACGCCGACCAGGCGGGGGCGACCCCGATCTTCGCCGAGCAGTACTTCCAGACGCCGGGCGGCAAGCCGGCGGCGGAGTCCCCCGGCTCGGACGCGGGCCCGTTCTCCGCGATCGACGCGTCGAGCGCGGTCTTCATCGACTGGTGCTCGGCGTGCGGCCCGGGGACCGCTCCCTGGGACATCGCCACCAACTCCGGCTCGACCCTGACGAAGGCGGGCAACGTCGGCGCGATTACCCAGCCGCTGGCCGCCAGCTTCCTGTCATCCGAGGTCGGCTGGGTGGCGGGGAGCGAGAGCGTCTTCCCGGCCTCGGCCAATGGCACCACGAAGACACAAGAGCGCATCGTGGCCACCACGGACGGCGGCCGCAGCTGGCACGTCGAGTACGCGGGCCCGTGGACCAGCTAGACCCGGCGGGAAATCCGGACCTCAGACACCTAAGGTTGCGCGGCCGGGCGGCCCAGCCGAGATCGGCAAATCAGTTCGCGCCGCTGAATATTTGCAAATTCAACGTATAGAGATCTGGCGTGACTGAGCCGCCATTGATGCAGTCTTGCGCGATTCTAGCCCGGCAAGCGGGCATCCTTATTCACTGGCGCATTCCTCGCCGGATGGCCGTCTTAACTATGCCCATTAATGTGCGGAGCGCGCGCCGCCGCCCCGGAGCTGGGGTTCTCCGGGGCGGCGGGGGACGGGCAAGCCCGTCGGGAGTGTGCTAGTGGTGCCGGACGTACAGCGGTCCCTGCGCGTGGAACGAGACGTAGGCGCCGTACGGCGACGGCTTCGCGTTCTGGCTGAGGTTGCACTGGCCCTTGTGCTTGCCGTGGGTGTACCTGGATGTGATGAAGGAGAACACGACGACCGCGCGCCCGCTGCCCTTGGCGTTCCAGAAGGCGCCGGTGCTCTTGCCACCGAGCACCTTGTACCAGGTGTTGATCGTGTCGGTTACCCGGCACGTCCGGTAGTTGACCTGCGGCGGCGGGTTCGGGTTGCCGTGCTGGACGGTCAGCGTGCCCTTACGGGTCATGTATGTGGCCAATCGCGGAGTTTCCGCCCAGGTTAATCCAGCCAGTGGTGTTGACCGCACCCGTCAGCTTCAGCGGGACCACCGGGGCGTTAGCCAGCGCGCCCGGTCCGGCGAGGTAGCCGGTGATCCACTCGTAGTTCGGCGTGGCTGGCCGGCCTCTGGGTCGCGGCACTGGCAGGCAATCCGGCCGCCAGCACGATTGAGGCGGCGCCGAGCCCGACGCCGGCCGTTGCGAGCACTTTCTTTATAGACTTCATTGTCCCCCCATTTTCTAGTTCCCGATCTTGGATTGGACGTTAACAGTCAATTACGCGAATGGGAAGAAGCATAAGCCTGAAATCGGAGGTTTAGCCCGATTTTCAGCGAAGTTCGGTGTACCTAGGTGACCTGGGCGGATGGCCGGATACATTTCCGATCTCCGCCCCTTTGAGTGCATGACGAGACAGCAATTTTGCGAAATATAGCCGCATTAATTCCCCGGAAGAGAGACGGCTCACGCACCGCCTGGACTAGCTCAGGCGAAGTAGCGGGCCTCGCTTGCTGGCGCAGGCGGAGCCTCGTCGAACATCCCTTGACAGTTATATAACTAGCGGAGTATGTTCTGTGCTCATGACCGTGGGCACGACCCTGCAGGTGATCGCGGAGCCGAGGCGGCAGGCGATTCTTGACCTGCTCTGCCAGGGGGAGCTTCCCGTCGGCGAGCTCGTGCAGCGCCTCGGGATGAGCCAGCCCCTGGTGTCTAAGCACCTGCGCGCGCTGAGGGACGCGGGACTGGTCCAGGCCCGCGTCGACGCGCAGCGCCGCCTGTACCGCGTTTGCCCGGAGCCGCTCGCGGAGGTCGATGAGTGGCTCGCCCCTTACCGGGCGCTGTGGACGGCCAGCCTCGACCGGCTCGAGCAGCACCTGGAACGAAGGAGGAACCAGTGACCGACGCCACCCTCGACACGACCGCCGCAAGGCCTGCCGTGCGGCTTGAGCGGTACCTGCCCGACCCGCCGCCGGTGGTCTGGCAGGCGATCACCGACCCGGAGCAGCTCAAGGAATGGTTCCCCTGCGACGTGATCGTCGCGGGCGGCCGCTGGGAGGTCGGCGCCGCGATCACGTTCCCGTTCCCTCAGCAGGTCATCGAGATGACCCTTACCGGCACCGTGCTCGCGGTCGACGAGCCGAAGCTGCTCTCCTATACCTGGGGCGATGACGAGATCCTCCGGTTCGAACTGCTTCCCGAAGGGACGGGCACTCGCCTGGTGCTCAGCGACCAGCTGCAGGCGAGCTGGGCGGCGCGCAACGCCGCCGGCTGGGACGACTGCCTTGACCGGCTGGCCGGCCTGCCGGGCGACAAGGACGCGTGGCCCCGCCGCTTCGCCGCCTACTCCGCCCAGTTCGAGCCGGTCATCGGCCCGCAGGAAGGCCCGCCCGCCGGGTACAAGGGTGACAGCTGACGGCGGCACGCACTCCGGCTGGTGCCCGGCCAGCAGGCCAGATCGTGGTGGACTTACCGGGGCGACAGGCCGCGGATGAGGGTCGTCAGGGACGCCTGGTAGGTGTACTGCGGATCGGGCGTGAGCACGAGCCCCTTGAGCTCGAGGGCGACCGCGCCGTGCACGGCCGACCAGATCTGCTGCGCGGCCTCGACCGCGTCGGGAGCGGCGAGCACGCCGGCCGCCGCGGCCAGCTCGACGGCGCGGACCAGCGCGCCGAAGGCCGCCCGCGCATGCTCCCCGACCTCCTCGTTGTCGTGCTCGTGAGGGATCGCGTCCTCAAACATGATCGCGTAAAAGTGCGGATTGTCCAGCGCGAACCTGCGGTAGTTCCGGCCGCAGGCGAAGAGCCGGGCGCGCATGCTCGTCTCGGTCGTGTCGTTGATGGCCGCGTCCACGGCCGCCCGGAGCCGGTCGAAGCCCTTGATCAGCAGGGCGTCCACGAGGCCGTCCTTGCCGCCGAGGCGGTTGTAGACGCCCATCGGGGCGATGCCCGCCTCCGCAGCGACCGCCCGGACCGTCAGCCCGACAGGCCCGTCCCGCACCAGGACCGCCTCCGCCGCCGCTAGCAACTCGCGCTCGACGTCCGCCGACGGCGTGCGGCCGCGGCGCCCGCCCTGCGCTTCCGGCGCTCGCCTCCGCGGGCTTGGGCTCGCGCTCGGGGCACCCGCTTCGCTCATGCGGACCATCTTCTCCCATCCGGGCCTGTGCTTCTCTCATTCAGGCCGCGCCTCTCATTCAGGCCGCGCGATAGCCGTCTGGCCCTTGACGGACTATAGAACGATGTTACATAGTTATAGAACAACGTCCTAGAGAGCGTCTCACAGGGGGTCTGGTCCCATGGAAGCCCGCACCGGCATTGCCATCCACAGCGTTCCCGACCACCGGCGGCGCTGGTGGATTCTGGCGGTGCTCTGCCTCAGCGTCCTGCTCGTCGTCGTAGACAACACGATCGTGAACGTCGCGCTGCCGACCATCAGCCGCGACCTGCACGCCTCGACCTCGGCCCTGCAGTGGGTCGTCGACGCGTACACCCTCTCCTTCGCCGGGCTGCTGCTGCTTGGCGGCAACCTCGGCGACCGGCTCGGCAGGCGGCGCTTCCTGCAAGTCGGCCTGGCGCTTTTCTGCGTGTTCTCCGTAGGGGCCGCGCTGTCGCGCAGCACCGGGGAACTGATCACGGCGCGGGCCCTGATGGGCCTCGCGGCGGCGCTCGTGTACCCCGCCACGCTGGCCATCCTCAACAACGTGTTCACGGTGGCCCGCGAGCGCGCCATCGCGATCGGCGTCTGGTCCGCGATCTCCGGGCTCGCCGTCGCGATCGGCCCGGTGGCGGGCGGCGCGCTGCTGCGGCACTTCTCCTGGTCCTCGGTGTTCTACGTGTCCGTGCCCGTCGCCGTGCTTGCGGTCGTCGCCGGCCGGTTCCTGCTGCCCGAGTCGCGCGACCCCGACGCGGGGCGCTTCGACCCGCTTGGCGCGATCCTGTCCGCCGCCGGGATCGCCCTGCTCACCTGGTCGATCATCGAGGCTCCGCAGCACGGCTGGGGCTCGGCCGCCACCGTGGGCGGGATCGTGGGAGCGCTGGCGATCCTCAGCGCCTTCGCCTGGTGGCAGGCGCGGCGGCCCGACCCGATGCTCGACGTGCGCCTGTTCCGCAACCCCCGGTTCAGCGCGGCGAGCGCCGCGATCGCGCTGGCGTTCTTCGGGCTGTTCGGGTTCATCTTCATGATCACCCAGTACTTCCAGGTCGTCCGCGGCTACGACCCGCTCGGCGCCGGGATCGCCACCCTGCCGTTCGCGTTCGTCACCGCCGGGTTCTCGCCGATCGCGATGCTGCTCATGCGCCGCTTCGGCACCAAGCTCGTGGTCGCGGCCGGGATGGCGATGATGAGCGCCGGCTTCGTGGTCGCGGCCACCATAGCGGTGGACACGCCGTACTGGGGCAAGGTCATCATCTCGATGGCGCTGATGGCGGCGGGCCTCGGGCTGACCACCGGGCCGGCCACCGACGCGATCATGGGCGCGCTGCCCAAGGGGAAGGCCGGCGCCGGCTCGGCCGTCAACGACACCACCCGCGAGGTCGGCGGCACCCTCGGCGTCGCGATCGTCGGCTCGGTGCTCAACTCCGCCTACGGCTCGCACGTGCTGACCGGCCTGACCGCGCTCGGCGCGCCCGCCGCCGCGGCGCACCTGGCCGGGCAGTCCGTCGTCGCCGGGATGAACGTGGCGGCCGGCTTTCCCGCGCCGCTGCGCGACGCGGCGACCGCGGTGGTGCAGTCCGCGTTCATGACCGGCATCCACCGCGGCTCGCTGGTCGCCGCGGGCACGGCGCTGGCCGGCGCGCTGGTGGCGCTCGCCTTCGTGCCGGCTCGCCCGGCCGCGGGCGAAGACGTGGTCTTCCTCCAAACGGAGGCGGCACGGCTGCATCCCGTCCATGACTCGCAGCGACGCCTGAGGCGTCGGGGAGAGGCGGTGCGGCCGGGCCAGGCGAATGGCCCGGCCGCACCGCCTCGTCGTGCTGGCTAGCCGAGTGGACGGCCGTCTCGGGGGCCGAAGGCCCGGATGGCGTCGGCGTCGCTCGCCCGGGCCCTGAGGTAGTCCTCGGCCCAGCCGGCGCGGTCCGGGTACGTGGAGTCCCGGATCACGGCGGTAATGGCCGCGTCGACGTCGATCTCGACCCTGCGCAGGCTGACGTCGCCGTTCTCGAGCAGGGCCCAGTGGCCGCCGGGGCGGCCGTAGGGCATGCCAACGCTGCCCGGGTTCACGACCAGGCGACGGTCGACCAGGCGGGTGAACGGCATGTGGGTATGGCCGCAGACCACGGCCTGAACGTCGTCGGGCAGGCCCGCGAACGCCTCCTCCCACCGCTCAAGCCGGGTGTCGACGAGCACCACCTCGTTATCGTCCCGGGGCGTGCCGTGGCAGAAGGCCACCGGGCCGAAGCCCCGCACGTCAAGGATGACCGGGTGCGGCAGGCCAGCGAGCAGATCGACGTGCTCTGGCCGCAACTGGGCGGCCGCCCACGCGTCGACGGGGTACGGCTCTTCATCCGGCGGGAACTCGCCGCGGGCGAGTGACACGAGGTCACGGTCGGCGTTCCCGCGCACGAGCACGACGTTGCCAAGCGCGGCGAGCCGGTCGAGTACCTGCGTGGGCTGCGGCCCCGCGGCGTGGTCACCGCACACCACGATCCGTTCCGCGGCCAGGACGTCGGGCTCCGCCAGCACCGCGTCAAGCACCGGCAGCACGCCGTGAATGTCGGCGAGGACCGCGACCGTCTCGATCATGCGGTCATCCTCGCACGCCGCGCGGACGACCCGGCCCGAGATCCGCTCACGGCAGCGGTGCGCGGGGACGGCGCGGGGCGCTTCTTGCTGTTATCAGATTCGCCCGGCGCGGACACCGCCCGTACCTGGCGGCTACGGGGTCAGCACGATCTTGCCGGTGTTGCCGTGCGCGAGGATGCGGCGCTGGGCGTCGGCCGCCTGGGCGAACGGGTACGTGGCGTCGATGCGCGGAGCGATGGTGCCCGCCGCCCAGAGGGCGAGCACCTCCGTGAGTTCCCCGGCCAGCAGGTCCATCCGGCTCACGAGGCGGCCGATATGCACGCCGGCGGCGGTCTTGTTGGCGTTCATCAGGTACAGCGGGCTCAGCCGGGGCATCGCGGCCAGTTGCCGCAGGACGCGAACGGGGTTGCGGCGCTTGCCGCTCGCCAGGTTGGCGAACCCGTAGGTGACCAGGCGGCCGCCGGGGCGAAGCAGCTTCAGTCCCTTGCGCGAGTCCGCGCCGCCCAGCGGGTCGAGGACCACGTCGACGCCCTCGCCGTCGGTCAGCCGCCTGACTTCCCTGGCGTAGTCCGTGGTGTGGTAGTCGATGGGGTGCGCGCAGCCTTCCTCGCGCAGCGCGGCGTGCTTCTTGGCGGACGCCGTGCCGAACGTCTCCACGCCGTCGATCGTGCGGCACAGCTGGAGCGCCGCCGTGCCGAGGCCACCCCCGGCCATGTGGATCAGCACGCGCTCGCCCGGCCTGACCGTGGCCACCCGGAACAGGATGTGATACGCGGTCAGGTAGTTCACCGGGATCGCCGCGGCCTCGGTGAAGTCCTTACCTGGCGGGATGGCGAACGCCTGGCCGGTCGGGGCGCAGAGCACGTCCGCGTGGGCGCCGAAGCGGACCATGGCGACCACGCGGCTGCCCTCTCTGCGCGCGTCCACGCCCTCGCCGGCCTTGTCGATCACGCCCGCCGCCTCGTAGCCGAGCACGGCGGGAGGCTTCGGCGCGTCTGGGTAGAGGCCCTGGGCGGCCATCACCTCGGCGAAGCACAGGCCCGCCGCGTGAACCCGGATCCGCACCTCCCCCGGCCCGGGTTCCGGGTCTTCGGTCTCCCGGACTTCGAGCGAGTCGGGGCCGTTCGTCCCAGTGGTCCATATCGCGCGCATGATCCGTCCTCCACGAGACGCGGCCTCGGTGCTCGCCTTGCGTAATACCCACCAGCGCAACGGAAACCCGGCGGCCAGGCCGGATGCCCGCGGTTAGGCGCGGACGAGGAACAGCCAGGCGTTGACCACGCCACCGACCAGGCTGAAGATCCCCGCGGGGATCAGCCAGTACAGGCCGCCGCCCGCGGCCAGCAGGAGGGTCACGCCGGCGACGCCGTAGAGCACCGAGGTGATCGCGTTCGGCGAGGCAACCTCGATGTAGCGGGCGACACGGCTGGACTGGTCGTGGCCGCCCCTGCGGTCGAGGACGAACAGGGCCGCGCCCGAGACCGCGGCGAGCGCGATCAGTTCCGCGCCGAGCGCGTCGACCGGCTGGGGCGCCACCAGCATGACCGCCGCGAGCGCGGACGTCATGAACAGCACGAGCGTCTGGGCGGCGCGGGAGCTGAGGCTGCGAGAGTTGGCCAGCGTTTCGCTCTTGATGGAGACCGCGACGAACAGCAGCCCGGTGAGCGCTCCGGCCAGGCTGCCGATCGTCACCCCGAAGTCGTGCCACACCGTTGGCAGGTAACCCACTCTTGACCCCTCGGAGCCTAGCCACCGGGCTCGTGGTGGCTCAAGATCACTGGCGGCGGGCGATGCTCCTCCCGGCGGAACCGCCGCCGCGGGGCCGGCGTCTAAGTGGCGTGAAACTAGGAAAGACGGCCCCGTTGCTCCTCCTCTCGTGCGCGGTCCTCGCGGCGAGCTGCGGCACCGCGACCTCCGCGGCCCGGCCGGCCAGGTCCGCCGGGACGGTGGCGGCCGTCGGCCAGCCGTCGGGGACGCCACCGCAGCGGGCCGCGGCGAACGCCAGGGCGATCCTCGGAGAGTTCGTGCCGCCCCCGGGCGCGGTCCGTCTGGCGAGGCCGCCGTCGCTGCCCAGCGGATCCCCGGTCGTCGGCCTGACCTCGGCCACGCAGGCGGACGCCACCGGCTACTGGCGGGCGAACGGGTCCGCGACGGCGCTGCTCGCGTGGGAGAAGGCGCACATCTCCCGCGGCTTCTCCCGCCAGGACGTGATCATCGGACCGCCGAGCTGGAACACCGTGTACACGCTGCCCGCCGTTCCCGGCGTGCTGCCCACGCGGGAGATGAACGTGCAGTTCTATAACGCGGGCGGCGGGATGACCGTGATCATGGCGGAGGCGATGGTGTCGTGGCAGCCGTCGCGGCCGGCCTCGGAGGTGGTCCCCGCCTCGGTCACCGAGGTGACGATCGCGGCCTCGGGGCCGGTGCCATCGCCGGCCCCCGCGCCGGTCACGATCACCTCGGTGCCGGTCGTCCGGCAACTCGCGGCACTGGTCAACAGGCTGCCCCGGTCGACGGTAGCCCAGGACGTCCCCTGTCCCGAGGGGGCCGGGTTGACGCTGACGTTCCGTGCTATAGCCGGCGGGCCGGCCGTGGCGGTCGCCGACGGGCCGGGCGCGTGCGGCCAGGTGACCTTGACGCTCGGCGGCAAGGCGGAGCCGCCGCTGCTGCCGCCCGACGCGAGCGCCTACCGGACCACGGTCATGAAGATCGCCGGCCTGCACTGGTCTTTCGGCTAGCACTGGTCTTTCGGCTAGCACTGGTCTCTCGGCTAGGGCTCCGCCGGCAGGCTCTCGTAGCCGGGCGGGCAGGCCGGCGACAAGCGGGCGTACGAGCCGGTGCTCCACAGGTCGACTTCGCTCACCCTTCTCCGGTACAGGCCGCACAGTTTCCTGCCGGACGCGAAGACGTAGCGCATGAGGTCCTGGGGAACGGACGAGTAGTGCGGCGGGGTCGCGCGGAGCGCGCTGCGCACGGAACTTCTGACGGTGATGTAAACGGGGCCCTCGTTGTAGACCCAGTCGACCAGCGCGTCGAACTCGGGCTGCGTGAGCGGCGTGCCCGGAATGCCAGCGCGAATCGCCGGAACGAACGTGGCATCGATATCCGACTGGAGAAGCGCCTGCCCCTGCTGCGCCGTTATGCGTCCCCAGGCTTCGAAGTCGGCGCTGGTACACGGGCCGGAATGAATGACGTGCCCGTACCCGATGACGCAGTCCCGAACCGGGGAAGGGGCATCGTAGGGAGTGGCGCCGAAGCCTTCAAAGGAGGCGATGAATGCCGCTCCCGCGCTGGACAGCGTGAGATCCGCGGGCAGCTGCGGCCCGCTTGGCGGCGCCTGGGTGCTTACGGCTACCGGAACCACGCTGGCGCCCTGCGCCGTTGCGGCCCAGCTCACGGCGATGATCATCGCGGACCCGGCGGTGAGCAAGCACGCTGACGTCGTGGCCCTTCGTCCGCCGCGCCGAACGTGAGGCGACCGCCGAAGTGGTCCCGTCCCTGCCCGTCGCGGTGATTTCCTGCGAGCCACCGTTGTTCCCCCTGAACTTGCCTTGCCTTATCAGGGCCCGTTCCCGCAAATCTCAGGTTTCGCCATCTGAACATTCCCGCCGCCGCATTGCCATTAACTCACGGGCTCCGATTCGCCCCCGCACCCGTTCTGCCAGAAAAATCCCCAAGGCGCAGCGGATCATTTCACGATTGTGTGAGTTTCGCGCACTATATACGCGGGCGAAACTCCGACAATCACGGCAGGGCCGGGCGGCTTAACCTGCCTCGGGCCCGGCGTGGGCCCGGGTGAAGGACTCGGGCAGAACGGGCCGGAAGACCGCCAGCGCCAGCGCCAGCGCCGAGTAGTAGCCGACCAGCCAGGTGAGCTCGGCGAGGCGCTCCCGGCCGAGCGCGGCGACGCCCGCCTCGTAGTCCTCGTCGCGCAGGTTCCTCTCGGCGGTCATCGCCCGGGCGAGCCTGCAGACCAGCGCCTCATCGTCGGACAGCCCATCGGGGACCCGGCCGGACAGGACCGCGTTGACCTGGAGCTCGGTCAGGCCAAGCTTGCGGGCGGCAGGCTCGTGCGCCAGGCGCTCGAAGTCACTGCGCAGTTCTCCGGCCACGGCGAGGATGCCAAGCTCGCGCTCCCGCCCGGTCAGCGCGGTGCTGAACCGGATCTTCGCGCCGACTTGCTGCATCGCGTTGCCGACCTCGGGGGTGAGCAGCATCACCGCGAACGGGCCGAGCAGGCGGCCTTCCTCGTCGACGATCGGCACGGTGCCCGCCTGGCCGGCCCGCGGGCCGCCGGTGATCGCCTCGTACAGCACCCGCTGCGCCTCGTCGAGGTCAGCCGGGGCGATCAGGTCAAGCCGGGGCGGCAAGTTCTCAAAACGGGCTCGAACACTGGTCCCTCGCTCCATGCCTCGCCGCCCAACTCCGCGCCACCGCCGCATCATGGCCCACGGTCGGCCTGCCGTGCTCAGGCGCCCGGGTTCAGGCGATCGTGTTTCGCAGGGCGCCGACACCGGTCACCTCGACGGTGACCACGTCGCCCGACTTGAGGTGCAGGGGCGGGGTGCGCCGGTGCCCGACACCGGAGGGGGTGCCGGTGAGGATCAGGTCCCCGGTGCGCAGCGCGGTGAACTCGGAGATCGTGGCGATGAGCCTGGGAATCGGGAAGATCAGCAGGTCGATGCCCGAGTCCTGCACCTTCTCGCCGTTCAGCGTGGTGGAGATGCGCTGCGCGGTGATGTCCACCTCGTCAGGGGTGACCAGGTACGGGCCGACCGGGGTACAGCCGTCCCAGGCCTTGCCCTGCATCCACTGGTGCGTCTTGTACTGGTAGTCGCGCATGGTCACGTCGTTGCCGACGGTGTAGCCGAGCACGTGGTCCATCGCGTCCGCCTCGCTGATCCGGCGGCCGGGCTTGCCGATGACGACGGTGAGCTCGCCCTCGTAGTCAACCGCGGCCGAGCCGCCCGAGATATCGATCGCGGCGTTGGCCGCGGTCAGGCTGCTCGCGAACTTCGGGAAGAGCACGGGGTAGTCCGAGTCGCTGCGCCCCGTCTCCTCGATGTGCGCCTTGTAGTTCAGTCCCACGCAGATGACCTTGGCGGGGTTCGGGACCACCGCGCGGAGCCTGGCCCCGGCCGCCGGGAAGGCGTCCGCGGCGCGCCGCCCGGCGGCGGCCAGGACCTCGGCGGTGGTGGCCTCGCCAAGCTCGGTCAGCCCGGCGAGCGGGACGAGCCGGTCGCCCTGAAGCTCGGCGACGACCGGCGCGCCGCTGTTGTCGTAGGTAGACGCGTAGCGCATGGCTGAAGGCCTCTCCGGGTCGCTTGTCCTGCTTTTCAGTCCTCTGCAGCGTATTAGAGGACTCATTCTTGCAGTCCGTCGAGGAGCGCGAGCGCGCCGGATTCGTCACTCGCACCTCGACACGTGCCACATTTTGTGGCATACTTCGTGCCATGACTACTTCGCTCGACGAGCTGATGAAGGGCGCGATCGACGCGCGCCGGGTCGCACAGAACGCGCTGCGGGTCGCCGTCAGGGAAGCCCGCGCCGCCGACTGGTCCTGGGACCGGATCTCCGCCGCCCTCGGCGGCAGCCCGAACGGCGAGACCCTGCGCCGCAACTTCGGCGCGGACGAGCGCGCGGACCAAGAGGCGCGATAAAACCGCTCTCATCCCGAACGAATGGTGGTTACTTCGCGCCGCGAACCATTAATACCGGGGGCGGTACCCAACATATCGCCACATTCCGTATCGGGCGGCATGGCGCCCGATACCGTAGCGTCAACGCGACTGAGGGAGGACGAGCCAGGCCATGCCCACACTGCGGGAAACGCTGCTCGCGCCGGACGTCCGGCCGCATGTCATCGCCGACTGCCAGGCGCTCGTTGACCGCGAGGTCGCCGACATGTCGGGCGTCACGGGGACCGCGGTCAGGCTCGCCTACAAGACGGTGCGCACCTTCGACGCCGGCCACATACCGGCGATGATCGAGACCATCCTGCCGAGCGTGGCCGACGCGCTGCAGCCGTACTGGGCGAACTTCGCCGCCGAGCCCTACGGCGGCGACTTCGGCGGCTACCTCGCGAGCCGCGACGACGAGGTGGCCGAGGCTCTGCTCGCGATCACGGACAGCCGCCAGCGGGCATCCAGCCGCGCCACGATCGTGAAGGCGTACAAGACCGTGCGGGGCAGCGCCGTCAAGCACGTAAAGGCCGCCCTGCCCGCCCTCGGCGCGCTCGTGCAGAAGTACATGAGGTGACACCGGGGCCCGCGGGGCATACCCGGGCGTTTCCCTAGATTTGCGTACGTTTCTCTGGTGCCAGGGTTTCTCATGATGCGCCAGGGTAGTCTGGCTGCGTTGTGACGCGATCTGGCCTGATATTGGATGACCGTTACCGGTTGGACGAGCGGATCGCAGCGGGAGGCGTCGGCCAGGTGTGGCGGGCAACTGACCTGCTGCTTGAACGCCCGGTAGCGGTGAAAGTGCTGCGCCCAGAGTACTCGGACCACCCGGAGACGCTTGAGCGGTTCCGCAAGGAAGCGAAGAACGCCGGGGCGCTCAACAACTCGCACGTCGCGCAGGTGTACGACTACGGGCCCTCCGGGCCCGACGGTTCCCCGTACCTGGTGATGGAGTACGTCGACGGCCCGTCCCTCGCCGACATCCTCGTGGTCGACCCGATCGATCCCGCCATGGCCCTCGACGTGACCGCGCAGGCCGCGGACGGGACTCGCCGCCGCGCACAAGGCCGGCGTCATCCACCGAGACGTCAAGCCGGGAAACATCCTGATCAGCGCGGAAGGCGTCGTCAAGGTCACCGACTTCGGCATCGCGCACGCGGCGGGGCAGGTGCCGGTCACCAGTCCGGGCCTCGTCATGGGCACCACGCAGTACATGGCGCCCGAGCGGATCGCCGGCAACCCGGGCACGGCGGCGAGCGACATCTACGCGCTCGGCATCGTGTTGCACGAGTGCCTCACCGGCGTGCCCCCGCACGACGGGACCGCGGCCGAGGTGATGGCCGCCCACCTGTACATGCCGCTGCCACCGCTGCCCGCCGACGTCCCCGCCGAGCTTGATGTCCTCGTCGACCGGCTGACCGCCAAGGACCCCGCCAAGCGCATCAGCGACGCGCGGGAACTGGCCGAGCTGGCCGCCAGGCTCCGCGACTCGATGGGCGGCGGCGCCCTCGTGCCGCTCGCCCGCGCCATGGTGTCGGGGCCAGGACTACAGTCCGCGCTGGGAGTGCGGTCCGGGCCGGGCGGCGGCCAGGCCGGCGCCGTCAGCCCCCCAGGCGGCATGACGCCGAACACCGCGGTCCTTTACGCGCAGGAAGGCTGGACCGATTCCATCGGGTACGTCCCCGGCGAGTGGAACGTGCCCCAGCGAATGTCGCCGCCTCCCGGGCCGCCCGGCGCGCCGCCCGGCCCGGGGCAGCCGGGCCAGCGGCCGGGTGACCAGCGGAAGCGGGCGAAGGGGCTCGCGCTGGGGGCCGGCGTCGCCCTGGTGGCGAGCGCCGGGCTGGTGGCGTTGTTCGCCTCCGGCGTGTTCGGCGGCGCGCCCACCGCGAACCAGACGCCGGCCGGGAACTCGGCGACCGGCGCCGCCACCGCCGGCCAGGTCCCCACGCCCGCGCCGTCGGGCGCGTCCCGCGTGTCGTCGCCTGCCAGCGGCGCGGTCCTTCCGACCGCCACGGCGTCGGCCGGGGCGACCAGCCCGCAGTCCGCGCCCGGCAGCAAGAAGGCCGTCGACGGCCCCGGCTGCCCAACCGAGCACCGGCTCGCCGGCCAGCGCCACCGGCGGCGCGTCGACCACGCCAAGTGGTGGCGGGTCGAGCACGCCGCCGAGCGGCTCGTAGCGGGTCAAGCACGCCGCCGAGCGGGACGGCTTCCCCGTCACCGTCGAGCTGCCTGCTCGGGATCTGCTTCTAGCGGCCCATCCAGGACGGCACCAGGTGACCCTGGCCGGCGCCACCCCGCGCTGGCATCGGGCGCGAGGAGGA
Organism: uncultured Actinomycetota bacterium; assembly: GCA_963850115.1. Lineage (GTDB taxonomy): Bacteria > Actinomycetota > Actinomycetes > Streptosporangiales > Streptosporangiaceae > Trebonia. The sequence goes on from CAWKKG010000009.1 coordinate 310,322, forward strand.
AAAGCGCGTTTCCGTTCTGAATGATGCTCTTGCTCGCTTTCGCAGGGAAACGCCGGGCGGTTCTGGCTATCGTTTTCGTCGGAATCGGCGCTGCCGCCGGTCCGGCGAGGAGACGGACGGATGACGTCGTGGGTCGTGTGGGCGGTCACGGTCGCCGTCAGCGGGCTGATCGGGTTCACCGCTACGCACTTCAGCGTCCGCACGCTGCGCTATGTCACCGCGGGAACCGTGATCGGGCTGCTGGTGGCGGTCACCGCGTACGGCCAGACGCCGTCGGGCGGCCGGGTGCCGCCCGACCTGGAGACCGCCTTCGCCTTCGGCGCCGACCGGCTCGCCGGCGCGTGGTTCCACCCGCTGTGGGCCCTGTGGTCCTCCCGGCACGCGCCCGCGCCCGGGCGGCTGGGCTGGTCCGTCATCGCCGTCGCGCTGCTGCTCGGCTACCGGCAGGCGGAGAAGTGGGCACTCGGCCGCCAGGCGCCCCGCCTCGACACCTCGAAGCTAACCGACGGGCAGCCCAGCATCGCCGGCGACGGTTCCGGCGACAGTTCCGGCCCCGGGGGCGGGCCGACCGCGGGGCAGCGCCATGACTGGCTCGCCGCCGAGGTCAAGTTCCGGCTCGCGGCCGTTGACGTGTACTCGCCGCCGATCCTGCCCGGCGGCACGAGGTCGGACGGGCTCGCGTCGATCGCTGAGGCGAGCGGCGTGTCCGGTGGCGGCCTCGCGGGCGCGGTGATCCGGTTCGCGGGCACGTTGTGGCCCGCGCCGCGCCGCTACGAGCTGCGCGTGTGGGTGGAGGGCACGCCGCGGCTTGAGCAGCGGCGGCCCCGCGGCCCCGCCGTGGCGGTCACGCAGGCACGGACGGCGCTGACCAGCGTGGGACGGGGCGGGACCGAGCGGGCCCGCCGGGAGCCGGTGCGGCCGACGCGGGTGACGGTCGAGATCGACGAGCCGCGGACCGGAGGCACCGTCGCGTCGAAGACCATCGTGGCCGCGAGCATCGACGACGCCGCCTCCATGGTCGCCGGCTACGTGGCCAGGCAGGTCTTCGCCAGGGACCCGGCGAGCCCGCCCTGGTGCTACGGCGCGGCCGACGGGCGTGACCTGGGCGCGCTCCTGCTCGCCCGGCAGGAGCGGGTGTACGTGGAAAGCGCCGACGACGTGCAGGCCTCCAGGCGCAAGCAGGTCGAGCTGCTGCTGAACGTGACTGGTGCCGACCGGTGCGCGGGCGTGGTCAGGTACGAGCTGGCCTCGCTGGCGGACCTGGAGCGCGACCAGCTCGCCGCGCTGCGGCTGCACGCGATGAACCGCGAGCAGTACCCGCGGTTCTTCCGCGGCCGGTACCGGCTGTGCATGTCGCTTGAGATGATCGCCGACCCGGAGTTCCCGGTCTTCTACCCGGCCTCGGCGCGCGGCATCCTCGACGAGGCACTCGACGTGCTCTACCGGGCCGGGCTGACCGAGATCGACCACTGCGGTGAGCGGGACATCCACCTCAAGGCGGGCCCGACCGGGCCGTCGGTGCTGTCCCACGAGCTGCGGGAGACGCTGCTCGGCGCGGCCAGGCGGGAGCTGCGGACGATCAGGCACCAGCTGTCATTCCCCGTCATCGCATGGAACACGTTCTGGCGCCGCGACGAGCGGACTGTGTGGCGGCCGCACTGGCAGGCCGCCGAGCGGCAGGAGTTCAGGGACGGCGTGTGCGTGGCCGAGCTTCTCGTCGCCGTCAAGCACCGGCTGAACGAGAAGTACCTGGTGGAAAAGGAGCGGGCGAGCGCGCGGAACGGCACGCAAGCGCCGGCTGGCCGCCGCGCGCGGCGGTCGGGCCGCGGCGCTCGCCTCGCCGAGCGCGTCCGCCAGCGCCAGGGGCTGCGTCGTGGTCGCCGCTATCGTGGGAGACTCGGCCGTGGTGCGCACGGTGCTGTGGGACCCGTTCGACGCCTGGCCGCGGCCCCGCGGCCGGCGAGACCGCGGCCAGTGCCGCCGGGGTCCCGCGGACCGGCTGGATCCCGCCGACGCGCGACCGGGTGCGCTGGCTGCCCTGGCAGGCGCGGACCGCGTCCTGGCAGGCCGCGTACAACACGGCGTGCCTGTACGCGGTGCTTCTGCAACAGGGCCTGGCCGATGAGGAGCAGGTCATCACCAGCCTGCGGCGCGTCGTGAGCAACCGCAACTCCGGCCTTGAGCGGCCGCACGACTGGATCTCAAACGACCCGGACTTCGCGCCGCTGCTGGAGGAGGGCTCCCCCTATCCGAAGATCAGGGCGTTCCGCGAGGCACTTGAGCGCCGCGACTACCCGGCCAAGCAGACGACCGAGGAGCGCCCGACCGGGGCGCGGGATACGGCACCGGTCCCCGTCCGCGCGGGGCCGGGCCAGGGGCAGGCGGCCGAGGAACGGTGATCCGGCTCGGTCACGATTTCCTCGGCAACGGGCATGTCCGCTCTTTCCCGACATCGCGGCCGGCTAGTTGTGGCCGAACTCGCCGTCGGCTGTACCACCTTTATTCTCCCGCCACTTGTGGGGGCATCCGCGGCCAGGCGAGACTTTGGGTTGTTGCGTGCCACTTCAAAGCCGAGGTGAGGAAGAACCGTGTCAGGTGATTCGCCGCGCGTGTTTCCCGTCGATGAGTTCGTCAGGGAAGAGCTCTACCCGGGCTACCGGCAGGCCTTCGGTAGCCAGCCGTTCGTCGCCGGGCCCGTCCGGCCTTTCTCGCTCGCGGACAACGAGCGCTACTGGCTGCGCGACTCGCTGCACTTCAGCGAGGGAATGGTGCCCGCGTCGATCGCGACGCTCGACGACGCGCAGACCTGGGGCGCCCAGCTCGGCGCGGAGATCGTCGGGGTGCCACCGACGCGCGGTTCGGTTAACCGCCTCGCGGGCACGCACGTGTACATCGGCACGATCGACGTTGACACCCAGTGGCAGGTGCAGGCGCGGGCGGCGCGGTTCGGCGCGTACGTGTCGCCGATCCTCGCCGACTTCGAGTCGTACTGGGCGATGCGGGCGGGCGAGCTGCAGTCCGCGTACGACCACTTCGACAACCTCGACCTGCACGTGATGTCCATGCCCGAGCTGTGGACGGTGCTCAAGGACGCGTACGCGTTCCACCGGCGGGCCTGGTTCATCCACTTCGAGGTCATGTACGTGCTGACCGCTAACTACCTGGCCTTCTACGAGCTCGCCGAGGAGATCGGGCTGTCCGGGTCGCAGGTGTCGTCGTTCCTGTCGGGCCAGCAGACGTTCTACTCGCGGACGGACGAGGAGCTGTGGCGGCTCGCGGAGCTCGCGCGCACGCTTGACGTCTCGTCCGAGCTGCTGACCGGGTCTCCATCCGACATGCGGCCCAGGATCGCCGCGCGGCCGCACGGGGCGACGTGGCTCGCGTCGTTCGACCAGTTCCTGGACGTGTACGGGCAGCGGGTCGAGGAAACCTGCCGGATCGACATCCCCTCGTGGGCGGAGGACCCCGCGCCCGCGCTGTACGCGATCGGCGCGTTCCTCTCCAAGCCGGCCGGGTTCGACTTCCACGCGGCGCGGGCCGCGGCCGTCGGCGAGCGGGACGCGCAGATCGAGGCGGCGCGGCGGGCACTCAACGGCGCCAACCTCACCCGGTTCAACGAGGCCCTCGCGTCGAACCAGGCGGCGAACTTCGCCTGGTGGAACGAGGAGCACAACTACCTGATCGACCGGCGGGCGGCGATCCCGGTGCGGCGGGCCACGCTGGAACTCGGCACGTGGCTGGCCTCCGACGGCGAGATCTCGGACCCGACGGACCTGTTCTTCGTGTTCAAGCCTGAGCTGTTCAACGTCATGTCCGGCGGCGGGTCGACGTCGTGGGCGGAACTGCGCGCGATGATCCCCGACCGGCGTGCGTACTTCGATTACTGGCGGGAACGGGGACCGTCGCTGCCGCCGATGCTCGGCACGATCCCCGAGGTGGTGCCCGACCCGATCATGATCGAGGTCTTCGGGCTGTCCGGGCGGTTCCTGGAGACGATGCGGGGCGACGGCTCCGCCGGGACCACCGCCGGCGCGGGCGAGGCGGCGGTCACCGAGGTCCGCGGGTTCCCCGCGGCCAGGGGGGTCGTCGAGGGCGTCGCCCGGGTGATCACCACGGTCGGTGACCTGCACCTGGTGGAGCCGGGCGAGATCCTGGTGTGCGGCGGTACGACGACCGAGTGGACACCCGCGTTCGGCATCATCGCGGCGTGCGTGTGCGACACCGGCGGTTCGCTGACGCACGCGGCGATCGTCAGCCGCGAGTACGGCATTCCCTGCGTGGTCGGCACCGCCATCGCGACCCAGGTCGTCAAGACCGGCGACCGGGTCAGGGTGGACGGCCGGGCGGGCACGGTCCAGGTGCTCCCGTGAGGCCGCGTCAGCGGGCGGGGGGCGGATGACCGTGACGGACGCTGCGGTCGTCGACCTCGGGCAGGTCCGGGCGTCGGACGCGGGGCGGGTCGGGCCGAAGATGGCGCGGCTCGGGCAGCTCGCCGCCGACGGCTGGCGGGTACCCGACGGGTACGCGGTGACCGCCGCCGCCCTCGACGGGTGGCTGCCGGCCACGGCCCGCGGCGAACTCGCCCGGCTGTTCACCGCCCCCGCGCCCGGGCACGGCGAGCTGACCAGGCTCGCCGAGCGGGCGCGGTCCCTCATCGAGTCGCAGCCGCTGCCGCCGTGGCTGGAGGACGCGGTCACGGCCGCCCACGCGCGCCTCGCGTCGCGAACCGGCCGCGGCGCCGGGCTGCGGGTCGCCGTCCGGTCGTCGGCCGTCAGCGAGGACGGGCAGGCCGCCAGCTTTGCCGGGCAGTACGAGACGTACCTCGGCGTGTCCGGGGTCACTGACGTGCTGCTGCACGTCAGGAGATGCTGGGCGAGCGGGTTCTCCGCGCACGCCCTCGCCTACCGGCGGCGGTTCGGCGGGACGTCGCCGGTACGCGGGCATGACCTCGCGGTCGGCGTCCTTGAGCTGGTGGACGCGCGGTCGGCGGGCGTGGCGTTCACGCTGGACCCGGTCACCGGCGACCGCGGCGTCTGCGTGGTGGAGGCGAACTGGGGATTTGGCGAGTCGGTGGTCTCCGGGCAGGTCACGCCCGACCACTGGACGGTGGACCGCGCGTCGGGGCGGGTGCTGACCCAGCGGACAGGCGCGAAGCTGACTTGGGCGTCCTTCAGCCCCGACTCCGGCCGGGTGGTGCTGTCGCCGCTGCCCGGCGACCTGGCCGGGCGGCCGTGCCTCAGCGAGGACGAGGTGCGCTACATCTGCGCGCAGGCGGCGCGGATCGAGGAAGCTGCGGCCGGGGTGCCGCAAGACGTCGAGTGGGCGATCGCCAGGGACCTGCCGTTCCCCGACAGCGTGTTCTTCCTCCAGCACCGGCCGGAGACGACCTGGACCGCCGGAGAGTCGGCGGTGCGGGAACAGCGGGCCGGACAGGACGCTGGGCCGACGCCGCCGGGGAGCACGGACCCGTCGCCGCCCGGCGCGGCGAAGCCGGCCTTTGACCCCGTCAAGTACGCGCTGCGCAACGTCTTCAAGGTACCGGGCGCATGACCAACGCGATCCTGGCCGCGGAGGTCGCCGAGGCGGCGGCCCGGGTGGGCGGCGCGGTCCTCACGAGGTTCCTGCGGGATGAGGACGAGCTGGAAATCGGCTACAAGGACGCGCGGGCGAACCTGGTGACCGCCGCCGACCGCGAGTCACAGCGGGCCGTCACTGAGACGATCCTGACCGCGTTTCCCGACCACGCGGTCGACGGCGAGGAGGGGACGACGGGGAGCCTGGACGCGGCCGACGTGTGGTACGTCGACCCGCTCGACGGGACCACCAACTTCACCCACGGCCTGCCGTTCTTCTGCGTGTCGGTCGCGCTCAGGTCGCGCGGCACGACCGTGGCAGGAGCGATCTACGACCCGCTGCACGACGAGATGTTCGTGGGGGTGCTGGCCGGCGGCGCGACCCTGAACGGGGTCCCGATCGGGGTGTCGGACATCGCGCGCCTTGACCGGGCGCTCGTGGTCGCGCAGGCGCAGACCGTGGACCCCGGCGAGATCCGCGCCTATGCCCGGCTCGTCGAGCGGCTGATGTCGGTGTCCGGCGGGGTGCGCTCCCTCGGGTCGCCCGCGCTGACCCTGTGCGCGATCGCGGCGGGCCGGCTTGAGGGGTACTGCGAGTACACGATGGACGCCTGGGACATCCTGGCCGGGCAGCTGATCCTCGCGGAGGCCGGCGGGCTGCTGACGTTGTTCGACGGGCGGCCGCATGCCACGGCCGACCGCGCGGACGTCGTCGCGTCGAACGGGTACATCCACGCGGACCTGGTCGACGCGCTGCGGGGCCTTGACGGAGCGCCTGGTGCCTGAGGGCCAGGGTGACCACGGCCGCCCCCTTGGTCAGGTGCACATGTCAGCGGGCGAGCACTGAGGGGAAGGCATGACCATGAGTGACTACCAGTACCCGGCGCAGCTGCCGGTCACCACCACCGGCGGCTGGGCCCGGCCCGGATGGTGGGATGTCGTCGCCGACGGCGAGAAGGCGGGGCGTTTCGGGCCGGCCGACCGGCAGGAACTGCTCGACGACTACTGCCAGCTCGCCATCTACGACCAGGAGTCGGCCGGCCTTGACATCCTCACCGACGGCGAGCACCGGCGCGGCGGCTGGATCGAGGGCATCACCGGCAAGATGGCCGGCCTGGCGCTCAAGCCCGCGCCGCGCAGGCTCGGCGCGATCGGCTGGGACCAGCTGCCCGTCTACGAGGTGCGCGAGCCGCTCGACCAGGTCGAGTCGATCTGGGACTACACGGCCGAGTACGAGTTCCTGCGCGCCAGGACGGGCCGGCGGCCCAAGATCGGCATGCCCGGCCCGTACGGGATCACGACCGAGCTGGACTTCTCCCCCGTCTACCGGACCCGCCGCGAGTGCGCCGACGCTCTCGTGCCGGCTATTCGCTCCGACATCCAGAAGCTGGTCGCGGCCGGGTGCGACTACATCCAGATCGAGGAGCCGCTCACCCCGTCGCACGCCGCCGAGGACCGCACACCGGAGAACGTGGTCGAGACCGTCAACGCGGTCGTCGACGGGATCACCGGGTGCACGTTCATCGTGCACATCTGCTTCGGGTCCTTCCGGCGGCTGCCCTACGCGAAGCGGACCTACCGGTGGCTGTTCCCGGCGCTGCTCGACGCCAACGTGCACGGGTTCAGCCTGGAGTTCGGCGCGCGGGAGATGGCGGAGATCGACCTGGTCGGCAAGTGGGACAGGGAGCGCATCCTGTCCGCCGGGCTGATCGACATCAAGACGCACTACTCGGAGACGCCCGAGGACATCATCGAGCGGGTGCGGGCCTGCCTCGAGTACCGCGACCCGGAGCGGCTGGAGATCTCCACTGACTGCGGGCTGCGCCGGGTGCCGCGGTACCTGGCGATCAGCAAGATGTCCGCCGCCGCCGAGGCCGCCCGCCGGCTGCGCGAAACTGGCTGACTCAGAGCCAGGCCGGGAGGGCTGGGGCGGACCTCAGCTCGGGGGCGGGGCGGCCGGTCAGGTACGGCGCCAGGTCGGCGAGGGGGGCACTGACCGGGATGGCCGCGCCGGCGCCCGCGACTTCCCAGGTGTGGCCGGTGTCGGTGGCGGCCACGAGGAGGGCCGGGCCGCCGCCCTTCGACGAGCGGCGCGCGGTCACGTCGTCGAGCAACGCGGCGAGGAACTCCGCGGGCAGGTCCGGCCACCGGGTACCCGCGTCCAGGTCGATGGCGTGGACGTAGACCTCGCGGACGCGCATCCACGGGATCTCGCTAGCGCTGCGGGTGAGGCCCTGGGCGGTGATGACCTTCGCGTCCCAGGCCTGCTCCGGCAGGGCGGCCAGGTCCGCGGCGAGGGAATGGGCCGACGACTCAATCCAGGCCCTGAGCTCGGCGGACGGCAGTTGCGCGCCCTGCGCGATGTCGGCGTCGCGCTGCTCGCTCGAGGCGTACATCCGGCGCTCTTCGCCGGTGCGGGCCCAGTAGACAAGGTTGCGCAGCGCGACGGCGTTGGCGGCGACGTGCGCGAGCAGGTACCGGCGGGACCAGCCGGGCAGGGCCGTCGGCGCCGTCAGCGCCTGCTCGGACAAGGCCGCCTGGTCGGCGAGCAGCCGCTCCGTGCCGTCCGCCATCCACGTTAGGGTCTGCTCCGGCCTCATGACGTGCCTACCTTCTTCCCGCGGACCTTCGTGCTCAGGCAGATGCTACTGCGCGGCGGCGTTCGCCAGGGACCGCGGACCGGGCGCGGCGCGGAGAGTAGCGCGGCACCCTTGGTTTCTAGGGCTCGGCGGGCAGCTGCGTGCTGCGGGTGGGCAGCACGGTGCCGGTCACCTCGCCGAAGCCGATGCGGCCGCCGGAGGCGCCCGGGGCCGTGGCGGTGATCGTCACCGTGTCGCCGTCCTCGAGGAAGGTCCTCGGCTCGCCGTTGACCGTGACCGGTTCCGCGCCGCCCCAGGTCAGCTCGATGAACGCGCCGCGCTCGGCGCGGCCGGGCCCGGAGACCGTGCCGGAGGCGAACAGGTCGCCGGTGCGGGTGGCGGCGCCGTTGACCGTCATGTGCGCGAGCATCTGGGCGGGCGACCAGTACATGCTCGCGTACGGCGGCCGGGAGACGACCTGGCCGTTCCAGTCCACGGCCAGGTCGATGTCGAGTCCCCAGTCCTCGGCCTCCTGCAGGTACGGCAGCGGCGCCGGGTCCTGGCCGGGCAGCGGGACCCGCGCGGCCTGCAAGGCGGCGATCGGGACCACCCACGGCGACACCGAGGTGGCGAACGACTTGCCGAGGTGCGGCCCGAGCGGCACGTACTCCCAGGCCTGCAGGTCGCGGGCGGACCAGTCGTTGACGAGGACCGCGCCGAACACGTGCTCGGCGAACGCGCTTGCCGGCACGGGCGTGCCGTGAGGTGAGCCGACCCCGACCACGAACCCGACCTCCGCCTCGATGTCCAGGCGGACCGACGGGCCGAATACGGGTGCCTGGTCACCGGGCCCCTTGCGCTGGCCGGACGGCCGGACGATGTTGGTGCCCGAGACGACGACCGTGCCGGCCCGCCCGTGGTAGCCGACGGGGAGGTGCTTCCAGTTCGGCGTCAGCGGCTCCGAGTTCGGGCCGGAAGAGCCGCCCGAGGTTGGCCGCGTGGTGCTCGGAGGCGTAGAAGTCCACGTAGTCCGCGACCTCGAACGGCAGCCGCAGTTCCACCGCGGGCAACGGGTAGATCGCGCCCGGCGGCACCTCGCCCGAGGTGACGAGCTCGGTGATGCGCGCCCTGGCCGCCGCCCAGCGCGCCGGGCCCTCCGCCATGAACGGGTTGAGCGCCGGCGCCGCGAACACCTCGTCGCGCAGCGCCGCCGCGAGGTCGATGACGCTGTCGGCCACCCGCACCCCCGCCCTGGGCGCCGCGCCTCCGGCCGCGAAAATCCCGAACGGCAGGTTGTCCAGGCCGAACAGCGACCCCTCCGGGATCTCGATCACGCTCATCACACCAGCCCCTTCTCAGTCAAGACGCCCGAACTATCCCACGAGCGGCAGTGAGTGTCGAGCATCACCGCACCACCCCGGCACCCGCTAACGACGCGCGAGCGGCCTCGGCAGGCTAGCCGGGCTGGCGCGATGCAGGAAAGCGGCGCTGGTGCCTCACCGTCAACGGTGAGGCCCAGGTCCGCGAGGTACGGTGGCCAGCGCCGCCGGCTAGTCGGCGGCCTCCACCGGGACGGCTTCCAGGTCGACGAGCTCGGCGCGGGTGGGGCGGCCGAGCCACCAGAACAGGACGCCGATCACGGCGAAGGACGAGCACCGGGACCACCTCGGTGAGCAGGTACACCCACTTCTGCGACGGGTCCCAGCCGTCCGGCGCGTAGTTCGCGCCGAACCAGGAGTCGCCGAGGCCGGGCGCGACGAGCTGGATCGTGGCGACGACGACGAGCAGCACGAGCAGGACGGTCAGCGGCTTCATCCACGGCATGCGGAACGGGCGGTCGACCTCCGGGGTGGGACCTGCGCAGCTTCCAGACGGCCGGGTAGATGCCGAGGTAGCTGATCAGCGTCGTGGAGATCGTGACGCCGAGGACCGCGCCGAAGTACTTCGCGGCGTTGCCGCTCGTGATGGTCTCGGCGAGGATGACGATCGCCGTGGCGACCAGGCCGCTGAAGATGTTCACCCGGACCGGGGTGCCGTACCTGGCGTTGATCACGCCGAGGAACCGCGGCCCCGCGCCGTCGTAGCAGGACACGGCCAGCGCCCGGTCGGAGCCCATGATCCAGGTGACACCCGAGGTGAGCAGGCAGAGGATGAACAGGATCGCGCAGATGTCGCCGAGGGCCGTGCCCGCGCCGGTGAGCGTCGGCGTGCCGTCCTTGGCGATGGAGCCGCCGTAGATCGGTGAAGACGTCCTTCATCGCGTCGACGAACCCGCTGAAGTTGGTGACCGCCGAGGACGGCAGCACGATCAGGATGCCGAGCACGGGCAGCGCGTACAGCAGGACGCTGCCGACCGCCGAGCGGGCGATGGCGAACGGCACGTCGCGCTTGGGGTTGGTCATCTCCTCGCCCGCGCTGCTCGGCAGCTCGAACCCGACGTAGTTGAACAGCAGCACGCCGACCAGGGCGACGAACCCGGCGTAAGACGGCTTGTAAGCGCTGCCGCCCAGGCCGTGCACGCCGTGCTTGGCCGCGTAGACGATGCAGGAGATCGTGAACAGCCCGAGCAGCAGGAACCGGGCGAACGCGCCGGCCGTCGGCAGCCACTTGGCCTTGGAGAACGACATGATGGCGGCGAGCACCGACACCCAGACGAAGACCAGCGTCGACGACGTAGAAGATCGGCGTGGACAGCGGGTTCCCGTTGTTGAAGAACACGACGACGGCGCCGACGCACGCGCCCGCGAGGGTGCCGCCGATCCAGACCGGGTTGGTGATCCAGTAGAGGAAGTTGTTCACCGCGCCGACGAGGCGGCCGAAGGCGAGCCTGGTCCAGAAGTACGGGCCGCCTTCCTGCGGGAACGCCGAGCCGAGTTCGGCGAACAGCAGCGCCTGGGGGACGAAGAACGCGATGGCGAGGATGATCATCCAGGTGAACGCCTCACCGCCGCTGCTGGCCACGGAGGCGATCGTGTCGACGCCGACGATCGTGCAGATCAGGAAGAACAGGATGTCGAAGCGGCCGAAATGCCGTTGGAGCTTGGCGCTTTCCGTGGCGGCGGCAGCCGTTGTTGTCGTCTCAAGAATTGCCATCAGGCGATACTCCGTGGCGGAAGTTGAACAGTTGCCACAGTCTGCCTGAACAGCGTTTCTTTAACGTAACTTAGTATTTCGCTCGCATAACACTCTTGACGGAGCAGTCGCGGCGCGCTGGCCCCGGCACCGATTCAGACGCGGCGAGCGCCCGGGCCGTTTCCGCCCTCGCGACAAGCGCCTCCTTGATGACCCGCTCCGCCTCGGCGCGGTCCATCCAGCCCCGGACGTCGGTCGACTTGCCCGGCTCAAGCTCCTTGTAGATATCGAAGAAGTGGCCGATCTCGTTGAGCAGGTGGCGGGGCACGTCCTCCAGGTCCCTGATCCGGTTCTTGCGGATGTCGTGCGCGGCGACGCCCAGGAGCTTCGCGTCGGGGCCGCGCTCGTCGCTCATCCAGAACACCGCGACCGGGCGCACGGTCACCAGGCAACCGGGGAAGGTGGGCTCGTCCAGCCAGACCAGCATGTCAAGCGGATCGCCGTCCTCCGCCAGGGTGCCGGGGATCTCGCCGTAGTCCAGGGGATAAACCGTCGAGGTGAAAAGCATCCGGTCCAGCCGGATACGCCCGCTCTTGGGGTCGAGCTGTACTTGTTGCGCGACCCCTGCGGGGTTTCGACAATGACCTCAACGTCCATAACCGGCTCCTTCAGGCGGGTGCCGCCCGGCCCCGCTGCTCTCGGGTCCGGGCTCGGCTCTCAGGTCCGCATCAGGCATACCCCGCAACGTACCGCTCACACAAGGGACATCTGGCGTTAAAGAACCGCTCTTCTCCCCCGGAAATCAAAGAGCGTTACTGGTGTGACTAGCGGTGCCATCGGGATGGAGCATCCGCAGGCGGGCGGGTCAGCCGCGGAAAACATGGCCCGACGGCATGACGCGGCCCACCATCCCGCGGCGGACCGACATGACCATGCCCGGGCTCATGGCGAGCGCGCCGCCCGCCGGGAGCGTGGTCGGGATCGACGCCCACGCCGAGCAGCGTGCGGGTCACTCCCTGGGCGGAGTCGAGGAGGTCATCGAGCGCGCGGGCCAGGTGCGCGCCCGTCACCGTCGGCACGCCGTGAGCAGCCGCCGCCCCCTCACCGGGTGCCCCGCGCCCCTCTGGGTCATGCAGGGCCTCCAGGACGCTGCGCCGGATGAGCTCCTTGAGGAAGGACGCGGTGGTGCCATCGGTGCGCTCGATCGCCGTGGCGATGTCCTCGTCGGTCAGGGCCAGCGGCACGCCCCGGCCGTAGAGCGCGAGCAAGCGCTCGCGGGCGGCCGCGTCAGGCAGTTCGATCTCCACCGCCACGTCGACGCGGCCCGGGCGCGCGGCCAGCGCCGGCTCGAGCAGGTCGGCGCGGTTCGTGGTCAGCAGGAACAGCAGGTCGGCGTCGGCAGCCGCGCCGTCCATCGCGTCGAGCAGGTCGAACAGGACGGGGCTGGATCGCGGGCCCATCGAGCGGTCCTCGGCGACCAGGTCGACGTCCTCCAGCACGACGACGCTCGGCTGCAGGTCGCGCGCCATCTCGGTGACCGCGCCCACGGCCATCAGCGCGCGGCCGGTGATGACGAGCCGGGTGTAGCCGGTCATCCGGCCGAGCAGGTAGCGGGTGGTGTGCGTCTTGCCGGTACCGGGCGGGCCGTAGAGCAGCAGTCCGCGCTTGAGGTGCTGCCCGACGGCCAGGAGCGCCTGCCGGTGCTCCGCGACGCCGAGCGCGTGCCGCTCTACCCGGCCGAGCACCGCCTCCGGGAGCACCACGTCCTCACGGCTCAGGGCCGGGCGGGCGGCAAAGGCCAGGTGGATGCCGCCCATCGGGGTGAGGGTCACGTCAAGCAGGTGGCCACGGTAGACGTTGAGCTCGGCGCGGAGCTGGTCAAGCTCGGCGAGCACGGCCTGAGCCTCGCTAACCGGCAGCCCGGCGACCTCGACCTGCAGGGCCTGCTGGTGCTCGCTCGGGCTCTGCACCATCAGGACGTACCGGCCGCGGGCGTCGGAGGCCAGCAGCAGCGCGAGCTTGAGGCAGCCCAGGGTGGAATCGGGACCGTTCGGCAGGTCGACGAGCGCGGGAGCGGTCAGCCGGATGCGCGGCAGCGACTCCCCGCTGACGATCTCCTGCAGTTCCAGGCGGTAGTGCTGCGGCAGCAGCACGCCGCTGCACGTCCACGGCCCGGCCGTCGCTGGCCGACCACGCGTCGATGGCGGTCTGCAGGTTGACGTGCTCGAACGGCGGCAGCTCGCGGCTGACGACGGAGTGCGCGCGGCCTCGGGGCCGAGGAAGTCGGCGACCAGGGCGGCGACGGGGTTCCGCTCGCCCGACTCCCGGTCGCCCTGGTGGATCCAGTCAAGGAAGGAGCGGAACGACGCCGCGAACGCGCGTGCCTCCGCCTCTGGCGCATGGTCCGGCATGTAGCCAGGCTAGCAACTCCCCGTAACGGGCAATAGCGATTTTTCGGGTTCACGTCATGTCTTAACTTGACAACGTGAGGCGCACTCAGTGGTGATTTTTAGAAAACTTAAACCCCACCGAGCGGATTTAAGAGGGATTCCATAGGGGTATCACAACTCTGCGTTACTAATTAATGACTATGAGTAACAAGCTGT
>CAWKKG010000010.1:0-372863 GCA_963850115.1 uncultured Actinomycetota bacterium
GGTCTGGTCCGCGGTGATCCACCTGATGCTCTGGTCAGACGGCTACAAAGACATCAGCGTCATCGGGCCGCTGTTCCTGGTACAGGCCATCGCCTGCATCGTCATCGCGGTGGCCATCGTGGCCCTGCGGTGGCTGGCCCTGCTCGTGGTCGGCGCGATAACCGGCGTCGCGACGGCGGTCGGCCTGCTGCTCAGCGTGTACGTGGGGCTGTTCGGCTACACCGAGAGCCTGTCCGTCCCCTACGCGCAGCTCTCGCTCGCCGTCGAGTCCACCACCGCCTTCGTCCTGCTGGTCGCCGCCTGCGTGCTCGCTTTCGCCGCACCGGTCCGCGCCGCGGGCGTAGCCTCCTCACCGGTGCCGTCACGGACGTGAGGCAGCGGACAATGGGAGCGGTGGGAACCTCGGGAGAGCGGCAGTCCGATGAAGTGCTGCTCGCCGGCCTTGGCGCGGGCGACGCCGAGCTCTCGCTGGCGTTCGTGCGCCGGTTCCAGCGCATCGTCTTCGGCGTGGCGCGGGCCGTCATCGGCGACCCCACCACCGCGGAGGACGTCGCGCAGCAGGCCTTCGAGCAAGCGTGGCGGCACGCGTTGGTCTATGACTCACGGCGCGGGTCCGTCCGGGCGTGGCTCACGACGATCACCCACAACCTGGCGATCGACGTGGTCCGGGCCCGGTCGGCCTTGCCGGTGGACCCGGACGACCTGCCGGTGCTGCTCGCCTCCATGACCGACAGCCCGGAGCGGGTGGCGGTCGCCAACGACAGCGCGGAGGGGGTGCGGCGAGCCCTCGGGGCTCTGCCCGCCCCCCAGGCGCGGGCGGTGGCGATGTCCGGGATCTACGGCATGACAGCACGGCAGGTCGCCGAGACCGAGGGGATTCCCCTCGGCACGGCGAAGACGCGAATACGAGACGGCATGCAGAAACTGCGAGCCGCCTTCCTCCCCGAGGAGGCGGGCGATGAATGAGCGAAACGAAATGACTTGCGCTGAACTGGCCGACGTGGCCGCCGAGCTGGCGCTCGGGGTTCTCACTGGCCGCGAGCGCGCGATGGCGGTCGCGCACCTGGACGAGTGCGACGGATGCCGCGAGGACGTCCGGCTGCTGATGGCGACCGGCGAGCAGCTGCTCGAGCTGCTGCCGCCCGCCGAGCCGCCCGCCGGGTTCGAGACCAGAGTGCTTGAGCGGCTCGGGCTGCCCGTGCCTGCCGGGGAACCGGCACCGGGGAAGGGCAACGCGTATCCCCAGCTGATCTCCCCGCGCGGCGAGCAGCCCGGTGCCCCGAGGACCGGCCAGGGGCGCGGCGCGTCCCGGCAGCGAGCAGCCGAGCGCGCCGCCGGCCAGGCCGGGCGGCGCCAAGCGACCTGGGCGGGTGCGCCGGGTGCTCGCCGCCACCGCCGTCGGCTTCGCCGTCATCGCGGCCGGCCTCGCCGGCTGGCGCGTCGGCGTGGGCACCGGGCCGGCGGCGAACTCGGAGTCGGGCCAGCTGATCTCGGCCGACGTGGTCTCCGCCACGCACCAGGACGTTGGCGACGTCTACGTCCACTTGGGCACGTCTAAGTGGCTCTACATGTCGGTCGACCTCGGGTCAGGCAACGAGGCCGTGACGTGCCAGGTCGTGGGCGCGGACGGGCGGGTGACCGCGGTCGGCACGTTCAAGCTGGCCGACGGGTACGGCTCGTGGGGCAGCCCGGGCTGGGATAGCCTGGGGCCACTGACCGGCGCCCGGCTCGTGTCCACCGACAACGGGACCGTGCTGGCCAGCGCGAACTTCCACACCGCCTAAGCCCTGGACCAGCGCGGCCATGGCGGCTACGGTGCCGCGAAGACGCCCGAGCGGGAGGCGCGGTCGTAGCGGTAGACCTCGCGCCCCCCGATGTAGGCGGCCTCGACCCTGGACATGACGTCGAACGGGTCGCCGGACCAGATCACCACGTCCGCGTCCTTGCCCGGGGCGAGCGAGCCGATCCTGTCGGCCACCCGCATGATCCTGGCCGGGGTGATCGTGACCGCGCGCAGGGCGGTGTCCCGGTCGAGGCCCTCCCTGACCGCGAGGGCCGCCTGCACGATCAGCAGGTGGACCGGGACCACCGGGTGATCGGTCGCGATCGCGACCGTGACGCCCGCCGCCGCGAGCAGCCCCGGGTTGGCCATCGTCCGGTTCCGCAGCTCGACCTTGGACCTGGCGGTGATCAGCGGGCCGGTCACCACCGGGACCCCGGCCGCCGCGATCTTGTCCGCGATGAGGTAGCCCTCGGTACCGTGATCGATCACCAGGTCATAGCCGAACTCGGCGGCCAGGCGCAGCGCCGTCGCGATGTCGTCCGCGCGGTGGCAGTGCTGGCGCCAGGGGATCTCCCGCCGCAGCACGCGGCCGAGGGCCTCGAGTTTCAGGTCGCGGGACCGAGTAAGCCGCTCTCGTTCGGCGGGCTGGTCTTGCTCTTGATCTTGCTCTCTCTCCAGGTAACCGAGCGCGTCGACGAGCGCGGTGCGGATCGCCGCCGCGGTGCCGAGGCGGCTCGACGGGTTGACCCGGCGCTCGCCCAGCACCCGCTTGGGGTTCTCGCCGAGCGCGGACTTCATCCCGGCGGGGGAGCGGAGCACCATGTCGTCCACCGTGCGGCCCCAGCAGTGCACCGCCACCGTCTGGCCGCCGATGGGGTTGCCCGAGCCAGGGGTGATCCCCGCGGTCAGCACGCCGCCGGCGATCGCGTCGCGGAACCCCTCGTCGGCCGGGTTGATCGCGTCGAGCACCCGGACGTGGGCCTGGATCGGGCCGGTGAGCTCGTTCGTGTCGTGCCCCGCCCAGCCCTCGCCTTCCTCGCGCGCGCCCAGGTGGGTGTGCGCGTCGACGAGCCCGGGCAGCACCCACCGGCCGGCCGCGTCGACGACGTCGACGCCGGGCGGCGGCTTGAAGTCGGGTCCGCCGACGGCCGCGATCGTTCCGTCGATGACCAGGACCGTGCCGCCGTCGATCGGGTCGCCCTCGACGGGCACGACGCGCCCGCCCGTGATCGCGACGCTGGTCCCCCGGAGATCACCTTCGGCCACGCCACCGCCCTCTCGCTCGACGAATTCCGTCGTATCCTCTCACCGCGAGCGGTCCGGGGCGCCTCACCGGGCGGCGATGATGGCGCGCGCCTTCGCGGTGTGCACCGCCTCCTTCAGCGCGGCCAGGTCGAAGGCGCCGTAGTAGCGGATGCCGTTGATGAAGAACGTCGGCGTGCCCGAGACGGTGGCCAGGTCGGCCGAGTCGACGTCCTCGGCGACCCGGTAGGCGCCGACGTGCTTGCGCAGGTCGGCGGCGAACTTGTCGGTGTCGAGGCCGATGCTCTCCGCGTAGCCGACGACGTCACGGAAGGTCAGCGCGCCCTGGTGGTCGATCAGCATGTCGTGCATCTCCCAGAACGCGTCCTGCACGGCCGCGGCCTCGGACGCCTCGGCGGCGAGCTGCGCGTGCGGGTGCACCTCGGTGAGCGGCAGGTGCCGGAAGACGAACCGCAGCTCGCCGAACTCGCGGATCAGGCCGCGGACCGCCGGCTCGGCCTGGCCGCAGTACGGGCACTCGAAGTCGCCGTACTCGACGAGGGTCACGATGGCGTCGTCCTTCGGGCCGCGGATGTGGTCGCGCTCCGGGTCGACCGGCACCGCCAGGTCGGTGACCGTCGACGCGGTGCCGAGCAGCGCCCGCAGCCGGGTCCGCGGCGAGAGCCGGTTAATGCCGTGGAACACCAGCCAGGTGAGCAGCGTGGCGCAGACCGCGCCGGACAGCAGGCCGAGCTTGGCCTCGGCGAGCTCGGGGCCGCTGAACGCGAGCGAGATGATCAGCAGCGAGACCGTGAAGCCGATCCCGGCGACCGCGCCGACGCCGACGACCGCGCCCCAGCCGACGGGCGGCTTGACCCTCCCCTTAGTTACCTTGCTGACCAGCCACGCGGCGCCGGCGGTGCCGACCGGCTTGCCGACGATGTAGCCGATCATGATGCCCAGCGTCGCGGTGGAGGTGTACGCGTGCGCCAGGAACGAGCCGCTGAACTTGATGTCCGCGTTGGCCAGCGCGAACAGCGGGACGATGATGTAGCTCGTCCAGAAGTGGTAGCGCTCCTGCAGCCGCTCGTTCGGCGAGATCGATTCGCGGACCACCTCGCGGGCCTCGATCGCGAGCCGCGCGGTGGGCTGCTCGCGGAACAGCCGGAAGGCCTCGGTGGCCTGCTGCAGGTCCTGCCGCGCCGCCGGGTAAGCGCAGGTCAGCAGGCCGATGACGAGACCTGCGACGATCGGGTCGACCCCCGAGTTCCAGAACGCCAGCCAGGCGCCGAGGCCGATGAGCAGGTAGACCGGGGCGTTGCGGACGCCGCGCCTGCTCAGGACGCCGTCGGCCACGAGCAGCAAGACGCCGATGAGCAGCGGCACCCAGCGCACGTCGCTGCTGTAGAAGATGGCGATGACGGCGAGGCCGCCGAGGTCGTCGACGACCGAGAAGGTCAGCAGGTAGGTGCGCACCCGGTCGGGCAGCCGGCTGCCGCCGACCAGGGCGAGCGCGCCGAGCGCGAACGCGGTGTCGGTGGACATCGCCGCGCCCCAGCCGTGCGCGCTCGGCTTGCCGGCGTTGAGCGCGAGGTAGATCGCGATCGGGACGAGCATGCCGCCAAGCCCGGCGAGGAAGGGCAGCGTCACCCGGCTGCGTATCCGCAGCTCGCCCATGTCCCACTCGCGGCGCGCCTCGAGGCCGACGACGAGGAAGAACAGGGCCATCAGCCCGGAGTTCACGAACTGGCGCAGGTCCATCGTCATGCCGTGGCCCGCGACGCTCAGCGGTCAGCCGGGCCGCCCAGAACGCCTCATAGCTGCCTGACCCGGCATTCGACCAGATGAGCGCCGCGACCGTGCCGCCGACGAGGATCGTCGCCGACCCGGTCTCCGTGCTCAGGTAGCGCCGCAGCGCGGTCTCGCCGCTTGACGTCCAGGCCGTGATGGTCTGACGGTTGGCTGCCTGTTCCTGGTCGGCCAGCGTCTGGCTCGGCTGAGCGGGGATGGCCTGCTGGGGCTCGGTCATGCGTCTATTGTCCCCGAGGACCGGTGAGCGATGTGCGCCCGCCCAAGCCCCCGGGCGCGCCGGTCAGCCTGCCGGGTGGTGGTTCCGCACCTGCCGGGCGAGGCCGCCGAACCCGGTGTTCAGCGTGACCTTCTTGGTGCAGGTCCTGCCGCCGCCGGCGATCTCGCAGCCCGCCTTGTGCGCGGCCACCTTCTTCGGCACGGCTGGCTTCGCCTTGCCCGGGACCTTCTCCTTGACGAGGACCGTGCAGGTGTAGACGTTCTTGTAGGGGTCCTGCTGCTTGAGCATCTTGAAGACCGCGGCCGACGGGCCCACGCCGTTAACGATCAGCGGCGTCCCCGGGCTGCCGAGGTGGACCGGCGGCGGGCTGTCTACCCCCTGGCAGTGCACGATCGTCACGTACTTGCCGCCGTCGAGCTCGCTGGCGATCTCGGTCGGCAGGGCGCTCGTTGTCGTGGCGCGCTGCGCGGTGGTCCTGGCATGCTCCGCGGCGGCCTTGATCCTGGCGTGCGCGGCGGGATGAGCGGCCGCGGGCCGGGGCGCGGCCATGGCGGGGACGATGGCCACGGCGGCGGCCATCGTCGCCGTTACGGCCGTGGCGGCCACGGCGATGACTCGGTTCAATGTGTTCCCCCGTTGGAAAAATGAGCCTGCGGGATCAAGGGTTTAGCCGATGGAGCCAGTGCATCACGATTATCGCGGCTAGCGTATCGATTCCTGGTGACCGTCCGCGCGTTTCGCGTGCTCTTTCTCGTCTAACTGCTTTTTCGGAGCCGGGACCCAGGTCGCCGATACGACGATATTGTCCAAGTAATGTCTGGTCTTGTAGTCGAATGCGCCGCCGCACGTGATAAGCCACAACACGTGCCTTTTGGTGGCGCCGAATACCTGGTTTACCGGGAAGTCCGGCTTGGGCAGTTCGCGGACCGAGGTGACGTCGAAGCGCTGCCTGGTGCCGTCGGCGCTCACGTAGACCGGGTCGCCGGGACGGAGCCGGTACAGGTCGTAGAACGCCGCGGGACCGAGGTAGGTGTCGACGTGCCCGACGATGACCGCGTTGCCGACCGCCCCTGGCACGGAGGTGAACTGGTACCATCCGGCGCTGGTCGCGGCCCTGGCCAAGGGCGGGACCGGGAGCGACAGGGTATCAAGGCCGTCCCGGCCGTCGGGGCTGCCGAGGGTCATGAGATCGGCGGCGAGGCCGACGGACGGGGCGGAGACCGTCCACGGCCGGGCCGCCCTCCGCGCGGTCCCGGCCTTAGCGCGCTCCGCCGTACCTTGATTCCTCGCGCCCCGCAGGAGCCGCTCGTGCCGGATATCTCGGTTAGCGGCGGTTTCCCGCGGATGGGGCAAATGGCGGCCAATGGCGGCACCAGCCGTTGATTCGCCCGCCAGTGCCACGGTTACGGCCGCGACGATCGCGACCAGCCCCCAAGCGACTTGTCGCCCCACCTGCCTCGGCACAGCCGTCATCTCACCCAATTTCCCATTCCGGAAATCCCCGTTGCCCGGCGACAAGAATTCCCCGAACATCGCGTATTAACCCCAGCCCGTGCTTCCCGCGCTCTGCTAGCCCCCGCTCCCCGCCGCGCGCTTTGGCTCGCGGGAATCTGCTAACCCCCGCTCGCGGGAAGGCGCGCTCACGGCGGCCGGCGGGCGGGCACCCAGGGCGCAGGCTTACTAGGATCGCCCCATGGCGCATGATCAGGCAGCAGACTCCCCGGCTGGTAAGCCCGACGCCCGCGTTCAGGGAGCGGCTGCCCACTGGGGATACCGGTTCACGGCGAACGGCACCGACTACGGCGACTTCACCGCCACCCTGGCCAGGATCAGCCGGTGGGCGGACTGGTGCCGGGAGTGGGGAGTCACCGCCACGCACTACGAGCAGCTCGCCGAGGCCGCGCAGGACGCGGGACAGCCGCAGACGGCCACGGGCGCCTGGCAGCGCGCCGCGCTCGCCTGGCACTGGGGCAAGTTCGTCTTCGTCGACGACCCGGTACAGCAGCGGGCCGCGCACGAGCGGAGCGTCGCCTGCTTCTTCCGGGCCGCCCCCGCGCTCACCCCGCCGGCCGAACTGGTGCGCATCCCCTACGGCGACACGACCCTGGCCGCGTACCTCCGCGTCCCCGCCGCGGGCGGCTTCGACAACGCCCCGGTCGTGATCATGGTCCCCGGCCTCGACTCGACCAAGGAGGAGCTGCAGGCGACCGCCGAGTACTACCTCGCCCGCGGCCTGGCCACGCTCGCCATCGACGGCCCGGGCCAGGGCGAGTCCGAGTACGAGCTGCCCATCGAGCCGGCCTACGAGAAGGTGGCCACCGCCGCGGTCGACTACCTGCAGGACCGCTCCGGGCTCGACACGGAGCGGATCGGCCTGTTCGGCGTGAGCCTGGGCGGCTACTACGCCGCCCGGGCGGCCGCCTACGAGAAGCGGCTGAAGGCGGTCGTCGCGCTCGCCGGGCCGTACCGCTTCGACCTGGACTGGGACGAGCTCCCGGCGCAGACGCGGGCCACCTTCCAGGTCCGCTCCGGCGCGAAGTCCGAAGCAGAGGCCCGGGCCAGGGCCGCCGAGCTGACCCTCGAAGCGGCCGCCGCGCACATCGACACCCCGTTGCTCGTCGTCGGCGGCGGCCGCGACGCGATCGTCCGCGCCTATCACCAGGAGCGGCTGGCCGCGGAGGTGAAGTCGGCCGAGCTCGCCCTCTACCCGGACGGCAGCCACGGCGTCACCAACCGCGCCTATGAGTCCCGCTCCCGCATGGCCGACTGGCTCGCCGCCCGGCTGAGCTCCTGAATTCCAGACCGGGAGCATCCCGAACGGCTCGCTGTTTCACGCCCACCCCTACCCGTCTGTCAACGCGCAGGAGGCCGCGATGCCCACGCACGAGGTCACGAACCAGCCGCCACCACTCGCGGGCTACGACGCGGCGGACGACCAGGCGCTCTTGGCCGCCGTCGAGGCCTTCCGCCCCGGCGAGCCCCGAAGGTCCCGATGGCACTGTGGAGAGCGCGATGAGCGCCGCGGGCCTGCGGGCGGTCGGCCGCCTAGCGGGCGGCGAGCACGCGCAGGAGCAGGGCAGGCTCGCCAACGAGAACCCGCCGAAGCTGCGCACGCCACGACCGCTACGGGCACCGGGTCGACGAGGTGGAGTTCCACCCCGCCTGGCACGACCTCATGAACAGCGCGATCACCCACGGGCTGCACGCCGCTCCCTGGCGGGACCAGCGGCCGGGCGCCCACCTGGACCGCGCGGCGCGGTTCTACGTCTGGGGCCAGGCGGAGGCGGGTCACCTCTGCCCGGTCTCGATGACGTACGCGATCGTCCCGGCGCTCCGCCACGCCCCCGACCTGGCGAGGCAGTACGAGCCGCTGCTGGCGTCGACGGCGTACGACCCGAGCAGGCGCCCGGCGGCCGTCAAGCAGGGGCTGACGGCCGGCATGTCCATGACCGAGAAGCAGGGCGGCTCGGACGTGCGCGCCAACACCACGACGGCGACGAGGACCGCCGACGGCAGCTACCGCATCACCGGCCACAAGTGGTTCACGTCCGCCCCGATGGGCGACCTCTTCATGGTCCTGGCCCAGACGCCGGCCTGCCTGAGCTGCTTCCTGCTCCCCAAGGTCCTGCCCGACGGCACCCGCAACGCGATGTACCTGCAGCGGCTCAAGGACAAGCTGGGCAACCGCTCGAACGCCTCGGCCGAGGTCGAGTACGACCAGGCGACGGCCTGGCTCGTGGGCGAGGAGGGCCGCGGCGTCCGCACCATCCTCGACATGGTCAACGCGACCCGGCTGGACTGCGTGCTGGCCGCCGCTACCGGCCTGCGCCTCGGCGTCATCCACGCGGCGCATCACGCGCGCTACCGCGAGGCGTTCGGCAAGAAGCTCATCGACCAGCCCCTGATGACGAACGTCCTCGCGGACCTGGCGATCGAGTCCGAGGCCGCCACCACGGTCGCGATGCGCCTGGCCGCGGCGGCGGACCGCGCGGCCCGCGGCGACGAGGGCGAGCGCGCCTTCCGGCGGCTCGCCCTGGCCGCCACCAAGTACCACGTGTGCAAGCTGGCGCCGGCGCACGCCGCCGAGGCGCTCGAGTGCCTGGGCGGCAACGGCTACGTCGAGGAATCCGGCCTGCCCCGCCTGTACCGCGAGGCGCCGCTCCAGTCAATCTGGGAGGGCTCAGGGAACGTCGCCGCGCTCGACGCGCTGCGCGCCCTGACCCGCCAGCCCGAGTCCGCCGAGGCGTTCTTCGCCGAGCTCGAGCTGGCCAGGGGCGCCGACCGCCGTCTGGACGACGCGGTCGAGAAGCTGAAGAAGGACGCCGCTGATCCTTCAGAGCAAGCCGCCCGCCGCCTGGCCGAGTCGATGGCCGTCACCCTGCAGGCCGTCCCTGCTCGTCCGCCACGGTCACCCCGATGTAGCGGACGCCTTCACCGCGACCCGTCTGGCCAGCGAGGGCGGCCGTGCTTACGGCACGCTCCCCGCGGGCACCCGCACGGAGCAGATCATCCCGAGGGCGATCCCGGCGGCCTAAGGATCGCGGCAGGCACCGCACGCGGCAGCGCGCGTAGCCGCCGCGGACCAACTCAGGCCAGCCCCAGGGCCTCCGCGGCCGCCTGGGCGCATACCCGCGACGCGCCGTAGGTGGCCAGGTGGGCCGTCCCCGGCGGCGGCGTCCAGGCAGGCACTCCCATCTCGATGATGACCGCGTCTGGGCGCGCCGCGAGCACGTCTCCGACCAGGCCAAGCACGGTGCGCGCGTCCCGGACGGCGAGGACGAGCGGTCGGCCCGCGGACGCCGCGAGGATGGACCCCGCCGCCGCCCCGTCGCCGGCGGCGGGGTCGACCCGCTTCACGGCCGCCCACGGCTCGAATCCCCATGTGAACCGGCCGGCGGCCATGCTCTCCTCGGGCTCGATCTCGACGATCAGCGGATCGACGAGCGCCGTGGGAACCGGGCCGGAGCGACGCAGTGCCCGCCGCGCGGCGACCAGCCCGACCTCGTCCCCGGTACCGACGCCCTGGCCGGCGAGAACGCCCGGCCCGGCCGTGAAGGCACCGCGCCACCCGGCAAGTCGCGCCCGCAGGCCGGCGACCCGCGTCGCCGCCTCCTCAAGCCGGTCACCGGCCAGCCGCCCCGACGTCACCGCGTCGGCGATGGCGGCCCGCACCGCGTGGTACATCGCCTCGTCGGTGTCCCGCCCCAGGCAGAGCAGGTCGACGCCGGCGATCACGGCGAGCGCCGCGGCCTCGGGAATGCCGAGCACGGCGCTGGCCGCCTTCATCTCAAGCGCGTCGCTGATCACCACGCCGGCGAAGCCGAGCTCACCGCGCAGCAGCCCGGTGACGGCGGCGGGCGACAGCGACGCGGGCCGGGTCGCCGGTCAGCTCGGGCACCCGCAGGTGGCCGGGCATGATGGCAACCGATCCCGCCGCGATGGCCGCGACAAACGGCGGCAGGTCGCGGGCCCGGACTTCCGCCAGGGTCCCCAGAATCGTCGGGAGCGAGTGGTGCGAGTCGTCTCCGGTGCTCCCGTGCCCGGGGAAGTGCTTCGCACAGGCCGCCACCCCGGAAGACTGCAGCCCGGAAACCGCGGCGGCGGTGTGCCGCGCCACCAGCGACGGATCCGGCCCGAACGACCGGGTGCCTACCGCCGTGCCCCCGTCATCGGCGAGCACGTCGGCGCACGGCGCGAGGTCGGTGTTGATCCCGAGCCGGACGAGGTCGGCCCCGATAGCGGCGTACACCGACCGGGTCAGCGCTACGTCGTCCACCGCGCCGAGCGCGGCGTTGCCCGGGTAAGGCGAACCGGACGCGTACCCCACCCGGGTGACGTCGCCGCCTTCCTCGTCGATCGCGATGACCGGCTCGGCCGGCGCCGCGGCGCGGAGGGCGGCGGTGAGCGCCGCCGTGTCCCCGACCACGTTCCCGCCGAACAAGGTGACCCCGGCCATTCCCCGGGAGAGCGCCTCCAGTACCCACGGGGGAGCGGTGGTGCCGGGGAACGGCGGGATGAGGATCGCGTCGGCGAGGGCGCCGAGCGCCGGGTCGACGGACGGCTCCAGGGGCTCGATCGCTGTCATCCCTTCACCGCGCCTGCGACCAGGCCGCTCGCCAGCCGACGCTGGGTGAACAGGAAGAACGCGAGGACAGGAATGGTGAACAGGGTGGAGGAAGCCATGATCGCGCCCCAGTCGGTGGAGTTCTGGCCGTAGAAGTACTGCACGTACAACGGCAGGGTGAACTTAGCGGTGTCGGTGCCGAGGAAGGTGAGCGCGAACACGAACTCGTTGTAGGCGAAGATGAACGCGAACACGCTGGTGGAGACGAGCCCGGGGGACACCAGCGGCAGCAGGATCCGCCAGAATCGGGTCCAGGCCCCGGCCCCGTCGATCGCCGCCGCTTCCTCAAGTTCCTTCGGCACGGTCGCGGCGAAGTTGCGCAGCATCCAGATCGTGACCGGCAGCGCGAACGCGGTGTAGACGGCGATCAGCCCGACGAGGCTGTCGAGCAGGTTGAGCTTGCGGAAGTCGATGAACAGCGAGACGACGAGCGCCTGCTGCGGCAGCAGCTGCACGATCAGCAGCATGACCAGGTAGGTGGTGCGGAACCGGAACTTGAACCGGCCGAGTGCGATCGCGGCGAGCAGCCCGAGGAGCGACGACACCGCCACGGCGACGAGCGTGATGAAGAGGCTGTTCTTGAGGAAGTTCCAGTACGACATCCCGATCACGGAGCCGCTGAAGACGTTGCGGAAGTTCGCCAGCGTCGGGTGCAGCGGTATCGGGTGCGGCGTCAGCGAGAACATCTCGGTGGCCGGCTTGAACGCGGTGGAGATCATCCACAGCACGGGGAACAGTGCGAACAGGGCGACCAGGAGCCCGGCCAGGTTCAGCGCGGCCTTGCGCGAGGCGCGGCCGAACCGTCGGCCACCGCGACCGGGCCCGGCCCGGCGAGGTACCTCGCTGCTAAACACTGGGCTGTTAGACACGGGGACGGACGTCATGCGAGTGACCCTTGCTTGATGGCGGCACGGACGTACCCGACCGTGACGATGAGCAGGATGATCGTGAGGACGAACGCGGCCGCCGAGGCGAGGCCGTAGTGCGGCGGCTGGGTGAACGCCTGCGAGTACTCGTAGAGCCCGAGGTTGTACTCGTCCCGGTTCCCGAGGTCGCCGGTGACGATGTACGCCTGGGTGAACATGCCGAAGTCCCAGATCGTCGACAGCAGCGCGAGCACCAGGAACACCGGGCGCAGGATCGGGAACGTCACCTTCCAGAAGGTCCGCCACGGGCCCGCGCCGTCCACCCGCGCCGCCTCGAGCAACTCGGACGGCAGCGTGCGCAGCCCGGCGAGCACGGTGACCGCGATGAACGGGAAGCCGGTCCAGACCAGCATCACGGTCAGCACGGTGTAGGCGGGCAGCGTCGCGTT
Source organism: uncultured Actinomycetota bacterium (assembly GCA_963850115.1). Classification (GTDB taxonomy): domain Bacteria; phylum Actinomycetota; class Actinomycetes; order Streptosporangiales; family Streptosporangiaceae; genus Trebonia. The sequence goes on from CAWKKG010000010.1 coordinate 12,494, forward strand.
TGTCCAGGAGAACCCGGCCCAGTGCGCCCCGCCGCCGAGCCAGGACGGGATCTTGGCCAGCGCCCAGTCGACGACACCGCCGTCCGGGTCGACGAGCCATACGAAGACGACGCTCGCGGACACCGCCGGGGTCGCCCAGGCGAGCAGCGCGGACACGGACACGAACGTGCGCATCTTCGGCCCGAGCCGCGCGAGCAGTTGCCCGACAAGCGTCCCGACGATCATCGTCAGCGGCACCACGACCAGCGCGAAGTACAGGCTGGTCTTCAGCGACTGCCAGAACTCCGGGTCGTGCAGGATCTGGCTGTAGTTCGAGAACCCGATCCACTGGGCGGGCAGGACGCCGCTGATCTGCATCAGCCCGTAGTTCTGGAACGAGAACAGCCCGACCTGCACGGCGGGCCACACGATCAGCACGCCGATGACCGCGGTCGCGGGCAACAGCAGCAGGTAGGGGCCCGCCCCGTGCTTCCTGATCCAGATCGCGGCCCGCTGTTGCAACGACAAGTTGAAGGTGGGCGGTACCGAACGGCCGGTTGTGTTACGCGGGTCGTCAGGCTCCGACGGCGGGGAGGTAGAGCCGGCCGGGGAGGGGGTCCCCGGCCGGCTGTGCGAGGAGGTCACCATAGGAAGGTACGCGGCTAGCTGGCGCTGCCGGTGTTGAGGACGTTCTGCAGCTGGGTGTTGGCCGAGGCCACCGTGGAGGCGAACGGAGCCCCCTGCATCAGCGACTTCAGCATGGTCGGGATGATGTTCAGCTTGCCGTTGTCGGCGGTGGGCCAGTTCTTGGCGTTGAGCGGGGAGGTCTGGCCATTGAGGGCGGCCTTGGCGAAGCCCGCGTTGAACGCGCCGCCGGTGTTCTCGCTCGCGGAGATCTGCGCCGAGTAAGGCGAGAAGAAGCCGGAAAGCGCGGCGAAGCTGGTCGAGTTGGTCGGGTTGTCCATGACCGAGATCAGGTCCCACGCCGCCGTCTGGTTGGGGCTGGTCTTGAAGACCGCGAGGTCGGAGCCGCCGGAGAAGACCGGGGCCGGGTTCGGCCCGTTCTCGCTCGGGATCGGGAAGGACGCGATGTTGGCTCTGGTCCACCGAGTTCTTCGGCAGCGTCGCCTTGGCCCACGAGCCGTCGATGTACATGTCGAGCTTGCCGAGGCCGAAGTCCTCGTTCGGCCCGCCGGAGGTCGCCCCGGCGACGCCGAGCTCGGTCTCCCCGACGTACTTGGACTGGGAGACCTTGGCGGTGGTGTACAGGCCGACGTAGTACTTGATCGCCGCCTCGTCCTGCGCCGAGGTCAGGTCCGCGGACCACGTGCCGTTGCTCTGGGTCGCGATCTGGCCGCCGGCGCCCCAGATGAAGCTGGCGAACGCGTTGGTGTCGTTGGTGATCGCGTCGAAGCCCGTGGTGCCGGGGTAGGTCTTCTGCAGCTTCACCGCGTCGGCCTGCAGCTCCGCCCAGGTCGTCGGCGTGCTGGTGATGCCGGCCTTCTGGAACTGGTCGGTGCGGTACCACACGGCGCGCACGCCGCCGAACCACGGCACGGCGTAGGTGGTGCCGTCCTGGGTGTCATTGGCCAGCATGCCGGGGACGATGCCCTTCGTGCCGGACCAGCTGGTCAGGTCGCTGTTGAGCGGGGCGAGGATGCCGCTCGCGGCCTCGGTGGGCGTGTCGGTGTTACCGAGCTCGGTGATGTCGGGAATGTTCTTGCCGGACGAAAGCGCGTTGTTCCAGTCCGTCGTGCGGTCGCCCCACGGGATCCAGTCCACCTTGACCTGGGTCTTGGCGTACTGCGGGAAGTCCTTGTGGAACTGCGTCACGATGCCGTTCATCCAGCTGACCTGGGGTGCGACGGAGCCGCCCATACGCCAGACGGTGAGCGTCGACGGGGCAGACGCTGCGCTGCCCGAAGCGCTGCTGCCGGTCGTGCCGGCGGCAGTGCTGGAACTGCCGGAGCTGCAGCCGGCGATGGCCAGCGCCGCAGCGGCGGCGCCCGCGACCGCGCCGAGCGCGGCTGATCTCTTCCTGAGTCCCACTGCTGGCACTCCTTCTGCGAGGGTGATCTTTTAGGTCAGACTTGGTCAGTGACCCTTGGCAAGAAACTAACTGGAAACTTTCCTATAAGATAGACATGTTGCCAGAACTTAACAAAGGCCGTCCAGCTCATGGCCGGCGTAACCGCGGGACCCCGCCGGAGGGGTGTATCTGTTGGCGAAACAGTGGTTGGTAGGGCCGGATGGCGAGCTATGAGTGACGTGAACGGGCCGGAGACGCGGCGCCAGAAGCCGGGGACGCCCAGCCTGCTCCGCGAGCTGAACGACCGGGCGGCGCTCGAGCTGCTCCTCACCGAGGGGCCGCTGACGCGGGCCCAGCTGTCGGAGCGGACCGGGGTCTCCAAGGTCACCGTCTCCCAGATGCTCGCCAGGCTGGAAGACCGCGGCCTGGTCATGGTCGCCGGGGAACAGGCGGGCGGGCGCGGCCCGAACGCCGCGCTGTACTCGGTCGTCCCCTCAAGCGCTTACGTTGCTGGACTATATGTGGAATTTGACCAGGTCAGTGCCGCTATCGCGGATGTGACCGGGCAGCATGTGGCCGACATCAGCGTGAATCCCAACGGCACCGACGACCCGGTGGGAATGGTCCGCGACGCGATGGGGCGGGCCTGCGAGAGCGCGGGCATCGACTTCTCCGACCTCTCCGCCGTCGTGATCGGCAGTCCCGGTGTCCTTGACCCGAGGACCGGCGCCCCCCGCATCGCGGTGAACCTGCCGACCTGGCACGGGGGCGTGCGCGAGGCGCTGCGCGAGGTGCTGCATACCCAGGTGCTCATCGAGAACGACGTGAAGCTCGCCGCGATGGCCGAGCGGGCCTGCGGGGTCGCGGCCGGGCTGGACGACTTCGCCTTCGTGTGGCTCGGCGTGGGCCTCGGCCTCGCCGCCGTCATCAACGGCCAGGTGCGCCGGGGCGTCGGGGGCGCGGCCGGTGAAATCGGCTGGATGCCCGTGCACGGCGCGCCGCTCCCGGCGGGGAACGAGCACCCGAGCAAGGCTGGCCTGCAGGCCCTCGCCGGCGGTCACGCGGTCATGAGCCTCGCCGCCGAGCACGGGTTCGCCGGCGGCACGCCGGCCGACGCGATCAAGGCCGCGGTCGCGGACCTGGCCGGCAGCCCGCGCGGCCGGGGCGCGGCGTTCTTGGACGAGTACGCGCACCGGGTCTCCATCGGCGTCGCGGCCGTCTGCGTCGTCCTCGACCCTGGCCTGGTGGTGCTTGGCGGCACGGTCGGCAACGCGGGCGGCACGGAACTCGCCGCCCGCGTTGCCGCCGAGGTTCCGCGACTGTGCCTGGCCGGCCCGACGGTCGTCCCCACGTCCGTCGACGAGGAGCCCGTGCTCCTGGGCGCGACGCAGGCCGCCCTCGCGCAGGCCCGCGCCGGCCTGCTCGGCTCCCTCGGCACGTCCTCCGACTAACCAGGGCGACCTGGGGGTGGACCGATGGGCGTAACGGCTTAGCCGGGCAGACCCTGGACATGAATGTGCCCCGCTGCGGATCTGGGGCAGCGGGGCACATTCATCCCGGGGAGGTTTGGGAGGTTTTGGGCGGTTAGGCGGCCGGGCCCGTGCCGAGGGTGAGGGTCGCGGTGTGCGACTGTCCCTCGGGGTCGGTCCAGGCGATGCTCACCTTGTCGCCCGGGTGGTGGCCGACGAGGATGTCCTGGATGTCGGTGCCGGTGCTGACCGACTTGCCGTCCAGCGAGGTGATCACGTCACCATCGCCGAGGCCCGCGTTGGCCGCCGGGGTGCCCGACTCGGTGCCGGCGATCGCCACGCCCTGCGTGGTCTGCTGGAAGCCCTGACCCTGGCTGCTGCCTTCGATCTGCACGCCGAGGAACGCGGTCGCGCCGATGTGCACCGTCGACGACGCCTGGCCGCCATCGATCTGCTTGGCGATGGTCAGCGCGGTGTTGATCGGGATGGCGTACCCCTGCGTCGTGGACCCGTTAGACGAGCTGGACCCGGTGCCCGACGACCCGGAGCCCGAGGAGCCGGAGCCGCCGTTGCCGTACCCGCCCCCGAAGCCGCCGTTCCCGTACCCGCCGAACTGGTAGTTGGTGGAGGCCGCGGTGTCCATCGCGACGACCTGGCCGTGCGAGTTCACCAGCGGGCCGCCGGAGTCACCCGCCTGGATGTCCGCGTTCGTCTCGATCAGCCCGGTCAGCTGCTCCGAGGACCCCGAGGACTCGTCGGAGGCGGTGATCGACTGGTTGAGCGCGGTGACCGAGCCGGCCGCGACCGAGGGGGTGCCGCCCACGCCGCCCGCGTTGCCGAGCGCGACCACGCTGTCGCCCGACGCTGACCGAGGAGGAGTCGCCGGTCGACGCGGTGGTCAGCCCGGAGGCGCCGGAAGCTGCAGCACCGCGATGTCCTGCGACTCGTCATAGCCGACCACGGTCGCCTTGTAGGTCTTGCCGTTGCCGATGTCGGTGACGCTGACCGAGGTCGCGCCGTTGATCACGTGGTTGTTGGTGAGGATCTCGCCGTTGGACGTCAGCACGATGCCGGTGCCAAGCGAGGTCGCGCCCTGATCGCCAAGCGTGGACTTAACGTCCACCAGGCCCGGGTCCACCTTGCTGGCGATCTGCGACGTGGACAGCACTGTCTTCGAGGTCGACGTCGGTGACCCGCCTGTGGTTGACCCGTGCGACAGCCCGATGGCCACCCCGGCCCCCGCCCCCGCGGCGACGATCGCCGTCGCGGTCAGCCCGAGCATCGTCCGGCTGCGGTGCCGCTTCGGCGGCTCCGGCGCCGGGTACTGTCCATACTGCCCGTACGGATACTGTGCGAATGGCTCGCTCATTGGTCCTGCCACCCCGAATTCTGTTCGCGGCCCTGCTTCTAGCTACACAAGAAGCATCGGTCGCAAACCTTGGCGGACCCCGAAGAGACGATCAGCCGGACCTGCTGTTTACCTGAAGGTTTTCTCAGGATCCTGAGCCTGGCCCGGCCGGGCGGGCGACGCGGACAGGGCGGTCCCGCCGGGATAACAGCAACAGGCGACCCGCAAGGGACCAGCGGAAACGACGACTCCCCGCCGTGCCGTAGGCCGTGGCGCGACGGGGAGCCAGCCGATACCGCTGAAGGATGAAGCTGACTGTTCGCTGTTACTTGAGCGCGGCCGGCTTCTCGGCGTCGTCCCGCAGGTGCGCGTCGATCGCCTTGCCGCCGCGAGCGAGGGCGAAGAGGATCACCCCGACGATGGTCCACATGAGCCGGGTCCGGCGTGACCGTCGAGGCCATGGCGGCAGGGCGATGCCGACGATCGGCGACAGGTAGGTGACGCGACGGAGAAGTTGGAGAAAAGCCCGAGTACCCGGCCGAGCTGGGGGTTATCCGAGGCTGGCGAGCCTCGCGTCATCGTCACGGTGATCGCCGACGTGGTCGGCGTGGCCTCTTGCATAGACGGTCCCTCCCCAAGTCTTGCTATAGATACGCCTTGCTTTAGACCGTGTGCCCATCGTGAACTCAAGGGGCTGCTGTGCCAAGTCCGCTTCGACCGGGCCCTCCGCGCCTCAGCGCAAAAAGATATGATCTTGTAGTTTTAACGTCAAGGCCGGTTTTGGATGCAAGGTTGCGCGTACCCGGGGTCCGCTCCGTAGAGTTATCCGCAGCGAACGCCTTGCTGCGCTCCGCCCCCGTAAGGGCCCCCGCAAACCGGACTTAACCGGCTGCGGAATGACCCGATCGGGCCAGCCCAGGGGCACTGGCGAGGCCGTTCCAAAAGTCATGTGCGTGGCGGCTCGCACCAACAGTCATGTCCCGTGAGGAGTACACGTGAGTGCAGAGACCTCCCCGGCCGGGCCGGCGGGATGCCGCCATGCGGTTCCGGCGGCTGGCCGAGGACTACCTGGACGACCTGGCGCGCCGCCATCCCGACATCGCCACCGAACTCGGTGATCACCGCTTCGACGACCAGCTTCCCGACCGCGACGCCGGGGTGCTCGACGCCGAGCGCCGCGGGCTTGACGAGTTCGCGGCCCGGCTGACCGCGCTCGACCACGCCAGCCTCGACAAGGAACTGCGCGTCGACGCGGCGGTTCTCGGCAACGACGTGGCGCGCCGCCTGTTCGAACTGGAAGAGCTGCGCGAGCACACCTGGAACCCGCTGCTCGCCAACCCCGGCCAGGCGATCTACATGCTGCTCGCCCGGGACTACGCGCCGCTGCCCGACCGGCTCCAGTCACTGGCGGGGCGGCTCGCGGCGGTCCCTGAGTCGCTTACCGCCGCGCGGGCCGCGCTCGGCCGGATGCCCAAGGTCCACCTGGAGACGGCGATCGCCCAGTTCGGCGGGACGATCGGCCTGGTGACCGAGGAGGTGAACGCCGCGCTGCGCCAGGCGGCCAACGCCGGCGCGGTCATCACGGCTTCAGGTGCCGCCGCGACCGCGGCGGTGATCGCCGAGGTCGAAGCGTGCGGCCGGCTGCCCTCGCGGCGCTCGCCGAGCACGGGACTGGCTGTCGGCCCGGCTGGCCGGCGATGACCCGGCGAACGGCGGCGACGGCTTCGCCGACCCGCGGCTCGGCCGGGAGCTGTTCGCCCGCAAGCTGTCGCTCACGCTGTCCGCCGCGTCGGACGCCGACGCGATCCTGGCCCGCGCCGAGGACCGGACCTGGAGCGGGTCACCGACGAGATCGCCGAGGTGGCCGCCGCGCTCGGCGGCACGCCGCGCGAGGTGCTCGACCGGCTGGGCGCCGCCGCGCCGGACGAGGCGACGATCCTGGCGTTCTGCGCCGACGCGCTGGCCGCGCAGACCGCCTTCGTCCGCGAGCACGACCTGGTCACCCTGTACGACGACCCGGTCGAGGTCATCGACATGCCGGAGATCAACCGGGGCATCGCGGTGGCCTACTGCGATCCGCCCGGGCCGCTCGAGCCGGTGCCGGGCGCGACGTTCATCGCGGTCTCGCCGACGCCGAAGGACTGGACGGCCGAGCGGGTCGCCTCGTTCTACCGCGAGTACAACCGGCACATGGTGCACAACCTGATGGTGCACGAGGCGATGCCCGGCCACTACCTGCAACTGCAGCACTCGCGCCGGTTCACCGGCTCGACCGCGCTGCGCGCGGCACTGTGGTCGGGGCCGTTCGTCGAGGGCTGGGCGGTGTACGCCGAGGAGCTGATGGCGCGGCACGAGTACCCGGGGGAGGGTGACCCGGCGGCGGTGCGCATGCAGCAGCTCAAGATGCAGCTGCGCATGGTGATCAACGCGATCCTCGACGCCCGGGTGCACGCGCACGGGATGACGGAGGCGGAGGCGATGACGCTGATGACCGCCCGCGGATTCCAGGAGGACGGCGAGGCGGCGGGCAAGTGGCGCCGTGCGCAGCTCACCTCGGCCCAGCTGTCGACCTATTACGTCGGCTACACCGAGGTCGCGGACCTGGCCGCCGACCTGCGACGCCGCGGCCTGCCCGAGCGTGCCGCCCACGACCGCATGCTGGCCCACGGCTCACCGCCCGTCCGCCTGCTCCGCGAGCTCTTGTAACGCGATCCGCAGCAGCGCCGCCGCGTTCTCGCCGGCCACCTTCGCCAGGTCGGCCGGCGAGAGCGGCAGCGCGTCGAGGAGATCCCGCCCCCGCTGGTTGGGGCTGAACGGGTAGTCCACCGAGAACAGCACCCGGTCGACCCCGAACACCGACAAGGCGCACAGCACGGGCGGCAGGCTGAACATCCCGCTCGTCGTCACCCAGACGTGCCGCAGGATGTATTCCGACATCTCCCCGTCCAGCCGGGTCACCGCCCGCGGCATCATGTCGTCGACCCGGTCGAGCATGAACGGGATCATCTCGCCGCAGTGCCCGATGATCACCCGCAGCCCCGGGTGCCGGTCGAAGGCTCCCGAGGCGGCGAGCCGCAGCGCGTGCAGCCCCGCCTCGGCGTGCCAGCCCCAGGCATTGGTGGCCAGCGCGGTCGCGACCGGCGCCGCGAGCCCGTCGTAGAGCACGGGGCGGACCGCCGCGGGCGGCGGCGCCGGGTGCAGGTACAGCGGCACGTCGAGCGCCTCGAACCTGGACAACAGCACGGCGAAGGACGGGTCGTCGAGGAACCGCTCGTTGATGCCAAGAGTGCTGTTGACCAGCCCGCCCACGAACCCGAGGTCGGCTACGCACCGCGAGAGCTCCGCCGCGGCTTCCGGCGGCGACCCGGTCGGCAGCGTGGCGAACCCCGCCAGCCGCCCGGCGGACGACGCGACCGCCGCCGCCAGGTAGTCGTTCGCACGGCGCGCCGCCTCGACGCCGGCCGCGCCGCGCAGGCCCTGCGCCGCCGGCTGGGCGTGCGACAGCACCTGCACGTCGATCCCCGCCGCGTCCATGTCAGCGACCCGCGCCGCGCCAACGTCCCTGAGCAGCCGGTCATAAAGGGGGCCGTCGGGCCGGGCCAGCTGTCCCGTCCCCGGTGCAGGCGCAAGCTCGCCCGTCCAGAAGTGCTCCTCGAGAGCAATCGTTCGCATGAAGCCCATCTTCCTCCGCCGTCACCCGGGGAACCTCCGCGGGCGCGATTAAAGCGGGCATGCGAAACCGCGGCAGCGGCGATGGGCAGCAGCAGTATCGAGCCGAACACCCCGCCCGCCACGGCGATCCACAGCGCGGGCCGCAGGCCGAGGGCGGTCCCGAGCAGCCCGCCGAGCAGCGCCCCCGCGGGCCGCGTCCCGTAGTTGATCGCCTGGTACGCCCCCGACACCCGGGACCGCAGTATGTCCGGGATCACCACGCCGGAGATCGCGGCGATGCTGATGTCGAGCACCATGACGCCGAACCCGCTCGCGAAGCAGGACGCGAACAGCATCAGCAGCATGAGCATGCGGTGCGCGGGCGAGGCGAGCGGCACGAGCGCGAGCGGCACGGTGAACACGAAGCACCCCGCCACGTACACCATCCCCGCCCCGAGGCGCGACGTCAGCCACTTGCACAGCACGGAGCCGAGGATCCCGCCGATCGCGCCGGCCCCGATGACCACGCCGAGCAGCCCGGCGCTGACCCCGAGCGCGCGCACCGCGTAGAGCATGAACAGCGCCTCGAACATCAAGTTGAAGAAGTTGATCACCGCGACCCCGATCAGCGAGGCCCGGATGATCGGCGACTTGGCGATGAACCGCAACCCCACCGTGAGGCCGTCGCCGTCGTCCGCCGCCGGCGGCTCGACGGGCCGGATCGAGCGGAGCTGGAACGCGGAGCCGAGGAACGACAGCGCGTCCACGACCACCGCGTACGGCCCGCTCAGCGCCTGCACGAGCAGCCCGCCGACCGACGGCCCGCCCAGGAACGACAGCGCCCGGCTCCCGTAGATCAGCGACTGCCCGTCGACGTACTCCTCCGGCGCCACGATCGACACGAACAGCGTCCCGTCCGACACGGTGAACAGCACGGACAGCGCGCCGCCGACGAACGTCACGACGCCCATCTGCGCGAGCGTCAGCACGTGGAACGCGTAGCACAGCGGGATCGTCGCGAACGCCGCGGCCCGCCCCAGGTCGGCGACGATCATCGCGTTGCGCCGCTTGCCCCGCCGGTCGAGCCACGCGCCGGCGTGCAGCCCGAACAGCAGGCTCGGCAGCCACTCAAGCGCGGTCAGGTACCCCATCTCGTACGGCTTGGCGTGCAGCACCAGGACGGCGGTGAGCGGAACCGCCACGGACGAGACCTGATCGCCGAACATCGACACGGTCGACGCGCCCCAGTATCGCCGGAACACCCGGTTCCGCAGCAACGGCGGTACCAGATTGCGGCTGCCCGCCCCTGCTTTCATCGCCATCAAAGCGTAAGTGCTGAACCGGGACAATGCACGTGTTGAGGCGCATCTCTCCCCGGTCAAATATGTCTCTTCCTGAGACTCAGTGGAAAAACATTCATTCGAACACGCGCGCGTGACCCGCGAAGGCAGTGCTTGCCCCGCTCGCCTCCGCGCGCCCGAAGCCCCTGTTTTCTCCCTCGTCGCTTAGTCGCTCGTTCCTCGTTCCTGCGCTCGCCTCAGCGCGAAACCAGGGGCGGCCTGCGCTTCGGCTCGCGCGAAGGCTCGTTCCTCGCTCCCTCGCTCCTCAGTCCGCGCAGGCCGCGGGCGCGTCGGCTCGCGGGATGCTCGCCCTCCTCAGTCCGGGGGCAGCGTCGCGCCTTTACTCGCGGCGTCGGCCTACTCGGTGACGGGCTCCGCGGCCTGCGCGTCGCCGGCGAGCGGGGCCTGGTTAACCTCGGGATACTGGCAGGCCGGGCCCGGATGGGCGGGCATCGGGGAGACGGGCCACTCCCGCTGCTCGACCAGCGCCTCGCGCGCCGCCATGAACAGCATGTACGGGATCAGGTCGACCGAGCGGCGCAGAAACCAGCGGGTGCCCTTCGTCGCCATCCACAGCGCGTCGTCCCGGCGAGTCGGCGCGGGACTGGTCGGCTCGCTCCCCGGCCGCTCGGCCACCGGGACCCCGGCCGCCTGCAGCAGGTCCCAGAGCCGGCAGGCGATCAGCCGGTGCCCGCGCTCGTTGGGGTGCAGGCGGTCCACCGACCAGTTGCGCTGGTCATAAGTGTCCGGGTCGGTCGAGGCGTCCCAGTGCACGGTCCCGTAGTGCGCGGCGACCCGGTCCAGCTCGGCGTTGACTGCCCGCATCCGGCGCGACAGCGGCCGCGCGAGCCCGGACGGCAGCCCGAACATCTGCGCGGGATCCGGCAGCCGCATCGTGATCACGGTCGCGCCGCCGGCGGTCAGCGCGGCGACCGTCCGCGCGGTCGCCTGGCCGGTACGCACGGGGTCGAACCCGGCGCGCAGCGTGTCGTTGATGCCGACGACCACGCTGGCCACGTGCGGCCGCAGCAGCAGCGCGTTCGGCAACTGGTCCCGCTCGACGTGCTTCGCCTGGGCGCCGATCGCGGCCAGGTTGTGCAGCTCGGGCTTGGGCAGCCCCGCCGCCAGCAGGTAGGCCCAGCCGCGCCAGCCGCCGCCGGGTGCCGGGTCGCCCATGCCGAGGGTGATCGAGTCACCGAGCGTCACGATTCGCGTCATGCGTTACCTGCCCAGGGGAGAACGAGTGCTTCCAGTTACGCCGCCAGCCGGGCGGACGGTGCGTCCGCGTCGATCACGGCCGTGTAGTGGGCCAGTAGCTCGTCGGTAAGCGCGGACCAGGTACGGCCGAGCACGCGGCGCCGCGCCGCCGCGCCAAGCCGCTCGCGCAGCGCGGGGTCGCCGGTCAGCTTGCGCACCGCCGCGGAGAGCTCGTCCGGGTCGCCGGGCGGCACCAGGTACCCGGTCGTGCCGTCGTCGACGAGGTCAAGCGGTCCGCCCGAGGCGGGCGCGATGACCGGCAGGCCGCTCGCCGACGCCTCCTGGATCGTCTGCCCGAAGGTCTCGAACGGCCCCGTGTGCACGAACACGTCAAGCGAGGCGTAGATCCGCGCGAGGTCCGCGCCGTACCGCATGCCGAGGAACACCGCCGACGGCAGCGCGGCGCGCAGCTCTTCCTCCATCGGCCCGCCGCCGGTGACCGCGAGCTTCACCCCGGGCAGGGCGGCGACGGCGGCGAGCAGGTCGACGCGCTTCTCGATCGCGAGCCGCCCGACGTAGCCGACGATCACCTCGCCGTCCGGCGCGATCTCCGCGCGCAGCCGCTCGGCCCGCAGGCCCGGGTGAAACCGCTCGGTGTCGACGCCGCGGCCCCAGAGCCAGACCCGCTCAAGGCCGTGGGCGTCCAGTTCCGCGGCGGTCATGCTGGACGGGGCAAGCGTGCGGCCGGCCGTGTTGTGCACCTCGCGGAGCCAGTGCCAGGCGAACGTCTCGGTCGCCCGGCCCAGGTGGTAAGCGCGGGCGTAGCTGGGCAGGTCGGTCTGGTAGACGGCGATCGTCGGCAGGTGCTCGGCCCGCGCGACCCGCGTGCCCCAGGCGCCGAGGGCGACCGGGCTGGCCAGGTGAACGACCTCGGTCCGGTGGCGCACGATGGCCTTGCGCGTGGCCGGCGTCGGCAGGCCGAGCCGGAAGGTCGGGTAGCCGGGAAGGGGAACGGACGGCACCCGTTCCACCGGGTAGGGAAACTGGCGGTCGACGTCGGGGCCGCGCCCCGCGTCCGGAGCGATGACCAGGGGATGATGGCCCTTGCGGACGAGGTTCTCCGCCACGCGCACTACGCAGTGTGCGACGCCATTAACGTCAGGCGGGAACGACTCCGTAATGATCGCGATCCTCATGCCCCAAAGATCGCCAAAATGCGTTCGAATTCAGCCACGACGCCGTTACACAGAAACGAACGATCGATGAAGGTTGATAATTGCCTGTGCGGTCGCTGAATCCCAAAAACTATCACGCCGCTCCTGACTCCGGCCGGCCGCGTCAAAACGTCCGCTTGCGGAAGAACTTGCGGCGTGCCGGCGTTGGCCACAGGCGTGGCTGACGCGAATCTTCCCCTGACCCTGGCCGGCGTCCCGCTTGGCGTGCTCGACCTGGCCCCCGTCCCCGAGGGGGCAACCGCGGGCGACGCGCTGCGGGCCACGATCGGCCTGGCGCAAAGGACGGAAGAGCTGGGCTTCACCCGGTTCTGGGTGGCCGAGCACCACGGCATGCCCGGCGTCGCGAGTTCCTCGCCGCCCGTGCTCATCGGCCACATCGCCGACGCCACGCGGACCATCCGGGTGGGCTCAGGCGGCGTCATGCTGCCGAACCATTCCTCGCTGGTGGTGGCGGAGCAGTTCGGCATGCTCGAGGCGCTGCACCCGGGCCGGATCGACCTCGGCATCGGCCGGGCCCCTGGCACGGACCAGGCGACGGCGCAGGCGCTGCACCACGGCGGCCCGGACGACTTTCCCCGGCAGCTCACCGACCTCCTGGGCTTCTTCACCGGCCAGTGGCCGGACAACCACCCGTACCAGAAGGTGCACGCGATCCCTGGTGAGGGCAACGGCCCCGACCTGTGGCTGCTCGGCTCCAGCGGCTACAGCGCCCAGGTGGCCGCCGCGCTGGGCCTACCGTTCGCGTTCGCGCACCACTTCATGCCGCAGAACACGCTTCCGGCACTCGACCTGTACCGTAAGTCGTTTCGCCCCTCGGCGGCGCTCGATAAGCCGTACAGCATGATCGCGGCGGGCGTGATCTGCGCCGACACTGACGAGCGGGCCCGGTTCCTGGCCGGCGCGTCCGCGCTGTCGTTCCTCAAGCTGCGCACGGGGCGGCCGGGCAAGGTGCCGACCCCGGAGGAGGCGGCCGCCTACCCGTACAGCGACATGGAGCGGGCGTTCATCGAGGACCGCCAGTCCACCCAGTACATCGGGGCACCGGACACGGTGGTCGAGGGCCTGACGGACCTCATCAAGCAAACGGGCGTGGACGAGCTGATGCTCACCACCCAGACCCACGACCCCGCCGACCGCCTCCGCTCCTTCGAACTGGTGGCGGCGGCCGCCCGGGCCCGCTGAGCGCTTCAGGCGTCGCGGCGGTTGATGACCGCGAAGGTGACGGCGATCAGCGCGGCGGCGAGGGCCACGAAGATGCCGAGTTCGATCCACTGGAACGGCCAGTACCGGTTGGCGGGCTGGTAGGTGATGAACTGGCGGTAGCCGGCCGATTGCATGCAGGAGAGCACCGCCGACTGGCTGCCGCGGCCGCCGACCGCCCCGCTCCCGCAGGCCTGGGGGACCCAGTTCGATGACACGTTCGGCGCGATGTCGGAACCGTCCACCATGGCCAGCCTGGTCCCGCTGGGCGTGACGACGCCCGATGCCAGCTGCCAAGCGGACCCGCCCGGTGCCCAGGTGCTCGTGAGCGCGTAGACGTGGGTGACCGCGCTCATGAAGTGCGGCCGCACCCACAGGTCGATCACCACCCGCACCGCGACGAACCCGACGAGGGTGATCCCGATCGCGGGCACGACGCGCCGCACGAGCGTGCCAGCGGCGATGCCCAGGGCGACCGCGAACACCGCGTATCCCACCGGAACGACCCCCATCAGCTCGAACCGGCTTGAGCTGAACGCGTCGCCGAGCAGTGCGTTGTTCGGCCCCTCCCACCAGGTGACCAGCGCGGAGACGACGCCGCCGGTGACCGCCCCGGCGAGCAGCACCCAGCCGGCCTTAACGGCGAGCCAGCGCCGCCGGGTGATCCGCCTGCGTCCAGGCGAAGACACGGGCGGAGGTTTCGGCCTCGTACGCGACGAGCGGCGCGCCGAGCAGCATCCCGAGCACCGCCGGCACTGCCAGGGTCATGACGACAAGGAAACCGACCGCGTGGTTGCCGAGGGACAGCGTGCCCGACAAGCTGCCGCACGTCCCGGACGCGCCAGGCACGCCGCAAGTGCCGAGTGCAACTGAGCCGCCACGTCGAGCCCGGTCACCACGAGCAGCCCGGCGAGCGCGGCGAGGAACGCGCCGCCGATCGCCGCCGCAGCCGGTACTGCCGCCAGGTAAGCCAGGTCACTGCTCGTCTCCAACCGTTGAGAGGTGTGCGTAGGCCGCCGGGGCGGCGGCGCCCATGTAGGCGAGCACCAGCTCTTCGAGGCTGATGTCCTCGGCCTGGTAAGCGGGGTCGATCAGCGGGGCGCCGCGCCGGATGATCAGCGTCGTCTGCCGCGCCGTCTTGGTGAGTGCACGACTGTGTGCGTCCGTTCGAGCGCGGTCGTGTCCTTGCGGGGCCCGACGAGCACCGTGTGCTCCGCCAGGAGTTCGTCGATGTCACCGCACAGCTGCACGCGGGACTCGGCGAGCAGGATGAGGTGGTCGCAGACCCGCTCGAGGTCGGCGATCAGGTGCGAGGACAGCACGACCGTGAGGCCGTCCTCCGCTTCCGCCGTGGCGGTCGTGAGCGTCGACAGGAAGTGCCGCCTGGCGAGCGGGTCGAGCGCCGCGACCGGCTCGTCGAGCAGCAGCAGCCGCGGCCGCTTGGCGAGCGCGAGCGACAGCCCGACCTGCGCCCGCTGCCCGCCGGACAGCGTGCCGACCGCCCGGTCGAGCGGGATGGCCAGCTCGCGCAGCCGGGTCCGCGCGGACGTCGCGTCCCACCGCTGGTTGAGGTGCCCGCCGGCCCGAATGTGGTCGTCGGCGGACAGCCGCCGGTACAGCGGCACGTCCTGGGCGAGGTAGCCGATCTCCGCGAGGAACGCCGGGTCCTGCCGCGGCGTGCCGCCGAGCACGAGGGCGGACCCGGTGGTGGGCGATGCCAGGCCGGTGAGCAGCCGGAGCAGCGTTGACTTGCCCGCGCCGTTGGGCCCGACGAGCGCGCTGATCCGCCCCTGCGGGCACGGTGACCGTGCAGTCGCTCAGCGCGGTGGCCCGCCGGTACCGCTTGGTCAGCGCGGCGGTCTCGATAGCAGCGTCTTCCCCGGTCATGCGATGTCTTCCCCGGTCATGCGATCCCCTCATTGAAGTCGGCGACCGCCGGGTCGGCCGACCGCAGCGTGACCTTCAGCAGCGACTCGATCGCCTCGTCGTCGAGGCCCGCCTCGCGTGCCTCGCGTACCCAGCGGGTCAGGGACCGGCCAAGCCGCGAGTGGGTGGTCGGCGGCGGCCCGGCCGGCCGCCGCCGCACGAACGTGCCCTGCCCGGCCCGCGCCTCGACGAGGCCCTCGCGCTCCAGGTCCCGGTAGGCCTTGAGCACGGTATTGGGGTTCACCGCGACCTCGGCGACGACTTCCCGCACGGTGGGGAGCTGATCGCCGACGTCAAGCACCCCCATCCGCAGCGCCTGCCGCACCTGCTGCACAAGCTGGAGGTAGGGCGGCACGCCCGACCGTCCGTCCACCCGGAAGCTGATCATCTACACCTTCTAGTGTCTTAGTTAACTAGTACTTTAAATCGCTGAGTATCGCGTGTCAACCGAGAGCGAGCCCGGCCGCGATGTCGCCTCCGTGGCGGTTTGTCGGCAGACCCCCTGGGTAGCGGGACGGTCCCAAGGAAGCGCGCCAGTGCACAGGACCGCGGAGGGCCTCGTGAGCGAGCCGAGCGAACTTTCCGAGCCCCTCGAAGCCGCCGCTCACGGCCAGCCGGCGGCCGGGGGCGAGCCAGCCGACCCGGGCGACGCCAGGCGGCTCGCCCTGGTCGCCGCCGCGCAGCGGCAGTGGACCGACGGGCTGACCGACCTCGGCGGCCGCAACACCCTCCTGTACTACAAGGACCGCCGGGCCGGCACGCTCGACCTCGCGGACGCCGACCCGGACGTTGTCGAGCGCTTCGAGAAGACCGGGCACGTCCGGCTCACCAAGCTGTTCCCTGGCGACCCGGACATCAGGGCCGACGCCATCCGCCGCATGCAGGCCATCTACCGCAAGGCGCGCGAGCTGCAGGAGGAGCGCGGCATCAAGGCCGGCTACCTGGCCACCGGCCTGGCGCGGTGGGACGAGCTGTTCCTCGAGCCCGCCGCGCCCGTCCTGCTCCGCCCCCTGACGATCGCCCCGACGCGCGCCCGGTACGACGACTTCGACCTCACGCTCGACGACGACACCGAGGTGAACCCGGTCCTGCTGCACAAGCTGGCCACCGTGTTCGGCGCGGGCGTCGACCGCCCCGCGCCCGAGCGGATCGCCGGGCAGCTGGCCAAGGCGGCCCGCGACGCCGAGGTCCCCGGCTTCCGCATCGACCGGCGGAAGGTCATCGGCACGTTCACCTACGCCAAGCTGCCCATGGTCCGCGACCTTGAGGCGGCGGGCGACCTGCTGGCCGACAGCGACCTGGTGGCGGCGATCGCCGGCGACCCGCAGGCGCAACTGGCGGTCGCCGCCCCCGACGCCGTTCCGCAGGCGGCGGGCGACGTCGCCGTCCCGGGCGCGGACCGGAACGGCGGGGCCGGGGACGGCCGCCCGCTCGGCGAACTGGGCGACCCGGTGGCCGACTACTCGGTGCTCGACGCGGACTCCTCGCAGCGGGCCGCGATCGACGCCGTTCTCGCCGGCCGGAGCCTGGTCATCCACGGCCCGCCGGGCACGGGCAAGTCCCAGACGATCGCCAACCTGATCGCGGCGATGGTGGCCAGGGGCAGGAAGGTGCTGTTCGTCGCGGAGAAGCGCGCCGCGATCGACGCGGTGCTCTCCCGGCTGTCCGCCGCCGGGCTCGCCGACCTGGTGCTCGACATTCACGAGGGGGCCAGGGACCGGCAGCGGATCGCCGCGGGCCTCGGGGCGACCCTCGACCAGGCCGCCAGGGCCGCCGACCCGGACACGTCCGCGCTGCACCGCAGGCTCACCGACCGCCAGCGCAGGCTTGCCAGGCACGCGGCCGCACTGCACCGCGCGCACGACCCGTGGCGGCTGTCCGCCTACCAGGTACAGTCGGCCCTGCTCGGCCTCCCGGAACGGGCCCGCGTCACCACCCGGCTCGCGGCGCCCGAGCTGATCACCGCCGAGCTGGCCGAGCAGCTGCGCGACGAGCTCCGTGAGTTCACCCGGCTCGACGGCTTCGAGTTCCGTCCGGGCGCCACGCCCTGGTTCGGCGCGCCGCTGCGCACCCGCGAGCAGGCCCGCGCCGCGGTGGACCTCGCGGTGACGCTCGGCGCGCGGACGCTGCCCGCGGCGAGCGCCCGGCTGGCCGCCGCCTGCCAGGACGTCGGGCTGCCAGCCGGCGAGCTCCTCTCCAGCCACCCCGGGCGAGTGCGGCTGACCGAGCTGTTCGGCCGGATCAACGACCTTGAACACGGGCAGCACAGCTTCCTCGAGCGAAGGGCGCTGCGCCGCCAGGTCCGCACCGAGTGGCAGGCGCTGCCCGGCGTGGCCAAGGACGCCGAGCCGCGGCTTCCGAGCGACTACCCGGCGCTGGTCGTGACGTGGCAGGAATGCGCTCGCGGCCTGGCCGCGCTCGCCGCGCTCGCCCCGCTGGCGGGCGTGGACACCGATCCGGACGCCGCCGTCGCGGCGCTGGCCGACGACCAGGAGACCCCGTGGCGGCTGCCCAGGCTCTACGAGCTCGCGGGCCGTTTCGCCGAGCTCGGCCTCGGCCCGCTGCTCGACGAGATCGCCCCGCTCGCCAGCGAGGCCAGGGCGACGGCGCAGCCGGGCCTGAGCGGCCACGACCTCGTCGTCGCCGCCTTCGACTGGGCGTGGTACCGGGCGATCCTCGACCAGATCCGGGTCAGTGACCCCGACTACGCGGCCGAAGAGGCCAGCCCCGACGTCGGCGGCGCCCTCGACGAGCTCGCCAGCGACTTCCGCCGCTACGACGCCGAGCACCTGGGCGCCAACCGGGCCAGGGTGCGCGGCGCGTGGGCGCGCCGGCTGCGCGAGACCGTGGACCAGCATCCGTTGCAGGCCCGGGTGATCCGCAAGCAGGCGGCGCTGCGCCGCGGGCACCTGCCGCTGCGGCGGCTGCTCGACCAGGCGGGCGACGTGCTGTTCGCGCTGAAGCCGTGCTGGGCGATGTCACCGCTGATGGTCAGCCAGGTCCTGCCGCTCGCGCGGCTCTTCGACGTGGTGATCTTCGACGAGGCCAGCCAGGTGGTGCCCGCCGACGCGATCGGGTCGATGATCAGGGCGCACCAGGTGGTGGTGGCGGGCGACGACCGGCAACTGCCGCCGACCAGCTTCTTCCACCAGATCGACCCGGGCGACCCCGGTGACGACGATGACCCGGACGAGGGGCTGGTCTCGCTGCGCGCCGGGTTCGAGTCGGTGCTCGACGCCCTCCGCCCGCTGCTCCCGACCTGCCCGCTGACCTGGCACTACCGCAGCCGTGACGAGCGCCTCGTAGCGTTCTCGAACGAGCGGATCTACGGCGGCGCGCTGACCACGTTCCCCGGCGTCGCCCGCGACGACGTGCTCCGTCACGTGGTGGTCGGGCAGGACGCGAGCGGGCCCGGTGACGGGGTGGCGGCCGAGGTCACCGAGGTGGTCCGGCTCATCCTGGAGCACGCGAGGACCAGGCCAGGCGAGTCACTCGGGGTGATCGCCCTGGGCGCCAAGCACGCGGAGCGCGTCGACGTCGCGCTGCGGGCCGTGCTTTCCCGCGACGCGGACCGTGACCTGGAGCGCGTTCTTCGCGGAAGACGTGCCCGAGCCCTTCTTCGTCAAGAACCTGGAACGGGTGCAGGGCGACGAGCGGGACGCGATCATCATCTCCGTCGGCTACGGCAAGCACCCGGACGGGCGGATGCGGTACCAGTGGGGGCCGCTGCTCAGGGACGGCGGCGAGCGCAGGCTGAACGTCGCGGCGACCCGCGCGCGCCGCCGCCTGACCGTGGTCAGCTCGTTCTCCAGCCACGACGTCGATCCGTCACGGCTCACCGCTCCGGGTGCCCGCCTGCTCGCGGAGTACCTGGAGTACGCGCGGGCCGGCGGCGTCCACGTCGCGGCGGCGGGCTACCCGCAGGGCGCGCGGCCAGTCCCCGGGCGACAGCGCCGCCGGCTACGCGCGCGGACGGCCCTGGCGAGGCCGGCGCGTTCCACGCCGACGTCGCCGCCAGGCTCGCGGAGCTTGGCATCACGGTCGTCCCGCAGTACGGCGTCGGGGGCTACCGGGTCGACTTCGCCGCGGCCCACCCCGACGACCCGTCGCGGATGATCCTTGCCATCGAGGCCGATGGCGCCGGCTACCGCGACTCGGGCAGCGTGCGGGACCGGGACCGCCTGCGCAAGGAGCACCTGGAGCGCCTCGGCTGGCGCGTCCACCGCCTGTGGTCGACCGCCTGGTTCACCGACTCGGCGGGAGAACTGGCCAAGCTCCGGGCCGCCTTCGACTCCGCGGTCGGCGCCGCGCCACCGCCACCGCCCGAGCCCGCGGCCGAGCCGACGGCCGCGTCCGAGCCCGAAGGCAAGGCCAGCCCGGACGGGCAAGCCGGGCCCAACGGGAAGCCAGGTCCAGTGGTCCAGCCAGCGCCGGACGGCCAGGGACCTGGGCCCGAGCCGCCACCAGAGGCGGGCGAGGAGCGCCGGGCACTGGCGGCGCCCGGCGCCGAAGCGATTCCCCTCGGCCCAGGGCAGCGCCCGCGGCTGAGCGCGCCGGCCCGCAGGGCGCTTCCGGCCCCGCCGGCAGTGGGTGCCGCCGCCCTGTCGCCAGGATCAGAGTCGGACTCCCGCTGACCGGCACCCACGCTGCCGTCACCAGCGGGCTGCCGCCGATCGTGTCCCGATTCCTGGGGCGATACGCCCTTCGCCGGCCGGGTGTTAGGTTGGGGCGACGCGCGGAAGGAGCCGAGCCCCATGGACAACGAACGATACGCACTGCTCGTGGTGGACATGCAGAACGGGTTCTGCCACCCGGAAGGGTCGTTCCCGAGGATCGGCCGCGGCCTTGATGGCGCGATGGAAGCCGTGGCCAACGCGGCGGTCGCGGTCGGCCAGGCGCGGGCGGCGGCCATCCCCGTCGTGTTCACCAGGCACGTGTACCGGCCCGGACGGCCGGACGAGGGCGCGGCGCTGGTCAGGAACAGCCCGGAGCTGGCCGGCGTCGCCGGCCTGGCGGCCGGCACCTGGGATGCCGACGTGTGCGACGAACTCGGCTGCGCCCCCGATGACCTCGTCGTGGACAAGGTCCGCTTCGACGCGTTCCAGTGGACGTCGCTCGAGCCGCTGCTGCGCGGCCTCAACGTCACGGCGCTGATGATCTGCGGCGTGGTCACCAACATCTGCGTGGAGACGACCGCGCGCTCGGCGTTCATGCGGGACTTCCCCGTCACCCTGCTCGCTGACTGCTGCGCGGCGAAGACCCGCCGCCTGCACGAGCTCTCCATCGAGGTGCTCAGCAGCTACGAGCTGGCCGAGATCGCCAGCGTCACCGGCGGCTTCGACGCGGGCCGCCCGCAGGCCGCCGCCGGCCGCCTCCAGTCCCCGGTCTTCGCCTCGGCCTAGCGGCGCTTGGTGGCGGGCCTGCGCCCGTCGGGACTGCCCTGACGGAGGCACCGCTGCCGCGCCCTTGCCCGCCATTACGTGTGAATTTCGCGCGCCATACGCGCTCCGGGACTCACACAATCATGAAACCAGCCCGGACATTCCGGGTAGAACGGGCGCGAGCGCGGAAGCGGAGCCCTTCATTTACCTGATAATCACAGGCGGGCAAATCTGGCAAAGGGCGGCAAAGTGTCCCGTGGCTGCCCGGGCCGCCCAAGCCTCACCCCGCCCTAAGCGCGAATTGCCGGAATTGCCTGCTGCTGGGGTCGGCGGGACCGGATAATTGGGTCGTCTTTCACGGCCGGGCATGAGATGCTGCCGCTGACGTCCCGTCAGGTTAGCCCGTGGAAAGGGGGTGCGAATCGATGGCAAGTGAACCGTTCGCGCCTCCGGCCAGCGCCTGACGTCCGCTGAGGGGGCGCCCGCGACGAAAGCGGAGCACCACATGCACGCGAGCATCCTCAACATCACCTTCGACTGCGCCGACGCGCGGGCTCAGGCCCTGTTCTGGGCGGCGGTCACCGGCTGGGCCGCGCAGGAGCGCGACGCGACGCCCGGCCACGTCGAGTACGCGGTCGCGCCGCCGGGCGAGAGCGCGCCCGGGCTCTACTTCACCACGGTTCCCGAGCCGAAGACGGCCAAGAACCGGGTTCACCTGGACCTGGTACCGCCCGGCGACGATTCGCGAGCGGAACTGCGCCGGCTGCTCAGCCTCGGCGCTACCGTGACGGGCGACCAGCCGCCCGGGGTGAGCTGGCTCGTCCTCGCCGATCCCGAGGGAAACGAGTTCTGCCTCGAAGGCGCGGGGGAGGGCGCGGGGCCGGCGGCCTCCTAGCCGCGGGCGGGCATGCCCGGTCGGCTTGAGGCCCCCGGCGCGGCCGAGCGCGTGACGAGGCGGGCCAGCACGCGCCAGCCGAGCAGGAACAGGCCGAGGAACACCAGCGCCACGAGGATGAACGCGACCGCCGTGCCCTGGCCGGCGACGACCCGCAGGATCATGCCGAGCGCGACCGTGCAGAGCCAGACGGCAAGCCCGGCGGGGCGCAGCGCCAGCGGGCGGCGCCAGGCCCGGGAGGCGGCCCAGCCAAGGGCGAGGCCGCACAGGAACGGCCAAGAGGTCGACGCGATCCCCGCGAGGGACTCGCCCTTGGTGTGGCTCGCCCGCCCGATGACCACGAAGATCAGCACGCAGCACACATCGAGCACAACCGCAACCCTGGCCGACCGCATGCGCCGAAGTCTAGCCTCGCTCTGGCCAGCCGCTCCCCGTGCGATCACGCGTGCGATCTCGCCGTCAGAGCACTGGGCACGGCGGATGCCCGCACATTTGCGCATTAGGGGGGCGCGCATGGACGTTTGTTTATTTTATTTTCAGCTAACCGGGTGATCATGAGGGGATGGGTACCTGGGTGATCCGCATCCCTGGTGATGCGGACGGCAGTGACGCCGGCCCCCGGCTCGCGGTCAAGGACTGCATCGACGTGGCGGGGCTGCCGACGACGGCGGGATGCCCGGTCGTCGCCGAGATGGCCGAACGTGCCCATACCGATGCGTCGGTCGTGGCGTCCGCCCGGGAGGGGGGCGCGCAGGATCGTCGGCAAGGCCAGCCTGACCGAGCTGTGCTGGTCGGCGAGCGGTATCAACCACTGGGCGGGCACGCCGGTCAACCCGCGCGATCCCCGGCGGCTCCCCGGCGGCTCGTCAAGCGGGTCCGCGGTGGCGATCGCCACGGGGGAGGCGGACGTGGCGTTCGGGACCGATACCGGCGGATCGGTCCGGGTCCCCGCGGCCTGCTGCGGCGTGGTCGGCCTGAAGACCACTCACGGGCGGGTCCCGGTGAAGGGCGTCTACCCGCTCGCGCCGTCCCTGGACACCGTGGGACCGCTCGGCGCGGACGTCGCGGCGGTCGAACTCGGGATGCGCCTGGTCGAGCCCGCGTTCCGGATGCCCGACGCGCCTGGCCCGATGGTCGCGGGGCGGGTCACGGTGGGCGACTCCGACGCCGCCGACCCGGAGATCGAGGCGGCCGTCGACCGGGCCCTTGACGCGGCCGGCGTCGCGGCGACCCGCGTGCCCGGGTGGGACGCGGACGCGGCGATCAGCGCCATCGGGGTGATCATCGACGCCGAGGGGTTCAGGTCCAACGCCTACCTGATGCCCTACCTGCGGCAGTTGAGCCCGAGCGTGCGGCGCAACCTGGAGCGCGGCGCCCGGCTCACGCCGGCCGACCGGCTCACCGCGGAACGCACGCGGGCGGCGGTGCGCGGCACGTTCGAGGCGCTGCTCGCCGACTTCCCCGTGCTCGTCCTCCCCACGCTGCTGCGCCAGCCCCCGCTGCTCGGCGAGCACGGGTTTCCGCTGACGGCGCTGACCGCGCCGGTCAACCTGGCCGGCCTCCCCGCTCTCGCCCTGCCGGTGCCCACGCCCGACGGCAGGATCGCGTCGATGCAGGTCATCGCGGCGACCGAGGAACGGGTGCTCGCCTTCGGGCGGGTCATCGAGGCCGCGCTCCGGAGCTGAGGACCCACGGCGGTAGACCTTCCCGCGGACAGCCGGGGGTCCGGGGGCGCCCCCGGGGGACACTGCGCCGCTGGTCAACATGGACTTCGGGCAGACCCCCGTCATCGCGTCGTCGGCCGCTGCTACGCTTCCGGTCACACTAGTCGTTAGATGCCAGCGTCGTTTCACAAGGAGTACGCCCGGGGACCGGAGGGTCTCCAAGAAGAAAACAAATTTCGTCCGTTCGGCGCAGGTCCGATAGCATTGCGGCTTTGCTGTCGAGCCCGCTCCGGCCGGACACGGGGGGTAACGGGGATCCTCCCCGCAAGACAACTGCCCGCGACGGCAGGTCGGGGTCAAGCCCGCCCGACTACCTGACGGTGGACTGAGGGTTTGAAGTTATGCGGTTTTCATGCGATGCGGCCCCCGAGGGCGGCTCACGGGTAGCGCTGCGCGGCTCGTACGGGCTGTTCATCGGCGGCTCGTTCGTGTCCGGCTCCTCGGTGTTCAAGACGATCTCGCCTGCCACCGAGGAAGTTCTCGCCGAGGTGACGCACGGGACGACGGAGGACGTGGACCGGGCGGTCGCCGCCGCGAGACAGGCCTACGAGCGAGTCTGGTCGATGATGCCGGGCCGGGAACGGGCCAGGTACCTGCTGCAGGATCGCGCGCCTCATGCGGGAGCGGGCCGCCGATCTCGCCGTACTCGAGTCGCTGGACAGCGGCAAGCCGATCAGGCAGACCCGCGACGTGGACCTGCCGCTGGCGACGGCGCACTTCTTCTACCACGCCGGCTGGGCCGACAAGCTCGCCTACGCCGGCTTCGGGTCAGCGGCGGCCGCCCCGGCCCGGCCGCTCGGCGTCGTCGGCCAGGTCATCGGCTGGAGCTCGCCGCTGCTGATGCTCGCGTGGAAGATCGCCCCGGCGCTGGCCTGCGGGAACACGGTAGTCCTGAAGCCGGCGGAGACCACGCCGCTGACCGCGCTCGCGTTCGCGGAGATCTGCGCCGACGCGGGCCTGCCGCCCGGCGTGGTCAACATCGTGACGGGCGACGGCCTGGCCGGCCAGCTCGTCGCGGGCCACCCCGGGATCGACAAGGTGGCGTTCACCGGTTCACCCGAGGTCGGCCGGGAGATCGCGAAGTCCGCGGCGTTGTGGGGCAAGCGGCTCACGCTCGAGCTCGGCGGCACGTCGGCGAACATCGTGTGCGCGGACGCCGACATCGACGCGGCGGCGCAGGGGATCGTCGAGGGCGTCTTCGTCCGCCAGGGCCACGCCTGCTGCGCGAGCTCGCGGGTGTTCGTCCAGGAGAGCGTGCTCGACGACCTGGTCAGCGCCGTCAAGTGCCGGATGTCCGCGCTGCGGTCCGGCGACCCGCTCGACGAGGGCACGGACATCGGCGCGGTCAACTCCGAGAGCCAGCGCGACAAGATCACCGAGCTCGCCCGCTCCGGGGAGGCGGAGGGCGCGGTGCGCTGGTCGGCGCCGCACACGCCGCCCGACCGCGGGTTCTGGTTTCCGCCGACGATGTTCACCACGGTGTCCGAGGAGCACCGCATCGCCGGGAGGAGCTTTCCTGGCCGGTGCTCACCGTGTCGTCGTTCACCACCCCCGACGAGGTAGTCGAGCGGACCAACCGCTCCAGGTACGGGCTGTCGGCCGGGGTCTGGACGCGGCAGGGCGCGCTGAGCGCGCGGCTGGCCGCGCGGCTGCGGGCCGGGGTCGTCTGGGTGAACTCGTTCGGCGGGCTTGACCCGGGAGTGCCCTTCGGCGGCTTCCAGGAGTCCGGGCTGGGCCGGGAGGGCGGCAGGCACGGCCTCGAGGCCTACCTTGACCTGCCGGGCATCGGGGTCCCCGATGTCTGACATAACCGATATTTCGGAAATGTCAGTCCCCGCGCGCTGGACGTCCCGCCGCGATCACCGAGCCGCCTCCGCGCCACCCCGCGCACGACCCACCGGCTCTACATCGGCGGCACCTTCCAGCGCGCGGCGAGCGGCCGCACGTTCGACGTGCACGGGGCGGACGGGTCCTTCCTCGCCAGCGCCGCGCTCGCCGCGGGCCGGGACGCCCGCGACGCCGTAGTAGCGGCCCGCGCCGCGTTCCCCGAGTGGTCGCGCGCGGCGGGCTACGACCGGGGCCAGACGCTCTACCGGGTCGCCGAGGTCATCGAGGGGCACCGCGCCCCGTTCGCCGCCCAGGTCCGCCGGGCCACCGGCGGCTCGCCCGACGCGGCCTACGCCGAGGTGGACGCCGCGGTGGACCGCTGGACCTGGTACGCGGGCTGGGCGGACAAGATAACCCAGGTGCGCGGCACCGTGAACCCGGTGACGGGACCGTTCGGCACCGTCTCGCTGCCTGAGCCCGTCGGCGTGACGGCCGTGCTCGCGCCGCAGGACAGCGCCCTGCTTGGCCTGGTCAGCGTGCTCGCGCCCGCGATCGTCAGCGGCAACACGGCCGTGCTCGTCGCCAGCGAGCGCTACCCGCTGCTCGCCGTTGCCTTCGCCGAGGCCCTGGCCGCCGCGGAGTTGCCCGTGGGCGTGGTGAACGTGCTCACCGGCGAGGTGGCCGAGATCTCGCCCTGGCTGGCCGCCCACCAGGACGTGAACGCGATCGACCTGGCCGGCGCTCCCGGCGCGCTCGCCGACGACCTCGCGGTGGCCGCGGCGGGCAACCTTAAGCGCGTGGTCCGCTTCGCCGAACCCCGACTGGAGCGTCGAGCCAGGCCTTGAGCGCATGTTCGCCACCCTGGAAACCAAGACGGTCTGGCACCCGCTGAGCAGCTAACGAAGCAGCTAGACGAAGCAGCTAGCGAAGCAGCCGACAAAGTACCCGCACCGGCTCAGCCGAGCGCCGGGATGATCTCCGCCGCGATCTGCTCCATGTGCTCGGGCAGGTCGTACAGCGCCGTGAACAAGATCAGCTCCGCGCCCGCGTCGATGACCGCGCGCACGCCGGCCACGCACTCGGCAACCGTGCCCGTGACCGCGGCCGCCTCGATCGCCGGCACCCGCTGCCCGTACATCCCGGCGAGCGCCGCGTTCATCCGCTCGCGCGCCCGGGCGCCGTCGGAGTCGATCCCGAGGTAGACCCGCTTCGCGACCGGGAACTCGCCGGGTCCGAACCCGGTGGACCGCCCGGAAGCCGCCAGCTCGTCCCGCACCACGGCCA
Source organism: uncultured Actinomycetota bacterium (assembly GCA_963850115.1). Taxonomy (GTDB): domain Bacteria; phylum Actinomycetota; class Actinomycetes; order Streptosporangiales; family Streptosporangiaceae; genus Trebonia. The sequence goes on from CAWKKG010000010.1 coordinate 38,979, forward strand.
CCTGGGCGGCGAATGCCGAAGTCGTCGACGAGCCGGCGCCGAAGAACCCGTCGCACAGCCCGACCCCGCGCCGCACGGCGGCCTCGGCCGCTCCGCCGAACCACAGCCGGGGATACGGCTTCTGGAACGGCTTGGGCTCCATCGGGAGGCCGGAAAGCTGGAAGAACTCACCGTCGAAGGTCACCGAAGGCGACGTCCAGAGTTCCTTCATCAGCGCCAGGCCCTCGGTGAACCGCGCCAGGTAGCGGTCACCGGAGAAGCCGAACGCCCCGAACGGCCGCCGCGGCCCGCCGGAACCGACGCCGATCTCCACCCGGCCGCCGGACATCTGGTCAAGCGAGGCGATGGCCCTGGCCAGGTGGACCGGGCTGTGCAGGGTCGTGACGAAGACCGTGCAGCCGAGCCGCAGCGACGTCGTGCACGCCGCCGCGTAGGTCATGGCCTCGAGCGGTGCCAGCTGCGGCTGCCGGCTGAGCGGCGATTCCTGCGTCCAGGCGCTCTCGAAGACGCCGAGCTCCTCGGCCCGCGCGAGGTAGGCGCGGAAGCCGTCGGGAGAGAACGAGCCGTCGGCGTAGATCTGCGGAATAGCGATGGCGAACCTCATGCCCGCATCGTAAGCCGATCAAGCGCGCGCCGCCCGGGCGCCCTGAGACTGGGATCATATGATCAGTTAACCGGTCATCCGCACCATTAACCAACAAGCCGCCGGCCCGGTGACGCGTTGCCGGGCCCGCCGGAGGTACGGGGGTCGTCCCCCCGGGCGACACTGTGACGGTTGTCCCACGTCCTCGTGGTTTCACCCGTGCATGAGGCCGACTAGCGTACGGGTATAAGACCTCAGGACCCCAACGGGGCGGTGCCGCGGTCGGCGATCCCGGCCGCTCATCACGCGCGCGTCCCGTGCAAGAGCGTGAAAGGGACGCGAATGCCCGAAGCATCGTCCGGCAATGGGAAAGTGGCGCTTCACTACGGCGACGGAAGCGAACTCGACCTGCCGGTCAAGACCGCCACCGAGGGTTCGGCGGGAATCGAGGTGACGAAGCTGCTGTCGACCACCGGAATGGTCACGCTCGACCCCGGCTTCGTCAACACGGCCGCCTGCTCATCGGAGATCACCTATATCGACGGTGACGCGGGAATCCTCCGCTACCGCGGCTACCCGATCGAGCAGCTGGCCGAGAAGGCGTCCTTCCTCGAGGTCAGCTACCTGCTGATCCACGGCGAGCTCCCGACGGAAGCAGCAGCTGAAGGACTTCACCCAGCAGATCACCAGGCACACCCTGCTCGACGAGGACCTGAAGCGGTTCTTCGACGGCTTCCCCCGCGACGCTCACCCGATGCCCGTCCTGTCCAGCGCCGTCTCGGCGCTGTCAACCTTCTACCAGGACAACCTCAACCCGTTCGACGAGCCGAACGTGCAGCTGTCCACCATCCGGCTGCTCGCCAAGGTGCCGACCCTGGCCGCGTACGCGCACAAGAAGTCGGTCGGCCAGCCGCTGCTCTACCCGGACAACTCGCTGAGCTACGTAGAGAACTTCCTGCGGCTCTGCTTCGGCCTCCCGGCCGAGCCGTACGAGATCGACCCGGAAGTCGCCAAGGCCCTGGACATGCTGTTCGTCCTGCACGCCGACCACGAGCAGAACTGCTCCACCTCCACGGTCCGCGTCGTCGGCTCAAGCGAGGCCAACCTCTTCGCGAGCATCTCGGCCGGCATCATGGCCCTGTTCGGCCCGCTGCACGGCGGCGCGAACGCGGCCGTGCTCGAAATGCTCGAGGACATCCGCGACCAGGGCGGCGACGTCAACGCCTACGTTAACCGGGTGAAGAACAAGGAGCCCGGCGTCAAGCTGATGGGCTTCGGCCACCGGGTCTACAAGAACTACGACCCGCGGGCCCGGATCGTCAAGGGCACCGCGGACCGGCTGCTCACCAAGCTCGCGCCGAACGACCACCTGCTCGACCTGGCCACCCAGCTGGAGGAGGTGGCCCTGTCCGACGACTACTTCATCAGCCGCAGGCTGTACCCGAACGTCGACTTCTACACCGGCCTGATCTACCGGGCGATGGGCTTCCCGACCAAGATGTTCACCGTGCTGTTCGCGATCGGCCGGCTGCCCGGCTGGATCGCGCACTACCGCGAGATGGTCCACGACCCGGCGACCAAGATCGCCCGCCCGCGTCAGGTCTACACCGGCCCCGCCGAGCGTGACTTCCTCGAGATGGAAAAGCGCTAGCCGCCGCGTCAAGGACCGGCGCCGCGTTACCGGCGGGGAGTAGTTGCGGTTGGCTGGGGCCGCCAACTACCCCGCTCCCGAGCGGCCCGCCGCCCGCCCGTCTGGATAACAGCAAGAAGTGTACCGTCGGCCCGGCCTCGGCGAAGATAGTGGATACTTGTGCACCCTATGGCGTGTATTTCTATCCACTATCTTCGCGCAGCCTGCCCGGAGGCCGGATAACAGCAAGAAGCGCGCAGCGCAGCGCGGCGCTGCTAGTGCTTTTCCGCGCGGTAGTGGGCCGCGAGGAGGTCGTCACCGAAGTCGCCGCCAGGCACCCGCCACACCGAGTGCACGTGGTTGCCGCCGCCCTGGGTGTTGTCGTGCTCGATCAGCAGCCCCGGGCCCTGGACGCGGAAGTAGTGCCGGTCCCCCCGTTCGGTGGACCCGGCCCAGGCGAACCACAGGTTCTCCGCTCCCGCGGCGTCCACCCGCCGCATCTCCGCCTCGGCCACCTCCGCGGGCAGCCGCCCGGCGAACCGCGCCACGAGGTCGACGAGCGCGAAGAGCTGCTCGGCCGTCAGGTCGGCGCCGCCGATGCCGCGCGGCCCAGACCGCACGTACGCCAGCGCCTGCCGCTCCTCGTCGGAGATCCGGTAGCCGGGCTCCGGCGGGAACACGTGGTCGGGAAGCTCGACCTCGCCGATGCGCGGCACGATCCGCGTCGCGAAGTCCGGCGGCGGCCGGTGCCAGATGACGGCCCGCGCGCGCTGCTCGGCCGACAGCCGGTTCACGAAGTCGAACCCGTCCGCCTCCTCGTGCCCGAGCGGGCTGAGCGCGCCGTAGGACGCGGGCACGGACCCGAGCATGCACGGCGTGCCGGAGACGTAGCCGCCGGCCACGGTGAAGTTCAGCACCACGTGGTGCCCGGCCAGCTGCCACCCCCACGGCGCCGGCGCGCCCGGCGCGCTCCGGATCGCCAAATATCCGGAAACAGTAGCGTTCTGGGTCAAACAGGTGCGCTATCTCCGGCGCCGACACCAGGGTCAGCGCCCGCCGCACGTGCTCCATCGCCATGATCGAGACGACCTTCGCGTACCCCTCCATGGACACGGACGCGGTGATCAGCTCGTGCGCGAGCTTGCGCTGCGCGTCGGTCATCGCCCGCAGCGGCAGCCCGGGACGTTCGAGCTCGGGCAGGTACGTCCAGTGCCTGCGCGGTGACTCAAGGTCAAAGGCATCAAATCCGGGATTCAGAACGACTGGTTGCTCCTCGCTCGCCGCCCCGATGAGCCCCCGCGCGGCGGCGGCCATCCGGGCGGCGGTCTGCGGCGCCCAGATGCCCGCTGCCGGGCCGGCGCCGGCGCCCCCGGTCGTTTCCTGCGGGACGGCCCGCCCGCCGCCCAGGTGACCGTCTCCGCTCGCCACGACGCCTCCCTTGCGAATGCGTTGATACGTTTGTGATCTAGCACGCCCCGCGGATAACGTAACTCCGTGAGCGAGCAGCCGACAGCGGGGGAGGCACCCGCGCCCCCCGTGTCTGCTGGAGGACCCGTGTCTGCTGGAGAAGCGCCTGCCGGAGAACGCGCGGCCGGCGGGGAGCCGGACGCCGCCGAGCCTCAGGCGGGGGCGGAGCAGGCAAAGCCCGTAGACCCGTGGAGCGATCCCCGGCTTCCCTGGGAGGGCAAGCCGCGCCGGGTCGACATCGCGTGCTGGGCGGCGATCACCCTCAGCGGCCTGTACTACCTGGCCATCCTGCCGTGGCGGGCCAGCCTGGTCGGCACGCACCCGGTGATCAGCGAACTGCTGAACGGGTCGACCGAGGCGATCGTGTCCGCCGCGGCGTTCGCGCGGGTGGGGCACGGCACGCTCTTCGTCGTGCTGCTCGCGTCGATCCCCGGCCTGATGAAGTTCGACATCATCTACTGGTGGGCAGGCCGGCTGTGGGGCGAGCGGGTCATCAATCTCTTCGCCGGGCGCAGCGAGCGGCAGCGCAGGCGCGGGCAGAAGCTCGTAGCGCGGGTGAACCGCTGGGGCCGCTGGTTCTCCTGGCCGGCGGTAATCGTCGCGAACTTCCTGCCAATCCCGAGCGCAATCATCTACGCGATGGCCGGGCTGGACCGGGATGAGCTGGGTGACGTTCCTGGTACTCGACGCGATCGGGACGCTCTGCCTGGGCCGGCGCTGCTGGCCGGCCTCGGGTACGCGCTGGGCCAGCACGCCGTCTCCGTGGCCGAGGAAGTGTCGAAATATGGGCTCTGGGTCACAATCGCGATCGTGGTTCTTGTGGTAGTGGGACAAATCAGGGGCGCGAGAACGCAAAGGTAGCCTGCACGTGCATATTGATCGTGCAGTTGGCCTTGCAGGTGCATGCGCTGATGCGGCAGGATGGGTGCTGCGTCAATCACCCGGATGACGCCAGACGCACCTCGGGGTCGTGATGAGTCTGCACCAACTGGACACGCTGCCTACTAGGACGCGGGTACACCCGTCGGCCAGGCAGCCGCTCGACTTGTCAGCGCGGACGACGCCGGCTCCCCGGCGGCCGCGGATGATGCGGATGCCCGCGGACTGGTGGGACTCGCCGTCGGCGGTCGGTGTGCCCGCTGTCCCGCGGCCCGCAGTCGGCCAGGGCGGCACGCCGCCTGACAAGAAACACGCTGCGCGACTGGGGCCTGGCATTCCTGGCGGAGGACGCGGAGGCCATCGTCGGCGAGTTCGTCGCGAACGCGGTCACGCACGCGGCCGCCGCGGGCGAGCTGTCACGCAAGCAGGCGGCGGAGAACCTGGGGCTGCGCCTCTTCCGCCGCACCGGCGAAGTGATCTGTGCCGTTCTCGACCCGTCGGACTCGGCCCCGGTACTCAAGGCGCCGGCCTCGATCGAGGAGTCCGGCCGTGGCCTGCAGATGGTGGACGCATTGAGCGACGTCTGGGGCTGGTCCCCGGTCGCCGGCCGCGGCAAGGCGGTCTGGGCGATCCTGTTCTGCGCCTGAACTCGCCGCTCTTAACCGCCTGAACCGACTTGAGGAGGGGAAAGCCGGACCAGGCGGTTAAAGGCGGATTCGTGCCGCTGACCAAGCGGCGCCGCGCGTCCCGGCTGTCTGGCCCGGGCGCGCCCCCGGCTTAACCGGGCATCTCCCGCCGAAGCGGGCTGCCGAGTGAATCCCTGGTACGGGGTCGTCTCTTCTCGTCGGCGACTGCTAATCTCGCATGACGCAACGGCGAGAAGGAGGCACGGCGCGATGCCCTGGACGTGGCGGTACGAAAAGGCGGACGGCGCTGTGGTGAGCGGCGCGGGCCTGCAGGAGGCCATCTTCGCCAACCAGGGGGACGCCGAGAGCTGGCTGGGCGAGAACTGGCGCGAGTTGCTGGACAGCGGCGTCGACCAGGTGACGCTCTTCGATGACACCCGCAAGCAGTACGGCCCGATGTCCCTCCACCCCGAGGGCTAACCGCCGGGGCCCACTCCGGACCGGGCTAGCCGCCGTGGCGACGCCGCCGCCCCGCCGCGGTGCCCCGCCTCTGCATCCGGGAACTGCGCCCGCTCCGCCGCCACTGCCGCCGCCGAGCCGCCACCGCCGATGTCCGGATATTTCATGACAGTGGCGCCGGGAGGGGTGAACAGAAAAAAGATCTTGGATCGCTGACCACGCTATCGCGTGCCTAACGATCCAAGATCTTCGAGAGTGAACCGCGGAAACGGCTCCGGGCTAGAAGTCGTCGCCCGGCTTGAGCCTGGGCGCGGGCGTGCGGAAGCGGCGCAGCTGCAGCGCCCGCATGATGGCGTAGAACGCCAGGCCCCGCGTCGACTCGCCCGGCAGGCGCTCGTGCACCACCTTCATGATGGACCGGCGCAGGAAGTAGGCGTCCACGGCGATGATCGCGATGATCACGAGGAGGAAGAGCTGCATGTAGTTCGCCGAGCGCCCGAGTGCGACCTGCCCGCGAAGAGCGCGATGATCAAGATGATCAGCGCGTACATGTAGAACTCCATCGGGCGCCGGTGGGCGTCGACGTAGTCCCTGGCCAGCTTCTTGGCCGGGCCGCGGTCACGGGGGCCGAGCGCCCACTCCTCGCCGCGCCGCATGGCCTGCAGCTGCTTGCTGCGGTCGTCGCGCGCCCTGGTCTTCTCTTCTGGCGTGAGCTTGCGCCCGGGGGCGGCGGGCGCGGGCTTGCCGCGGCCGCTGGTGGTGGAGCCGGTCAGGGTCCGGTACCGGTTGGACTCGGCCGCACTGCGTTTGGGCGTGGGCCTGCCCTTGCCGGCCTCGGCGGCTGGCTTGCTCTTAGCCGGAGCTTCCGGGGTCTGCGCGCCCTGGGAACCCTGGGCCTTGCCGTCGGTCGCTCCGTCGCTGCTGCTGCGTCGGAACACGGGGATAGCTTAACGGTAGATGCCGGCCCAATCGCCATCCGGCTGATTTGGGCGCGTCCCCGGCGGGGGATACAAGCCAGGATAAGTGGCTACTACTCGCAGCAGCGCGTAGGGTTGATTGCGGTGAGCCGGCGGCAATTAGCCGTCGCCCGGTGGCGACCTGCCGCCCGGGGGGCGGCGCTCAGGTTAAACGAAGGGGACGGCCGCGTCTATGAGCGTGATGAAGCGAGTCTCGCTGATATTCCGGGCCAAGGCCGACAAGGCGCTGGACCGGATGGAAGACCCACGCGAGACCCTCGACTATTCCTACAAGCAGCAGGTCGAGATGCTGACCCGGGTGCGGCGCGGGGTCGCGGACGTCGCCACGTCGCGCAAGCGCGTCGAGCTCCAGATGAACTCCCTGCAGAAGGAGATCAACAAGCGCGACGTCCAGGCGCGGGACGCGCTCAGCAAGGGCCGTGAGGACCTGGCGCGGGCCGCGCTGCAGAACAAGGCGCAGCTGCAGACGCCAGTACGCCGACCTGGAGAGCCAGTTCGCCAACCTGCAGGAGCAGGAGGAGAAGCTGACCCTCGCCTCGCAGCGGCTCGACGCCAAGGTGCAGGCCTTCCGCACGCGGAAGGAGACCATCAAGGCGACGTACACCGCGGCCGAGGCGCAGACCCGCATCAACGAGGCCTTCTCCGGCATTTCCGAGGAAATGGGCGACGTCGGCCTCGCCATCCAGCGCGCCGAGGACAAGACCGCGCAGATGCAGGCGCAGGGCCGGCGCGATCGACGAGCTGCTCGCCTCCGGTGCGCTGGAGGACCACGTGGGCGGCGGAACCAGGACTACATCCAGGCGGAGCTCGACAAGATCGGCGCCAGCAGCGACGTCGACTCCGAGCTCGCGCGGATGAAGGGCGAGATCGCCGCGAACGCGCCCAAGCAGATCGAGGGCAACGGCACCGCTGCGGCCGGTCAGGAGGCCGCACCGGCCGACCAGCAGGCGGGTGATGGCGCGTGATCGTGCGAATCCTCGGCGAGGGCCAGTTCCGCGTCGACGAGGACGCCGCCGTGAAGCTGACCGCGCTTGACAAGGACCTCGACGCGGCCGTCCGCGACGACGCGGAGGCGGCGTTTCAGCGCCACCCTGCACGCCGCCGTGGCCCTGGTCCGCACGGCGGGGCGCCGGTGGCGGAGGACGAGATCGTGACGGCGGACTACATCCTGCCCTTCTCGGACGCCACCGTCGACGAGGTGCGCAAGCTCCTCGCGGACGGCACGATCCCCGGCGACTCGATCGGCCTGCCGTAAACAGCAACGCGCATGCCGCTGGCTCACGGCTGCCCACGGCGAATCCACGGGATTCGCCGTGGGCAGAACCGTTTCTTGCGCCTTCAGGCAGTGCAGCGGAAGGATTCAGCTATCCCGCAACGTTCTTCGGATAGATTGCATTGACAACCAGGCACACCGCGACAAAGCAGACAAGTCGCGAACCTGGCGTGATCGGAGGTGCGTTATGGCGACGCGTACGAGGTATGCGCCCGACCGGGGCCTGACCGTCCGGATGACCGCGACGATGTTCCTCCTCGGCCTGGTCTTTGTCGCGTTCGTCGCCCTGATCATCGGCATCATGACCGCCGCGCACGCGAGCGCCGCCGCGATCATCCTGGTGGCGCTGGTCTTCGGCGGCGGCTCCGCGTTCATCTCGCTGTTCTACAGCGACAAGATCGCCCTGGCCGCGGCGGGCGCCCGCGAGGTCTCCCCGCAGCGAGGCGCCGGAGCTGCACGGCATCGTGGACCGGCTCTGCGCGCTCGCGGACATGGACAAGCCCCGGGTCGCGATCGCCCCCACCCAGCTGCCGAACGCCTTCGCGACCGGCCGCAACAGCAAGAACTCGGTGCTGTGCGTCACCGAGGGCCTGCTGAACCAGCAGCGGGCTGACCGACGAGGAGCTCGAGGGCGTCCTCGCGCACGAGCTGAGCCACGTGGCCCACAAGGACGTCCAGGTCATGACCTACGCCAGCCTGCTGGCGATCGTGGCGGGCCTGCTCGTGCGGTTCGCGTTCTACTCCGAGCTGTTCGGCGGCGGCCGGCGCGGCGGCGGCAACAACAGCCAGGCGGCCCTGCTGATCCCGCTGATCATGCTCGCCTCCAGCGTCGTGTACGCGATCAGCTTCCTGCTGATCAGGCTGCTGTCCCGGTACCGGGAGCTGGCCGCCGACCGCAGCGGCGCGCTGCTCACCCAGAACCCGAGCGCCCTGATCTCCGCGCTGACGAAGGTCAGCCAGGGGATGAACCGGATACCGACCCAGGACCTGCGCAGCCGCCGAGCCGCTCAACGCCTTCTACTTCGCCCCGGCGATGAGGCTGACCCGCGGCGGTCGGCGGTGGCGGCGGCGCGAGCCTGTCGGCCCTGTTCTCCACCCACCCGTCGCCTGGACAAGCGGATCGCGCAGCTGGCAAAGATCCAGCAGCGAGCTCGGCCAGGTCGGCCCGGACCCGCGCGGCATCGGGTAATGGGCTTCCTCGACACGCTCTTCGGCCGGACGAAGCCCGTCCAGCCGAAGCTGGACGACCTGTTCGGGCTGCCGTCCGCCGCGGTCCAGCTGGAGGCGGCGACCGGCTTCAAGCCCACCGGCTCGGGCTCGGTGAGCTTCCGGGCCCCGGAGGGCAAGCCGTTCGCCGACATCCAGAAGGAGGTCCTCGAGCTCCTCGACATGGACGACGGCAAGCCGGGCGGCGGCCTGCCGGTCGAGGTGACCAAGGACACCTACGGCTACACCTGGCTGGTCAGCAACCACATGAGCGACGAGATGGACGCGCTGGTCACCGACCTGCACGCGGTGAACAGCGCGCTGGTCGACGGCGGCTTCGGCCCGCAGCTGCTGTGCACGCTGGTCGCCTTCAGTGACGACAATCACCGCCGCCTCTCGCTCGTTTACCTGTACAAGCGCGGCACGTTCTACCCGTTCGCCCCGCTCAGCGGCCAGAACCGCGACAACGCCCTGGAACTGCAGGTCAAGGGCGTGCTCGGCGACGACCTGAGGATCGAGCAGGACCTGACCCGCTGGTTCCCCGTCTGGGGCGCCCCAGGCCTGTGAGCCATGACGCGCGTGTCGGGCTGCGCCTGGCAGGAATGACTGCGCCATGCATACAGTTAAGAGCGAACGACGGTGCCGCGCGTGCGCCGGATACCTACAACACGGGCATATCGAAGACGGGAGCTAGTCACAGATGACCGTTCAGGACGAAGTGACGCAGCAGGGGATCAGCCTTACCGAGGCCGCCGCGAGCAAGGTCGGCGCGCTGCTCGCCCAGGAGGGCCGGGATGACCTGCGGCTGCGGGTGGCCGTGCAGCCGGGCGGTTGCTCGGGTCTGAAGTACCAGCTCTACTTCGACGAGCGCTCGTTCGACGGCGACGTCGTCAAGGAGTTCGGCGGCGTCGGCGTGGTGACCGATAAGATGTCCGCGCCGTACCTCATGGGCGCCACGATCGACTTCGTGGACACCATCGAGAAGCAGGGCTTCACGATCGACAACCCGAACGCGACCGGCTCCTGCGCCTGCGGCGACTCCTTCCACTGATCCCGCGGCCGGCAGGCCCACGAAAGCTGAATAGAGCCCCCCAACGATGCGGATAGCTGTCACCGGGTCGATCGCGACCGACCACCTGATGATGTTCGCTGGCAAGTTCACGGACACGCTGATCGCCGAGAAGCTGGACAAGATCTCGGTGTCGTTCCTCGTCGGCGACTTGGAGATCAGGCGCGGCGGCGTGGCGGGGAACATCTCCTACGGCCTCGGCTGCCTCGGCCTCCGGCCGCTGCTCGTCGGCTCCGTCGGCCAGGACTTCGCCGAGTACGCGTCCTGGCTGACGGCGCACGGCGTCGACGTCTCCGGCGTGCGCACGTCGGCGACCAGGCACACGGCCCGGTTCACCGCCACGAACGACGAGACGGGCAACCAGATCGCCTCGTTCTACCCGGGCGCGATGAGCGAGGACGGCGAGATCGACATCATCTCGCTGGCCAACGCCAACGCGGTCGACCTGGTGGTGATCGGCGCCGGTGACCCGGCGGCCATGCAGCGGTTCACCGCCGACTGCCGCGCCGCGGGCGTCAGGTTCGCCGCCGACTTCTCCCAGCAGGTCGCCTTCCTCGACGGCGACTCGATGCGCACCCTGATCGAGGGCGCCGCGTACCTGTTCTGCAACGAGTACGAGGCCGCCGTCATCGAGCAGAAGACCGGCTGGACCAGCGAGGACATCCTGGACCGGGTGGAGACGCGGGTCATCACCCTCGGCTCGGCCGGCGCTCGCGTCGAGCGCAAGGGCGCCGACCCGGTCGTGGTCGGGCCCGGTCAAGGACGCGACGCTCGTCGAGCCGACGGGTTCCGGCGACGCGTTCCGCTCGGGCTTCCTCGCCGCCACGGCGTGGGGCCTGCCCGGTGGAGCGCGCGATCCAGCTGGGCAACCTGATGGCGGTGCACGCCCTGGAGGTGGTCGGCCCCCAGGAGTACGACCTCACCGCGGCCGCCCTGGCCGACCGCGCCAAGCATGCCTACGGCGCCGAGGCCGCCGCGGAAATCGCCGCCCACCTCCCGGCCTAGCGTAAGCAAGCGGATGCCCCGCGGGAGAAGCCAGCTTCTCCCGCGGGGCATTTTGCGTACCCAGGGGCCTGCCATCGTGCCTTCACCCGGCTACCTGGGTGCCGGGCTTCTACGACAGGGAGTAGTTTTGAGGCATGCCCTCGTTCGCGACCGCTTACAGTGGCCCCCCCAAGCTGACCATCGCCCGGGCGTTCACCGAGTGGCGCGTCGACGTGCCCATGCTGGTGCTGATCCTGCTCGCCGCCGCCTGGTACCTGACGTCCGTGCGCCGGGTCAGGCGGGCAGGCGGCCGGTGGGGGAGCGGCCGCACGTTCGCGTTCATCGTGCTCGGCCTGGGGTTCTGGGCGATCGCGACGATGGCGTGGCCCGGGGTCTACGAGGGCGTCCTGTTCTACGCCAGGGCCACCCAGACCGTGCTCCTCGTCCTGGTGTCGCCGCTGTTCCTCGCGATGGGCAAGCCGCTGACGCTGCTCATCGAGGCCTACCCGCGGGCCGGGCGGCCGCGTTGAGCGCGCGGTCAAGCAGCCGGGCCGCCCGGGTGCGTGACGTTCCCGGCGATCACCACGCTGCTGCTAGTCGCCGTGCCGATGATCATGTACTTCACGTCCTGGTACACGCACGCGTTCACCAGCGGCACGGTGCGCGAGCTCACGTACCTCGTCCTGATGGCGCCCGGGTACGTGTTCTTCTGGACGCTGCTGCGCGTCGACCCGGTGCCCAGGGAGTACCCCTACGGCGTCGCGATGTGGATCACCGCCGCCGAAGTGGTCGGCGACGCGTTCTTCGGCATCGCGATCATCGCGGACCAGACCATCCTCGCCGCGGCGCACTACCGCGCGGTCGGCTACCCCTACGGCCCGAGCCTGGCCACCAGCCAGGTCCTCGGCGGCGGCATCATCTGGATCCTCGGCGACTTCGTCGGCCTGCCCTTCCTCGCTGTGCAGCTCATCCAGATGATGCGCGCCGACAAGCAGGAAGCCGCGGAGATCGACGCCGAGCTTGACGCGCGCGACGCGGCCCGCGCGGCCGCCCGGGCCGCGAAGTCCGGTGACGCCGTCGGTGCCGATCGGCCGCCGGCGAAAGCCCGGACGTGCCGGTTCCCGCGGCCCTTGCGGCCGAAGAGGCCGAGGAGGCCGATCGCCCCTGGTGGGAATCCGACCCTCGCCTGACGGACCGCTTCAAGCGCGCCTAGTAGCGGCGGCGAATGCCGAACGACCAGCCGGTCGCGTAGTCGACGCGGAACACGCAGTCGTGCGACTTGAGCCCGCACCAGGCCGGGATGTCGCTGTAGGCGGCGGGGTCGTCGGCGAGCACGGCGATCACCGAGCCGACGGGAACGTCACGGATCTGCTGCGCGAGCATGATGATCGGGATGGGGCACTTGCGCCCGAGCGCGTCGATGGTGATCAGCGGCGCCAGGCCGGCCGGAACGTAGCTTGGCAGCGCGGCCGCCGACTCGGCCACCGCGGCCCGCGCGGCGTCGGTTACCGGCGAGACAAGCGGCTCGGGCGGGGCGTCGGCCATCGTCGGCGCGCCGAACAGCTCAGCCGGGGCCGGCGCCGCGGCCCACGGCGGCCCATGGGGCGGCGCGGCCTGAGGCGGTGCGGCTTGAGGCGGTGCGGCGGCCGTCGGCGCGGGCTGAGCGCCGGCGCCGGCCTTGCTCCGCCCGCGCGCGCCCGCCGCGTGCCGTCCGGTCGGCCGTCCCAGCCATGGCGCGCGGCTCACGAGATGCCCTTCACACGTCCATAGTGCCCCCACTCGTGCCCGATTACCCTCATGAATGCGCAAAGAGGCCTGGACGACCGCGCTGAGTGTTTCTCGCGAAGTTTCCGGCGCGGCACCCGAAACGCCGGGGGTCCCCTGCGAGCGCGCGGCGGCGCGCGATACTGTTTCCACGACACGCTGTAGAAGACCGGAGACCGGCGCCTGAAGGAGATAAACAGGCAGCCGGGCGACGTTGTTTGGGAAGGCGCTCCTTTGACTCTGATTCGCCGGCAGGCCGCGCCAGGCGGGCGCGGCCGACCGCGGGACTGGCCAGCGCACGCGAGCCCCGCGCAGCCGCCGGGCTAACGCGGTGCGCCTCGGCGCGCTTGCCGCTATGCTGCTCCCCCTCTCCGGGTGCGCATGGAATAACGACTTCACCCGCATGGGCTTCCCGAACCCCATCACCAAGCAGGGCGCGATCACGCTGTCCCTCTGGCAGGGTTCGTGGGTCGCGGGCTTGCTGGTCGGCGCGGTTGTGTGGGGCCTGATCATCTGGGCGGTGATCTTCCACCGCCAGCGCGGTGACAAGCTCCCGCCCCAGGTGCGGTACAACATGCCGATCGAGATCCTTTACACGATCGTGCCGTTCGTCCTCATCGCGGTGCTCTTCTACTACACCGCCAAGGACGAGAACACGATCGACGCGATCCCGTCCAACCCGGCGGTGACGGTGAACGTGACCGGCTTCCAGTGGTCGTGGGAGTTCTGCTACCCGCAGTACCACAACTTTGCACCGACGGCCAGATGTGGAACCCGAACGAGACCGACGCGCAGAACGAGGCCGACATGCCTCTGCTTGAGATCCCGGTCGGCGAGTCGGTTAACTTCAACCTCACCTCGCCGGACGTGCTCCACGCGTTCTGGGTGCCCGAGTTCCTGTTCAAGCGGGACGTCGTTCCCGGCCACCCGAACCACTTCTCGATCACCGCCACGAAGACCGGGACGTTCATCGGGCACTGCAGCGAGCTGTGCGGCCTGTACCACAGCAGGATGCTGTTCACGCTGAAGATCGTGACTCCTGCGCAGTTCCAGAGTTGGATCAGCCAGCAGCAGGCGATCCAGAAGACGGCTTCAGGGAGCACCCAGTGACGACCCTAGAAAACCCGGCCGCGCTCCGGGCGGCTGTCCGCACCGCGCGCACCGAGCGCAAGGGCTCGGTGCTGGCCGGCTGGCTCTCTTCCACGGACCACAAGATCATCGGGCACATGTACCTGATCACGTCGTTCGTGTTCTTCCTCGGCGCCGGGATCATGGCGCTGCTGATCCGCATCCAGCTCTTGTCGCCGACGAGCACCTTCCTGTCGGACCAGATCTACAACGAGCTGTTCACCATGCACGGCACGATCATGCTGCTGCTGTTCGCCACCCCGCTGTTCGTCGGGTTCGCGAACGAGCTGGTGCCGCTGCAGATCGGCTCGCCCGACGTGGCGTTCCCGCGGCTGAACCTGCTCAGCTACTACCTGTTCACGTTCGGCGGCCTGATCCTGTTCGGCAGCTTCCTCGCCCCCGGCGGCTCGGCCGCGTTCGGCTGGTACGCCTACGCGCCGCTGACCAGCGCGACGAACTCGCCGGGCATCGGCGCCGACCTGTGGATCATGGGCCTCGTGCTGTCCGGCTTCGGCACGATCCTCGGCGGCGTCAACTTCGTCACCACGATCTTCTGCATGCGGGCGCCGGGCATGACGATGTTCCGCATGCCGATCTTCACCTGGAACGCGCTGCTCACCTCCATGCTGGTGCTGCTCGCCTTCCCGGTGCTCGCCGCCGCGCTGCTCGTGCTCGAGATCGACCGCCGCCTCGGCGCCCAGGTCTTCTCCGCGAACTCCGGCGGCGCGATCCTCTGGCAGAACCTCTTCTGGTTCTTCGGCCATCCCGAGGTCTATATCCTGGCGTTGCCGTTCTTCGGCATCGCCACCGAGATCCTCCCCGTCTTCAGCCGCAAGCCGCTGTTCGGCTACAAGACGCTGATCGCCGCGACGATCGCGATCGCCGGCCTGTCGATGACCGTGTGGGCGCACCACATGTTCACCACCGGCGCGGTGCTGCTGCCGTTCTTCTCGTTCATGACGCTGCTGATCGCGATCCCCACGGGCGTGAAGTTCTTCAACTGGGCGGGCACCATGTGGAAGGGCCAGCTAAGCCTTCGAGCCGCCCATGCTGTACACGATCGGGTTCCTCATCGTGTTCCTCTTCGGCGGCATCACCGGCATCATCCTGGCGTCCCCGCCGATGGACTTCGCGGTCTCCGACTCCTACTTCGTGGTGGCGCACTTCCACTACGTGCTCGCGGGCACCGTGCTGTTCGAGATGTTCGCCGGCCTGTACTTCTGGTGGCCGAAGATGACCGGCAAGATGCTCAACAGCCGGATCGGCAAGGTCCAGTTCTGGCTGCATGTTCATCGGCTTCAACATGACGTTCCTCGTCCAGCACTGGGCGGGCGTCCAGGGCCAGGTGCGGCGCACCGCGAACTACCCGTTCCTGCCGGGCGACGTCACCACGCTGAACGTCATCTCGACCGTCGGCTCGTGGCTGCTCGCGCTGTCGGTCCTGATGTTCATCTGGAACGTCTACGTCACCACCAGGCACGGGGTGAAGGTCACGGAGGAAGACCCGTGGGGCTACTGCTCCTCGCTTGAGTGGGCGACCTCCTGCCCGCCGCCGCGGCACAACTTCTACCGCATCCCGCGCATCCGCTCCGAGCGCCCCGCGTTCGAGGCGCACTACCCGCACATCAAGGCCGGCGCGGCGTCCAAGGGCGTCGAACAGACCATCCCCGCGCTCAGCGCCGCGAAGAAGTAGGGGCGTGTATCTCACATGAAGGTCGAAGGCTGGCTCTTCCTGGGCTGTGGCGTCTTCCTGGCAGGCGGAGACATCGTCTACTGGTACGTGTCGTACGAGCCGACCGGGACGACGGCGCTCGCGCTCGCGGTGGCCCTGTGCCTGCTCATCGGGTTCTACCTGCTGTTCACGGGCCGCCGCCTGCCCATGCGCCCCGAGGATGACAACGAGGGCGAGATCGTCCAGGGCACCGGCGAGATCGGCTTCTTCAGCCCGCACAGCTGGTGGCCGTTCTGGGTCGGCCTGGCCGCGGCGTTCACGGCGGTCGGCTTCGCGATCGGCTGGTGGATGGTGCTGCTCGGGGTCGTGTCCATCGTCTTCGCGACGATCGGCTTCGTCTTCGAGTACTACCGCGGCCACTTCACCCACTAGCGGCCGACTCGCGGCGAAAGTCAGAACCGGGAATCTCCCGAACGACAGCGTGCCCCGCCCTCCAAGGCCAGTCGGCTTCTGGCGGGCGGGGCTATCGTGCTTTCCGCCGACCCGTCCGTGACTCATGAGCCTGCGGGGGCCAGGCCTGCCTGGTAGGCGATGATCACCAGCTGGACGCGGTCGCGGGCGTCCAGCTTCGTCAGCAGGTGGGCGACGTGGGTTTTCGCCGTGGCGGGGGAGATGCGCAGGTGATCGGCGATCTCACCGTTCGACATCCCGGCCGCGACCAGGCGCAGCACCTCGCACTCGCGGTCGGTGAGCAGCCCGGTGACCTTGTCCGCGCGGTGCGCGGGCGGGGGTTCCCGCGGTCGCCGGCGCGCCGCCCGGCCGGCGTGCGCCCCGCCGTAGGCGGGCAGGCCCGCCGACGTCGTCCCGGGCACGCCGAGCGCCGGCGTCCTGGCGAACTCGCTGATCAGGCGGCGGGTGATGCTCGGCGCGAGCAGCGCCTCGCCCGCCGCGACGACCCGGATGGCGGTGATGAGGTCTTCCGGGAGCGTGTCCTTGAGCAGGAACCCGCTGGCGCCCGCGCGCAGCGCGCCGAACACGTAGTCGTCGAGGTCGAAGGTCGTCAGGATGATGACGCGGACGCCGAGGACTCGGCGGCGGAAGTGATCTGCCTGGTCGCCTCGATGCCGTTGAGCACGGGCATGCGCACGTCCATCAGCAGGACGTCGGGCTTGGCGGACCGTGCGACCGCGACGGCCTCCGCGCCGTTGGCGGCCTCGCCGACCACGGCGAGCCCAGGCGTGGCGGCGACGATGCCGCAGAACCCGACCCGGACGAGGGCCTGATCATCGGCCACCGCGACGGAGATGGTCATCCCCGGCCGCCACCGTCCCTCGCGACGGCGCCGGTGACGGCGGGAGTGCCCGTGCGCGCTGCCAGTCGCCGTCGCGGCCGAGGCGCCTCGTCGGGCGAGCGCGTCAGCGGGGCCGCGGGGCGGTCGCCGCGGCTGGCGGCGGCCTCGGCGCCGGCGGCCGCGCTCCAGGCGCGGATGTCGGCCGCGCGGCAGCGGCAGCGTCGCCGTGACCTCGAAACCGCCGTCCGGCAGCGGCCCGGCGCTGAACGTGCCGCTGCACAGGTACACCCGCTCGCGCATGCCGATGATGCCGTGCCCGGCGCCCGCGGCCGCCACGCTGATTGAGCGGGAGCGCCACGGGCAGCCCGCCGTCGTCGGTTACCCGGATGACCAGGTCCGCGTCCGTGTAGCCGACGTGAACCACGCACGCCGCGCCCGTGCCCGCGTGCCTGACCACGTTCGTCAGCGCCTCCTGGATGATCCGGTAGGCGGACAGGTCCACGCCGGCGGGCGCGGGCCGCGGGTGCCCGGAGACCTCAAGGCGAACCCGCACCGCCGCGCCGCGGGTGCGCTCGATAAGCCTGTCCAGGCCGGCCAGGCCGGGTGCGGGCGCGAGCGGCGCCTGCCGGGCCGCGGCGCCGGCCGCGGCCGCCGCCGCCGCCGGCGCCTGCCGGCGGCGGCCCCCCGGGCGGGCCGGCGACACGTCCTGCTGGCGAAGCACGCCGAGCATCCGGCGCATCTCCTCGAGCGCGTCTCTGCTCGTCGCCTGGATCGCGCCGAGCGCGTCCCTGGCGCCGTCCGGGCTGGCGTCGATGACGTACTGGCCGTAGCCGGCCTGGACGGCGATCACGGACATGCTGTGCGCCACGACGTCGTGCAGTTCGCGCGCGATCCGCAGCCGCTCCTCGGCGACGGCGCTGTTCGCCGCCTGATGCTGCAGCGTGACCACGTACAGCCGCCGCTGCCGCACCGAGTACCCGGTCATCCAGGCGATGACGTTGGCGAGCCCGATCGGTACGAACTCGGCCGCGGGGGCGGCGTGCCCCCGCATGCCGATCGCCCGCGCTGGCGATGAGCAGCATGACGACGAGAATGAGGCCAAGCGCGGCCGCTCCGGTCCGCTTGCGGCCCTCGACCGTCACCGTGTACAGCACGAACGCGGCGGCCAGGAAGATCAGCCGCGGGCACCGCGGGCGCCAGCCTGGACAGCAGCACGCCGAGGATCAGCAGCGCGCCGAACGCGGTGACCGGCGCCCGGCGGCGCAGCGCGACCGGGATGAAGACCACCGCCATGAACAGCAGCACGATCCCGATCCGGGCCTGGCCGTCGACGTGACCGGCGATCGCGGCGGCGGCACAGATCGCGAGGAAGCCGCCGACCAGCGCAGTCGAGCGCGATCCAGTGGATCAGCCGCATGCGCTTGGTCAGCGGCGGGTTCGGCGGCCGCGACTCGCCGGAGCCCGGGTACGCCGGGTACGCCCCCGGCTGCCGGTCGCCGGGCGCGTGCGACATGTCGCGTTCCAGGCCCACCCCTCTAAGGTAGCTGCCCGAGGGGCTTCACGCCTCATCCCGGGGGAGTAGCCCGCGATGCTGACCCGCGCGCCCGGTGCCCGCGGCGATATCACCGTAAAGGGGGACGCGCCCGGGGGTGGCGCCCTGGCAACGTAGGCGCCATGAGTCCATCCCCTCCCGCGGGGCAGGCGGGCCCGCTCGGTCCGGTCGGCCCCGTCATCGAGGCCACCGCGCTGACCAAGGTCTACCCCGGCGACGTGACCGCGCTGGCCGGCCTGACCGTCGCCTTCGCGCCCGGCGTCACCGGCCTCATCGGCGCCAACGGCGCCGGCAAGTCGACCCTCATCAAGATCCTCCTCGGCCTGCTCGAGCCGACGCAGGGCACGGCGAAGGTCTTCGGCCACGACTGCGTCACGGACGGGATGACGATCAGGCAGCTCGTCGGCTACATGCCCGAGCACGACTGCCTGCCCGCGGACATCTCGGCGACGGAGTTCGTCACGCACATGGGGCGCATGTCCGGCCTCCCGGCGACCGCCGCCAGGGAGCGCGCCGCCGAGGCGCTGCGCCACGTCGGGCTGCACGAGGAGCGCTACCGGCAGATCGGCACCTACTCCACCGGCATGAAGCAGCGGGTGAAGCTCGCCCAGGCCCTGGCGGGCGACCCGCGGCTGCTGCTGCTCGACGAGCCGACGAACGGCCTCGACCCGGCCGGGCGGAACGCGATGCTCGAGCTGATCGCGCGGATCGGCGAGGAGTTCGGCATCTCCATCGTGGTCGCCAGCCACCTGCTCGGCGAGATCGAGCGGATCTGCGACCGGCTCGTCGCGATCGAGGCGGGCAGGCTGCTGCGGGCCGACACGATCGACAGCTTCACCAGGACCAGCCAGACGCTCCTCATCGAGGTCGAGGAGGGCACCGACGCGCTGCAGCGGGAACTGGCCCGCCGCGGCCTGCACGCCCGGCCCTTCCAGCGGGCCCTGCTCGTCCCCATCGCCGGCGACGCCACCTACGACGCGGTCCGCGACGGCGTCGCCGCCCTGGGCCTGCCGCTGAGCCGCATGGAGCAGCGGCGCCACCAGGTCGAGGAGATCTTCCGCGACGACGGCCAGCCCGGCCAGTTCAACGAGATGGAGGCCGTCGATGCCCGCTGAGACCTCCCAGGCGCCTGGCCCGTCGGCCGCCGGCGGTGTCATCCACGACCTCGGCTACCGCGGCTACGACGGCCCGCGGCTTCGGCCGGCGGCAGATCGTCGCGGCGCTGGCCTGGCACAGCTTCCGCTCGGCGTTCGGCTTCGGGCGGGGCGCCCGGGCCAAGATCGTCCCGGCGATCGCCGTCATCGCGATCTGCCTGCCCGCGGTGGTCAACGCGTTCGTCATGTCCAGGGGCAACCCTCCGGCCGTGTACTACGACACCTACGCCCCGCCGCTGCGCGACATCATCATGACCATCTTCGTCGCGGTGCAGGCACCCGAGCTGGTCAGCCGCGACCTGCGCAGCCGGGTGCTGCCGCTGTACTTCTCCCGCCCCATCAAGCCGGGCGACTACCCCCTCGCCAAGTACCTCGGGTTCACCGCCGCCTGCCTGGTCATGCTGGAGGTCCCGCTGCTGCTGCTGTGGGGCGGCACGGTCGCCAACGTGCACGGCGGCGCCGCCGTGTGGGCGCAGACGAAAGCGCTGATCCCCGGCCTGCTCATCGGCCTGATGTGGGCGGTGTCGCTGGCCGCGATCAGCCTGGTGCTCGCCTCGCTGACCGGTCGGCGCGCCTTCGCGACGGGTACGGTCGCGATCGCGCTCCTGCTCACCTTCACCCTCGCGGAAATCCTGCTCCAGGTGGAGGGGCAGGCCGCCGCAAACGGGGGCCCCGTCGGCCCGCTTGGCCCGCCCGTGCCGAGCCTGGGGGAGAAGGTGGCCGGCCTGTTCAGCCCGTTTACCCTCTTCAACGGCGTGCGCATGTGGCTCGGCGGCACCAACCCCGCCGACAACGTGCCGAAGCCCGGCGCCTTCGGCGCGGTCTACGCCCTGGTCCTGGTCGTCATCGTCGGGGTCTGCCTGGCCGGCCTGTTCGCCCGTTACCGGAAGGCACGCCTGTCATGACGGCGATCGAGCTCCGCAACGTCAGCCGCTGGTACGGCAACGTGGTCGCGGTCAACGACATCACGATGGACATCGGCCCCGGCGTCACCGGGCTTCTCGGCCCGAACGGCGCGGGCAAGTCCACGATCCTGCACATGATGGCCGGCTTCCTCGCGCCGTCCAAGGGCACGCTCACCGTCGACGGCGCCCCGACGTGGAAAAACCCCGGCATATACCGCAAGCTCGGCCTGGTCCCCGAGCGCGACTCCGTCTACGCCTTCCTCACCGGCGAGCAGTTCGTCACGGCGACCGCGAAGCTGCACAAGCTGCCGGACCCGGCCGGCGCGGCGCGGCGGGCGATCGACATCACCGAGATGTCCGCGGCGCAGGACCGCAAGATCTCCACCTACTCCAAGGGCATGCGCCAGCGAATCAAGGTCGCCGCGGCCCTCGTCCACGACCCGGAGATCCTGCTGCTCGACGAGCCGTTCAACGGCATGGACCCCAGGCAGCGCATGCACATGATGGACCTGCTGTCCAGGCTCGGGGGCGAGGGCCGCACGATCCTCTTCTCCTCCCACATCCTCGAAGAGGTGGAGCGGCTCTCCGGCACGATCCAGGTGATGGTCGCGGGCCGGCTGGCCGCGTCGGGCGACTTCCGCGCCATCCGCCGCCTCATGACCAGCCGCCCGCACGTCTTCCACGTGAAGACCTCGGACGACCGGCGGCTCGCGGCCGCCCTCGTCGGCCGCGACTACACCCACGCGGTCGAGCTGACCAGCAAGGGCCTCCAGGTAAGGACGTCCGACTTCGGCGCGTTCTGCGCGCAGATCGCGGTCATCAGCCGCGACGAGAACATCAGGCTGACCGAGCTGCTCCCGACCGACGAGTCGCTGGAAAGCGTCTTCGGCTACCTGATCGCGAACTAGGAGGCGGGCGAACAATGTTCAACCCGACAATCGCGGGCATCACGGTCCGCGCCACGCTCGGCCGCAGGCGCGCGCTCCTGTTCGCCGATCCCCGCGGTCATCCTCATCGTGCTCACGCTGGTGCTGCGGGCCTCCCATCCCGTCGGCGCGCCGTGGCCGGCCACCGTGCTCGGCGACTTCGGCTTCTCCGTGCTGCTGCCGTTCACCGCGCTGATCATCGGCACCGGCGTGCTCGGCGCGGAGATCGACGACGGCAGCGTGGTCCACCTGCTGGCCACGCCGGTGCGCCGCGCGGACGTGATCATCACGAAGTTCCTGGTCGCGGCCGGCCTCACCGTGCTGTTCGCCGCCGTGCCCGAGCTCATCGCGGGCGTGCTCGCCCCGAACTCGGGCAAGCTCGCCTGGGCCCTGTTCGTCGGCGCCCTGGTCGGCTCCGTGGTGTACACGGCGGTGTTCGTGCTCGCCTCGGTGGTGACGACCCGGGCGATCGCGTACGGCCTGCTGTACGTGGCCGTCTGGGAGGGCCTGCTCAGCAACCTCGTGGGCGGTGTCCGCATCCTGTCGATCGCCCACTACTCGCTAGGCGTCGCGAACGCCATCTATCCCGATAAGAGCCTCGGCGCCGGCCTGAGCCTGTCCACGTCGCTGGTCCTCGCGATCGTGATCACCGCGGGCGGCCTGTACCTGGCCGCCCGCCGCCTGGAAACGTTCTCGCTCAGCCGGCGACCCCGCCTAACCACCGCGCCGCGCCCCGGCGCCCGGGCTCAACCCCGCGGGCGGGGCATGGCCAGGCGGTTGCTCGCGTCCACCCAGCGGGCGAGCAGGGCCGCGGCGGCCCCGGAGTCCACGGCCTGGGCGGCGCGGGCCAGCCCCTCGGACAGCGTCTTGGCGAGCGCCTCGCCCGTCGCCGCGGCGGTCGCGGCCTGGTCGGCGGACCTGGCGGCGGTCACCGTGGCCAGGCCGCTCGGCGGCGGCCATCGCGGCGGCGGCGTTGAGCAGCACGATGTCCCTGACCGGGCCGGCCTGGCCGGCGAGCACGGAACGGGCCACGGCCGCGTTGTGCGCCGGGTCGCCGCCCCGCAGGTCCGCCAGGGACGCCGGGAGGAAGGCCGAGGGCGGCGGGATCGAACGACGTCTGCGACACCACGCCGTCGGCGGCGATCCAGACCGTGGACGGCGCGGTCGTCGTGAGCTCGTCGAGCCCCCCGCCGTGGAACACCAGCGCCGTGTTGCCCCGCGCCGCGTACACGCCAGCCAGGACCGGCCCCATCAGCGGGTCGGCGACGCCGACGGCGAGCGACGAGGGCCGCGCCGGGTTGGTCAGCGGGCCGAGGTAGTTGAACGCGGTCGGCACGCCGAGCTGGGCGCGCACGGGGCCCGCGTGCCGCAGCGACGGGTGGTAGAGCGCCGCGAACAGGAACGCGACGCCGATCTCGGCGAACAGCGCCTCGGTCGCCGACGCCGGCAGGTCGATCACCACGCCGAGCGCCTCGAGCACGTCCGCCGCGCCGCACGCGGACGACGCCGCCCGGTTGCCGTGCTTGACCATCGGCACCCCGGCCGAGGCGGCGACGATGGTCGCCATCGTGGACACGTTCACCGTGTGCGCGCCGTCGCCGCCGGTCCCGACCAGGTCGGTGACCGAGCTGTCGATCTTGATCGGGGTGGCGTGCGCCAGCATCGACGCGGCCAGCCCGGACATCTCGGCGGCGGTCTCGCCCTTGGCGCGCAGCGCGACGCCGAACCCGGCGATCTGCGCCGGGGCGGCGTTGCCTTCCATGATCTCGTTCATGGCCCAGGCGGTCTGCTCGGCGGTGAGCGCCTGCTTGCCGATGAGCGCGCGGATCAGCGTGGGCCAGCTCGGGGTGTCCATATTTGTTACTGAGCTGTGATGGCGGGCGTGGTGCCCGCCGGCGCCGGGCTCGCCGACGCCGGGTTGACCGGCTCAGCGGCGCGGGCGCGCATCAGGGCGGCGAGTTCGCGGGCGAGCGCGACCGGGTCGATCGGGTGGCTGATCACGGCGTCGGCCCGGGACCAGGTGGCGAGCCAGCGGTCGTCTGCGCGGCCGATGACCAGCAGCAGCGGGCGGGCAGTTGTAGATCTCGTCCTTGGCCTGGCGGCTGACGCCCATGCCGCCGGCCGGCTGCGCCTCGCCGTCGAGCACCATGACGTCGGCGCCGCCCGCGTCGAGCAGCCGGAACAGCGCTGGCGAGGTCGCCACCTCGATGATCTCGGCGTCCGGCGCGTCCGGGGCCGGGCGGGCGCCGATGGCAAGCCGCATCTCGGCCCTCGTGTCGGCGTCATGGCTGTAAACAACGACCTTCATGGCGAGCATCCTACTGTTTTCCCCCGGGGGGCGGCCCCCCGTACCCCCGCTGTCCGCGTAAGGCCGTCCCGTAGGCACTTCGACCCCGCCCGCCGGGCGGGTCCGCAGCGTGTTCCCGGCCGTGGGCGGGCGTGAGACCTTCAGTTTTCTTCAAGGAACCAGGCGAAGTTGGGGGGTCGGCTGCGCATCCCCTACGTGGTGTCGTAATAATGACCTTCGTGGCTACAGCATCCGTGACCGAGCCGGTACCGCGTACCCCGGCCAGCCGACCGAACCTGGTGAGCGTGGGCACCATCATCTGGTTGTCCAGCGAGCTGATGTTCTTCGCTGCGCTGTTCGCGATGTACTTCACGATTCGCTCGGTAGATAAAGGCCAGGGCCTGCCTTGGCCCATGGCTCATCTGAACCTCCCGCTTGGCTCGACGAACACGACCGTCCTCGTGTTGTCCAGTGTGACTTGCCAGATGGGCGTGTTCGCGGTTGAGCGTGGCCAGATCAGGCGCGCGGCATCGATTTGGAACTTCATGAAGTGGGGACTGCGCGAGTGGTACGTGCTGTCCTTCCTGATGGGCCTCTACTTTGTTTGCGGGCAGGCGTACGAGTACTCGCAGCTGGTCAGGGACGACCACCTGACGATCTCGTCGAGCAACTATGGTTCGGTGTTCTACCTGACCACCGGGTTCCACGGCTTGCACGTGACCGGCGGCCTCATCGCGTTCCTCTTCTTGCTCGGACGCACGTACGCCGCCAAGCGCTTTACGCATGAACAGCAAGTCAGCGCGATCGTCGTGTCCTACTACTGGCACTTCGTCGACGTCGTCTGGATTGGCCTGTTCACGACCATCTACCTCATCCAGTAAGCAGGGGAACCGAGTGAGCTCGATCATCTCCCGGCGCAGGCATCCGGCCGCCGGCTACGCCGCGATCGCGGGCGGCCTGGTCGCGGCGGGCGTGCTTTACGGCACGTTCTCCGGCGGCGGCGCGTCGGCAGCGGCGCCTGCTGCGCAGGATTCGACCCAGGTCGCCCAGGGTCATTCGCTTTTCGAAACAAGCTGCTCCTCGTGCCACGGGCTTGACGCCCAGGGCACCGCCCAGGCGCCCAGCCTGATCGGCGCGGGCGCGGCCGCGGTGGACTTCCAGATGTCGACGGGCCGCATGCCCGCCAAGGACCTGACGCGCGGAGAACGACCGCAAGCCGCAGACGGAGTTCACCCAGCAGCAGATCTACGACATCGCCGCCTACATCGCCTCGCTCGGCGGCGGCCCGGCGATCCCGAGCCCGGAGATGGTCTCCACGAACGGCGCTAACACGGCGCTTGGCTCGGAGCTGTTCAGCACGAACTGCGCGCAGTGCCACGGGTTCGCGGGCGCGGGCGGCGCGCTGACCTACGGCAAGACGGCGCCGTCGCTGAACGCGTCGACGCCCACCCAGATTTACGAGGCGATGCTGACCGGCCCCGAGGCCATGCCGGTCTTCGGCGACGGGACGATCACGCCCGCCGAGAAGCAGGACATCATCGCCTACATCATCGAGACGCGGAAAGAGGCCAACCCCGGCGGCTTCTCCCTGGGCCGCACCGGCACGACCACCGAGGGCCTCCTCGGCTGGGTCGGCGGCCTCGGCTTCCTCGTGCTCATCGCCATGTGGCTCACCGCCAAGCGGCGGGACCACGTCCAGGGTGAATCGGAGCAGCCTCATGAGTGAGACGCCGGAGGAGCCGGCAGGCCCGCGCCGGGTCATCGGAACTCCCTTTCCCGCACCGAAGGCCGTCGACGTCCATGTCGAGCCGGACCAGCCGGCGTTCGACGCCGAGCCGGAGAACGCCAGGCACGCCAAGAACGCCGAGCGGGTCGTCGCGGCGCTGTTCATCCTCGCCTTCTTCGCGGGCTGCGGGTTCATCGCCGCCTACGTGGGCCTGGAGATCGGGGTGACCACGATCCCCAAGGGCGCCAACCCGGTCGTGGCGGTGCTGCGGTCCAACCTCGGGCTCGGCATCGTCGCTCTCGGTCGCCCTGCTCGCCCTGGGCACCGGCTCGATGATCTGGGTCAGGCACCTGACCCCGAACATCGAGATCGCCGAGGAGCGGCACGACCTGCGGTCCGCGCCGGAGGAGCGCAGGGCCTTCCAGCGCGAGTTCGCCGAGGGCGCGGCCATCTCCCAGGTCACCAGGCGCCCGCTGCTGCGCCGCACGATGCTGCTCGCGACCGCGCCGCTGGCGCTCGCGCCGCTGGTGCTGCTGCGCGACCTCGGCCCGCTGCCGCAGACCGACCTGCGCCACACGGTCTGGCGGAAGGGCCTGCGCGCGGTGACCCTCGGCGGCCTGCGCCCGCTGCGCCCCGCGGACATGTCCACGCCCGGCAGCCTGATCACCGTCATCCCCGAGGGCTACCAGGACGACGACGACGCCCTCGCGAAGGCCGGCGTGATCCTGATCAAGTTCGCGCCGGGCGAGCTGCACATCCCGACGAACTACAACGGCGGGACGCTCGTGTCGACGATGAACTGGACGATCGACAACATCGTCGCCTACTCCAAGATCTGCACGCACGTCGGCTGCCCGGTCGCCCTGTACGAGCAGACGACCCACCACATCCTCTGCCCGTGCCACCAGTCGACGTTCGACGCGGCGAACGGGGCCAACGTGATCTTCGGCCCGGCGGCCCGCGCGCTGCCGCAGCTGCCGCTCATGCTGACCTCGGAGGGCTACATCGCGGCCGCTAGCGACTTCACGCAGCCGGTCGGCCCGAGCTTCTGGGAGCGCGGATGAGCGACGACGCAGTGAAGATCCCGCCTGCCGTCTCCGGCGTGGGCGGGTGGCTCGACGACCGGTTCCACGGCGCCAAGGGCGTCCGGGTCCTGATGCGCAAGGTCTTCCCCGACCACTGGTCGTTCATGCTGGGCGAGATCGCGCTGTGGTCCTTCGTGATCCTGCTGCTCACCGGCACGTACCTGGCCCTGTTCTTCGAACCGTCGGCGGCCCCGGTGGTGTACCACGGCTCGTACACCAAGCTCGACGGCCTCACGATGTCGCAGGCGTACGCGTCCACGCTGAACATCTCGTTCGACGTCCGCGGCGGCCTGCTCATGCGGCAGATCCACCACTGGGCCGCGATCATGTTCATGGTCGCGATCATGGCGCACATGCTCCGGGTGTTCTTCACCGGCGCGTACCGCAAGCCGCGCGAGATCAACTGGCTGATCGGCGTCGGGCTGTTCACGCTGGGCATGATCGAGGGCCTGTTCGGCTACTCGCTCCCCGACGACCAGCTGTCCGGCGCCGGCCTGCGGATCACCGAGGGCGTCGCCCAGGGCATCCCGATCGTCGGCACGTACATCTCGTACTTCCTGTTCGGCGGCGAGTTCCCCGGGACCCAGATCATCCCGAGGTTCTACATCCTGCACGTGTTCCTGATCCCCGGCATCATCTTGGCGCTGGTCACGGCCCACCTGTTCATCATGTTCCACCAGAAGCACACGCAGATGCCGATGAAGGGGAACACGGAGAAGAACGTGGTCGGCCAGCCGTTCTGGCCGTACTTCCTGCTCAAGGGCCAGGCCTGGTTCTTCTTCATCTTCGGTGCCCTGGCGGCGCTCGGGACGTTCGCGCAGATCAACCCGATCTGGCTGTACGGCCCGTACACGCCGCTGGCGATCTCCTCGGCGTCGCAGCCCGACTTCTACATGGGCATCCTCGAAGGCTCGCTGCGCATGATGCCCGCGTGGGAAATCAACTTCCTCGGGCACACGCTGTCGCTCTCGGTGCTCATCCCTGCCCTGCTGCCACTCGGGATCATCTTCACGGGGGCGGCCCTGTGGCCGTTCTTTGAACAGTGGGCGACCGGCGATAAGTCGTTCCACAACATCAACGACCGGCCGCGCAACGCGCCGGTGCGCACCGGGGTCGGCGTCGCGGCGATCTTGTTCTACGGCGTCCTGCTGCTCGAGGGCGCGAACGACGTCATCGCCGACCAGTTCCAGATCCCGCTGTACACGGTCACCTGGATCTCGCGAGTCGCGGTCTTTGTGCTACCCATCGGTGGCTACTTCGTGACGAAACGAATATGCCTCGGCCTGCAGCGCAAGGACGCCAACATGCTCACCCACGGCGTGGAGATCGGCATCATCCGCCAGCTCCCGTCCGGCGAGTTCATCGAGGAGGAGCGCCCGCTCAACGAGGAGGAGCGCGCCGTCATCGAGTCCAAGCACGTCTTCGAGCCGCTGCCGACGGAAGAGGACGTGGACGAGAACGGCGTGCCCGCCCCGGCCGCTCGCGGCCCCCTGGGCCTCGCCCGCAAGGTCGCGAACCGGGCCTTCATCGAGACCGTCGCCGTCCCGGCAGGTCACGGCGACGGCCACGGCCCCGGTCACGAGGCCGTGGAGGGTAACGGCCACGGCGAGATAGCGGGCGACGAGCACGCGGCGATCGGCTCGCACGAGGAGCAGTAGCCCGGCCGGCCCCGCCCGGCCGGCGAAGCGGAAGCGCCCCGGTGCCACGGCACCGGGGCGCAGTATTTCCCGGCTTGCCGCCGGGCGCCAGAAGGCGCCCTTTGGCTCGCCGGGGGAGGGCCGGTCAGGCGTCCGCGAGGCCGATGGAGAACGCGGCCTCGAGGTCGTGACGGGAGTACGCGCGGAACGCGACGTGCGTCTGCGTCGCGCTCACGCCGTCCACCTTGTTGAGCCCGCCGGGGATCACGTCGGCCAGGTCGTCGTGGGAACGGACCCGGACGATCGCCACGAGGTCGTAGTCGCCGGTGATCGAGTAGACCTCGCTGACCGCCGGCAGCTGCGCGATGGCCTCCGCGACCTCGGGGATGCGGTGAATCTCGGCCTTGAGCAAGACGATGGCGGTAACCACGGACTGCCTCCAGGAACGCTGCGATGTGATATCGCGGTTACTGTATTGCCCGCGCTTACCTCCGCGCGCCCGGGGGGCGGTCTCCGCTGCCCCGGCTCGCCTCCGCGCGCCCTAGGTGGTCTGTGCTCCCTCGTCGCTCAGTGGCGGCGGAGCGCCCGCAGCAGCCAGCCGAGCCAGCGCTCAAGGACCGATTCCGCGCCCGGCTTGGCGTCCGCGGCGTCGCGGGCCGCGGCGTGCCTGGCGGCCGCCTCGGCGTCGCGGGCGGCGAGCCAGCCGTCGAGGTCGTCGAGCGTCATGACCCCGACCCGGTCGGTCAGCCGGCCGAGCAGCTCACCGAGCACGACCGCGGTGGCCCGCGCGTCGTCAAGCGCCCGGTGCGACGGCCGCACCGGCGTACCGAAGAAGCTGGCCAGAGTCGCCAGCTTCCTGTCGGGCACCTCCTGCGGCGTGGCCATCAGGTGCCTGGCGAGCCGCACGGTGTCGAGCACCTCGAAGCCGGGCCAGTCGCAGCCCATGCCTGCGCACGCGGCGGTGAGGAACGCCAGGTCGAACGGGGCGTTGTGCGCCGCGAGCACGCTGCCCTCGGCGAACGCGAGCACGCCGGGCAGCACGGCGGCGACCGGCGGTGCCGACGTGAGCATCTGGTCGCTGATCCCCGTCAGCTCGGTGATCGCCGGGGGAACGGAGGTACCCGGATTGACCAGCGACCCGAACTCGGCGACCACCGTCCCCCCGTGCACCCGCACCGCGCCGATCTCGGTGATGGCGGCGTCCTCCGGCGCCCAGCCGGTCGTCTCGACATCCACGACCGTGAAGTCCAGGTCGGCCAGCGGAACCGACCGGATGCCGGGAACGGGGATAGCGACGTCAGCCATGATCACCACGGTAAGGCGGCCCACCGACATTTCCGCCCAGACGCGCCAGCGAGCAGGACAAGCAGAGCCGGAGTCGGTCACCCAATGATCACAATTGCCCGAACTCGGTTGAAGCCCCCGCGAATGACTGAATAGCGTGACGCACGATGTCAAGCTCTGGGCTTGGTGAGGGGACACGATAGTCATGCTGCGCACGCGACTAGGCAACCGCCTGGGCAGCACCCGGCGCGCCGTCGCCATTGGCGCCGCTGTCCTCCTCGCGGGCGGCCTCGCCGTCGCGGTCAGCCAGGTCGCGGGCGCGCAGCCGCAGCCGAGCATCGACCAGGTGCAGGCCACGATCAACACCCTCACCGGCGAGTTCAACAAGGCGAACCAGCAATACGACCAGGTCGAGGAGCAGCTCGGCGCGGCCAACGCCCGGCTCAAGCAGGTGGACAAGCAGCTGACCCGCGAGCAGGCACAGTACGCGGCGGCCCGCAAGCTCGTGGTGCAGATCGCCGACTCCTCCTACGAGGACTCGGGCTCGACGTCGCTGGCTGGCCTGCTCACCGCGAGTGACCCGAGCCAGGTCCTCGCCGAGGCGTCCATCGTCATGCAGATCACCGGGACACGGAACCTGGAGACCCAGGCGTTCTTCGCCGACGCCAGCCAGCTCACCGCCGTCCAGCAGGAGCAGCAGCACACCCGGCAGGGCATCGCGCAGCTGGCCGGGCAGCGTAAAGCGGCCAAGGACCACATCTCCTCGCTCCTCGCGAAGCAGAACTCGATACTGAGCTCCCTGACGGGCGCGGAGCTGACCGCGGTACAGCAGGGCACCGTGAACGGCGGCGGCGGCACGACGAGCGCCACTTACACCGGGCCGACCGGCTCCCAGGCGGACACGGCGGTCGCCTTCGTATTCAAGCAGCTGGGCTGCCCTTACAGCTATGGCTCCACCGGCCCGTGCAGCGTCGGCTTCGACTGCTCCGGCCTGATGATGAAGGCCTGGGCGGCGGCGGGCATCACGATCCCGCGCGACACTTACAGCCAGTGGGCCGCGCTCCCGCACATCGCCGCGTCCCAGATCCAGCCGGGTGACCTGCTTTACTACAACGGCATCGGCCACGTCGCGATGTACGTCGGCGACGGCATGATCATCGACGCGCCATCGGCGGGCCAGCCGGTCCGCGAGCTCAGCATGAACACGTCCTGGTACGCGGACAGCTTCGACGGCGCCGCAAGACCGTAATTCCCGCGCTCGCTCTGCTAGCCCCGCTCGCCGCCGCGTGCCCGAAGCCCCTGTTTCTTCCCTCGTCGGTCAGGTCGGCTCGTACTCCGATCCCCCGCTCGCCTCCGCGCTCCCTGAGCGGCGCTTCGGCTCGCGGGGATGCTCCCGTCCCTCCTCAGTCCGGGCGGCAGGGGCGCGCGCTTCGGCTCGCGCTCAGGTAATGAGGGATGACAGGAGTGAGCTGCTTTAGACTAGGAGGCGTCATGCGACGCACCTTGATCGTCACCAACGACTTCCCGCCCAGGCAGGGCGGCATCCAGTCATTCGTTCACGAGCTGGCCCTGCGCCTGGACCCTGGCCAGCTCACGGTCTACGCGCCGAAGTGGGACGGCGACGCCGCGTTTGACGCCGCCCAGCCGTTCGAGGTGGTCAGGCACCCGACCTCGCTGATGATCGGCGGCCCGAGCGTCCGCCGCCGCGCCGCCGAACTGGCCAGGTCGCGCAAGGCCGAGGTGGTCATCTTCGGCGCCTCGGCCCCGCTCGGGCTGATCGCGCCGGTGCTGCGCAAGGCCGGGGTACGCCGGGCGATCGCGATCACCCACGGCCACGAGGCCGGCTGGGCGGCCCTGCCCGTGGCCAGGCAACTGCTGCGGCAGATCGGCGAGCGGACCGATGTCATGACCTACCTGGGCGAGTACTTCAGGGTCCGCGTTGCGGGGGCGCTCACGCCGCGGGCGGCGGCCAGGATGATTCGGCTCCACCCCGGAGTGGACGCGGGCACGTTCCGGCCGGACCCGGCTGCTCGCGCGGTGCTCAGGGAGCGCTACGGCCTCGGTGACCGCCCGGTGGTCGTGTGCGTGTCTCGCCTGGTGCCCCGCAAGGGCCAGGACACCCTGCTGCGCGCCTGGCCGACGGTGCTCAAGCAGGTCCCGGACGCGGCACTGCTTATCGTCAGCGGCGGCCCGTACGCGAACGCGCTGCACCAGCTGGCCGAGCGGACCGGGGTGTCGGGGTCCGTCACCTTCACCGGTCCGGTGCCGCGATCCGAGCTCCCGGCGCACTACGCGGTCGGCGACGTCTTCGCGATGCCGTGCCGGACCAGGCGGGGCGGCCTCGACGTGGAGGGCCTGGGCATCGTCTACCTGGAGGCGTCCGCGACGGGCCTGCCCGTCGTCGGCGGCGACTCGGGCGGCGCGCCCGACGCGATCATCGAGGGCGAGACGGGCTACGTGGTCCCCGGCCGTGACGTTCAGGCCCTGGCGAACCGCCTGATCGCCCTCCTTGAAGACCCGGCGGGCGCCAAGGCGATGGGCGAAAAGGGCCGCGCCTGGGTGGAACGCGACTGGAACTGGAACGTGATCGCGTCCCGCCTCCGCGCCCTGATCGACGAATAACAGCCGGAGCAGAGATAGTGGATAGTTCTGCACATCAGGGAGTGCAGAAGTATCCACGATCCCGTTCTGGCGACCTCCATGCGAAGATAACAGCAAGAAGCGCGAAGCGCTCGCCAGCGGGCAGTTCCGGCGAAGCTGGGCCGGCGGGGTGAAACGCGATTCCGTTCGGGATGCTGCTGAGCACCAGCCCGCGCGGACCCGCTGGGCCGCTATCACCGTCCCACCCGGCTGGGCGGGGCGCCTAGGAGTACAGGGCCTCGATCTCGTGCGCGAACTCCTTGGCGAGGACGGAGCGCTTGATGCCGAGCTTGGCCGACAGGTGCCCCTGCTCCTGGGTGAAGTCCCCGTCGAGGATCCGGAACTTCCTGATCGACTCCGCCCGGGAGACCGCCTTGTTCGCGTCGTCCACGGCCGCCTGCACCTCGGCGTTCAGGTCCGGGTCGTCGCGCAGGTCCGCCACGGTCGCGTCGGCCGGCTTGCCGTGCCGTTCCTTCCACGGGCCGAAGGCCTCCTGGTCGATGGTGACGAGCACGCCGACGAACGGGCGCCCGTCACCGACGACCATGCACTGCGAGATCAGCGCGTGCATGCGCATCCGGTCCTCGAGCACCGACGGGGCCACGTTCTTGCCGCCGGCGGTGACGATCATCTCCTTCTTCCTGCCGGTGATGGTCAGGAAGCCCTCGTCGTCGAGCTCGCCGATGTCCCCGGTGGCGTAGTAGCCGTCGGCCGTGAACGCGTCCTTGGTGGCCGCCTCGTCGTGCCAGTAGGCCGGGAAGATCGACTTGCCGCGCGCCAGGATCTCGCCGTCGTCGGCGATCCGCACGGCGACCCCGGGCAGCGGCTGGCCCACCGAGCCGATCTTCTGCCGGTCGGGCCGGTTCACCGACACCGGCGCGGTCGTCTCGGTCAGCCCGTAGCCCTCGAGGATGGAGACCCCGACCCCGCGGAAGAAGTGCCCCAGGCGCGGCGCGAGGGCCGCGCCGCCCGAGATCGCCCACTGGGCCCGGCCGCCGAGCGCGGCGCGGAGCTTGCCGTAGACAAGCCGGTCGAACAGCGCGTGCTCGGCCCGCAGCCGGAAGCCAGGGCCGCCGGGAGCGTCGAGCGCCTCGCTGTACGCAACGGCCGCCTGCGCGGCGCGGGCGAAGATCTTGCCCTTGCCGTCGGCGGTCGCCTTGGCCTCCGCGCCGTTGTACACCTTCTCGAACACGCGCGGGACAGCGAGCACGAACGTCGGCTTGAACGAGGCGAGGTCGGGCAGCAGGTCGTTCATGTCGGGGCAGTGCCCGAGCACGATGCCCGCCTCTAGCGTGCCGACCTCGATGACCCGGGCGAAGACGTGCGCGAGCGGCAGGAACAGCAGGGTGGTCGCGGTGCCGTCGGCGTGGATCGAGGCGAGCGGCCCCATGAACGCGTTCCTGACGGCGGCGAGCAGGTTCTCGTGCGTGAGCTCGCACCCCTTGGGCCGCCCGGTGGTCCCCGAGGTGTAGATGATCGTGGCGATGTCTTCCGCGCCCCGCGACCTGGCCCGGGAGTCGAGCGTCGCCGTGCTCACGTCGGCGCCCGCGGCGGTCAGCGACGGCAGGTCGGTCTCGAGCAGCCACAGGTGCTCAAGCGCGGGCAGCCGGTCCCTGGCGTCGGAGATCAGCGCGGCGAACGCGTCGGTCTCGGCGACGACGGCGCGCGCCTGCGAGTTGCCCAGGATCCACTCGGCCTGCTCGGCCGAGGACGTCTCGTAGATCGGCACCACGACCGCGCCGACGCTCCACAGCGCGTAGTCGATCAGCGTCCACTCGTACCGGGTGTGCGACATGAGCGCGATCCGGTCACCGGACTCGACGCCGGCCGCGATGAATCCCTTGGCGAGCGCGTGCACCTCGTCCTTGAACTGCGCGGCGGTGACGTCCGACCAGGTGCCGTCCGCCGACTTACGGCGCAGCATGACGGCGGACGGCTGTTCCGCCGCCCGGCGCGTGACCAAGTCCGCCGCGTTCGCGGACGCCGGGATCTCCGCCAGTGCGGGAATGCTGTACTCGCGCAAGGACCTCTCCGTTCTCCGTCCACCCGAGTCTATGTTTTATCTCATGAGGGTCCACGTGGTAAGTGACGTGCACGGCACCGCCGACGCGCTCAAGACGGCGGGCGACGGGGCGGACATGCTGATCTGCCTGGGCGACATGCTCCTGTTCCTCGATTACGCGGACCATACGCAGGGCATCTTCGCCGATCTGTACGGCGCCGAGCACGCCAAGGAGTACATCGACCTGCGCACCGCCCGCCGGTTCGACGAGGCCAGGGCGCTCACGGCCGGCATCGCGGCCAGGCTGACCGCCGACCGCGGCGCCGACCTGCGCACCCTCACCGAGCAGGCGATCAGGAAGCAGTACGCCGCCCTCTTCGATGCCCTGGCCGAGCCCGCCTACCTCACCTACGGCAACGTGGACATCCCGCGCCTGTGGGACTCCTTCCGCAAGCCCGGTCACCAGGTGCTCGACGGCGCCAGGGCGGTGGTCGACGGGGTCACGTTCGGCTTCGTCGGCGCCGGGCTGATCTCCCCCTACCGGACGCCGAACGAGGTGCCGCCCGCTCAGTACTCGGAAAAGCTGAATGCCGTCGGCACGGTGGACGTGCTCTGCACGCACATCCCCCCGGCGGTCCCCGAACTGCTCTATGACGTGCAGGCGCGCCGCCTGGAGACCGGCTCGGCCGCGCTCCTCGAGGTGATCCGCCGCACGCAGCCCAGGTACGCGTTCTTCGGGCACGTGCATAACCCCCTCGTGCGGCGGGCGCGGATCGGGCGCACCGAGTGCGTCAACGTGGGCCACTTCCGCGCCACCCGGATCCCGTACGTCGTCAATCTATGAACGACACATCCAGTCGGGAGGGTTAATCTGCCTGTATGAGCACTCAGCCGGGCAACGACCGCAGCGACCCCGTTGGCGATTTCCAGCGGTGGCTGATGAAAGCCGGCGCCAAGAGCATCGGCCGCGAGGTGGCGGGCCGGGTGCGGTCCACGCTCGGCGGCGGGGGCGGCGCCAAGCACGCCGAGGACGTCTGGGACACCGCGACCACGGAGACGCTGACCGAGGAACCACCGGAGTGCCAGTGGTGCCCGATCTGCCGCGCCGCCCGCAGGTACCGTGACTCGGGCGGCACCGCCCCAGGGGGCCAGTTCGCCGGGGTGGGGGACACCCTGGCCGGACTGACCAGGGACGCGTTCAGCCTGTTCGACGCGGCGCTGCGGCAGGCGCAGCGGCCCGCGCCCGCCCCGGGAAGCCGGCCCTCGGCGCCAGGGGCGCCAGCCAGCGCGCCCGCCGAGCACGGCCCGTCAGGCCACAGCGACCAGGGCCACGGGCAGACAGACCACGGGCACTCAGACCACGGCGCCGTCGTCGTCGGACCCGGAATCGGGTGGCCGACCGTTGTCCATGCGGAGCACGAGGATGACGAACCCGCCGACGAACGCGGCGACCGCGAGGAAAGCGGCGAGCCCGGAGATGGTGGCGCCGATGGCGGTACTGATCAGCAGGTAGAGCGGACCGCCGAATAGCGCGACCCACGCGCCCTTGGTTACCGGGTCGAGCCTGGGCAGCGGCGGTGGCGCCGGCGGGACGTAGTGGTCGTCGGCCGGATCGCCGACCGACGGCACGTCCCGCGGCCCGGTCCGCGCGCCAAGCCCGGGCCACGGGTGGTCGGGCAGCGTCTCGTCGGGCGCGGCACTGCCGGGCCCCGTGCTGTCCGGCATGGGGCTGCCACCGCCGAGCACCGGCAGCCCCGGGAGCCCGGTCGGGTTGGTCGGCGGCTCTCCCGGCAGTGCCTCGGGCACCGGGGGCTGCGCGGTGGGCGTGACGCGCACCGGGCCCGCCAGGTCTTCCCTGTCCGGCCAGGGCGGCTCTTCGCCGGCCGGCGCGGGCGCGTCGAAGCGGGCGACCAGGTCGAGCCAGACGGCCTCGTCGCCGTCTCCGCCTGTCGCGCTGCCGCCTGTGCCGGTTCCGCCCGGCACGTCCCCCTCAGCCACTGTCTCCCCCCGGGGGGACGTCCCCCCGTACCCCGCGCTGGCAAGGCTCCGGGGTGATTGTTGTCCGTTGGCCTGATTCTTCCAGGCGAGCGAGCCCCCAAATCACCGAGCCGGGTCGGCGCGGCGAAAGCTTCGGGGGTCTCACTGTCCTCACCTATGAAGTCTTACCCGTTTTGCTGCCCGATGCTGTGCTTCTGAATGAATGCCAGGGTGCCATCGAAGATCTCGGGAGCGTCATTGTCAAGGGTAGCCACGTGGTAGCTGTTGGCAAGCGGCCTCACCTCGGCGCCCGGCAGGGCGGCGGTGAGTATCTTCATGCTGGCCGGGCCGACCACGTGATCGACCGTGGACCGGTAGACGAGCACCGGCTGGGTCACCGAGGCAAGCCCGGCGGCGGTGGTCTTCCACATCCGCGGTAGCGTCGCGACGGACGCCACCGGGGTCCTCTTCGAGGCCCCTTCCTGCGCGTCCGGGTTCTTGATGTCCCCGCCGATGGAGGGGAGCGACCTGACGACGTACTTGAGCACCGGCGCGAACGGGATCAGCGGGTTGTCGCCGGCCAGCGACGGGTTCACCACGACGAGGCCGCTGACCCGGTCGCCCTGGGTCTCCGCCAGCCGGAACGCCAGGCAGCCGCCCATCGATATCCCGGCGACGAATACCTGGTCGCACCGGGCGTAAAGCTCTGTGAACGCCCGCTCGGCGGACCCGTACCAGTCCGTCCACCCGGTCTTGGCGAGTTCCCGCCAGTCGGCCCCGTGCCCGGGTAGCAGCGGTGCCCGCACCGTCAGCCCGGCTTCCGCGAGATAGGCCGCCCAGGGCCGCACGGT
Organism: uncultured Actinomycetota bacterium; assembly: GCA_963850115.1. Taxonomy (GTDB): domain Bacteria; phylum Actinomycetota; class Actinomycetes; order Streptosporangiales; family Streptosporangiaceae; genus Trebonia. The sequence continues at coordinate 76,013 of CAWKKG010000010.1, forward strand.
GCGCGGTGACCCGGTGAAACCGTGCAGGACAAGGACACCGATCGGGCCGCCATCCGCGGAAAACGGAGCGGCCTCACCCGGCGCGGCCTCCGGTGATATTGATGACACCCTTGCATAGTCCCACAGATTTCGCGGGACGTGGGACGATGTAAGCGTGTTCTACTGGGTAGCTAAGTACACGCTGGGCATAGCGCTGAAGCTGGTGTTCCGGTCCTGGTCGCGAGGGCGCCGGAACGTTCCCCGGCGCGGCCCGGTCATCTTGGCGAGCAACCACCTCTCGTTCGCCGACCACTTCTTCGGCCCTGAGCCACTGCCGCGCAAGGTGGTGTTCCTCGCCAAGTCTGAGTACTTCACCGGTAAGGGCCTCAAGGGCCTGGCGAGCCGGGCGTTCTTCAGCGGCGTCGGGCAGATCCCGATCGACAGGACCGGCGGCGAGGCCAGCGAGCGCGCCCTGCGCTCCGGGTTGCGCGTCCTGGCGGAGGGAGAGGTCCTCGGCATCTACCCGGAAGGAACCCGCTCACCGGACGGGCGCCTCTACAAGGGCCACACCGGCCTGGCGCGGCTGGCGCTCGAGTCCCGCGCGCCCGTGGTGCCGTGCGCCATGATAAACACTTTCGAGTTCCTGCCGTCCGGCTCGCACAACCCGAAGTTTGGCATCCGGCCCGGCGTGATCTTCGGCAAGCCGATGGAGTTCTCCCGCTACTACGGCAGGGAAAAAGACCGCGAGGCGCTGCGCGCGGTCACCGACGAGATCGTCGCCGAGATTCAGAAGCTGTCCGGCCAGGAATACGTCAATATCTACGCGCAGCAGGCGAAGGAGCAGGCCCGGGCCGCCGCGCCGGACACGGATTCATCGATGTTATCGATTGCAGTCGCTGGCGTTCTCCAGCCGCCATTGCAAGCGGCTTCCGGACGGCTAGGCTTTGCCCTATGCGAGTGGGAGTCCTAACCGGGGGCGGCGACTGCCCGGGACTGAACGCGGTGATCCGCGCGGTGGTACGCAGGGGTACTCAAGAGTTCGGAATCGAGTTCCTCGGATTCCGTGACGGCTGGCGGGGGCCGCTTGAAGCGGACACGATGCCGCTTGACGTGGCCGCGGTGCGTGGCATCCTGCCACGCGGCGGCACGATCCTCGGCTCGTCGCGGACGAATCCGTTCAAGGAAGCCGGCCCGGGCCGCTCCGGCGTCGAGCGGATCAAGGACAACATGGCCGGGCTCGGCGTCGACGCCCTGGTGGTGATCGGCGGCGAGGACACGCTCGGCGTCGCGGCCAAGCTGAACGACGAGGGCGTTCCCGTCGTCGGCGTGCCGAAGACCATCGACAACGACCTCGGCGCCACCGACTACACGTTCGGCTTCGACACCGCGGTGAACATCGCCATGGAGGCGATCGACCGCCTGCACACCACGGCGGAAAGCCACCACCGGGCGCTCATCGTCGAGGTGATGGGCCGCCACGCGGGCTGGATCGCCCTGCACGCCGGGCTCGCAGGCGGCGCGAACGTCATCCTCATCCCCGAGCGGGCGTTCGACATCGACAAGGTGATCGGCTACGTCGAGCACCGGTTCCAGACCAGGTACGCGCCGATCGTGGTGGTCGCCGAGGGCGCGCACCCGCAGCACGAGGAGCTCTCGCTGCAGTCCGGCCAGCTCGACGCCTTCGGCCACGTCAGGCTCGGCGGCGTCGGCCAGTACCTCGCCAACGAGATCGAGAAGCGGACGGGCAAGGAGGCGCGCTGCACGGTCCTCGGCCACATCCAGCGCGGCGGCACCCCGACGGCCTTCGACCGGGTCCTCGCGACCCGCTTCGGCCTGCACGCGGTCGGGGCGGTGCACGACGAGGCGTTCGGCACGATGGTGGCGCTGCGCGGCACCCAGATCGTCCGCGTCCCCCTGGCCGAGGCCACCCGCGAGCTGAAGCTGGTCCCCCCGGAGCGCTACGCGGAAGCCGAAGTCTTTTTCGGCTAATCCCGAAAATCAAAAGCGTCAAAATCGGTCACATCCCGAACGTAAGCGCCTGGCTCTTTCCGCGTCCCGTGACTCCAGGGCGCGGGAAGAGCACGTTCCCGGATTTGGGCGAGGCCGCGTAAACGGTCGTGTTAGTGTCATGACGTGCGATGTTGACGTGCCCCACGGAATCATGCCCGTGCACCTCCCCGTGGCCCAGTCGCCCATGCCGACCGGACCACGACAAGGAGGATTCATGTCACGCGAAATTCGCCTCGCCGGCCGTGCCGACGCCGAGGCGATCGGGCGGTTGCTGCACGCCTTCAACCGCGAGTTCGATGAGCCCACGCCGGAGCCGCCGGCGCTGGCGGAACGGATGCGGCAGCTGCTCGACGGCGGCGATACGCTCGTCCTGCTCGCCGGCGACGGGCCCGACGGCCTGGCGGTGCTGCGCTTCCGCGCGGCGATCTGGAGCACCGGCCTGGAGTGCTACCTGGCGGAGCTGTACGTCACGCCCGTCCGGCGGGGGCAGGGGCTGGGCCGCCGGCTCATGGAGGCGGCCCTGCGTGAGGCCCGCGACCGGGGCGCGGACAGCATGGACATCGGGGTCGACGAGCCTGACCTCGCCGCCCGCAGGCTGTACGAGAGCCTCGGCTTCACCAACCGATCGGGCGGGGACGGCCCGCTGATGTACGTCTACGAGCGCGAACTCTAGCCCCGATCCCGATGGCAGGGGCCGCCTGCCGCCCCGCACCCGAAGATAGTGATAGTTGTGCACGCTGGAGGGTGCACAACTATCCACTATCTTCTCGAGCCCTGTACGGCAAACGGGAGGCCCTGCTCGTCGGGCGGCCTTAGGCCGCGACGGGCTGCGGCTGCGGGGTGGTGGCGGGCTGGGGGAGGCGGGCGGCGCGGAGGCGGAGCCCGGCGGTGCGGACGATGATCATCGTAATGGCCATGAAGACCAGCCCGTCGGTGACCGCGGCCTGCGACACCTGGTTACTGATCGCCCAGGCGACGATGGCGCCGGTGAACCAGCGGGCGGCGCCGTAGGAGAAGGCGGCCCGGGCGCCGACGATGACGGCCCAGAAGGCCGCGTAGGCCCAGCCCGCGCTGCTCGCCGGCGCCCCGGTCGCGGGGCTGCAGTAGACGCGCATCAGGGCGGCGGCGGCGAGCCCGCCGAGCAGCCCGGCGGCGACCCCGGCGAGCTCGACGAGCAGGCCGTTGCCGTGGGTTGCGGGCTGGCTGATGAACAGGGGGGTGATGACGGCGGCGGCGATGACCGGGCGCAGCAGCCGCATCCGGCCGATCTTGCGGGCCGGGCCGAGGTCGCTGGCCAGCACGGTGGCCAGGACGACGCCGTTGACGATCATCGCTTCGGTGAGCTGGGAAACCATTTCGTGCTCCCTCGTGGAGGTCTGCTGTGCCGATGACTCCACGATCGCCGTTCCCGCCCCGCCGGCGAATCAGAGCCGCGGTTATCCCCGGCATGACCCGCCCGCCGCCTGGTACCAGTTGGTACCAGGCGCCCAGGGTGCTATCGCAAGCTCATGCAGGTGGACCGGCAATGCGGCCAAGCGGGACGAGATCGAGCTGGCCCACCCGTAGCGACCAAGTCAATAGCCACGTTTCTGTCAACTAACGGCGCTGCTCGCTGATCAGCCGGGAAACCGGCCGAACCGCGCGGACCCGCGGTCGCCGGGATGCGGTTGGCCGGTCGTCGGTGCAGTCTGAACCGATCACTCCGTACGCGACGAGCCGCTCAAGCCTTGCGGCGACCGCGGCTGCGGGTAGGGAACATGCCGGGATACCGCGAAGCGCATCGTTGTCAGTCATCGAGATCTCCAGGGAGCGGTCGGCTAGCCGCTCACCAGATCGGACATCGGGAGCTTTAGCCGGATCGGGTGTTCTAGCTCTAGGACCGAGCCGTGCACGGCGTGCAAACGGTACTCGGCGGCCGCGGCGTCGAGATGGAACTCGCGGATCTCCCAGATGTCATATTTTTCGTCAAGGACGACAACCAGGTAGAGCGGTATCCCCGCCGTCGCGTACTGGGCCTTCTTGTCCACCAGGTCTTCTCTGGCCGTGGTCGGCGAGGTGACCTCGATGACCAGGACCGTGTCCTGAGCAGTAGGCCTTTGCGTAGGGTCGTCGATGCACTTGTAGACGGCGACGTCCGGACGGCGAAAGGTAAATCGGGGAACGCGCCAGAGAACGACGTCCACGTCCGTTTCGACCGTCAGGCACGGACCGGCCGGAGACCGCGAGTCCTCTAGGGCGTTCGCCAGGCGGCGGGCGATCCTGTTGTGCCGTGGCGTCGGCGACTCGCACTTGATGACATGCCCGTGGACGATCTCGATGGTGCGCGCGATCTCCTCAGACAGGTCGCGGTAGTCGGCCTCTGTCAGATACTCAGGAAGATCGTCGAACCACCCTTGACCCCTCATAGGCATCATCTTTGCATGCTCCTTACCAGGGACAGCCCTACTCGGCCAGGCTTACGGCAGGCGCTCCAGGCGGGTCCAGGGAGACGGGGGGTTGTCGTCGCGGGGCAGCCACAGCAAGGGCTGCATCCGGTCGAACGCGGCCTGGAAGCCCGGCTCCCAGGGGAACCGGCCGTTCTTGTCCGACCACACCACCTGGAGGTAGGGCGGCCTGACCATCCCGTAGAAGGCGTTGGAGATCGCGAGCAGGCCGTTCGACGCCCGCCAGCTCACGTCGACCGGGCGGAACGCGAGCGGCGCCGGGCAGACGTCGTCGAGCACGTCGCCCGCGGAGTAGTCGGCGCCGTCGGCGATCCTGGCGCCGACGGCGTTGATGATGGCCGCGCCGTTCTCCACCGGCAGCCCGCACAGGACTAGCTCGGGAACCTGGCAGGAGAGCCACATGCCGACGCTGTAGGCCCAGGGCGGTGCCGCCTCGTCGCCGTGTCGCCCGGAAATGGCCCAGCCGTGCTCCCCGACGGTGGCGGCGACCCAGCTCATGTACGCCGCGTGCTCACAATCGCGGTCCGCCCCTTCGTCCTGCTTGGGGTGGCCGGGGCACTCAAGACGGGTCTTGCGACCGGAAAGGCGCCTGGGAAGGTTCATGCCCCAAACGCTACGCTCAGGGTCTGACATTCCAGGTTGCCGCAAGAATCCGTTCTGTCAGCGCGATTCGTACCTTTTGTGAATCGGGGCCGCCGCCAGGGCGGAGAACCGGGCGAGGAGCCGGGTGCTGGGCCGGGCGACGAGCCGCCCGAGGCAGGCGGCCAGGACGACCGCCAGCGCGGCGAGCAGGGCCCAGCCGCAGAACCCGAGCACGACCGCGACGATGACCGCGGCGAGCGCGGCCGCGAGGCGCGCCGGGCCGCGCAGCACCCGGGCGGCGGAGGTCATGCAGCCGAGGTAGACCACGAGGAACAGCGTTGTCGGGATGGCGACCAGCGCCGCGGGGCTGACCAGGCCGAGGCCGTACAGCGAGATCAGCGCCACGCCCGAGACCGCGATCGCCGCGAGGAACCGGGGCGCGGGCCGCGCCGCCCGCCCGGCGGGCCGGACGGGCCCCGCCGCGGCGCGGGCGTCCCTCGGCCGCGTCAGCTCGGCGGCCATCTCGGCGGCGCCGGTGACGTAGGCGTTGACCGCGCCGAGCGTCAGCACGACCGCCGCGACGGCGGCGGCGACCGACCCCGCCGGGCCCGCCGCGTCCCGTAGCAGCGCGGCGAGCGGCGCGCTGGTCCCCGCGCCGGCGCCGAGGACGCTGATCGTGGCGATCGCGAGTGCCCAGGTAAAGCACGCTGGTGACGACCAGGGCGCTGCCGATGACGCGCGGCAGCTGCCGGGCCGGGTCGGTGAACCGCGTGGTCAGCGGCGCGACCGCCTCCCAGCCGACGAAGGAGAGCATGAGGGTCGAGGCGGCGTGCCCGACCGCCTGCCAGCCGTGCGGCGCGAACGGCGTCCAGTTGGCGGCGTGCGACCAGCGGGCGGAGCCGGCGACGGCGACGACCACCACGGCGAGCAGCAGGCCCACGAGCAGCAACTGGGCGGTGGCGGAGGCGCGCAGCCCGCCGGCGGCGAGCGCCATGACGGCGAGCAGCAGCAGCGCGGCGATCAGCGCCCGGCCGAGTCTCCCGCCGCCGGTGAGCTCGGTGACGTAGCCGGCGCCGATCAGGCAGACGACCGGCGCGCCCGCGACGACCCCGGCGAGGAACGACCAGCCGGCGATCGCGCTCGCCCGCGCGCCGAGCCCGGCGCGGACGTAACCGATGACGCCGCCCGCCGAGGGGAAGCCGCGCCCGAGGGAGCCGAACACGACCGCGAACAGGCCGGACAGGACGAGCAGCCCGGCCCAGGCGAGCACCGACGCCGGGCCGGCCTCCGCGGCGGCGAGCCCGGGGAGCAGCAGCAGGCCGGGCCCGAGCAGCGCGCCGATGTAGAGCGCGGCGCCGCGCGCGGTCGTCAGGCCGGCCGGGCCCGGTGACGAAGGGGGGCCCGGTGACGAAGGGAGAGGCGCACGGGGGAGCGGACCGCGTCGGCGAGGCGGGGGAGAGCGCCCGCGACAGGGTTTCCGTCATGCCCCCATGCTTCGCCAAATCGGCTCGCACGCGATGGCAAATATCGCCGCGCTACCGCGCTGATGGCGGTGCAAAATTGCGCGAAAGCTACGATTAGCTCATGAACGTGCCGGCCCATGTGCCAGACAAGGTAGATCGTGCCATCCTGGCCCACCTGCAGCGCGACGGGAGGATCGCCAACGTCGACCTGGCCGACGCGGTGGGACTGTCGCCGTCGGCCTGCCTGCGCCGGGTGAAGGCGCTGGAGGCCGACGGGATCATCGCCGGCTACCGCGCCGAGGTCAGCCGGGCCCGGGCCGGCCTCGGCCTGACCGTGTTCGTCGGGCTCAAGGTCGACCGCCACTCCCGCGAGACCTCTGCCCGGGTCGAGCGAGGCGCTCCTGGCCATCCCGGCGGTCGTCGCCTGCTACCTCGTCTCCGGTTCCGACGACTTCCTCATCGAGGCCGCCGTGCCCGACCTGAGCCGGCTACGAGCAACTGCTGCTCGACCAGGTCCTCGCCATACCCGACGTGACCGAGGCGCGGTCCACGTTCGCGATCAGGACGGTGCTCAGCCGAGGTCCGCTCCCGCTTGAGCACTGGCGATAGCGCCGGGCAGGGCGCCAGCGGGACCGGCGGAACCGAGGTCAATCGCGCCCGGGTCGCCGCCGAGCACGTCGTCGCTGCGGATCGTCCAGATGTCCCGCGGGATCAGGGTGAACGCCGAGGCCACGAAGATGACCGCCGCCGCGGCGAACTGCGTCGCGGGGACGCCGATGCCCGCCGCGAGCGGACCCGCGACCAGCGCGCCGAGCGGCATCGCCGCCAGCGAGCCGAACGCGTCGTACGACGACACCCTGGCCAGCTTGTCCGAAGGGATCCGGGTCGCCATCGCCACGGTCCACTGCACCATCATCACCTCCGCGAGCACGTCGAGGCCGAACGCGACCAGGCAGATGACCGGCAGCGGCGCGACGAGGCCGAGCATGAGCGGCGAGAGGGCGAAGCGCCCCCGGTGCACACCACGAACAGCATCGGCCTGCGCGGCGTGTAGCGCAGCGAGATGAGGCCGCCGAGGATCAGCCCGAGCGCGTCGGCGGCGGAGATCGCGCCCCACGCGGCCGCGCCGCCCAGGTGCGCCCTGGCCACCACCGGCCCGAGCACCATGAACGCGCCGTTCCAGGCCATCATGACCAGGCAGTACTGGATCACCGTGGCCCACAGCCAGGTGTGCTTGGTGAACTCGGCCCACCCCTCGCGCAGCTCGGCGATCATGCTGGGCGGCTCGTCGAGACGCGGCCTGCCGCGGCCTGCGTCCGCCCTTGACGGCGAGCATCAGCGGCACCGTCCCGGACATGCCGGCCGCGCACAGCGTGAGCGCCCAGCCGGGCCCGGCCACCGCGACGAGCACGCCCGCCGCGGCGGCGCCGGTCATCTGCCCGATGTTCATCGCCAGCCGGCTGATCGAGCTGCCCTCCTGCAGCAGCGTGTCGGGCACGAGCTGGGGGAGCAGCGCCTGCGAGGCCGGGTAGAACACGGCGCCGCCGATCCCGTTGACCGCCTCGAGGCAGATCATCGCCCACAGCGGCGGGTGCCCGGTGACCAGCATGAGCAGGCCGAAGACGCCCTCGCCGACGACCACGGCGAGGTTGCCTGCCATGATCACCCGCTGCGGCCGGAACCGGTCCGCGAACACGCCGCTGACCAGCGAGAACACCAGCATCGGCGCGGTCTGGGCGGCGATCACGTAGGAGAGGTCGGCCGTGGACCCGGTGACCTTGAGCACCGCGAACGAGACGCCGACGAGCGAGAACCCGATGGAGAACGGCGCGAGCAGCCGGTCCACGAGCAGGAGCCGGAAGTCACGGATGGCGAGCACTGGATACCGGCGGGCGGGCGCGCGCCAAGACATGACAAAATCCTTCGGGAAACGGCGGCAGAAGCAGCTGAGCTTACGTCGACAACGCCGCGACCAGGCAATTTATTTTCCTGCTGGACGGTTACTCTTCGGCGGCTGTGGCTCGTCGTCTTCGCCGGTCTCCTGCCCGGCGGCGATTCCGAGGTGGCGCTCGATGTTGCGCCAGGTGCCGGTTGACCGACAGGAGCAGCCCGCGGAACCCGGTCATGATCTCCTCCTCGGCGGCGATGCCGAGGTGGCTGCTCGATGTTGGACAGGCGCTTGTCGAGCGTCGTGAGCAGGTGACGAACCTCGATGATCGACTCGTTCCTGATCCGCAGGCCCCGGCGGCAGGCCCTGGGCGGGCGGCCAGCTCCAGATGCTGCGCTCCTGGCGGTACTCGTCCTCGAACGCGGGGTCGGACGGCACGTCCGTGGCCGCGGCAAGGACGCGCCACCTGAGGTCGGGCAGCGGCCCGGCGAGCCGCTCGAGCACCTGCGCGCCGGCGCCGTTCCGCTCGTGGATCAGCCCGAGCAGCATGTGCTCCGTGCCGGATGTAGCTCTGCCTCTGCTCGAGGGCCTCGCGCAGCGCCAGTTCGAGTACCCGCTTCGCCCGGGGCGTGAACGGGATGTGCCCGGGCGGTGACTTGCCGCCAGAGCCGGCGATCTCCGTCGACCTGGACCCGGGCCGCGTCAAGCGTGACACCCGCCGACGGCCAGCACCGTCGCCGGGACGCCGGACTCCTCGTGGATCAGCCCGAGCAGCAGGTGCTCGGTGCCGATGTGCTGTGGCCGAGCATCCTGGCCTCTTCCTGGGCCAGCACGACCACGCGGCGCGAACGGTCGGTGAACCGCTCGAACATCCCTCGCTCCCGCGGCTTAGATGTCGTCGCTGCGAGTGGGCGACGTTGATGACCGCGATCGCGGCCCAGATCAGCAGGACCATGAGCAGCGCGGCGACGGACTCCACGTGATGGGCGACGACGACGGCGGTCGCGCCGACGCCGAGCCCCATCGACCCGAGGCCGAGGATCACCCCGCTCAGGCCGCCGGCCCGGCGCGGCACCGCGGGCGGCGGCGCGGCGGCGGCGGGCATCGACGGCGTGGGCGCGGCCGGCCCCTGGTAGGCGGGCGGCCCCTGATAGCCGGGCGCTGGGTGATTACCGTCCTGCGCCTGCCGGCCGGGCCAGGACGGCCCGCCGAGCCGCGCGTCGATCCGCCGGTCGATCTCGTCGCCGATCCGCTCGACCAGGCCCTCGGCGACGGCCGTGTCATACCGCGGTCCGAGTTCCGCATGGGCGGCCACAGACGCGGTGATCTCATCCCGCTCGTTGGCGTTCACGCGCTCACGTTATGTCGCAAGAGGCTGCCGCAGCAAGGAAAAATAAAACATCAGTCGTCCGAACGACTTCGTGCTTCGCCGCCCCGGCTCCCGCTCGGCCCGCCCGGGGAGAAAGGGCGAGGAAGCGTGAAACCAGAATCCGTTCGGAAGGCCATTGATCGCCTTTTTCTGCAGGCGGTGCCGAGACGGAGTCCGCCGGACCGCCGGATAGCTGGCAGACTGGAGGGATGACCATGACCGATCCGGTCACGCCCGGTGCGGGAGCGAAGCCGGTCCTGGCGAGCCGTGCGTGCTGCTGAAGCAGGGTGAAATCTTCCTTAAGGGGAGGAACAGGCAGCAATTCGAGCGGATGCTGCACGCCAACGTCCGCGGCGCGGTCCGCGGCTACCGGCGTGCCCGCCGAGCTCACCCTGCGCGAGGGGGTGCTCGTGCTGCGGGTGCCGCGCGACGGCCTGACCCCGGCGGAGCACGCGGCGGCGGTGGACCGGGTGGCCGAGCGGGTGGCCGACGTGCCGGGGATCGCGCGCGTCTGCCGGGCGCTGCGGGTCGACAAGACGCCGGAGGCGGCGACCGCCGCGTCGGTCGCGCTGACCGCCGCGGGCAGCGGCACGTTCGCGGTGCGGTCACGGCGCCGCGACAAGCGCTTCCCGCTCACGTCGGAGCAGCTCAACGCGCTGATCGGGGCGGAGGTAGTGGCCGCGCACGGGCTGAAGGTCGTCGCTCAAGCACCCGGACACGGAGATCTTCGTCGAGGTCGACCAGCACGAGGTGTTCGTGTTCACCGGCGGGCAGCCAGGGCAGGGCGGCCTGCCCGGTGGGGATGAGCGGCCGGGCGGTCGCGCTGATGTCCGGCGGTATCGACTCGCCCGTCGCCGCCTACCGGATGATGAAGCGCGGGCTGCGCTGCATCTTCCTGCACTTTTCCGGCATGCCGCTGACCGGGCCGGAGTCGGTCTACAAGGCGTACGCGCTGGTTCGCGGGCTCGACCGGTTCCAGGGCGCGTCGCGGCTGTACGTGGTGCCGTTCGGCAAGGCGCAGCAGTCGCTCGCCACGTCGGGCGCGGGCCGCCTCCAGGTCATGGCGCAGCGGCGGCTGATGCTCAAGACGGCCGAGGCGCTGGCGGCCAGGCTGCACGCGACGCGCGCTGGTCACCGGCGACTCGCTCGGCCAGGTGTCCAGCCAGACGCTGCCGAACATCACCGCGCTCGACGACGCCGTGTCGCTGCCGATCCTGCGGCCGCTGCTCGGCTGGGACAAGACGGAGATCATGGCGGAGGCGCGCCGGCTCGGCACGCTGGCGATCTCCGAGCTGCCCGACCAGGACTGCTGCACGCTGCTCACCCCGCGCCGGGCGGAGACCCGGGCGAAGATCGAGGACCTGCGCAAGATCGAGGGCCGCCTCGACGCGGACGAGCTGGCCGAGCAGCTGGCCGCGAACGCCCAGGAGTACCGCCCGGTTGGCTGAAGGCGCGATGGGTTGACTGAAGGCGCGATGGCAAAAACCGCCATCTTATCGCGCCTTCAGTCAACCGATATCTCCCGGGGGGACGACCCCCCGTACCCCCCGATGTCGGTGCGGGCGGGCCCGATCGCAAAGACCGCGATCATATCGGGCCCGCCCGCACCGACGAAGGTCCGGGGATGCCTGTACCCCCGATGTGAGGCGCTGCGCGCCTCACGCGTGGCGGGCTTCGCGGGCGGCGCCGGGGTCAGGGTCCGGCCCACCAGGGGCGACAAGTGGTGCGCCACCGACGCCAGTTCGCGGAGGTCGGACTCGATGAGCGCCTGCGGGCCGTCGCAGAGCGCGGATTCCGGGTGCGGGTGGACGTCGACGATGATGCCGTCGGCGCCAACCGCGATGGCCGCCCGCGACAGCGGCAGCACCAGGTCACGGCGGCCGCCCGAGTGCGACGGGTCCACGATCACCGGCAGGTGCGAGAGCCGCTGCGCGACCGGGACGGCGGAGATGTCCAGGGTGTTGCGCGTCGCGTTCTCGAAGGTGCGGATGCCGCGCTCGCAGAGCACGATGTCCAGGTTGCCGCGCTGCGCGATGTACTCGGCGGCCATCAGCCACTCCTCGATGGTGGCGGACATGCCGCGCTTGAGCATGACCGGCTTGCCGGCCGCGCCGACGGCCTGCAGGAGCGGGAAGTTCTGCATGTTCCGGGTGCCGACCTGAAGCATGTCCGCGTACTTGGTGACCAGCTCCACGTCGCGCTGGTCGATCACCTCGGTCACGATCGGCAGCCCGGTCTCCTCGCGGACCTCCGCCAGGATCTTCAGCCCCACCTCGCCGAGGCCCTGGAAGGCGTAGGGCGACGACCTGGGCTTGAACGCGCCGCCGCGCAGCAGCGACGCGCCGGCCGCCCGGGCCATCCGGGCAGCGGCCAGGGTCTGCTCCGGCGTCTCGACCGCGCACGGCCCGGCGATCACGGTCAGCGTGTCGGGGCCGATCGGCACGCCGGCGACCCGGATCACCGAGCGCTCCCGGCGGTGCTCCCGGCTGACCAGCTTGTAGGGCACGGAGATGCGCACCACGTCGGCCACGCCGGGCAGCCCGGCCAGGTTCAGCGTCGCGGCGAACCGCTCGATGTCGCCGCTCAGCCCGATGATCGTCCGCGACTCGCCGCGGCTGACGAACGCCTCGCCGCCCGCGTCGCGCACCACGCTCACCACGTGGTCAACATCGGACGCGGTGGCGTCCGCGGCCATCACCACAACCATCTCAGTGCTCCAATCTCCCGGGACGATTCCCCGCTCGATCCCCCGGCGGACGACCTGGTGCCCCGCCGTCTGCGCGGCGACTCGGCTACTGGCCGCCCGGAGTTCCTTAAGCGTAGCGATGTCCCTGGCGTGCCCCGCCTTACCGCCGGGCGTCTCGACGACGAAAGGGACGTCGGGCAGCGCCGCGAGCAGCTCGCGGAACGGCGCCGGTGCCGATCATGCCCGCGCCGATCGTCTCGTGCCGGTCGCGCTTGGACCCGCAGCCGAGCAGCGAGTCGTTGGCGTGCACCAGCTTCACGCGGCCGACGCCCGGTCCCCGGCGCTGCCCGTCGCCCTGGCCGAGCTCGGCGAGCATGGCCGCCACGCCGCCGTCCGCGGTGAGGTCGTGGCCGGCGGCGAACAGGTGACAGGTGTCGAGGCAGACCCCGGCCTTCGGGTGGTGCTCCACCGCGGACAGGTAGGTGGCCAGGTCGCCCGCCCGCGCGCACAGCATCTGCCCCTGCCCGGCCATCGGCTCGAACAGCAGGTCGGGGTCGTCGTCGCCGAGCTTGTCGAGCAGCGGGAGCGCGATCTCGCCGATCTGCCGCAGCGCGCGCTCCCGGGCGTCGGCCTGGCCCCGCCCTCCCCGGAGTCGGGCGCGGCCCAGCCCGCGGCCGACCCGGTGTGCACCACCACGCCCCGCGCGCCGATCTCACCGCCGCGGCGCAGCGCGTGCGCGAGCGCGTCGGCCGACTTCGCGGCCACCTCGGGGTTCCCGGACCCCAGGTTGATCATGTACGTCGCGTGGACGAAGACCGGGAGCCCCGACGCGCGCAGCCGCGCGTCCTCGGCGGCCTCGCCCGGCCCGGCCGCCCAGCCCCGCGGGTTGGACACGAAGACCTGGATGACCTCGGCGCCGACCGCGGCCGCGTAAGCGAGCCCGCCGGTCGCGACCCCGCCGGTGACGGTCGCGTGCGAGCCGATCAGTGGCATCTAGAAATGGCCCCGCCCGCACTGCAGGGTGATGGTCGTCCCGCTCGGCGCCTGCCCGGTCGGGCTCATGCTCTGCACGTTGTCGCCGAACACGTTGCCGAAGAAGCCCTGCTGCACCTGCACCTGGAACCCGGCCTGCTGCAGCGTCTGCTGCGCCTGCTGGCAGCTCTGGCCCGTCACGTCGGGGATGGGTACCTGGGGCGGCCCGGCGGACACCGAGACGCTGACCGTCTGCGCCCTGCTTCACCGGCGTCTGCGGGCCGGCGACTGGGCGACGATGGTGCCCTGCTGCTGGCTGCTCTGCACGGTGCGTCGGCTGCAGGTGATCTGGTTGGAGCCCGCCCACTGCTGGACCGCGTTGATGTTCTGCCCGACCAGGTTGGGCAGCGCGAGCCCGGCGACCACGTTCACGGAGACCGGCTTGTTCTCCGGCCAGGAGGTGCCCGCCGCCGGGGTGGTGCCCGCCACGTCGCCGATCTGGGTGTAGCTCTGGCCGCCGACCGGCTCGGTCGTCGGCGCGACGGTCAGCCCCGCCTTGCGCAGCACCGCCGTGGCCTGGGCCACGCTGTCGCCCGCGGGAATCTGCGGCACGGTGATCATCCGCGGTCCCTGGGAGATCGTCAGCACGATCGTCGCGCCCGGCAGCGCCCGCCCAGCCGGTGAGGTGCCGATCACCTCGCCCTTCGGCACGTTGTCGTCGATCACTGGGCGGTCCGGTGCGCACCTGGAAGCCCGCCGCGTGCAGCGTCTGGTCGGCGGCCGTCGCCGTCAGCTTGCCCACCGCTGGGCACCGACGTGTACCGCCCCGAGGTCAGCCACCAGCCGCCGCCGCCGAGCCCGATCAGGACCAGGGCGGCGACCAGCACGTAAACCAGCCGGCTGCTGAACAGCCACCGCTGCAGGAACGGCTCCCGCTCGCCGGCGCCGCGGTGCGTGCCGACCCGTGCGCGCCGGCCGTCGTCGCCGCCGCGGAGCAGCGCGGAGAAGCCGCCCCGCCCGGAACCGCCGTCGTGGCCGGCCGTCGATCTCCCCGTACCCCGCGTACCCGGGGTCCACGACCATCGTGTGCGACCCGCCGCTCGCGCCGGCGAGCCCGTCGAGCGCGGTTGGCGGGATCGCCGGGGCCGCCGCCGTAGGCATGGCCGCGGCGTACGGGCCGGCCGCGGCGCCGGGGGCACCGCCCACGCCCCGGTGACCGATTCCGCTGGCTCCGGCATGCCGCGCAGCGCGCGCGTCACCCGCAGGAACACGCTCGCGTCGGCTGGCCGCTGCTGCGGGTCGCGGCTGGTCGCCGCCCGGACGAGCTGGTCCACGCCCGGCGGGATCCCGCCGACGAGCGTGCTCACCGCGGGCACGTCCGAGTTCACGTGCGCGTACGCGACCGCGAGCGGTGTTTCGCCGGAGAACGGCTGCCGCCCGGTGAGCATCTCGAACAGCACGATGCCCGCCGCGTACACGTCGCTTCGCGCGTCGCTCGGCGCCCCGGTGACCTGCTCGGGCGCGATGTAGGCGACGGACCCGATGATCATCCCGGCGCGGGTGTTCCCGACGGCGGCCGACGCCCGGGCGAGCCCGAAGTCCACGACCTTGACCCGGCCGTCGCCGGTGATCAGCACGTTCTCCGGCTTCACGTCCCGGTGCACGATCCCGGCCTGGTGGGCGGCGGCGAGCCCGGCGAGCACCGGGTCGATAACCGCCAGTGCCTCCTGCCAGGGCAGCCAGCCCCGCTCCCGCATCAGCGCCCGCAGCGTCCGCCCCGGCACGTACTCCATGGCCAGGTAGAGGTACTGCCCGTCGCCGCCCTGGTCGTAGACGCCCACGATGTTCGGGTGGGACAGCCTCGCGACCGACTTGGCCTCGCCGATGAACCGCCCCACGAAGTCGGCGTCGCGCGCCAGGTCGGCATGCATGACCTTGAGCGCCACCTCCCGGTCAAGCCGGGTATCGGTGGCGAGGTAGACGGTGGCCATGCCGCCGTGCGCGATGCGGGAGCGGACGTGATACCGCCGGTCGAGCATCCGCCCGACGAGCACGTCCGCGGGGGCAGATTCCATCAGCGGCGATTTTACGTCCGGCGGCCGCCGACTTCGGCCGAGTTAATCACTTTGTCAGACCTCTCATCGCGGTGGGCTGCGGAAAGGTGCCGGGCCGCGGGTCGCCCGGGCGAAATTCAGAGGTTATTCCGAACGACTTCGGCTGACTCTTCCCGCGCCCCACCCGATTCGCAGGCGTCGATAGGCCCGTGCGTGTCGCGGCTACATCTGCAAGCGTCTACTTGCAGCAATTTGACGGCTTATGCAAGACTCGGCCCTCAGTGTGCCCTGGGGCGAGGGAGGCGTTGTCATGGAAGACCGTATCGAACAGCGGATCACCATTCGCGCGACTCAGGACAAGGTGTGGCACCTTGTCACGCGCCCCGGCTGGTGGCTGCCTGGCAGCAGCGCGGAGCCTGCCCGCGGCCCGGGCCGGGTGGCGGTCGCCTACGGCGGCGACACGCGGCCGTACGTGATCGACGTCGTCCGGGTCGAGCCGCAGGGCTACGCCTCGTTCCGCTGGGCGAGCGCCTTCGGCGGCGCCGAGCCCGCGCCGGGCAACGCGACCCTGGTCGAGTTCTACCTGCGGCCGGTCGGCGACGAGATGGGCGTGACGGTGGTGGAGAGCGGCTTCACGTCGCTCGACCTGCCGGAGGAGCTGCGCGCGGACGAGTGGAAGGGCAACCGGGGCGGCTGGCAGTTCGAGTTGTCCGGGCTGCGGACCGGGCGGAAGCGACGCTGGACGGTATGGCAGAAGCTCCTCCTGACCCGGACCGCGTGTTCGCGGCGCTGGCGGACGCCCGCAGGCGTGAGCTGCTTGAGCTCCTCGCGCGGGGCCCGGGCGCGAGCGCGGGCGGACTGGCCGCGCTGCTGCCGGTCTCCCGGCAGGCGGTCGCGCAGCACCTGGCCGTCCTGGAGGAGGCTCGCCTGGTCACCCGCCGGAGGGCGGGGCGGCAGGTGCTGTTCGCCGTGCGCCCGGAGGCGCTGACGGCCACCGCTGGCTGGCTGGCGGCCCGGGCCGTCGCGTGGGAGCGCCAAGCGGCCGTCCCCGGAGGCCCGGACTCCCCGCGTCTCCCGAATTTCCCGGCTGACCAGGGGAAAGATACCTTATTGTAACGGAATGTCTGGTGTTTGGAACCGGCATCGACGTGGGACATTGGATTCGTGACACAGATAGACCCCGTGGCTGACGCCCTAGTCGGCGAATGGCTGCCACTTCCCGAGGTGGCCATCCGACTCGGTCTGCCCATCAGCCGAGTAAAGCAACTTCTCCGCGACCGCAAGCTCCTCGCCGTCATCCGCCCGAGCGGCGACCGCGCGATCCCCGCCGCCTTCCTCGACGGCGGGCAGATCGTCAAGGGGCTGTGCGGGACGCTGACGGTGCTGTTCGACTGCGGGTTCGACGACGACGAGGCGCTCCGCTGGCTGTTCACCGCGGACGAGACGCTTCCCGGCACGCCGATCGCGGCCCTCTACGCCCGCCGCGGCACCGAGGTCAACCGCCGCGCCCAGGCCCTCGCGTTCTAACTCGCTAACTCGCGGGGGCGCCCCCCGCACCCTGGCATGGGAGGGCTTCGCCCCCTCATCGCTTCCGCGTGGGAGGACGGCGCCAAGCCGGCCGCCGCTGCGCCCGCGAACTGCGGTGCGCTTAAAGCCGGGTGGTTGCGGTCAGCGGGGCGTCACAGGCGGACGCCCCGCGTTGTGGTGCGGTTAAAGCCTGATGGCGGCCGCGGTGGGCGGTTAAGGCCTGGTGGCCGCGCGGCAGGCAGCGGTCGCGCTGCCTGCGCCTTCGGCATGCCCGGCCCGGTACGGCAGCCGCCGGTTGGCCCCGGCCGGCAACCCGGCCACGGCGGCGGCGCCATTCCCGCGTATTGTGCGCGTTCTGCCCTGCTCTGGCGGCCGGGCGGGGAACTGGCGTTGTGGTCCCAACACAGAATCTTGACCACTGGGTTATGCTTGGACACATGCCGCCCAGACCGCGACAGCCGCAGGCGTCGCTCGCTTCCCAGCAGACTCCCGGTGCCTGGAAGCACGGTGCCCGGAGGGCCGCGCCGAGCATCGCCGACGTGCTCAAGACGGGCCGGTCGTTCTCGTTCGAGTTCTTCGCGCCGAAGACCGACCAGGGAGAGCGGCAGTTCTGGAGCGCCATTCGCCGCATCGAGCAGCTCAAGCCGACGTTCGTCTCCGTAACCTACGGGGCCGGCGGGTCCACGCGCGAAGGTACCGTCCAGGTGACCGGCGCGATCGCCGAGCAGACCGAGCTGAACCCGATGGCCCACCTCACCGCGGTCAACCACTCGGTCGCGGAGCTGCGCAACGTCATCGGCAGCTACGCCAGCGTCGGCGTCCGCAACGTGCTCGCGCTGCGCGGCGACCCGCCCGGCGATCCGAACGCGCCCTGGGTTCCCCATCCGGAAGGCTTTACCCACGCGTCGCAGCTCGTCGAGCTGCTCAAGTCCTCCGGCGACTTCTGCGTCGGCGTCGCCGCGTTCCCCGAGCGGCACCCGCGCTCGCCCGACGAGGACGACCGACACCCGGCACTTCGTCGAGAAGTGCCGGGCGGGCGCGGACTTCGCCATCACCCAGATGTTCTTCCACGTCGAGGACTACCTCAGGCTCAGGGACCGGGTCGCGGCCCAGGGCTGCGACGTGCCGATCATCCCGGGGATCATGCCGGTCACCAGCCTGCGCGTGCTCGAGCGCTCGATCGAGCTCGGCGGCTGCAAGGTCCCCGTCGGCCTGCTCGACCAGCTGCAGGGCGGCGGACGCGCGCGGTGACGCGGCGGAGGTGCGGCGCATCGGCGTCGACTACGCCGCCGGGCTCTGCGCGCGGCTACTGGACGAGCAGGTGCCCGGACTGCACTTCATCACGCTCAACGCGTCCCGCGCGACGATGGACATCTACCAGCTGCTCGGCCTCGGTGACCGGGGAAGCGTGACGGTCGCCGCCAGGGGCAGCAGCGCGCCCATCACCGCGTAAGGCGGCTCGCTCCCCGAGAACCTGAAGTCGGTCAGCAGGTCGGTGAACCCGAGCCCGCGGTACAGGCGCCGCGCCCGGGTGGGCGCGTCGGCGGTGGAGAGCACCGCGGTCCGCTCCTGGCGACCGGAAGCGAGCGAGAGCAGCAGCGACCGCCCGATTCCCCGGCCCTGCCAGGGCGGCAGGACGTGCAGCTCGGCGATCTCGAAGGAGTCGTCGAGCCACGCGCCAGGCGCGTCCGTCCCGGCGTACTCCGCGGCCGAGATGCGCGCGCCGGAGCGCGTGGCCAGCGCGGCGGCGACCATGTCGTGCCACCACTGGCCGCTCTCCCCGTGGAAGCCGTAGGTGAACCCGGCGAGCCGCCCGTCGACGTGCGCGCTCAGCCCGCGGAACCCTGGGCTCGCCGCGTGCCGGTCCATGATGGCTTCCCGTCCCGACAGCGTCCGGTCCGGCGGGTTCATCGCGGCCGCGTACACGCCGACTAGCGCACGAATCGCCGCCCGGAACTCCCGTGGCCCTAGCTCGCGGTAGGTGACCCTCATGGGCAAAGGGTAGATGACCGGAAGGCGGCGCCGCCCTATCCGCGGGCCGTTGTCCGCCAGGCGTGCCGCGCCCGGCCCGCGGCGCCGTCCGCGAGACCCGGCCGGCGCCCGGCGGCCTGGCCGTGGAATGTCAGACCCCGTGGGTAACTTCGAACTCGTCAGCAAATGAGCTGGACATTGGCGCGAACCTGTGTTCGAATGAGAGTGTGTTCGAATGACGGGGGTTGGCTCCGGTCGCCGCGACCCCTGGCGGCCGGTGTCGGCCGGGCGGGGCGTGGGGAAGCGCTTCGCCCGGCCGACGGATCATCCGGCCCCCGGTGTCGGCGCGATCCCCGTGCCGGCCGGGTGCACGTGCCGGCCCAGCCGGGCTGACGCGGACTTCGGCGCATCACCTGAAGGAGTGATGACCATGACCAGCACGCTGACGGCGGCGGGCACAGCCGCCCGCAACGCTCTGCCACCAGCCACGGGGCCGCGAGGCACCGGCCCGGCTGAACACGGGACCGGGCAGCCTTGGGCCGGTGAGCACGGGGCCTGCCGTGCCGCTCCCGATGCCGCGCTCGGTGCCGGCGGCGGCGCTGAGCCTGCTGCGCACGGCGCGGCAGGGCCTGGCGGAGGCCGAGGCGGAGACCGACGCGGGCACCCGCTACATCGGCGCGCACCTGGCCGCACTGCGCGCGGCGGCCGCGATCGTGGCGGCACGGGGTGAGCCGGGGAGCGGGGCGCGGCGGCGCCGTCCCCGTTCGGTCTGGGAACTGCTGCCGCAGGTTGAGCCGGCGCTCGCGGAGTGGGCGGCGTTCTTCGCGGCGAGCGCGGCCAAGCGCGCCGCGGCGGAGGCGGGACTGCCGAGGGCGGCGACCGCGCGAGAGGCGGACGACCTGCTGCGTGACGCGAGCACGTTCCTGATGGTGGCCGAGCGCGCGCTCGGCCTGGAGGCCGAGCCGATGCTGCCGCTGTCGCTGCGGCACGCGAGCTGACCTGCGCCTGGGCCGCCCCACCCGGCGATCGCCGGGGTCACGCCGGATGGGGCACTGCTGGGGTCTAAGCCCCCCGCACGGGCCCGCGGGGTCGGCGGGAGAGGCGGCGTGACCCCGCTGCTTAGAAGGACTCGATCGAGTTGCTGCGGGCGTCGGCGTCGAGGACGCCCCAGCTGATGAGCTCCTCGGTGAGGTCCGCGGGCGACTTGTCGTAGATGACCGCGAGCGAGCGCAGGTCCTCGTGCCGCACGGAGAGCACCCGGCCGTTGTAGTCGCCCCGCTGGGCCTGGATGGTGGCCACGTAGCGAGCGAGCGGGCCAACCTTCTCCTTGGGAAGCTGGTTCATCCGCTCAAGGTCGATGACGAGCTTGGGTGCCGACGCGATCGGAGTCGGCGCCGCGTCGCCGGGCAGCAGCTCGGAGACCGGGACGCCGTAGAACTCCGCAAGCTCGGCGAGCTTCTGGACCGTGACCGACCGGTCGCCGCGCTCGTAAGAGCCGACGACGACGGCCTTCCAGCGGCCGCGGGACTTCTCCTCAACGCCGTGCAGAGAGAGCCCCTGCTGGGTGCGGATGGCGCGCAGTCGCGCGCCCAGGGTCTTGGCGTACTCAGATGGCATTTTTCCTCGGTTTCCCGGCCAGTCGTCGCTTACGGTAACGGTTACGCACAGTGACGGTAGGCGGCGAGAGCGACAAGGTCAAGCCGAATGGCAAAAACCGGTCGAAGTCGACCAGTAACCGGCATCGCCCTTCCCTGGCGATATCTACCCTCCGTCAGAAGGCGACAACCCCCGCTGTAATCGGCTTTCCCGTGCACAGAGCGGGCAAAGCGGGGCTCATCAGTGCTCTCGGAACGTTATGACGGCCGATAATCAATGTGATGTAAATCACATCTTTCATGATCGCTGCGGGCCGGCAGGGCGTGCGGACGGCCGGGCCGGTTGCAGTGACAGGGGGCCGGAAAGTTACGCAGGGGGATGTCCTGCGTAGCGGGGTGCCAGCAGTCTAGTGACTTTCTGTGTTGACTATGTTGCCAACAGTCACGGCCGTGCTCCCTGCGGAGGAGGTTGTCTCGCCGCAGGTAGGATGAGCTGCGTAGGCATCCTTTAAGGACCGTCCCGTGAGACGGGAAAGGAGGTCGTGACTGGTGTGCGCCATGCGACCTGAACCAGTTCACGAGCCGTGGAAGGCGGTACTCACGCCGGAGGAGATCCGCCGCGCGCTGACGCGTATCGCCCACGAGATCCTGGAGCGCACGCACGGGGGCGAGCGGGTTGTGCTGCTCGGCATCCCCACCCGCGGCGTCTACCTGGCCCGCCGCCTGGCCAAGCGGATCGGGGAGTTCGAGGGCACCGCCGCGCCCGTCGGCTCGCTCGACGTCACCATGCACCGCGACGACCTGCGGCTGCGTCCGGCCCGCGCGCTGCAGCGCACCCAGGTGCCGCCCGACGGGGTGGACGGCAAGACGGTCGTCCTCGTCGACGACGTGCTCTTCTCCGGCCGGACCATCCGCGCCGCCCTCGACGCGCTGAACGACCTCGGCAGGCCGCGCGCGGTCCAGCTCGCGGTCCTCGTCGACCGCGGCCACCGGGAGCTGCCCATCCGCGCCGACTACGTGGGCAAGAACCTGCCGACCGCGCACCGCGAGAAGGTGCGGGTGCAACTCGCCGAGATCGACGGCGAGGACTCCGTGCTGCTCGGGGAGGGAGGCCAGTGAACCGGCACCTAATCTCGGCGGGCGACCTGAGCCGCGACGACGCCATCCTGATCCTCGACACGGCCGAGGAGCTCGCCAGCGTCGAGGGGCGGCCGATCAGGAAGCTGCCGACGCTGCGCGGCCTGACGGTGGTCAACCTCTTCTACGAGGACTCCACGCGGACCAGGACCTCATTCGAGGCGGCGGCCAAGCGGCTGTCCGCCGACGTGATCAACTTCTCCGCCAAAGGGTCGAGCGTCGCCAAGGGCGAGTCGCTCAAGGACACGGCGCTGACCCTGGAGGCGATGGGCGCCGACGCCGTGGTGATCAGGCACCCGGCCTCCGGCGCGCCGCGCCGCCTGACGGGCTGGGTGAGCGGCCGCGTGGTCAACGCGGGCGACGGCACGCACGAGCACCCCACGCAGGCGCTGCTCGACGCGTTCACGATGCGCCAGCGTCTCGTCGGCGGTGAAGGGGGCAGGCTGCACGGCAGCGGGACCGACCGGCGCGGCCAGGGGCTCGACGGGCTCCGGGTGACGATCGTCGGCGACGTGCTCCACTCCCGGGTGGCGCGTTCCAACGTGCTGCTGCTGTCCACGCTCGGCGCGCAGGTGACGCTGGTCGCCCCGCCCACCCTCATGCCGCACGCGGTAGAGACGTGGCCGTGTCGCGCCAGCTACGACCTCGACGCCGAGCTGCGCAAGAGCGACGTGGTGATGATGCTGCGCGTGCAGCAGGAGCGGATGACCGCGGCCTACTTCCCGACCGTGCGCGAGTACCGCCGCCGCTACGGCCTGGACGCCGGCCGGATGGCGCTGCTGCCAGAGCACGCCATCGTCATGCACCCGGGCCCGATGAACCGCGGCGTGGAGATCGCCGCCGAGGTGGCCGACTCCGACCGCTCGACGATCGTCGCGCAGGTCGCCAACGGCGTAACGGTTCGCATGGCGGTCCTGTACCTGATGCTCGGAGGAGTGGAGGCAGCGGCATGACCGAATGGCTGATCAAGGGAGCCTCCGTGGCCGGCGGCGAGCCGGCTGACATCCACCTGAGGGGCGGCGTGATCGCCGCCATCGGCCGGGACCTGGACGCGCCGGGGGCATCCGTCCTCGACGCCGCCGGCCTGGTCGCGCTGCCCGGACTCGTCGACCTGCACACGCACCTGCGCGAGCCGGGCCGGGAGGACGCGGAGACCGTCGAGACCGGTACCAGGGCCGCCGCGCTCGGCGGGTACACGGCAGTGCACGCGATGGCCAACACCGAGCCGGTCGCCGACACGGCCGGCGTCGTGGAGCAGGTCTGGCGGCTCGGCGAGCAGGCCGGGTACGTCGACGTCCGCCCGGTCGGCGCGGTCACGGTCGGCCTGAACGGCAAGCAACTCGCCGAGCTCGGCGCCATGGCCGACTCCGCCGCCCGCGTGCGGGTCTTCTCCGACGACGGCCTGTGCGTGGCCGACCCGCTGCTGATGCGGCGGGCGCTTGAGTACGTCAAGGCGTTCGACGGCGTGATCGCGCAGCACGCGCAGGAGCCCCGGCTGACCGAGGGCGCGCAGCTCAACGAGGGCGAGATCGCCTCCAGGCTCGGCCTGGCCGGCTGGCCGGCGGCCGCGGAGGAGGCGATCATCGCGCGCGACTGCCTGCTCGCCGCCCACGTGGACGCCTCCCTGCACGTCTGCCACGTGTCCACTGCCGGGTCGCGTGGAGATCATCCGGTGGGCGAAGGGCAGGGGAGTAGCGGGTCACCGCCGAGGTCACCCCGCACCACCTGCTGCTCACCGACGACCTGGCCGAGAACTACGACCCGGTCTTCAAGGTCAACCCGCCGCTGCGCACCCGGGCCGACGTCGACGCGCTCCGGCAGGCGCTCGCGGACGGCACCATCGACTGCGTGGCCACCGACCACGCGCCGCACCCGGTCGAGGCCAAGGAGACCGAGTGGGCAGCCGCGGCCAACGGCATGACGGGCCTGGAGACGGCGCTGCGCGTGGTGCACAAGGCCATGGTCGAGACCGGCCTGCTCGACTGGGCGGGCGTGGCCGACCGGATGTCGGCCCGGCCGGCGGCCATCGGGCGCGTCCGCGGGCACGGCCAGCCGCTGGCGGAGGGCGCGCCCGCGAACCTGACGCTGTACGACGCCGCCGCCGCCGCGACTCCCGTAGACCCGACCGCGCACGCCTCCAAGAGCCGCAACAGCCCGTTCGCCGGGATGCCGCTGCCCGGCCGCGTGCACGCGACGTTCCTGCGCGGCACGGCGACGGTCCTTGACGGAAAGGTGACCCGATGAGCGCACATGACCCGGACGCGATGCTGGTCCTTGAGGACGGCACGACGCTGCGCGGCAAGGGGTTCGGCGCCTACGGCGAGTCGTTCGGCGAGATGGTGTTCAACACCGGCATGACCGGCTACCAGGAGACGCTCACCGACCCGTCGTACTGCGGCCAGATCGTGGCGATGACCGCGCCGCACATCGGCAACACCGGGGTCAACGACGAGGACCAGGAAAGCCACCGCATCTGGGTGAGCGGCTACGTCGTCCGCGAGCCGTCGCGGATCGCCTCAAGCTGGCGGGCGCAGCGCAGCCTCGAGGCCGAGCTGAAGGCCCAGGGGATCACCGGCATCTCGGTGCCGGGCACCCGCGCGCTGACCATGCGGCTGCGCGAGCACGGCGCGATGCGGGCGGCCGTCTCCACCGTCGAGGACAGCCCGGAGCGGCTCCTTGAGCGCGTCCTGGCCAGCCCCGGCATGACCGGCGCCGACCTGGCGCGGATCGTGACCACGCCGCACCCCTACACGGTCTCGCCGCCGAGCGGCGTCACGACGAGGTACCGCGTCGCCGCCGTGGACCTCGGCATCAAGAACGCCACCCCGCGCAACATGGCCGACCGCGGGATGGAGGTGCGGGTGCTGCCCGGCCACCTCGACGGCCAGGGACATCCTCGCCACCGATCCGGACGGGGTGTTCTTCTCCAACGGCCCCGGCGACCCCGCCGCGGCCGGGTACGCGGTCGCGGCCATGCGCGGCGTGCTCGAGGCGGGCGTGCCGCTCTTCGGCATCTGCTTCGGCAGCCAGATCCTGTCCAGGGCCGTCGGGCTCGACACCTACAAGCTCCGCTACGGCCACCGGGGCGTGAACCAGCCGGTCATGGACCTGGCTACCGGCCGCGTCTACATCACTAGCCACAACCACGGCTTCGCCGCCGCCCTGCCCCCCGAGGTCACAGCGTCTCTGGGGAACACCGGGGCTCTGGGGAACACCGGAAGCCGCGAAGCGGAAAGCGGCTGGGCGCACGTGCCCGCCCGGTGCCCGCGAGCCGTTCGGCACCCCGTTCGGCGCGGCCGCGGTCACCCACGTGAACCTGAACGACGGCGTGGTCGAGGGCATCCGCCTGCTCGACCGGCCCGCCTTCGCCGTCCAGTACCACCCAGAGGCCGCACCGGGGCCGCACGACGCGGTGGACCTGTTCGACCAGTTCGCCGCATTGATGGACGGGGGAAAGAAGTAAACCATGCCGCGCCGTGAAGACCTGAAGTCCGTGCTCGTGATCGGGTCAGGGCCGATCGTGATCGGGCAGGGGTGCGAGTTCGACTACTCGGGCACCCAGGCCTGCCGCGTGCTGAAGCAGGAGGGCATCAGGGTCTCCCTGGTCAACTCCAACCCCGCCACGATCATGACCGACCCGGAGTTCGCCGACGCCACCTACGTCGAGCCGATCACCCCCGAGGTGCTGGCCAAGGTGATCGCCAAGGAGCGGCCGGACGCCGTGCTGCCGACCCTGGGCGGCCAGACCGCGCTCAACGCCGCCGTCGCCCTGCACCGCAGCGGCACGCTGAAGAAGTACGACGTCGAGCTGATCGGCGCCGACATCGACGCGATCGAGGCCTGCGAGGACCGCGAGCGGTTCAAGGGCATCGTGACCGGCCTCGGCGCCGAGGTCCCCAGCTCAACGATCTGCCACAGCATCGACGAGTGCCTCGCCGCCGTCTACGGCGTCCCGGGTGGCGACGGCGCGGACCGCGGACAGGGCCAAGGGGCTCGGCTTCCCCGTCGTGGTGCGGCCGTCGTTCACCCTCGGCGGCCTCGGCTCCGGCATCGCCTACAACGAGGCCGACCTGCGCCGGATCGCGGGCAGCGGCCTGGACGCCAGCCCCACCACCGAGGTGCTCCTCGAGGAGTCGATCATCGGCTGGAAGGAGTTCGAGCTCGAGCTGATGCGCGACCGCCACGACAACGTGGTGATCGTCTGCTCGATCGAGAACGTCGACCCGATGGGCGTGCACACCGGCGACTCGGTGACCGTCGCCCCGGCGATGACCCTCACCGACCGCGAGTACCAGCACATGCGCGACACCGCGATCAGGATCATCCGCGCGGTCGGCGTCGACACCGGCGGCTGCAACATCCAGTTCGCGGTCAACCAGAAGACCGGCCGCATGGTCGTCATCGAGATGAACCCGCGCGTCTCGCGGTCAGCAGCGCGCTCGCGTCCAAGGCCACCGGCTTCCCGATCGCCAAGATCGCCACCAGGCTCGCGATCGGCTACACGCTCGACGAGATCCCCAACGACATCACCGGCCAGACCCCGGCGTCCTTCGAGCCCGCGCTCGACTACGTGGTCGTCAAGATCCCCAGGTTCGCGTTCGAGAAGTTCCCCGGCGCCGACCCCACGCTCACCACCCACATGAAGTCGGTCGGCGAGGCGATGGCGATCGGCCGCTCCTTCGCCGAGGCGCTGCAGAAGGCGCAGCGCAGCCTGGAGAGCCAGACGGGACCGCTCCGGTTCACCGGAAGGTCGACGGACAGCGCCGACGAGCTGCTCGACCGCTGCCGCAACCCGCACGACGGCCGCCTGAACACCATGCTCCAGGCGCTGCGCGCCGGAGCCAGCCCCGAAGCGGTGGCCGAGGCCACCGGCGTCGACCCGTGGTTCGTGGAGCAGCTGGAGAACATCAAGGAGCTGTCCAGGACGATCGCGGCCGCCGCCGAACTCGACGAGCCGCTGCTGCGGGCGGCGAAGGCCGCCGGGTTCTCCGACGCCGCCATCGCCGACCTGCGCGTCCTGCCGGCCGACGAGGTGCGCGCCCTGCGCCACTCCCTCGGCGTCCGTCCCGTCTACCACGCGGTCGACACCTGCGCCGCCGAGTTCGCGGCGCGCACCCCGTACCTCTACTCGACCTACGACGAGGGCGACGAGGTGCCCGGCGGCGACACCCCGAAGGTCATCATCCTCGGCAGCGGCCCGAACCGCATCGGCCAGGGCATCGAGTTCGACTACTCCTGCGTGCACGCCTCGATCGCGCTGCGCGCGGCGGGCTACGAGACCGTCATGGTCAACTGCAACCCGGAGACCGTCTCCACCGACTACGACACCTCCTCCCGGCTGTACTTCGAGCCGCTCACCCTGGAGGACGTGCTCGAGGTGGTGCACGCCGAGCAGCGGTCCGGCCCGGTCGCCGGCGTGATCGTGCAGCTCGGCGGGCAGACGCCGCTCGGCCTCGCCCGGGCGCTCGAGGCGGCGGGCGTGCCGATCGTCGGTACCTCGCCCGCCGCGATCCACGCCGCCGAGGACCGCGGCGCGTTCGCCGAGGTCCTCGCCGAGGCCGGGCTCACCGCGCCGCTCGGCAAGGTGGCGCTGTCCGCCAACGAGGCGGCGGTCGCGGCCGCGGAGATCGGCTACCCGGTCCTGGTCCGGCCCTCCTACGTGCTCGGCGGGCGCGGCATGGAGATCGTCTACGACGAGGCCACGCTGCGCGCCTACGTCGGGCGCGCGACGGCCGCGCGCGATCGGCGGCGGACAACCCCGTGCTCATCGACCGCTTCCTCGACGACGCCATCGAGATCGACGTGGACGCCCTGTACGACGGGCAGGAGCTGTACCTGGGCGGCGTCATGGAGCACATCGAGGAGGCCGGCATCCACTCCGGCGACTCGGCGTGCGCCCTGCCGCCGATCACGCTCGGCCGGGCCGACATCACGGCGATCCGCGAGGCGACGCTGAAGATCGCGCGCGGCGTCGGCGTGCGCGGCCTGCTCAACGTGCAGTACGCCCTCGCCGCCGGGGTGCTCTACGTCCTCGAGGCCAACCCGAGGGCGTCGCGCACGGTGCCGTTCGTCTCCAAGGCCACCGCGGTGCCGCTCGGCAAGGCGGCGGCGCTCGTCATGATGGGCGCCTCGATCGCGTCGCTGCGCGCCTCCGGGCGTGCTGCCGGAGCAGCGGGGACGGCGGCACGCTGCCGCTCGACTCCCCGGTCGCGGTGAAGGAAGCGGTGCTGCCCTTCGGCCGGTTCCGTGACGCGAGCGGCGCGGGCGTGGACACGGTGCTCGGCCCCGAGATGCGCTCGACGGGCGAGGTCATGGGCATCGACGACTCGTTCGGCACCGCGTTCGCCAAGTCGCAGGAGGCCGTCTACGGCTCGCTCCCGGTCAAGGGACGGGTGTTCGTGTCGGTCGCCAACCGGGACAAGCGGGCCATGGTATTCCCGGTCAAGCGGCTCGCGGACCTCGGCTTCGAGATCTGGGCGACGTCGGGCACGGCGGAGGTACTGCGCAGGAACGGCGTTCGTGCCAAGATCGTCAGAAAGCAGAGTGACGGTGCCGGAGCCGCCAACGAACTAGGGGTTAGCGAGCCGACCGTGGTCACCCGCATCCTGGACGGTGAGGTAGACCTGATCGTGAACACGCCTTTCGGCGCCGTGTCGTCGGCCTCGGCGGCGGTCCGGCTCGACGGCTACGAGATCAGGACGGCGGCGGTCAGGCGGGGCGTGCCGTGCGTGACCACCGTGGCCGGCCTCGCGGCCGCGGTCCAGGGCATCGAGGCCACCATCCGCGGCGAGATGGGCGTCCGCTCCCTGCAGGAGCACGCCGCCGCGCTCGTGAGCGCGCCCGATGGCATAAAACCGCCATCTTATCGGGCGCACTCCGTAGCCATCTCATCCGGCAGGTGACGGCGCCCCGTACCCCCCGACTGCTGGCCTGCGGCCAGCGGACGGGGAGGTGTGCACGAGACCAGTGACGGGACGCTGCGATCCCGCCAAGTAGGCGGTTTGCCCTTGTCTGGGCTAGCGTTTGCGGAACAACTGACTGAGGGAGACTGGGCGGCGGCTGAATGGCAGGGAACGACCGGGAGAGCGGTGCGGCGCCGGTTCAGGTGCGCGGGACGGTGCTCACGGTGCGCCGCGTCGACGCGTACGTGGCCATGACCGTGGTCGCCCCGGCGATCGCCACCAGGTTCAGGCCCGGCCAGTTCATCGCGATCGCGGTCGGCGGGCCGCAGTCGGGCATGCTCGGGCGGCGCTCGTTCTCCATCCACGACGTGCGGCCCGACCACGGCGGCACGGTGGAGTTCGTGTTCCTGCCCCGCGAGCCCGGCGCCCAGTGGCTGGCGGACTGCCGCTCCCGTGACGTCCTCGACGTGGTCGGCCCGCTCGGCCGCCCGTTCCCCGTGCCCCGCGACCCGGCGTCCTGCCTGCTGCTCGGCGTGGGGCCCGGGGCGGCGCCGCTGTTCGCGCTGGCCTCCCGGCTGGCCGAGCGCGGCTCGCAACTGCGACTACCTGCTCGGCGCGGAGAGCGCGGACCGGGTCTTCGGCGCCCTCACCGCCCGGCGGACCGGGCGCTCGGCGATCATCGCCACCGCCGACGGCTCCCTGGGATCCCGCGGCTCGGTGGTGGACATGCTGCCGACCGTCGTGCAGCAGGCGCGCACGGACGTGATCTACGCGTCGGCGCCGACGTGCGTGCTGCGTTCGGTGTGCGCGCTCGCCGGCCGCTACGGCATCCCCGTCCAGGCCCTCGTGTCTGAGCCGGCCATGACGTGCGGCACGGGGCTGTGCATGGGCTGCGTCGCTGCCCGCCGTCGGCAACGACGGGGTCACCCGCATGGTCCGCGCCTGCGTGGAGGGCCCGGTCTTCCGCGGCGACCTCGTCCGCTGGGACGACGTGGGCACCATCCCGTTCGACGCCCTCGGCGCCCCCGGCTGGAAGCCAAGGCCGGGCACGGGCCTGTCAGGCACTGCCCCGTCCGTCCCCGGCCCCGCTGGCATGGGTGCGACCGCCACGGGCGCACCTTCCGGGGCCGACACGATCAGGGGAGGCCGCTCGAATGCCGGCTGACCTGCGGACCCGGATCGGGCATCTCGACCTCCCCAGCCCCATCCTGACCGCCTCCGGGTGCGCGGGCAGCGGGCGGGAACTGGCCCAGTTCACCGACGTAGCCAGGATCGGCGCGGTCATCACCAAGTCGGTGACGCTTGAGCCCAAGGCGGGCAACCCCTCGCCGCGGATGGCCGAGACGCCGAGCGGCCTGCTGTCATCGGTGGGGCTGCAAGGGCCCGGGCTCGACGGGTTCCTGCAGCGCGACCTGCCCTGGCTGCTTTCGCGCGGCGCGCGGGCTTTCGTTAGCGTCGCGGGGCACACCGCCCGCGAGTACGGCGAGATCACCTCCCGGCTGTCAGACTCCGCCGGGGTGACCGCCCTCGAGGTGAACCTCGGCTGCCCGGACGCGGCGACGGCGGGCCGGCCGTTCGCGCTCGACCCCGCGTCGGCGGGCGCCGTGGTGGCCGCCGTGCGGGCCAGTGCCCGCTACGACATCCCGGTCTTCGCCAAGCTCTCGCCCGAGGTGACCGACATCGTGTCCGTGGCCCGCGCGTGCGTGGCCGCGGGCGCGGACGGGCTGTCGATGATCAACACGCTGCCGGGCATGGCGATCGACCCGGTGACGTTCAGGCCCGCGCTGGCCGGCCTGGCCGGCGGCCTGTCCGGGCCGGCCATCAGGCCCATCGCCGTGCGCTGCGTCTGGGTGGTCCGCGAGGCGCTGCCGGACGTGCCCATCATCGGCTGCGGCGGCGTGCGGACGGGCCGCGACGCCCTGGAGTTCCTGCTCGCGGGCGCGTCCATGGTGGCGGTCGGGACGGTGCTCTTCCATGACCCCTCGGCCTGCTCGCGGATTCAGCGCGAGCTTGAGGAGGAGTTGACCGCGCGCGGGGTCGACCGGGTATCCGACGTCATCGGGCGGGCTCACCAGCCTGCCGCCTACGCCACGGAGCGTCATACTTGGGGGTAGCGAAGTACTAACGGGAGCGGTCATGGTGCGGCATGGCGACCAGGACAGGCAGCAGAGCGGCGAAGCCTCGCTGGCGGAGCAGGACGACACCCGCCGGGTGCCGCGTCAGCGGCAGGCACCGCAGTGGCGTGCGTCCCTGCTGCGGCGGTCGGATGCGCTGCGGGCGATACCGTCACTCGCCCGGTTCCTGACCCTGGCTTCGCACGAGCCAGGCGACGCGCGCGCCGGCCGCGATCAGGCCGGCCGCCGGCCGCCGGACCGCGATCAAGCGAGCCAGGATTCCGTCGGCCAGGCCGCGGCAGGCGAGGGCCGGGAGCAGGCCAGCCGAGGACGCGGAGGCTGGCCAGGTCGGTCCTGGCCTCGCTGACTTCGGCCGAGTCAGCGAGCGGCGTTCCGGCACCATGCCGCGCGCGGACGCGTCGCTGAGTTCCGCCGCGGAGCTGCGTGAGCTCGCGGAGCTCGCCGACCTGCTGGCGGAGTTCGCTGGCCTGGTGCGTGACCTGGGTGCCCTGATCGTCGGCCTGATGAAGGCGGCGACGGGTGCGGGTGAACGCCAGGTCAGGACCTTCACGATCCCGTCCGAGCTCGCGGAGCTGGCCGGGGCGCACCAGGAGCTGAAGACGGAGCAGCAGGCGCTCACCGCGCGGTTCGAGACCTCAGGAAGCCGCCAGGAGCGCGCCGCGCTGCGCGCTAGCCTGGCGGTGCTGACCGAGCGCGCCACCCGGGCCGTGGCCGCCGCCGCGGCGGCCGTAGCGCCCGCGGAGGACCGCCCACGGGGTAGACCAACGGAAGGGACGACCCAGCCGGGGGAGTCCGGGGCACAGTTGAGAGAACTGTCGAGAGAGGAGACTGGCGTGCAGTCAACAACCGGAGGGACGCCCGCCCAGGGACCCGTCCGCAGGCGGGAAGCGTCCGTGCCGGACCGGCGGCTGGCACCGGTCGCCGTCGCGCTCGACGCGCCGGACATCGAGGTAGCGGCGCACTGGGCGACGCTCGTCACGCCGCACGTTTCCACCGTCAAGATCGGCCTCGAGCTGTACCTGCGGTACGGGCCGACGGTGGTGGCGACGGTCCGCGGCGGGAGCGGCGTCCACGTTTTCCTCGACCTGAAGCTGCATGACATCCCCAACACCGTGGCGGGCGCCGCCCGCGCCGTGTCCAAGTTGCGCCCGGAGATACTCACGGTCCACGCGGCGGGCGGGGCGGACATGATCAAGGCGGCCGTGGAGGCCGCGCCGGACACGGTTGTGGCCGGAGTGACGCTGCTGACCTCGATCGGCGACAAGGACCTGGCCGAACTGGGGATGGAGGGCTCGGTCAGCGACGCGGTCCGCAGGATGGCGACGCTCGCCGTCGGGGCGGGCGCGCGCGGGCTCGTCTGCTCCCCGCAGGAGGTCGCGGCCGTCCGCGCCGAGGTCGGCGAGGACATCCTGCTGATCACCCCGGGCATCCGCCTCGCGGGCGCGACGAGCGACGACCAGGCCAGGGTCGCCACCCCGGAAGAGGCGCTCAAGGCGGGCGCCGACCTCCTGGTGATCGGCCGCCCCATCACTAAGGCCTCCGACCCCGGTGCCGCCGCCGCCGCGATCGCGGCGTCCCTGCGCCGCGCGGTGCCCGTGACGTAAGCCGGGGGCAGCGGTTCGCGCCGTTGCTAATTTCCTATTGGGGCAATTGGGTCAGTCCCGCGATCTAGGTGGCGGACAGGGGCCGCAAGGGTCACACTGGCATCAGTTGTTTCCACTTGACCGTAGGTGTGTTCGGCGCGACAAACTCTACCTGCGACGATTCATCCCGACTGGACTGTGATCGAAACGCTGCGGTGGGTAAAATGTCCTCTCAGGACGAGATGAGCGCGGAACATCCTGGATTATGAATAAAGCGGCAGTAAATCACCATAAAGCGCATAAGCCACGACAATGGCGGACCGGTACCCGGTCGCCGCGGGTCGGCGTGCCGTCGCCGGGATTCCGCCATGGGCCCGCCGCGAGGGTGGCCGGCCCGGGTGGCGCGCCGGGGGAGGGCCGGCCTCGCGGCCGTAATTTCCCTCACGTGAGGGAGTCCCTGAACTGGACTTTGCGGCGGTACGTCCGGGCTTTGTCGCTGCGTGTATCGTTGAGGCGGCAGGCCCCAGGGACAGGCGGCACGCCCGTGCCGGCCTGGCCGGGACCGCCTCCGCCGAGCCGCCGCCCAGCGGGCCGGGGCGGCCGGGGAAGCCGGCTCGCCGGTACCCGCGGAGCGGGTGATCGGCGTGTCGCTGTCCACGGATCACGCGCTGCGGTACCGTATCCACAGAAACCGACAAATGGAACATTTGACCCAGGTTGCGGCAAGCCTTCGAGGAGGTGTTCGGCGCGGTGCGGCTATCACTCCGCGAGAGCACGCTGTCGCCTCAGGACCTGCTATCGACTACTTTGAGTGACAAGACATGTGTATAGAGTAATATATTTGGATTTGTGATGACATAAACGGAGGTTCGCGTTGCCGAAAGGGTGCTTGACTCGCTAGTTTCCCCTCCCGTCCAACCTTTTTTACGACGAAACCCGAGGTGACCCCGAGTGGCTCTTCCTCCCCTCACTCCCGAACAGCGCGCCGAGGCCTTGCAGAAGGCGGCGATAGCGCGCAAGGAACGCGCCGACGTTAAGAATCGCCTCAAGCGCGGCGCGGTGACCCTGTCCGAAGTCATCAAGGACGGATCCACCGACGACGTCATTGGCAAGATGAAGGTCTCGGCTCTCCTTGAGTCGCTGCCCGGCGTCGGCAAGGTCCGCGCGAAGCAGATCATGGAGCGGCTCGGCATCGCCGAGTCCCGCCGCGTTCGGGGGCTTGGCGCCAA
Source organism: uncultured Actinomycetota bacterium (assembly GCA_963850115.1). GTDB lineage: Bacteria > Actinomycetota > Actinomycetes > Streptosporangiales > Streptosporangiaceae > Trebonia. Next base: position 109,539 of record CAWKKG010000010.1, read on the forward strand.
CCAGCGCGCCGCCCTTGAGCAGGAGTTCGGTGCGGATCTCTGAGGCAGTGAGCGAGCACGGCGGGCGGTTGGCGCGGCCGTCACGGGTGCGAGGGCATGGCCGAAGCACCCGGCGGTAAAACGCGCGGAACCGCCGCCGCGGGTAATGCGGCGCCGGAAGGCGTTAGCTTGCCCGCGGACCGGAAGAATTCGCGGCTGACTGTGCTCTCCGGGCCTTCCGGGGTCGGGAAGAGCACAGTCGTCGCGGATCTTCGGCGGCGCAGTCCGGAGATCTGGATTTCCGTTTCCGTAACTACTCGAAGGCCACGGCCGGGAGAAGTGAACGGGCGGGAATACTCATTTTGTGGACAGCGCGGAGTTTGACCGCATGGTCTGCGCCGGAGAACTTCTTGAGTGGGCGGAGTTCGCGGGCAACAAATACGGCACGCCCGCCGAACCCGTGCCGCAATAGGCTTGAGCAGGGCCTGCCGACCCTGCTTGAGATCGACCTGTCAGGTGCCAGGCAGGTCAGGGAGGCGATGAAGGACGACGCGCTGCTCGTCTTCCTCAAGCCCCCCTCGTGGGACGAACTCGTCCGCAGGCTCACCGGCCGCGGCACCGAGCCGCCCGACGTGGTGGAGCGACGCCTGGCGGTGGCCAAGGAAGAGCTTGCCGCGGCCGGCGAGTTCGACGTGACGCTGGTGAACACATCGATCGATGAGGTTTGCCGGCAGATGGTAACGTTGATTAACAGTAACCAGTGAACTCTCCTCATCCTGCTGCCCGTGGCCGCTGCCCGGTGCGTGAAGACAGGATGAAGACGGGATCAGTTGACGCCCTAGTCAAGTGAGGAATGCAACACGTGGCTGTGACCCAGGGTGCGGATGGCATCATCAACCCGCCGATCGACGAGCTGCTCGAGATCGTAGACAGCAAGTACCGGCTGGTGATCCTGGCCGCGAAGCGGGCGCGCCAGATCAACGCCTACTACTCGCAGCTCGGCGAGGGCCTGCTTGAGTACGTCGGGCCGCTTGTCGAGACCCGCGTGCAGGAGAAGCCGCTGTCGATCGCCCTGCGCGAGGCCCGCGAGGGCATGCTGAAGGTCGAGCAGACCGAGGGCTAGACGCGCGATCGGAGCCGTGGTCGGCGGCCGTGGCCGCCTCCAGCCGCCTTCCCCGGGGACGAACCGCGGCTCCACGGGGGACACCGCCCGGACCCCGCGAGTCAACAGCATCGGAGTAAGCAATGGCGCGCGTCATCCTCGGCGTCGGCGCCGGCATCGCCGCGTACAAGGCCTGCGAGCTGCTCCGCCTGTTCAAGGAGAACGGCCACAGCGTGCGGGTGATCCCGACGCCGGACGCGCTCAGGTTCGTCGGCGCCCCCACGTGGGAGGCGCTGTCCGGCGAGCCGGTGACCACCGACGTCTGGACCGGCGTCGCCGACGTGCCGCACGTGAAGCTCGGCCAGAGCGCGGACCTGGTAATCGTCGCCCCCGCGACCGCCGACCTCCTGGCCCGCGCGGCCACGGGCATGTCCAACGACCTGCTCACCGCGACGCTGCTGACGGCCCGCTGCCCAGTCGTCTACGCCCCCGCGATGCACACCGAGATGTGGGAGCACCCGGCCACGCGGCACAACGTCGCGACCCTCCGCGACCGCGGCGCGGTCGTGGTCGACCCGGCGGTTGGCCGCCTCACCGGCAAGGACAGCGGCCAGGGGCGCCTGCCGAGCAGCCGGCCTGTTCGCGCTGGCGGAATCGATCCTGGCGGAACCAGTCACCGGCTTCAGAACGGAAGCGGCTGACTCGGACGCGCCCCGCCACGTCCCCGAGGGGCACGGCGGGACGCGGACCGGTCATGGCCACGCCTCCGTTCGGAATGACCGCTCACTGCCCATCGCCGGGAAGCGGGTGCTGATCTCGGCCGGGGGGACCCGCGAGGAACTCGACCCGGTCCGGTTCCTCGGTAACTGGTCGACGGGCACGCAGGGCTACGCGTTCGCGCGCGCGGCGGCGGCCCGCGGCGCCGACGTCACCCTGGTCGCCGCGAACGTGGCGCTTTCCGACCCGGCCGGCGTCAAGGTCGTCCCGGTGGTCTCGGCCAGGGACATGCACGCCGCCATGCTCGCCGCGGCGCCCGCGGCCGACATCATCGTGATGACCGCCGCGGTCGCCGACTTCCGGCCCGTGGTCCGCGCCACGGCGAAAATCAAGAAGGACGGCACCCTCCCGCCGCCGATCGAGCTGGTGGAGAACCCGGACATCCTCGCCGACCTTGCCCGGCGTCGCCGCGATGACGGCCCGGACGGCCAGGTGCTCGTCGGCTTCGCGGCCGAGACGAGCCTGGACCTGGACGCGGCCAGGGCCAAGCTGGCCCGCAAGGGGTGCGACCTGCTCGTGGTGAACCAGGTGGGCAATGGCCTGGGCTTCGGTGCGGGGGAGAACGAGTGGTTCGTGCTCGACGCGGAGGGCACCGTGACGGGCATCACCCGCCGGTCGAAGGATGCCCTGGCCGAGGACGTTCTCACCCTGGTCACGGCCCGGCTCCGCTGACCCCGGCCGGCCGGCCGCGCCCGCCGCGGCGGCCCCCAACGCCGCCCACCGTAAACCCACGTCCTCTCCCGTTAACGTTCGTAACTCACTGACCTGCGCGGTCGCCGGCGACTTCCGGCTAGACTCTGCGGGTCGGTTGACTATTGCGGATGGAGACAAGACGTGGCGCGTCGGCTGTTTACCTCGGAGTCGGTGACGGAGGGCCACCCGGACAAGATGGCTGACCAGATCAGTGACGCCATCCTTGACTCGATGATCAAGGACGACCCGGGAAGCCGGGTCGCGGTCGAGACCCTGATCACGACGGGACAGGTGCACGTGGCCGGCGAGGTCACCACCAAGACGTACGTGGACATCCCGGGAATCATCCGCGAGAAGATCCTGCAGATCGGCTACGACTCCTCCGCCAAGGGCTACGACGGCGCGTCCTGTGGCGTTTCCGTCTCGATCGGCTCGCAGTCGCCCGACATCGCCCAGGGCGTGTCGGACGCGTTTGAGTACCGCGAGGGCGAGGGCGCCGACGACTACGACCGCCAGGGCGCGGGGGACCAGGGCCTGATGTTCGGCTACGCGTCCCGTGAGACGCCGGAGCTGATGCCGCTGCCGATCATGCTCGCGCACCGGCTTGCCAAGCAGCTTTCCGTGGTGCGGCGCTCCGGCCAGGTCCCGTACCTGCGGCCGGACGGCAAGACCCAGGTGACCATCGAGTACGCGGGCGACAAGCCGGTCAGGCTCGACACGGTCGTGGTCTCCAGCCAGCACGCTCCGGACATCAACCTCAAGGAGCTCCTGGCCCCCGACGTCAAGGACTACGTCGTCGACCCGGTGCTCGCGAGCGTGGACATCGACACCGACGGCTACCGGCTGCTCGTCAACCCGACCGGCCGGTTCGAGATCGGCGGCCCGATGGGCGACGCGGGCCTCACCGGCCGCAAGATCATCATCGACACGTACGGCGGCATGGCCAGGCACGGCGGCGGCGCGTTCTCCGGGAAGGACCCGTCCAAGGTGGACCGCAGCGCCGCCTACGCGATGCGCTGGGTGGCCAAGAACGTGGTCGCCGCGGAACTGGCCGAGCGCTGCGAGGCGCAGGTCGCCTACGCGATCGGCAAGGCGAAGCCGGTCGGGCCTGTTCATCGAGTGCTTCGGCACCGAGCACGTCCCCGTGGAGCGGATACAGGACGCGGTCACCCAGGTCTTCGACCTGCGGCCACGCGCCATCATCGCCGCGCTCGACCTGCTCCGCCCGATCTACTCGCAGACGGCTGCCTACGGCCACTTCGGCCGGACCGAGCCCGACTTCTCGTGGGAGCGCACCGACCGCGCCGCCGCGCTGCGGGCGGCCGCCGGGCTATAAAAAGGCGCGGGGCGAGAAGAGAGCTGTGCTCCGCGCGGTGGCTCCTGGCGCCGTGAGGAATCAGTAGAGCGCTGACGTAGATGTTGAAGGGCGTCCGTTTTCGGGCGCCCTTCAACTATTGAGTCAACGCCGTTTACTTCCGTGCGTGCACAGGTGATTACTCAGAGGTATGCTTGACCTTACCAAAAGATTACGTTTCGGCGGTCCCCGAAGCCTTGCATGACACGAGCGTCACAGGGTAGTGGAAACTGGCCAGTAACATCGTGATCGGTCCTCCACGGCCACGACCTGCGGCGATTACGGCAAGTGAGTTCTAGCCTAAGGTCACCGGTAACTACGTCCCACGGCCGTGCAGATGCGTATGCGTATGAAAGTGCGAAATACCTTGCTGATGCACGTGCATGCGATAAGCTCAGTTCCGTAAGTCCGGGGGGCATTCGAACAGATCCAAACCGGACCCGGTCGCGCGGGCGGCCGGTCCAGCGCTCTGGTCCCGTAACGGCGACACGCCAGTCTGCGGACCGGGTTAGATCCGTCAGGAGACGAAAACCATGCAGGACATTCAGAACGGGATCAGCGCCGCAGAGCTTGAGGGCGCGATCTGGCGCAAGAGCCAGCGCAGCAACTCCCAGGGGGCGTGCGTGGAGTTGGCCAGGCTTGACGCGGCCACCGTGGCGATGCGCAACTCGCGCGACCCGCAGGGCACGGCCCTGGTCTACCCGGCGACCGCCGTCCGGGCGATGGTCAGCGCGCTTCGCTCCGGAGAATTCGACTACCTGGTTGGGTAATCACTGCCCTGATCAGGCGGCAAGACCCGCGGACGGCTCAGCCGGCCCTGTCCACTACGGGACAGGGTGCGGCAAGCCCGCGAGCGGCCGGGCACGGGTAATTGCGGCTCCCCGTGCCCGGCCGCACGTGTTTATCTGTATTGCCTGCGGGGGGACGCCCCCTGCACCCCCCGGCATGGGAGGGCTTCGCCCCCCATATCCCCCACGGGAGGACGCCGCCCAAACCGGACGCCGCTTCGCCCGCCCGCGCGATGGCTGGGGTTAGAGCCTTGTGGTTCCGTAGGCAGGCGTTGCCCAACCCGCAACGCCCGCGCTGTGGCTGAGGTTAGAGCTCTGTGATTTGCGGCCGGGCTTTGTCGCGCCGTAGCCGGAGTTGGTCCTCCGCGTCTGGTAGGACGGAGTGATGGCGGATCGTGGGACGAAGGAACAGCAGGGCTCCTGCTGTCCGACGCACCGCCGCTCATCGCCGAAGTCCCGGTAAACGACGAAAAAGCCGACAAGCCGCCCAGCCGGTCGAAGAAGTCCAAGGACGCGCGGACCCTGAGGCCCGCGGCCGACAAGCCGGTCGCCAGGATCGCCGTGGACCTGCCGCTGGCGCACCTCGACCGCCCGTTTGACTACCTCGTCCCCGAGCGGCTGGCCGACCAGGCGCGGCCGGGCGTCCGCGTCAGGGTCAGGTTCGCGGGCAAGCTGACCGACGGCTTCCTGATCGAACGCGCCGCCGACAGCGAGCACCCGGGCAGCCTCCGCTACCTGGAGCGGGTGGTATCGGCCGAGCAGGTGCTCACCGAGGAGATCGCCGGCCTGGCGCGCGCCGTCGCCGACCGCTACGCCGGCACCCTCGCGGACGTGCTCCGGCTGGCCGTCCCGCAGCGGCACGCCGGCCACGGAAGCTGCCACCGCGAAGGCCGCCGCCCACCCGGACCTGGTCCCGCACCGGCTGTCGCGCCCGGACCCGGGCCCCTGGGCCAGGTACCCGGCGGGGCCGTCGTTCCTGGACGCGCTCGCCGCGGGCCGCCCGGCCCGCGCGGCCTGGACCGCGCTCCCCGGCCCGGCCTGGCCCGAGGAGATCGCCCGCGCCGCCGTCACCACCGCGAGCGCCGGCCGTGGCGCGGTCATCGTGGTCCCCGACGCGCGCGACCTGGCCCGGGTCGACGAGGCCCTGGCCGCGCTGACCCCTCCGGCCGGCCCGACGGGCCCGGCGTCGGGCTACGTCACGCTCACCGCCGAGCTCGGCCCCGCGGAGCGGTACCGTCGCTGGCTCGCGGCCCTGCGCGGCGATGCCTTGATCGTCGCGGGCACCAGGGCCGCGATGTTCGCGCCGGTCAGGGACCTCGGCCTGGTGGTGCTCTGGGACGACGGGGACGACCTGCACGCCGAGCCCCACGCCCCGTATCCCAACGCGCGGGAGGTCCTGGCCCTGCGGGCCCACCGCGCGGGCGCGGCCGCGCTGATCGGCGGCTTCGCCCGCACCACCGAGCTGACGCAGCTTGTCGTGGCAGGCTGGGCGCGCCCGCTTGGCCCGGACCGCCAGACGCTGCGCGCCGCCGCGCCGCGCGTCCGGCCGGCCGCCGACGACAACGAACTCGCCAAGGACGAGGCCGCCATGACGGCGCGGCTGCCCGGCCTGGCGCTGAGGACCGCCAGGGAGGCGCTCAACCGCGGCCCCGTCCTCATCCAGGTACCGCGGCGCGGCTACCTCGCCGCGATCGCCTGCGCCCGCTGCCGCGTCCAGGCCAGGTGCACGCACCCGATCGGGGAGTCGGGGGCGCCGTGCAACGGCCCGCTCCGGCTGACCGGACCGCATGCCACTCCCGACTGCCGCTGGTGCGGCGCCTTGGCCACGACGCCCGGCCACCCCGACGGCCCAGGCGCGGGCCGACGCGGCACCGGGCGGCTGGCGCTGCCCGCGCTGCGGTCACGACAAGCTCCGGGCGACGGTCACCGGCGCCGTGCGCACCGCGGAAGAGCTCGGCCGCGCCTTCCCCGGCGTCAAGGTCCGCACGTCGGGCGGCGACCTGGTGCTGCCGAAGGTGCCCGCCGAGCCCGCCCTGGTGATCGCCACGCCCGGCGCCGAGCCGCTCGCCGACTACGCCGCCGCCCTGCTCCTCGACGGCTGGGCCCTGCTGTCCCTGCCCAGCCTGCGCGCCGGGGAGGAGGCGCTGCGCCGCTGGCTGGCCGCCGCCGCGCTGGTCCGGCCCGGACGGCACGGTGCTGGTGCACGCCGACGCGGCGCTGCCGGCGACCCAGGCGCTGGTTCGCTGGGACCCGGTCACGTTCGCCGAGCGCGACCTCGCCGAGCGCGCCGAGCTCGGCTTCCCGCCCGCCGTCCGGATGGCCGCGGTGAGCGGGGAACCGGCGGCCGTCGCCAGCGTCATCAGCGGCGTGGACCGTGCGTTCGAGGTCCTCGGCCCGGTGCCGCTCGACGCAGCCCCGGCGCAGCGCGCCGGCGAGGACCAGGTCCGCGCCCTGGTCCGGGCACCGCGGGCGCAAGGCGCCGCGCTGGCCAAGGCGCTGCAGGCCGCCCAGGCGGGCCGCAGCGCCCGCAAGGAGGGCGGCGGCGTCCGCGTCCAGCTCGACCCGGCGGAGCTGATCTAGCCGTGCTTATCCCCGTGTTGACCAAGGCCGGGGCGATCTCGGCCGCCGATAGAATTGAAGGCGAACACGCGCTTGCTAGGGGGAGTGGCTGCCGTGCGCAGCCGTGGCACGCGCCGACGTGAAGGGAACGCCAGTTGCTCAGGGACATCAGGCTGTTCGGCGACCCGGTGCTGCGCACCCAGGCGGAGCCGGTGGTGGACTTCGACCTTGAGCTGCGCAACCTGGTCAAGGACCTGACGGAGACCATGCTCGACGCGCCCGGCGTCGGGCTCGCCGCCCCGCAGATCGGGGTCAGCCTCCGCGTCTTCACCTACCACGTGGACGACAACGAGCCCGGCCACCTCATCAACCCCGTCCTGAGGCTCGAGGGCGAGCCGGAAGAGGACGACGAGGGCTGCCTGTCACTGCCCGGCCTGCAGTTCCCCACCGCCCCGCGCGCCCCGCGCGGTCGCGACGGGCTTCAACATGTACGGCGACCCGGTCACGATCGAGGGCACCGAACTGCTCGCCCGCTGCGTACAGCACGAGACGGATCACCTCGACGGCGTCCTGTTCATCGACCGGCTGGACAAGAAGCAGCGCAAGCTCGCGATGAAGGCCATCCGCGAGGCCGAGTGGTCCGGCATGCCCGTCCCCGAGGTCAAGGTCTCGCCGCACTCCACCCAGCGGATCTCCTAGAGGAGCGCGCCGTGCGGCTCGTCTTCGCAGGTACCCCGGCGGCCGCGCTGCCCACGCTGCGCGCGCTCGCCGCCTCCCGCCACGAGGTGGCGGCGGTCGTCACGCGGCCTGACGCGCCCGCCGGGCGCGGCAAGAAAGTGCACCCGTCGCCGGTGGCCGAGCTCGCGGCCGAGCTCGGGTTCGAGACGCTCAAGCCAGCGCGCCCGAACGAGGGGTGGTTCCTCGACCGGCTCCGCGCTATCGCGCCTGACTGCTGCCCGGTGACGGCCTACGGGGCGCTGCTTCCGCAGTCGGCGCTCGACATCCCGCGCCACGGCTGGGTGAACCTGCACTTCTCCGTGCTGCCCGCCTGGCGCGGCGCCGCCCCGGTGCAGCACGCGGTGCTGCGCGGCGACGACATCACCGGCGCGACCACTTTCCTGATCGTGAAGGAACTCGATGCCGGGCCGGTCTTCGGGACGCTCACCGAGCCGATCCGCCCGGTCCGACACCAGCGGCGACCTTCTCGGCCGGCTGGCCGTCTCCGGCGCCGAACTGCTGGTGCGAACCCTCGACGCGATCGAGGACGGCACGGTCCACGCCGTCCCGCAGCCGGCCGAGGGGGTCAGCTTCGCGCCCAAGCTCACCCCGGCCGACGCCCGGGTGGACTGGAAGCTGCCCGCCCACCTGATCGACCGCCAGATCCGCGGCTGCACTCCCGACCCTGGCGCCTGGACAGAATTTGACCAGGACCGGTCAGACCCGGGCCGATCCGGCGCCGGCCGCCTGAAGCTCTGGCCCGTCACCCTGGCGGCGGGCGCGGGGCTGGTGTCCGGCGGCGACGCGGCCCCGGGCGGCCACGCCCTGGCGCCGGGGGAACTGCGCGCCGACAGGAACGCCGTCTACGTCGGCACCGGCACGGTCCCCGTCCGCCTCGGCGACGTCCAGCCCGCAGGGCAAGCGCCGCATGCCCGCCGCCGACTGGGCCCGCGGCCTCAGAATCTCCCCCGGGGGAATGACCCCCCCGGCGACCCCCCCAAGCATGGGAGGGCTTCGCCCCCCCATAGCCCCCCCACGGGAGGACGGCGCAAAAGGCCAGCCGCCGCTTCGCCCGCCCGCGCTGTGGCTGAGGTTACGGCCCGGTGGCTGGTGTAGGCAGGCGTTGCACGACCCGCAACGCCTGGTGCGAACGAGGGGGAACCTGTGCAACGGGGAGGTAAGGCCAGGCGGAGCAGGGCCGCGGCCAAGCGAATCACGAGGTACCGACGCCGTGGCGGCCAGGCGCCCGCGCCAGGCCGACCCGCGCCGCATCGCCTACGACGTGCTGGAGGCGGTCCGCGACCGGGAGGCCTACGCCAACCTCCTGCTGCCCAGGCTGCTGGCGGACCGTCAGCTCACCGGCCGCGACGCCGCGCTCGCGACCGAGCTCGCCTACGGCACCCTGCGCGGCCAGGGCACCTACGACGCGGTCCTTGCCGCGTGCAGTGACCGCCCGCTCGACAAGCTCGACCCGCCGGTCCTCGACGTCCTCCGGCTGGGCACCCACCAGCTGCTGAACACCCGCGTCGGGGCCCACGCCGCCGTCGCCACCTCGGTCGACCTGGCCAAGTCGGTGATCGGCCCGCGCGTCTCCGGCTACGTCAACGCGGTCCTGCGCCGCGTCGCTACCAGGGACCTGGCCGCCTGGCTGGACATCGTCGCCCCGGACCCGCTTGCCGACCGCGACGGCTACCTGGCCACCCGCTACAGCCACCCGCGGTGGGTCGTCGCCGCCTACCGCGACGCGCTGGGCGACCGGGCCGACCGCCCGGCCCCGGAGGCCGGCTCCGTCGCGGCCCCCGCCGTGGTGGAGACAACCGGGGGAGAGGCCGTCACCGAGCTGGAGGCCGCCCTGGCCGCGGGCAACGCCCGCCCCAGGGTCACCCTGGCCACGTTCCCCGGGGGCCCGCCCCGCGAGGAGGTCATGCCAGCGGACGCCGACCCCGGCCGCTGGTCCCCGTACGCCTTCACGCTCCCGTCGGGCGACCCGGGGCCGCTGATCCGATCCGGCGCGGCCGTCGTCCAGGACGAGGGAAGCCAGCTGGCCGCGATCGCCCTCGCCCGCGCCCCGCTCAGCCCGCCGGCCGGCCAGGCGCTGGCGGCGAGCGCTGGCTGGACATGTGCGCGGGCCCCGGGGGCAAGTCCCGGCTGCTGTACGGCCTGACCCGGCTCGCCGGCCCGGCGGAGCCCGGCCGCCCAGGACGGAGCCGGCGCGGAGTTCCCTGGCGGCCTTGCGCCCAGGGCCACGCTCACCGCCGCCGAGCTGCACCCGCATCGTGCCGCCCTCGTCAGCGAATCGCTGACCAAGGCCAGCCGGCTCATGGCGGAACGGTCGCCCGCGTTCGAGGTGGTCGTCGCCGACGGGACGAACCCGCCCTGGCCTGAGGGCACGTTCGACCGGGTGCTCGTCGACGCCCCGTGCTCCGGCCTCGGCGCGCTGCGCCGCCGCCCCGAGGCCCGCTGGCGCAAGTCGCCTGACGACCTCAAGGAACTCACCGCGCTGCAGCGCGACCTGCTCCGTTCGGCCCTCAGGTCGGTCCGCCCGGGCGGCGTGGTCGCCTACGTCACCTGCTCTCCGGTCCCGGCGGAGACCAGCGACGTGGTGGCCGACGTGATCGCGTCCACGCCAGGCACCGACATCCTCGATGCCCCCGGGGTACTCTCCGGCGTCCCTGACCTCCGCGCCACCGACCCGCGGTTCGCCCAGCTGTGGCCGCACCGCCACGGCACCGACGCGATCTTCATCGCCCTGCTGCGCCGGGGTGCATCCGGTGCATAATGGGCTGGCCCCTCGGCTGTTATGCGAGGTGGTAGCGCGTGTACAGCACGCCGTTGCGGTAGACCGCGCTGCTCGCCAGGGTGAACTTCGTGGCCGGGGTGCCCTCGAACAGCTTCGGGCCATCGCCTCGGGTCAGCGGGTAGACGAACAGGTGCAGCTCGTCCACGAGCCCGTCGGCGAGCATGGCCCGCACCAGCGTGCCGCTGCCGCTGACGTAGATCGGGCCTGGCCCGCGCTCCTTGAGCCGCCGGATGGCGTCAGCGTCGTAAGATCCCAAGATCTCGGAGTTGCGCCACGTCGCCTTTTCCAGGGTGGATGAGACCACGTACTTCATGGTGTCGTTCATGAACGGCGCCCCTGGGTCTTCCTCGGCGGTCCGGGGCGACCACGCCGGCCTCGAACACTCGTACGTGGTGCGACCGAGCAGAATCCCCTGGGCGCCCGCCATGGCGCCGGCGATCGCCTCGCCCATCGCGGGGTCGAAACCGTACTCGAACGTCCATCGCGGCTCGTCGATGACCCCGTCGAGGGACATGAACTCATGCACTCGGATGTTTCCCATGGTGTCCGCCTCCTGGCGAGTGACTCGCGGCCGGTCCCTTCGGCCGCTCTTTGCTTATGTCACGAGTGGGAGGCGGCAGAATCGACACGGCCATGCCGGCAGACAAGTTCCGCGTTTGTCAGCGGGCCAGGCCGCTACAAGGGCACTAGATGCGGGCCTGTGCCTCAGGGGACAGGTATGGCGCAACGGCATTGCCCACATCGACGCCTAACTCTCGGCGCCGAGCTCGACGTCTAGTTCCCGCGGCTCCAGCGCGCGCGGCGGAACAACGTCCCGTACATCCCGTGGTAACCGAACGGCCCGTTGCCCGGTGCCTGCTCGATCGCGTTGGCGTAGAAGACCGGCGCGTCATTCGCCGGCGGCGGCAGGGTCGTGGCCTGCGCCGCGTCCAGGTCACAGCGGACGTAGCCGGCGGTGATCGCCGCGACGCGGTCCGCGTCGACGAACCGCAGGTGCTGCGGCTGGAGGAGTTCCAGCCGCCGCGCGGCCGACTGCTCGCCCCTGCTCAGGTCGCGCTGTATCCGCCGGTCGAGCCAGCCGCCCTCGCCGGTCCACACCACGATCCCGTCGAAGATGTCCTCCTCGGGGACCTCGAGCACGTGCTCGAGGATGCCGAACTGCGCCCCGTCCCTCGTGAGCACCGGCACGCCCGGGGTGACGCCCTGGTAGGAGACCGCCAGCAGCTCTTCTTCGTCGTCCATAGGCCGACAATAGCCGCCGGCGGCGGCTTCAGTCCGCTAGCTGCGCCGGGCTCATGTTGGCCCCGCTGATGACGACCGCGACGCGCTCGCCGGCCGCCGGCTTGTAGGCGCCGGAGAGCAGGGCGGCGACGCCGACCGAGGCCGCCGGCTCGGCCGCGATGCGCGCGGTCTGCCAGAGCGCGCGCTGCGCGCCGCGGATGGCGTCGTCGTCTACGAGCACCACGTCCGCCACGTAGGCCTGGGTGATCGGGAAGACCAGCTCACCGACGCGGCGCGGGGCGAGGGCGTCGACGGCGATGCTGCCCGCCGGGGCGTCGACCGGCGCTCCGGCCTCCCGGGCGCGGGCGAGGGTCGGCGCGCCGTCCGGCTCCACGCCGATGACCCGCACGCTGCCCGCGAAGTACGAGGCGACCCCGGCGACGAGGCCGCCGCCGCCGACCGGGACGAGCACGGTGTCGAGCGCGCCCGCCTGGTCGTGGAGCTCAAGGCCGAGCGTCGCCTGGCCCAGGATGGTCTCCCGCTGGTCGTAGGCGTGCACGCTCATCGCGCCGGAGGCGCCGATCCACCGCTCGGCGGCCTCGAGCGCGTCGGCGTAGCGGTCGCCCACGATCACGAGGTCCGCCAGCTGGCGGATGCGCTCGATCTTGGCGGGGGAGGAGACGGTGGGCACGAAGATCCTGGCGGGGATGCCGAGCCGGTGCGCCGCGTACGCGACGGCCACGCCGTGGTTGCCGCCGGACGCGGCCGCCACGCCCGCCGGCGGCACGTCCCTGAGCAGGAGGTTCGTGAACGCGCCGCGCGCCTTGAACGACCCGGCGCACTGCAGCTGCTCCAGCTTGAGCGTCACGGGACCGCCCAGGTCGAGCTCGACGACCGGCGTTCGGCGCACGTAAGGGCCGATCGTGTCGTAGGCGCGCAGGATGTCGTCACGGGTCAGCACGAGATGCCGTGCCCGCGTGTTACCAGTCACCGGCGAGTGCCTCCTTTGCCTGGGCGATGCGGTCCTCGTCGCGCTTGTAGAAGACCCACTGCTTGATCTTCGTGCCCCTGATCAGGCCGGCCCTGGACAGCAGCTTCAGGTGCTCGCCGCAGGTCGGCGGGCTAACGCCGAGCTTCTCGGCGATGAACAGCGCGCACACGCCGTCGTCGACGAGGTCGCCGTCGCGCTGCGGCGGGAAGTTGGCCACCGGGTCACGCAGCCACTCAAGGACCCGGAGGCGTTTCTCGTTGCCCAGGGCCTTGATGAGGTCTACGTCAAGCACAATGCCACTATGGCAAATAGCTAACTAGCTGTCTACCTGGCCGGGGGAGACGACGCCGCTCTCGTAGGCGTACACCACCGCCTGCACCCGGTCGCGCAGGCCGAGCTTGGCGAGGATCCGGCCCACGTGGGTCTTCACGGTCGCCTCCGACACCACCAGCTTGCGGGCGATCTCGGTGTTAGACAGGCCACGGGCAACCTCGCCGAGCACGTCTCGTTCGCGCTCGGTGAGCTGGGCGAGTTGCGCCGGGGCGGCTGGCCGGGTGGGCAGCTGCCCGGCGAACGCGTGGATCAGCCGCCGGGTGGTGGACGGCGCGACGACGGCGTCGCCGCCGTGCACGTGCCGGATCGCTTGGAGCAGTTCGCCGGGAAGGGCGTCCTTCAGGAGGAACCCGCTTGCCCCGGCCTTCAGCGCCGCGTACGCGTACTCGTCAAGGTCGAAGGTGGTGAGCATCAGCACGCGGGGGCGCTCGCCAAGACGGCAGATGCGCCGGGCCGCCTCCACTCCGTCGAGACCGGGCATGCGCACGTCCATCACCATGACGTCGATCTCCCGCTCGCGGGCCAGCCGCACGGCGGCCAGCCCGTCACCGGCCTCGCCGACCACGGTCATGTCCTCCTGCGCGTCAAGCACCATGCGAAAGCCGGTGCGTACTAGCTCCTGGTCGTCGACCAGCGCGACGCGGATGGTCATGCGGCCATCGTCTCCTTGGTCTGCGGCGGGCAGCGTGGCGGTGACCTCGTAGCCCCCGCCCGGCCGCGGCCCGGTCCGCAGCGTGCCGCCGTAGAGCTGCACCCGCTCCCGCATCCCGGTGATCCCGTGCCCGGTGTTTCCCGGATCGGTACCGTCTGCGTCCGCGGGCGCGCGGCCGGTGTCGGTGACCCGCACCAGCAGCCCGTCATCGGCGTAGCGCAGCAGCACGGCGGCGTCGGCGCCGAGTCCGCCGTGCTTGCGGGTGTTGGTGAGCGCCTCCTGCACGATCCGGTAGGCGGCCAGTTCCCGCCCGCTGTCAAGCGGCCGCGGCGGGCCCTCGATGGTGAGCGAAACCGGCAGCCCGGCCAGCCGGGCCTCGGCCAGCAGCTCGCTGACTTGCGCGAGCCCGGGCTGAGGAGCCATGACGGCGGTCTCCTCCCCGTCCCGCAGCACGCCGAGCAGGCGCCGCGTCTCGGCGAGGGCCTGTCTGCCGGTGCGTGAAATGGCGTCGATCGCCTGCCGCGCGCGGGCCGGGTCACGGTCGAACGCGTAGGACGCCCCGTCGGCCTGGACCACGATCACGCTGACGTGGTGGGCGATCACGTCGTGCATCTCCCTGGCGATCCGCGCCCGCTCGGCGGCCACGGCGATGCGCGCCCGGGTGTCGCGCTCGGCCTCGGCCCGCCGGGCCCGCTCCTCGAGCCATGCGTTATGCGCGCGCCGGTAGGCCATGGAGTCTCCGAGCACCCAGGCGCTCACCGTCGGCACCCCGAGCACGAGCGCGATGACGAGCATGTGCTGCGGGCTCTCCGCGCCACGGCTATAGGGCCACCGGACGACGGCGAACGCGATGCCGGCCAGGCACGCGGCGAGGCCGTACAGCGAGATCCGCCGGGGACGGTAGGCGGCCAGGGTGTAGAGCAGGACGAAGATCGCCAGGTCGGCGCTCACTGGCTGGAAAGCGGCCGCTAGCGCGCTTCGCGAGCTGGGCTCCGCGGCGAGCGTCACCTGGACGACCGCGATCGTGAACGCGATCGCGAACGCGGCCGACGGGTGCCTGCGGCGGACCACGACCAGCCCCGCGAGCACCAGGCTGAGCACGATGAGCCCCGCCTGGCTGGGCGCCTCCGGCGAGCGGAACGAGAAGCTGGCGAACACGTTCGCGCCCACCGCGAGCAGGCAGAGCGCCAGCGCCCCGTCGCTTAGCATGGGGTGGCGGCGCAACCACGCATAACCGCGTTCCATGCAGCCAGCGTAGGCAGCCGACCCGCGGCCGTCATCGGCCGCGGGTCTGATCAGGTCATCCCGTGGGATGACAGTGTTTCCCGCACTCACTCTGCTAGCCCCGCTCGCCTCCGCGCGCCCGGCGGCCCCTGTTTCTCTCCCTCGTCGGTTAGTCGCTCGTCCCTCGCTCCCGCCCTCCTCAGTCCAGAAACAGGGGCGCGCGCTTCGGCTCGCGGGCGGCCGCATCAGGCGTCGCGCACGGCGGAACAGCAGGAAGCCTGCGACCAAGGCGACGGCCGCGTACCCGGCGAAGACCGCGAGCTCCTCGTAGGTTCCGAACAGGTAAGCCTGAGGCAACGGCTTGGTCGCGATGATCGGGTCAAGCGCGAGCCCGCCGGGCAGCCACCGGGCGATGTCCTGGAACCAGTTCGTCGGCAGGGCCTGGGCGAGCAGGGGGATCACGAAGACCAGCCCGAACAGCGTGGTGACCGCGCCCGCCGTGTACCGGACGACGGCCCCGAGGCCGAACGCGAGCAGCGCGCAGCAGGTCACGAACACCGCGGCAAGCAGCACCGAGCGCAGCGCGTCCGGGCTGGCGATGCTCGCGCCCCCGTGGCTGGGGCCCAGGACCGCCTGGCCGGCGAAGAACGAGGCGAACGACATGACGAGCGCGACCGCGAACGTGACGCAGGCGAGGACGACGGCCTTAGCCGCGTACAGCACGCGCCGGCGGGGCATCGCGGTCAGCGAGGTGCTGATCATGCGCGTCCCGTATTCCGAGGTGATCACCAGGGCACCGATCACCACGATGATCAGCTCGCCCACGTTGACGACCCCGTGCAGGCTCATGGCCGTCGCGTCGAACCCGGCCGGGCGCCGTTTGCCCGGTTGCCGGCGGCGGCGATGACCGCGAAGCCAATGCCGGCCAGGAAGAACGCGATCAGCGTGAAGTAGGTGGAGCGCACCGAGCTGATCTTGGTGAACTCCGAGCGCAGCGTTCCCGTGAACCCGGACCGGCGGGTGGCCGGCGGGACCGCCCGGTCGTGCTGGGCCGGGGTCGGCTGGCCCGGCTGGACCGTGAAGCTGGTCATCATGCCCTCTTTCCCGCGTCGGCCAGCTGACGCGGCTCGTGCGCCGCCCCCTGGTACTCGACGCTGTCGGCGGTCAGTTCCATGAATGCCTCCTCAAGCGAGGCACGCGACGGGGCAAGCAGGTGCAGCGGCACCCCGGCCGCGAACGCGATATCGCCGATGCCCTCCGGGTCCAGGCCGTTGACCGGCTCGTCGAACATCAGGATCTCCGGGTCGCCGAGCAGCGTCGCGGCGATGCCGAGCCGCTGGCTCATGCCGAGGGAGAAGCCCCTGGACCGCTTGCGGGCCACCTCGGACAGCCCGACGATGGACAGCACCTCGTCGACCCGCTGCCGCGGGATGTCATTGGTCTGCGCAAGGCACAGCAGGTGGTTGTACGCGCTCCGTCCGCCGTGCACCGCCTTCGCGTCGAGCAGCGCGCCCACCTCTCGCATCGGGCTGTACAGGCCGGTGAACGGCTTGCCGTTGACCGTGACGCTTCCCTCGGTGGGATGGTCGAGCCCCAGGATGAGCCGCATCGTGGTCGTCTTGCCCGCCCCGTTGGGTCCGAGGAACCCGGTGACCAGCCCGGGCCGGACGGTGAATGACAGGCCGGCCACGGCGGTCTTGTCGCCGTATCGCTTGGCCAGGCCTTTGGCCTCGATCATCGCCTTCTCCATTTCTAGTGGCCGCCGGTGTTGGCCACTAGGTCCAAGCGAACCCGCTCCGGCCTTCCGGCGCGCGTCGGCGTGCATGCCGATGTTCAGCTACGCCTCCGGTCTGGCCCCGTCATCCCCGGGTAGGACGGCGGGTGGGGCGGTCGCGCGGGGGTCGGTGACCGCGGGCGGGTGATCGCGCCCGCGGAGCGGATTTGCGGGCGCGGGCCCTTGACCTTCTCGTTGCGTGAAGGGGTCATGCTCGGGTCATGTTCAACATCGGCGAGTTCGCCCGGCTCGGCGGCGTGTCCGCCAGGACGCTCAGGCACTACGACGAGATCGGCCTGCTGCGCCCGGCCACGGTCGACCCCGACACCGGGTACCGCGGCTACTCGGCCGCGCAGCTCGGAGGAGCTGAGCCGGATCATGGCGCTGAAGGAGCTCGGGCTCTCCCTCCCTCAGGTCAGGCGGCTGATCGACGGGATCACGCTCGATGAGCTCCACGGCATGCTCATGCTGCGGCGCGTCCAGCTAGAACACGAGATAGACCAGCACCGGAGCCAGCTGCTCGGAATCGAGGCCCGGCTCCGCTCCATCGCCAGGGAGGACGGCATGCCAGCAGACGACATCGTGGCCAAGACGATTCCCGCGACGGGCGTGGTCGCCATCGCGGGCCGCTCAGCCGGCTGGGCGACGGCGAGCATCGTTGCCGTCGTCAACCAGGTAGAGGCCAAATTCGACGAGCTCGGCATCTTTGACCGGGTGAAGGAAGCCGGGCCCCGCGTCCTCTTCTACGAGGAGGACGGCGAGGACGTCATGGTCTTCCTTGGGCTACCGGTGGCCGACCCACCGGGGGACCTACCCGCGCCGGCGCAGTACCGGGTGCTGCCGGAAATCGAGGCGGCCGCCGCGGTGCGCAGCGGCCCCGCGGCGACCATTTTCCCAATGGTGTACCACGATCTGGTCCGATGGATCGAGGAGCGGGGCTACCGCCCCGCCGGACCAAACCGTAACGTGTGGCTGCACGAGATCGACGATGTCGCCGATGCGGACCAGCAGGTATTCGAGATCCAGCTCCCGTTCACCCGCCCGGAGGCCGACGGCGAGAGCTGAACCCCTACCGGGGTGCGTCGCCTAGCCGGTACTCGTAGGTGAGGTCGTCCAGGTGCCCCTTCAGGTCGGGGTCGAGCGCGTAGGAGGCGGCGGCGAGCGACGCGTCCAGCTGGTCGGGGCGGCTGGCCCCGATGATCGGCGCGGTGATCGCCTTGTTGGCGAGCACCCATGCGACGGACAGCGTCACGAGCGGCACCCCGGCCTGGTCGGCGAGCTTGCGCACCGCCTCGACCGTCTCGAACTCGCGCTCGTGCCAGTACCGGTCCTGGTACATGGGCCCGGCGTTGCCGAGCGTGAACCGGCTGCCCTCCGGCGGGGCCGCGGACCGGGTGTGCTTGCCCGACAGCAGCCCGCCCGCGATCGGGTTGTAGGAGATCACGCCCACCCCGTCCTCTTCGCAGAACGGCAGCATCTCGCGCTCGATCTGACGGAAGAGCAGGTTGTAGCGCGGCTGGACCGAGTCGAAGCGCGCCAGCCTGAGCGTCTCCGACCGTCCGATCGCCCGCACCAGCTGGTAAGTATAGAAGTTCGAGCAGCCGACGTAGCGGACCTTGCCCGAGTGCACGAGGTCGTCGAGCGCGGACAGGGTCTCGTCGATCGGCGTGTTCTGGTCGTACCCGTGGAGCTGGTACAGGTCGATGTAGTCGGTCTGCAGCCGCCGCAGCGAAGCGTCCACGGCGGACATGATGTGCTTGCGCGAGTTCCCCGCGTCGAAGGGCGCGGGCCCAGTCGGCACGAAGCACTTGGTCGCGACGATGAACCGGTCCCGCTTGCCGGCCATCCACCGCCCGATGATCTCCTCGGTCCGCCCGCGGGTGGAGAGGTCACCGCCGAGCGGGTATGCGTCGGAGGTGTCGAAGAAGTCCACCCCGCCCTCGGCGGCCTTGTCCATCACGGCGAACCCGGTCGCCTCGTCGCTCTGCAGCCCGAACGTCATCGTCCCCAGGCAAAGCCGCGAAACCTGCAGCCCGCTCCGCCCCAGCCTCACGTGTTCCATAACGGGCACGCTACCCGGGTCCCTCCCGGCCGGCTATCCGCGCCGGCCACGAAAACCGCGCATCGGGCCCGCCCTGCGTCCCAGGCCGCGTTGCTCTGAGCCCGCGCCGGCGGGATTAGAGCACCGCCCCCCGGCCGTACACGACGATGACCTGCTCCCGGCAGGCGCCTCGCCGGAGGGGTTGGTGCGGGTCACGATCTGCCCGACGCGCGTGTGCTTGGCCCACGACGGTGAAACCGTCGTTCTCGAGCTTCACGTCGGCTTCAGTGAAGGTCAGGCCGACCACGTCGGGGATCGTCACGAGGGACGGCGTGCTTGAGGGCGAGGCGCTGGCCTTCGGGCTGGCCGCGCGGGTGCTCGGCGGGGACTTGGCCGGGGAACTCGCCGGGGACGCGCCGCTGGAACTCGCGGGCGGCGCGGACGGGGCGCCCACGGGGCCCGCGGAGTGGTTCCCCGCCCGGGAGACGGCGGCTGAGGCCGGCGGTGCGGCCGAGCTTGACCCGGACGCCGAGGCAGCCGGGTGCTTCGACCCCGGCCGCGGGGCTGACCGGGGGAGACGTCACGGCGCTGCGCGCCGCGAGCTCGGAGGGCTGCGGGGACGCGCTGAGCCGCCACGCGGTGAGCGACCCGCCGAGCACGAGCAGCGCCGCGACGCCGGTGGCGAGGACGGCCCGGCGCGGGCGCCACGGGCGGCCGGCGGTCGCTCGCGCGCCGCTCGGCCGGGTCACGGACGCGCCGGCCGGGTCTGCGCCCGCCGCGTCGGTGACCAGGCCCAGCCCTGGCTCGCCGGGATCGGTGTCGGCCGGGAGGAACCGCCTGCGGACCCGGCCGCCGGCGGCTGGGACGGCGAGCTGCGCGCCGGAGAGCAGTTGGGCGCAGTCGCCCGCGCCCGGGCGGTCGGCGGGATCGCTGGCCAGCATGGCCATGACCGGGCCGGTGAGCCAGGCGGGCGCGTTGGTGATGTCGCGCAGGTCGGGGATGGGCTCGTCGCGCGCCGCGGCGGCGGCGTAGTCGGCGGCGTCGGGCAGCACCCGCGGCAGCCGGCCGGAGATGAGCCGGTACAGGACGCAGCCGACCGCCCAGATGTCGTTGCTGAACGCCGGCGGGTCACCCCGCCACCGCTCGGGCGGCAGGTAGGCGAACGTGCCGACGAGGACTCCGGCCGAGGTGAGCGCCGTCCCGCCGACCGCCCTGGCGACGCCGAAGTCGGTGACCTTCACCTGCCCGTCTTCGCACAGGAACAGGTTGCTCGGCTTGATATCCCGGTGCAGCACGCCTTTCCTGTGGGCGTACGCGAGGGCACTGCAGATATCCCGCCCCATCCCCGCGATATGCTCGGCGTCCCCGCCGGGAAGCACCTTTTCCAGGTCGTGTCCCCTGAGGTACTCCATCACCATGAAGGGGGCGTCATCATAGGTGCCCGTTGTATAGACGGTCACAATATTCGGGTGATCCATCATAGCGGCGAATCGCATCTCACGCTCGAATCGCGCGACGTCGCCCTGGTTCGGCAGCATGTGCTGGTGCATGATCTTTATCGCGACGGGCCGGTCGGCGAGCTGCTCGTCGTGCGCCAGCCAGACTTCCCCCATGCCGCCGGAGCCGATGCGGCTGATCAGCTCATATCGCTCACCGAAGTTGGCCACGAACGCCTCCTTCTATTCCCGTCGGCCCAGGCTCAGTACACAAGAATAGTGCGAAAAGGACGACACGTTCGCTAAAGCCATTGTCGGGCGTTTATGTCCGCCCGTCGCGAGCGATAATATCAATTTATGTTGGAGAAGGTTCGGATTTTTGGAAAAGGCCGTCAGCGGCCGAGAGCCCCGGCCGCGCGCGACCGTAGCTTGCCGCCGCCGATGTCCGCCTTCTGCCCCTCGCGGTACCCGTCGCCGTAACCCCCGCCCGAGTAGGTGACGCGCGCCTTGCGCAGCCGGGGGTAGGCGGTCGCGACCTGCCGCCGCACCACCAGCGACCGGTCCGCGAGCACCAGCGCCGCCGACTGCCCGTCGGCGCCGCCCTCGGCCCCCGCCGCGCCCGCGGACGCCGCCGCCGCCTCCTCCGCGGCCCGGACCCGGGCCACCACGGCCGCGGCGTAGCCGAGCATCCACGAGCGCCGCCAGGCCCTGGCCTCGCCGCCGTAGCCGGGCACCGCCTGCTGCGCCAGCGCCCTGGCCATCTGCACGAGCAACGAGGTGAACAGTATGTCCGCTCGTTCCAGGTCCGAGCTGTAGCCGAAGACGTGCAGCCGCGTCCCCTGCTCGGACCGCGTCTGCACGCACTGGCAGCGCAGCGCCATGGCCAGCCCCGCCAGCAGGTGCCGCTTGACGTCGCCCCACGGGTTGGCCAGGATGAACACCCGGTCGGCGGGCCGGTCGGTCTCCGGGCGGAGCGCGCCGAGCAGCGCCCGGTCGATGCCGTACCGGGCCATCAGCTCGGCGGCCTTGGCGGTCAGCGCCTCAGCCTCGGCCGGCGCGCAGCCCTCGTCCTCGGCCTTGGCGAGCAGCTTGCGCACCCGGTCAAGCAGGTCTGCGTCCACCCGGCAACCTCCACATCGATAACCTGAGGCCTGCGACACCGCCGGCGAAGTCCGCTCGCGGGACGGTGCTCGTGCCTAGTGCAGAATGCTAACCACGATGTACGACGTTCCCGGGAGGGAACCGATGGCCGTTCAGATCTCGCCCAGCATCCTGTCCGCCGACTTCGCGCGGCTCGCCGATGAGGCGAAGGCCGTCGAGGAAGCCGCCGACTGGCTTCACGTCGACGTTATGGACAACCACTTCGTGCCGAACCTCACGCTCGGCCTGCCGGTGGTCCAGGCGCTGCTCAAGCACGCCGCCCTGCCCATCGACTGCCACCTGATGATCGAGGACCCCGACCGGCACGCGCCCGCCTACGCGGAGGCGGGCGCGGGCAACGTCACCATCCACGCGGAGGCCGCGAAGGCCCCGGTGCGCACACTGCGGGCGATCAGGGCCGCCGGGGCGCGCTGCGGCCTCGCCGTCAACCCGGGCACCGCCATCGAGCCCTACGAGGACCTGCTCGTCGAGGTGGACATGGTGCTGCTGATGACGGTGGAGCCCGGCTTTGGCGGCCAGCGGTTCCTTGACCTGGTGCTGCCGAAGGTCCGCCGCACCCGGGCGATGCTCGCCGCCCGCAACGCGAGCAGGCAACTGGCGGCCGCCTCAGGAGAGCCGGGGCGCGAGATCTGGCTCCAGGTCGACGGCGGCGTGTCGGAGGAGACGATCGAGCGGTGCGCCGAGGCGGGCGCGGACGTGTTCGTCGCAGGCTCCGCCGTCTACGGCGCCCAGGATCCGGCGCGCGCCGCGCGTGACCTGCGGGCGCAGGCCGAGCGCGCGACGGCGAGGGCCGCCTGGCCGTCTTCGCCTTAAGCGAGGCCGAGTACCACCGTCACCCCGTGATCGCCCGGCTGCACCGTCAGCTGGGTGTCGAGCGAGGCGAGTCCGGACACGGTGATCGCCACCGTCACGCTGCCGCCCGCGCTGAGGGTCCCGGACGTCGGCGACACGATCAGCTCGCCGAGCAGGCTCGCGGGCTCAGAGATCGACCACGAGACGGGGCCACCGCTCGCGGTCAGCGTCAGCGACCCGCCGAGCAACGGGCTGAGCAGCACGGTCGTCGGCGACACGGACAGCGTCCCCGCGCTCACCGCCCCGGCCGAGGTCGTCACGGTCGCCGCCGCGGACGTCGCCGCGGTAGCGGGCGCGCCAGACACCGTCCCGGCCGCGGGAGCCGTCGGCGCTGCCGAGCCCACGGGCGATCCCGCTGGCGATCCCACGAGCGATCCGCCGCCCGAGCCGGCCGCGGACGCGGTCACCGACCTGCCGCCGGCGGTCGCGCCCGGCGCGCCGGGCGGCGGCGTGCGGCCGCCGCGGGTCGCGCTTCCCGCCGCCGGGGCGCCGCTTGAGGCGCTGCCGCCGGTACCGCCGGCCGGCGCCGCCCCGCCGGGCGCGGGCGCGCCGAGCGTCAGCCCGCCGCCGGAAGGGCGCGGGGCGGGCTGCAGGTGCGGCACCACGGCCGTCACCACGACGGCCGCGGCCGCGGCGACCGCCGTCCCGCCTGCCACGGTGAACGGCACGTGCGGCCTCGGCCCGGCGCCGAGGAAGCCGTGGTGCGGTGGCTTGGGAAAGCCGTTCGCCCCGAACGACTGCGTGCGTCGCCCCGTAACCGCCCCGTATGCCGCCGTGCGCGCGGCGGAATCGGCGGACAGGCGCAGCACGGTGTCGCGCACTGCGGACAGCGGCCCGCCCGGCTGGCTGGCGGTGAGCACGGAGATCTTGCGCAGCGCCGCCAGGCCGAGCAGGGCCGCGGGCGACAGGCCGTAGAGCAGCGCGGGAGTCAGCTCCCGGCGCCGCCGGTCCGAGCAGACCGGGCACCGGTCGATGTGCCGGCCAACGCGCTTGCGCAGCAGCGCGGTCAGCCTCCCGTCCCAGTCGCCGAGCAGGCTGTCGAGCGTCGCGCACTCACCGCGGCCCGTGCGCCCGACGAGCAGGACCGCGACGGATGCCTCCAACTGGTCGCGGGCCCGGGAGAACAGCGAGTAGGCGTGATTGCGCGACACGCCGAGCACGGCGGCCGCCTCGGGGACGTCGAGGCCGTGCCATAGCTGGTTGACGACGTCCCGCTCGCTGTCGTTCAGGCCGCCGACCGCGGCGCGGACCAGCGCGACGGTCTCTGCGCGCTCGACCTCGCCCCCGACGTCCACGCTGTCGTCCGCGGGCTCCGGGGCATCGTGCAACGGCGTCGCCATGCGCCGCGACTTCAGGCGGTGCAGGCACTCGTTGCGGGCCACGGCGAACAGCCAGGCCCGCAGCCGCTCGGGGTCACGCAACCCCGCGAGCTTGGAAACGGCGATGACAAACGTATCCTGCACCGCGTCAGCCGCGTCATTCGGGTCTTTCAGCAGCGACTGGCAGTAGCCGTACAGGTCGCCGGCGTACTTGTCGTACGCCGCTGCAAGGCCTTCCGGATCCCCCGCCACAATCGATGCGACAACCTCGCTGTCGCTCATGCGCTCACCGTAGTCATTTCGTTCTGGCCAAAATGGTAATTGTGGGTAACTCGTTATCAACGGATTGTTATGCGGCGGCTTGGGACGGTCGGCGGCATGCCTCCTGACCGGTTAGCTCCTGACCTGGTACCTCTTGACCTAGGTGCCTCCTGACGTGCTGCCGCCCGGCGTCAGGCCCGGCAGTGAGGCGGCTCGCCGCCGCCTGGCGTCATGCCGGGACGGACGGGCCCAGCCGGTCCAGACGGTGAAGGTCGCGCCTCCCGGCGAGATCGTGACAACGGGACACGGCGTGCTGGTGCCGGGCCCGCACCGCACGAACTGGCTGACCCTGACCGTGAGCGTGGCGACCGGGTCGGCCCGGGTCAGCGTCCCCGCGTCCGGGGACACCGTGACGGCGTCGTCGGGGTCGTTGGCGACCGAGACCGACCACCGGACGGCACCGCCCGTCGCGTGCAGCGAGATCAGCGGCCCGGTCCGTCCCGGCACGACGATCATCGTGCCGCCGTCGGGGAGCACGGACAGCGTGCCAGGCACCACGCTTGCGGCGGTGGCGGTGGCGGCTGGGGGGAGATTGTCCTGGTCGGCGGCAGCGGCGTCGGCCTCGGCCTCGGCGGGTGACGCACCGGGCTGGGCGCCCGCGTCGGCGCCCGGCTCGTGGTGCTCACCGCGGGCGGGCGGCCGGTCGTGGCCTGCGCCGGGCGCGGGGTCGCCGGGGCCGGCGCGGGCCGCGTCGGCGTTGCCGGGGCCGGGATCGGCGGCACGGAGACGCGGGCCGAAGCCGTCGGCTTCCGCGTCGTCTGCGTGCTCCCGGCCTGCGTGCCGGTCGCCGGCGGACCCGTGGTCGGCCTGCCAGCGGCCGGGTCGGCCCCCGCCGCCGCCGCGGCGGCGGCCGACGGCGGCGCGGGCGGGGCCGATCCGGGCGGCTTGGGGTTGGCGGACGGGGTGAAGGGCTCGTCGCGACCGGTGAGCGCGAACGCGGTCGCCGCGACGGCCACCGCGACCACGACGGCCGCGGCCGTCGCCGCCTGCCCCCGCGGCGAGGAGCGCAGCGTCCTGGCCCCGGCGGCGACGCCGTGCTGCCCGGTCAGGCCGGCGTGCGCCGGCTTCGGGAACCCCTGCCTGCCGAAGGCGCCGGCCCGGCTGAGCACGGCGGTGCTGTGCGCCGCCGCCGCGGGACCGTGCCCGGAGGCAAGCTCGATCGTGTGCGCCTTGAGGCCAGGCGGCGCGCCGAAGGCGAGGCGGAACGACTCAGCGGCGCCCGCGGCCATGGCCGCGCCCGGCGACAGGTCGAGCAGCATGGCCGGGCGCAACTCGGATGCCCGCCGCGCGCTACAGGTCGGGCAGTGCTCAATGTGCCGGTGGACGCGCTTGCGCAGCAGGACCGTCAGCCGGCCGTCCCACCCGGCCAGCATGGCGCCGAGGTCGCCGCACTCGGCGCGCCCGGCCCGGCCGACGAGCAGCACGCCGAGGCAGGCCTCAAGCTGGTCCCTGGCCCGCGACAGCAGCGCGTGCGCGTGGTTGCGGGACACGCCGAGCACCGTGGCCACCTCGCCGGCCTCGAGCCCCTGGCGCAGCTGCAGCTCGATGACCTCACGCTCGCCGGGATTCAGGCCGGCGGCGGCGTCCTCGAACAAGGCCCGGAGCGCGGCCCGGTGCGCGTGCTCGCTGACGTCCGCCGAGTCGTCGGTCACGTCCGGCGCCTCGGCGAGCGCCGACGTCCCCTTCTTCGATCGCAGGATCCTGAGGCTCTCGTTGCGCGCCACGGTGTACAGCCACGCGCGGAACCGCTCGGGCTCGCGCAGCCCGTCCAGCCGGGAAGCGGCGATGACGAACGTGTCCTGCACCGCGTCGGCCGCGTCGGCGGGATCGCCGAGCACGGACCGGCAGAACTTGTAGAGCGGGTCCGCGTACTGGCCGTAAGCCAATGCGAGTCCATTGGGATCGCCGGCCACGATGGACGCGACAATCTCGGTTTCTCGCATATGAATACGCTAGCTGCGCATTCGTTCTTTTGGGATAGGAGGGGGTGCATTGTCGGTATACCTACTTTGGTTACGTAAGGCCGGGCTGACGTGGCCGGAACTGCCTGCGGGGTGGCTCGCGCCGGCCCGTCTTTCCGTCGTCTAATGCCTTCCATGGCCGGTGAAATTGGTGTTTTCGTGCTTTTTCCTTCCTGCTAAAAACTGGCCGACCGGACGCGGGGGCCGCGGCGGGCGCCCCCTCAGCGCCCGCCGCGGCCCCCGCGTCCTGAAGGCCGCGCCGCGCCGCCTCCCCCCTGGCGGCGGCCCGTCCGGCCTTCCCGCCGGTTCGGCTCGGGCCCGCTCTCCCGGCACCGCCCCTGTAGGCGCCGGTCGGGCCCGGGCTGGAGCCCCCTCTTGCCCCAGCCCGGGGGTCCTGCCTTCCCCCATGAGGTCCCGGCGCGGGTGCCGTACTGCCGTCCCCTCAGCCGTCAGTCGCCGCCCTGCCGTTTCCCCGTCCTACGCAGGTAGGAGGAGCGAACCCCCGCGTCACCAACAACTTTTCCTGAACTTTTTTCAAGAATTTTTTGGCGCCACCTGCGGGCACCGTTTCCGCAGCTAGAAAGGCTGAAGGTGGCTGCCGGGGAAGGCCGGACCGCCATTAATCCGCGCCTCGCCGCGAAGCGCGGCCGCATGGCGAGCGGGCGGCGCGGAAATGAAGCGAATCCCCAGGCGGCGGATAAACCGGCCGATAAGGCGCGGCCGGTGATGCCCCGGCAGGCGCGCATTACCAGCCGTCGAGGTGGGGGAGGAGGTCGCTGAGGCGGGTGATCACCGCGTCGGGGACCGCGGCCGCATAGCCGGGGACCGTGCTGTTAGGGATCAGCACGGTGCGCATGCCAAGGCTCTTGGCGCCGAAGATGTCGTCGTAGGGCCGGTCGCCGACGAAGACGCACGCGGCGGGGTCGCTCATGCCTATCGCGGCCATCGCGGCGCGGAAGGCCTCCGGGTGCGGCTTGGTCCACGGGATCTCGCTGCTGTAGACGGCCCCGTCGATCAGCCCGAGCACTTCGTCCCGGGTGAACACCCGCTCGTGCAGCTCCCGCGGCCACATGGTGTTGGAGAGCACGCCTACCTTGATGCCCCGCCCCCGCAGCGTGCGCAGCAGCGGCGCCACGTCGGGATCGGTGTACGTGTGCGGTTCCCAGGCGCGGAAGTACGTGTCAAGCAGGTCGGGGTGCGGGGTCACCCCCGCCCGCGCGAAGACGTGGTCAAGCGTGGCGCTGCGATGCGCGGTCTCGCACTGCCGCCAGAACGCGTTCTCCGCCGCGAGGATGGCCCCCGCGACTTCGGCCGCGTCCGCCCGCGGGAAGTGCGGCGCGCACACGTCCCGCCACAGTGCCTCGTGATCGATGGCGTGCCAGGGAGTGAGCGTGCCGCCCCAGTCGAAGATAACCGCCGCAACCGCCATGGAGGCCATGCTACGGACCGGCGCCGCTCCTGCTGAAGTCCTTTTCCCGGCGGGGCGGGTCACTCGGGCTGCGCGCCGCCCACCGTC
The DNA here is from genome assembly GCA_963850115.1 of uncultured Actinomycetota bacterium. Taxonomy (GTDB): domain Bacteria; phylum Actinomycetota; class Actinomycetes; order Streptosporangiales; family Streptosporangiaceae; genus Trebonia. The sequence continues at coordinate 137,110 of CAWKKG010000010.1, forward strand.
TGGATGGGATGCGGCGCGGACCCCGACACCGTCGGCGCCGCCCCGCCGGAGATCGGGGCGATCAGCCGGACGGACACCGGCTGCCAGCGGATCGTGTCAAGCGCCGCGAGCACCTGCGACTGGATGAGCCCGCAGCCGGTGGCGGGGAGCCGCGGTATCAGCTTCTGGCCGTTCGCGCCGATGAGCACGACCTGCGGCGGGATCACGGCGAGGGCGGGGCAGACGGTGCCGGGCCGGTGCGCGGCGGACGGCTGGCGCAGGGCATTGACGAGCGCCGCGAGGCTGGAGTCCGACCGCTGCAGCGTGGCGGTCGTCCACAGGCCCTTGCCCGGTATGGCCTCGACGCCGTTCACGCACCGCTCCACGCTCACGGGAACGAAGGACACCGGCAGCGACACGCTCGTCGCGCCCGTCGGCCAGCCCACGCAGGCTGGCTCGCCGGCTACGACCTGCCCGCCGCTGACCGTCGGCACGGGGGTGGCCGCCGCCGCCGACGACGGAGGAGGCGGCCGGCGCGGTCGCGTGCGCCGGCGGCGCGCGCGGCCGGCCCCGCCGCTGTGCGCGCTCCCGCAGCCGGCGACGAGCGCGCCCGCGGCGAGCAGCGGGAGAGCGACGGCCAGGGCCCGGCGGCCAGCCGGGACAACCCGTGCGGCCGATGAGATCAGCGTGCTCATGTCAGTGCCTCGTTTCTCCGGGACACCACTTAGACGGCCACCGGCCCGTCCGCGGTTTCACGCGCCCGCGAGTTTCGCCGGCCATCGCGCCGTGAACGGTACGTTACGTGGCTTCAGTTTCCGGCCGTCACCCGCCACACTGAGAGCGTGTATGACTACGACCTGGTGGTAATCGGCTCGGGGCCCGGCGGGCAGAAAGCGGCGATCGCGGCCGCCAAGCTGGACCGCCGGGTAGCCGTGGTGGAGCGCCCGCAGATGCTCGGCGGGGTGTGCGTCAACACGGGCACGATCCCGTCCAAAACGCTGCGCGAGGCGATCCTCTACCTGACGGGAGCCGGCCAGCGGGAGATCTACGGCCAGTCGTACCGGGTCAAGGACGACATCACCGTCGCCGACCTGACCGCGCGGATCAGCGCACGTGGTCAGCCGCGAGAACGACGTGGTGCGCAGCCAGCTCGCCCGCAACCGGATCACGATCATCCAGGGCATGGCCTACTTCGTCGGCCCGCACTCCATCGAGGTCGACGACGGGCAGCCGGACCCGCAAGGTCACCGCCGACAAGGTCGTCGTCGCCACCGGCACCCGCCCGGCCCGGCCGCCGAGCGTGGCCTTCGACGACAAGACGATCATCGACTCCGACGGCATCAACCACCTGGAGCGGGTGCCCCGCTCGATGGTGGTCGTGGGCGCGGGGGTGATCGGCATGGAGTACGCGTCCATGTTCGCCGCCCTCGGCACCAAGGTCACCGTGGTCGAGAAGCGGATGCGGATGCTCGAGTTCTGCGACGAGGAAGTCGTCGAGGCGCTCAAGTACCACCTGCGGGACCTCGCGGTGACGTTCCGCTTCGGCGAGACGGTCGCGTCGGTGGAGTCGCACCCCGAGGGGGCGATCACGGTGCTGCGCAGCGGCAAGAAGATCCCGGCCGACACCGTCCTGTACTCCGCGGGCCGCCAGGGCATGACCGACGGCCTCAACCTGCCCGCCGCCGGGCTGACCGCCGACGAGCGCGGCCGGATCACGGTCGATGAGTTCTACCGCACCAAGGTCGAGCACATCTACGCGGTCGGCGACGTCATCGGCTTCCCCGCGCTGGCGGCCACCGTCGATGGAGCAGGGCAGGCTGGCCGCGCCGACCACGCCTTCGGCGAGGCGGTCTCGACCAACGAGATCCCGCAGCCGATCGGCATCTACTCGATCCCGGAGATCAGCTTCGTGGGCAAGACCGAGGCCGAGCTCACCGAGGCCTGCGTGCCCTTCGAGGTCGGCGTGTCCCGCTACCGCGAACTCGCCCGCGGCCAGATCGTCGGCGACTCCTACGGCGTGCTCAAGCTGCTGGTCTCGCCGATGGACCGCAAGCTGCTCGGCGTGCACGTCTTCGGCACCAGGCCACCGAGCTGATCCACATCGGCCAGGCCGTGATGGGCTGCGGCGGCACGGTCGACTACCTGGTCGACGCCGTGTTCAACTACCCGACCCTCGCCGAGTCCTACAAGGTCGCCGCCCTGGACGCGACCAACAAGATGCGCGCCGTCACCCGCCTGTCCAGCTAAGCAGAGCCAGGCAATCCAGCACCCGTGGCGGCCATTTGGCGCGCTGAGAGCGGCGTCACGTCATTCGCGGCTGTTGGTCGGAATATCTCGTGTGGCACACTGGTTAGCGGAAGTGAGCGTGCTCCGGGGTCGGTGAAACTCCGAACCGGCGGTGATAGTCCGCGACCCGGCCGCAACCGCGGCTGGCTGACCCGGTGGAACTCCGGGACCGACGGTTAAAGTCCGGATGGGAGGCAGCACGCGCGCGGCCGGCCGATGCCGGGCGTGCCCGGCGGCGTTGCATCGCCGCGTGAGAAGGGCACGGCCGAACGAGGCCAGCAGTCGCGTCCCCCGGAGCCGGACCGGAGGAGGACGCGGTTGTTTACCGGCATCGTTGAGGACCTCGGCGAGGTCGAGGCGGTCGAGCATCTCGGCGATTTCGCCCGCATCCACGTTCGCAGCACCGTGGTGACGCAAGACGCGAGGCCGGGCGACTCGATCTGCGTCAGCGGCGTCTGCCTGACGGTCACCTCGCTGATCAGCTCCCGCCCGCGGCCGGCGGGCGAGGCTCAGGAACCGCCGCTCGCCGACCCCGCTCGGCTTCGCCGCCGACGTGATGGGGGAGACGCTGCGGCACTCCAGCCTCAAGTCCGTCGCTCCTGGCACCAAGGTCAACCTGGAGCGCTCGGTCCGCCTCGCGGACCGGCTCGGCGGCCACCTCGTCCAGGGCCACACCGACGGCACGGCCACCATCGTCAGCCGCGACCCCCAAGAGCACTGGGAGGTCGTCCGGATCAGCCTGCCGGCAGGCCTGGCCAGGTACATCGTGCACAAGGGCTCCATCACCGTCGACGGCGTCAGCCTCACGGTCTCCGGCGATCGGCGAAGACTGGTTCGAGGTCAGCCTGATCCCCGAGACGCTCAAGCGCACCACGCTCGGCCTGAAGCAGCCCGGTGCCGAGGTCAACCTCGAGGTCGACGTGATCGCCAAGTACGTGGAGAAGCTCCTGGGAGGCACCCGGTGACCGGGCGAGCGAGCGCTCAACCAACCTGCACACCCCGCAAACAACGCAAAATGGGCTGATCATGCTGTCATCTTCCCTGGGCACGCACCCCCCGTACCTCTGACGACGCGGACGCAGAGCCCTCCGGTACCGTCACTCCGCTCGACGAGGTCGCGCGGGCGATCAAGGACATCGCGGACGGCCGCCCGGTCATCGTGGTCGACGACGCGGACCGGGAGAACGAGGGAGACATCGTCTTCGCCGCGTCGAAGGCCACCCCCGAGCTGCTCGCCTTCACGATCCGCTACGGCCGGGGCCTGATCTGCGTGCCGATGCTCGGCGCGGACCTCGACCGGCTGAACGTGCCCCAGATGACCAGCCAGAACCAGGAGCACCACGGCACCGCGTTCACGATCAGCGTGGACGCGCGGCAGGGCATCACGACGGGCATCTCCGCCGCCGACCGCGCGGCGACCATTCAGCTGCTCGCCAGCTCCGCGAGCGGCCCCGGCGACCTGGTGCGCCCCGGCCACGTGTTCCCGCTCCGGTACACCGAGGGCGGCGTGCTCCGCCGGCGCGGCCACACCGAGGCCGCCGTCGACCTGGCCGTGCTCGCCGGGCTGCCGCCGGCCGGCGTGGTGTGCGAGGTGATCGGCGACGACGGGACCATGCTGCGGCTGCCCGCCCTGCGCGAGTTCGCCGACGAGCACGGCCTCGCGCTGATCTCCATCGAGCAGCTCATCGAGTACCGCCGCCGCACCGAGCGCCTGGTCACCCGCGTCGCGGAGACGGTGATACCCAACGCCTACGGCGAGTGGCGCGCCTACGGCTACCGCTCGGACATCGACGGGGCCGAGCACCTCGCGCTGGTCCTCGGCGACCTCGAGGACTCCGGCTCCCGGGGGGACGCTCCCCGACCCCGCCAGGGACCGGCGAAGGAGGCGAGGACGTCCTCGTCCGCGTCCACTCCGAGTGCCTGACCGGCGACGTCTTCGGCTCCGAGCGCTGCGACTGCGGCGCTCAGCTCGACGCCGCCATGGCCAAGATCGCCGAGCGCGGCCGCGGCGTCGTCCTCTACCTGCGCGGCCACGAGGGCCGCGGCATCGGCCTGCTGTCCAAGCTCCAGGCCTACGAGCTGCAGGACGCCGGCGTCGACACGGTGGACGCGAACCTCAGGCTCGGCCTGCCGGTGGACGCCCGCGAGTACTCGGTCGCCGCGCAGCTGCTCGACGACCTGGGCGTCCGCTCCGTCCGGCTGCTCACCAACAACCCGGCGAAGGTCGACGCCCTGGCGGCGCACGGCTTCGGCGTGACCCGCATCCCGCTGCCCCCGTTGACCACGCCGCACAACCTCCGCTACCTCACCACCAAGCGCGACCGCCTCGGCCACCAGCTCGGAAACCTGGAAACGCCCGAGTCCCTGGAGACCGGGGCGCCTCCCGCGGCCGAGGTCTCCTGACCGCCGGCCCCGCTACTAGACACAGGAGAAACGATGACCGGCTTCCGGGAAGGGAAGAGCGCATGAGCGGGCAGGGACGTCCCGAGCTCGGCACCGTGGACGCCGCCGGCCTGTCTCTCGCGATCGCGGCTACCCGGTGGCACGCCGAGATCACCGACTCGCTGGTGGACCGGGCCACGGCGGCGGCCAAGGCCTGCGGCGTTGACGACCCGCTGGTGGTCCGGGTCGCCGGCGCGGTGGAGCTCCCGGTCGTCGCGCAGGAGCTGGCCAAGCGCTACGACGCGGTGGCCTGCCTCGGCGCGGTCATCCGCGGCGGGACGCCGCACTTCGAGTACGTCTGCGACGCGGTGACCGCCGGGCTGACCCGCGTCGCGCTCGACGAGGGAACGCCGGTCGGCAACGGCGTGCTAACGTGTGACACGATTGAGCAGGCCCGCGACCGCAGCGGGCTGCCAGACAGCAGCGAGGACAAGGGATGGGAGGCAGTCGTGGCCGCGCTCGACACCGCCATCCTGCTTCGCTCCGTCCGCTGCGGTGACCTGCCGAAGAGCGAGACCGCGCGACATTAACCGCGCCACGCTTTCCCGTGTTTTCATGGCCTTGGGATGACGCGCGCCCGGCGCGTCATCCTGCGCCTCGGGGACGTGGCGCTTTGCTATGCCGGGAACCACGCACACGTTCTGGATGAAAAAAGGACTTCCCCCATGCTCTCTCTGGTACTGCCCAAAGGCTCGCTCGAAAAAGCCACCCTCGACCTCTTCGACGCCGCCGACCTGACCGTGCGCCGGGCGTCCGACCGCGACTACCACGCCTCGATCGACGACCCGAGGATCGACCGGGTGCGGTTCCTCCGGCCCCAGGAAATCCCCTCCTACCTGGAGCGCGGCCTGTTCGACATCGGCATCACCGGCCGCGACTGGATCACCGAGACGCAGGCGGACATCGTCTCGCTCGGCGAGCTCCAGTACTCCAAGCAGACCTCGAACCCGGTCCGGGTCGTCCTCGCGGTCCAGGACAGCGCGCCGTGGGAGTCCGTCGCCGACCTGCCGGAGGGCATCAGGATCTCGACGGAGTTCCCGTCGCTGACCGAGCGGTTCCTCGCCGAGCACGGCGTCAAGGCGATGGTCGTCCCGTCTTACGGGGCGACCGAGGCCAAGGTGCCCGACATCGTCGACGCGATCGTCGACCTGACCGAGACCGGGTCGTCGCTGCGCAAGAACGGGCTGCGCATCCTGAGCACGCTGCTGACCAGCTACACCGAGCTCGTCGCCTGCGGCGCCGCCTACGCCGACCCGGACAAGCGGGCGGCGATGGAGGACATCGCGCTGCTGCTGCGCGGCGCCATCCAGGCGCGGGGCCAGGTCCTGCTCAAGCTCAACGTCGCGGCCGACCAGCTCGCGGCGGTGACCGGCATGCTGCCGGCCATGTCGTCGCCGACGGTGACCGCCCTCGCCAACACCGGCATGCACGCCGTCGAGACCGTGGTGCCCAAGCGCGGCGTCAACACGCTGATCCCCGCGCTCAAGGCGGCCGGCGCGCACGACATCCTGGAGATCCCGATCTCCAAGATCGTGGAGTAGTGCGGGTCAAGCGCAATACGGCACGCGTCCTTCCGGTCGACCGGGAAGGGCGCGTGCTGCTGCAACTCGGCCGGGAACTGCACCGCCGCAGCGACCGCTTCTGGCTCACGATCGGCGGCGGCGCGGAGCGCGGCGAGACCCTGGCCGAGGCGGCCGCCCGCGAGATGCGCGAGGAAGCCGGGATCGACGTCGATCCCGCGGAGCTCGGCGCGTCGCTCGGCACCACCGTGATCGAGTACCGCCTGTTCGCCCTGCTGCCGGTTACCCAGTACCAGACGTACTTCGCGATCGCCGTCGACGACGCCCAGGTGAGCTTCGCGCACCAGTCGCTGATCGAGCGGCTCACGATCGAAAGGCACGAGTGGCTGAGCCCGGACGAACTTGAGCGGAGGCCGGAGCGGCTCGCCGACCCCGACACGCCCCGGCTGATGCGGGCGGCCGTCGCCGCCGTGCGTGACCGCGACGGCCCCGGGTAGGGCCCGGCATAGACGGCGGTCATCGCGGGTTCAGTTAAGCAGTTGCTAAAGCCGCCATGGCCCGCGCTGGCGTGGCTCGGTAGCTTTGTATGACCAGTGAGACTTCGAGGTGGGGTTGTGCGCGACATCCTGAACACGATCACCAAGTGGTGGGCCGCGGACGAGACGTTCGGCCTCGCCACGGTGGTCGGCACGTTCCGCAGCGCGCCGCGCGACCCTGGTGCCGCGCTCGCGGTGGAGGACGGCGGCGAGGTGATCGGCTCCGTCTCCGGCGGCTGCGTCGAGGGCGCGGTCTACGAACTGGCCACGGAGGTCACCGAAAGCGGCCAGCCGGTGCTTCAGCGGTACGGCTTCAGTGACGACGACGCGTTCGCTGTGGGCCTGACCTGCGGCGGCATCCTGGACATCTTCGTCGAGCCGGTCAACAGGACGACGTTCCCCGAGCTCGGCGACATCTACGAGGCGGTCGAACGCGGCGAGCCGGTCGCGGTGGCCACCGTGATCTCGGGCCCGGGCCAGGTCGGCGCGCGCCGGGTCATCTGGGGCGACGCGGCCCGCGCGTCGACCGGGACGCTGGGGGCGGGGGACCGGCTCGACACCGCCGTGGACGACGACGTGCGCGGCATGCTCGCCCAGGGCGCTGACCGGCATCCGCCGCTACGGTGAGCACGGCGAACGGCGCGGCGACGAGCTCGCGGTGTTCGTGAACTCGTTCGCGCCGCCGCCGCGGATGTTCGTGTTCGGCGCGATCGACTTCGCGGCCGCCGTGGCGCGGGTCGGCAAGTTCCTCGGCTACCACGTCACCGTCTGCGACGCGCGGCCGATCTTCGCGACCAGGTCCCGCTTCCCCGACGCCGACGAGGTCGTGGTCGACTGGCCGCACCGGTTCCTGGCCGGCGCCGAGGTGGACGCGCGCACGGTGATCTGCGTGCTTACCCACGACCCGAAGTTCGACGTGCCCGTCCTCGAGGTGGCGCTGCGCACCCCGGCCGGCTACATCGGCGCGATGGGCTCGCGCCGCACCCACGAGGACCGGCTTGAGCGGCTGCGCGCCGATCGGGATGACCGAAGCGGAGCTGGCCCGGCTGCGTTCGCCGATCGGCCTCGACCTGGGCGCCCGCACCCCGGAAGAGACCGCGGTCTCCATCGCCGCCGAGCTCATCCAGCTCCGCTGGGGCGGCAGCGGCCAGGCCCTGACCCGCACGGAGGGCCGCATCCACGGCGACGAGCGCGTCCCCGCCTAAGGGGCGCGGGCGCGCTACTCGGTGGGCTTCGGGTGCCCGGGGCCGGCGTAATCGATCCACACGGTGCGGTTCTCCTCGTCGACGAGGTACCAGACCCGTCCGGCACCGGTTACCTCGATCTGCCAGTGATCGAGGACGCGGCCTTTCACTGCCCCAGTGGCCAGTTGGCGGCGCAGTCGATGGTGACGCGGGGAGAAGGCCAGCGGTGCCGGCATTCGCCGCATCGCTTCCCACGCCACCAGTGTGTTGTCGGGGGCCTGCTGGCACAGGTCCTCCCACCCGCGGGCAGCATCGGTCTCCAAGAACCGGATTTCCCAGTGTGTGCGTCCGCCCGGCGGAGCGACTCGGTCACCTCGCTTAGGGCTCACCAGGCACCTCGGGAGGCAGGACCGGGCCGTAGTCGGTGCCGTCGTGCTCCCGCGTCAGGATGGCGAATAGCTCGGGGTCGGCGTAGATCTCGGCCGTGTGCTGCCAGGCGGCGACAACCGCCTCGACCGCCGCGTTGTTGTCGAGTTCTCCCGCCGCGCCGAGTGTGTCGAGCCACTCAGCCGCGAACTCTCCCCAGGCATCCTCCGGCAGGTGCCGCACCCAGGGGAACACGGCCGGCAGGACTTGCACCGCGAGCGTCATGACCATCGGGTCCTTTCGGATCATTTCCCGGAACAGCCGGGTCGTGTCGCGCACCACGGCGGTGTCCGCGGCGGCCCGTTCCGCCGTGGTGATGACGAGGTCCTCGGCGTCGCGCCGGTGCAGCACCAGCCGCCGGTTGCCGGCCAGCCGGGCCAGCGTCGCCTTGGGCTTGTTCAGCAGGTCGCTCAGGTTCGCATCAGCGGGCACAGCGGTCATGACTTTCATACTACTTGAAAACTCGCGACTTTCAAGCTAATTGAAAAGTCGCCGCGCCGCCTCAGTCGTTGCGCCCGGTGAACGCGAGCCGGGTGCCGATGGCGATCATGGCGAGCGCCGCCGCCAGCATGCCAGCCGCGTGGTCGAGCAGCCGTGCCGCCGACGCAGCGCTGTGCGCAGCGCGCCCGGGCCGACGATGACCGGCCCGCTGGCGATGATTGGCCCGCTGCGATGATTGGATGGGGCCGTGGCGAAAGTGTCGCGGGGATACTGCTCGCGGCGGGGGACGGGTCGCGGCTCGGGCAGCCGAAGGCGACCGTCGAGCTCGCCGGGTCAACGCTGGCCGAGCGGGGGGTGGCGCTGCTGCGCGCGGGCGGGGCCGATCCGGTGATCGTGGTGACCGGGGCCGTCCCCGTCGAGTTGCCCGGCGTGGTGAGCGTGCACAACCCGACTGGATGTCCGGCATGGGATCCTCGCTCGCGGCCGGGCTGCGCGCGCTCGCGGGCGGCGCCGCGGCGCGCCGTGATCGCCCTGGCGGACCAGCCGCTCGTCGGGGCGGCGGCGGTGCGCCGGCTGATCGCCGCCCACGCGAGCGGCGCGACCGTCGCGGTCGCCGCCTACGCCGGCAAGCCGCGTAACCCGGTGCTCATTGACCGGGTCCACTGGCCTGCCGTGATCGAGCTGGCGACCGGCGACGCCGGGGCGCGCCCGTTCCTGCGGGCGCACCCCGACCTCGTCACGCTCGTCGAGTGCGGGGACACTGGCAGCCCCGACCGACATCGACACCCCGGAGGACCTCGCCCGGGTGCGGAGCGGACTGACCTTCCGACCCTCCGCGGCTTGGCTCGCGGAGGCTCGCAGTGCTACTCGGCCCGGATTCCCCAGCGGACCGTGACGGACTCCCTGGGCTGCAAGACGATCAGGTCCTCGCCGCTGACGAACGCGTTCGGCGGGCAGGTCATCGGCTCGACGGCGACCGCCGCCCGGCGGCGCTCCTCTTCGAGCGGGTCGCTGGTGAAGACCTGCAGCCAGGCGTTGGCGGCGTCCATCCACATGGCCGTGGTCAGCCCGCCGCCGGTAAGCCGGACCCAGGCGAGGCCGTCGGACTCCCGGCGCAGGCCGGTAAAGGCGTGGTCGAGCTGTACGCCGGCCAGCTTGCGCGCGGTCCGCAGGTCGAAGCCGGTCCCGGACACGTCCTGCGCGGGGCCGGACGGGATGAGCCGGTCGTCGACGGGCTGCCAGCGGTCGGCGGGCAGCGCGAGCTCGCACTCGTCGATCGTCCGGGTGCCCGTCGTCAGGTACGGGTGCGCCCCCGTGCCCCAGGGCGCCGGCCGGCTGCCCTTGTTGGTCGCGGTCACGGTGACGTGCAGCCCGGACTCCGCGTCGACGCGGTAGGTGACGTCGGTCTGCACGGCGAACGGGTAGCCCTGCTGGCCGTGCGGCAGGCTGCGCAGCGTCACCTCGTCCTGGTCGTGCGCGGTACGGGTCCACGGCGCCCACCGGGTCAGGCCGTGGATGGCGTTCCCGCGGGCCGGCTCGGAGAGGGCCAGCTGCTGGTCTTCGCCATCGAACGTGTAGCGGCCGCCGTCGACCCGGTTGGGCCACGGGGTCAGCAGCTGGCCGGCGCCGTGCGGCGGCAGTTCATCGGCGTCGAAGCCGGTGACAATGGAGGTGTCGCCGAACCGGAGGCCGCGCAGGCCCGCACCGAGCTCGGTGACGGTCGCCCGGTAGTCGCCTGCCTCGATCTCGTACTGGGTGCCCGTGAGCGGGATCGTCATGGCGATCAGCATACGGACCCGGGCCGCCCGGCGCATGGGCCGACCGGTCGCGTTCGACCGCCGGTACGCTCGTAAGCGAATACCATTATTGAATTCGAATAACAATGGCGTTAGCGAGGCGAATGGCAATTATGTGATCCGTGTGAACGGGGGGATGTGCGTTTCTTCTGTTGTCGTACGCGATTTTCGACTCGCCGTTCTCATTTCGTCATATTCTCATAATACGAGAATATGACGAAATAAGAACGGCTTGGTGAGGATGGGCCGACGGGGCTGCTTGGGGAGCGGGGGACCGTCAGCCCCGTCGGCAATTAAATCGTATCCCGGCAACAAGCGCCGCGCGAGTGTTCGAGGCGTTATCTGTGATGTTGCGGAGTATTTCTTGCGGCGGTCAGCTTCGGCGCGGGCTCAGCCGGCCATTGCGCAGCGCTTCGGCCGCTAGCACGCCGAAGAGGTAGAAGTAAGCCGCCTCTTCCTCTTCGAAGAATCGCACTTCGTGCCGCGCGTCCTCCGCGCAGCTGAATACCTCATAGCCGCCATCGGTCTTGAACAGGCACATGGCCCCGGTGATTTCCTCATCGACGGCGTATGCGGACCGCGGGATGTCGGCCATGTCAACAAGGTCGGCGAAGATCGCGGACATCGCGAGGCGCGGCTTGCGCGCGGCGCGGCGCCCGCGGACCGCGCCCGTCAGCTTGCTGAGCGCGCCGCCCGCCACCGGGCCGGCGTGGGCGCCCGACTGATCGGGCGGCGGGGCCGGCGGCAAGGTCGTGAGCGGGCCGGTCGTGCCGGCCGCGCGGCGGCGCGGTGACGCCGACGCCTGCGATCCCCGGTGCCTGGACGGGAGGCGCGGTCGTGGCGAGGGGGGCGGACAGTGGCTGCGTCGTCGCCTGCTGGGTTACCGCCGGCTGCGCTGCCACGGGCTCCGCGGCCAGCGGCGGCTGTGTCAGGGGCTGCGGTGCCGCCGGCGGTGCCGTCAGGGGGACCGTGACCGACGGGGCGGACGGTACGGGCTGAGCGGTCGGCGGGCGGGCGCCATGGCGGCCGGTGCCACGCCTTGCGGCCCGGGCACCTGCGGCGCCGGCCATGCTGGCAGGCCGGCCTGTCGGTGCCTGCTGGGCGGGCGGCGCGAACGCGGGCCCAGCGGCAGCGCCTGGCCCGGCTGGCCGAGCTGCGGCTGCTGAACGGCGGTCGCGGGCGACGGGGCCAGCGCCTGCTGGGGGCTGGCGCCTGCTGGTACCCGGTTACCGTGGGCCTGGCTGCGCGGGCTGGGCGTACTGCTGCTGCCTCGGCTGCCCGTTCAGCGCCGCCTGGGGCCCGGTGCCCTGGTCTGGCTGCGGGGTAGCCGTTCAGCGGGCGTCCCGTTGACCGGATACCCGTTGGCGGTGACCCCGCCCGGCTGCGCGTCGGGACCGGGCTGGTAGTACCAGTTGCCGTTGCCGTCGGACGCGGGAGAGCCGTGCCAGGCGGCCACGGCCGTCGGGGTCGACGGCTGCCCGGTGCCTGTGCCTGTGCCCGTGCCTGCGCCTGCTGGGACCTGCTGCCTGCTGTGCCTGTGCCTGCTGTGCCTGTGCCTGGCTGGGCCTGTGCCTGCGTGCCTGTGCCTGCGGTGGCCTGTGCCTGCTGTGCCTGTGCCTGCGTGCCTGTGCCTGTGCCTGTGCCTGCGCGGCTAGCGCGGACGGCGCTTGCGCGTTACTGGCTTGCGGCCCGGCCGCCTGCTGCCCCGGCAGTTGCATCACCGGTTGCGCTCCGGAGGCCTGCGGCGCGGAGGGCAGCGGCGGAACGGGCAGGAACTGCTGCTGCGTCATCGGGGCCGCCCCGCCCGCCGCCTGCCCGCCCGGTGCCTGGGCCGCCGGCTGCTGGGCCATCTGCTGGTGGCCCATCGGCTGCTGGGCCGCGGGCAGTTGCGGCCGGCCCGGGAACTGCGTGGCGGGGAAGGGCTGCGGCGCGGCGCCCCGTAGCCTGCGGCTGCTGGGGCCCGCGGGCCCTGGGCGCTCGCGGGAACCTGCTGCCCGCCCGGCACCGGCTGGCCGCCGGCAAACTGGGACAGGTCGGCCCGCTGCGGCACCCCGGGGCCGCCGAACCCGTTGGGCATGCCGGGGGCACCTGGCATGCCGGGGCCCGCGGGCGGCCCCATGCCGTTCTGCCCCGCCGTCGTCTGGTACCCGCCCGTAGCGGGGTACTGCAAGCCGGCCAGGGCGGGCTGCTGCGGCATCGCCGAGGGAAGCTGTGCCTGGCCACTCGGCGGTAGCTGGCCACGGACCGGCGGCAGCGCCCCCGCGGGGCCATTCCAGCCCGGCATCGCGCCCGTCCCCGGTCCGCCCGGGCCCGCCACCGCGCCCGCGGGCCGGGAACGGCCCCCTGGGCGCCACCCGGGCCAATCGCGCCGATGGCCCTGCCTGCCCCGTTCTGGCCGGCCCCGGGTCCGCCCGGCCCCGGGGTTCGCCGGCGCCGAGCGCCCTCGGCAGGGCAGAAAGCAGCAGTGCGATCGGGAACTCGTGCCGCTCCTCGGCTAGGTCCGAGACGTCATGCCGCGGCACGACGACCTCAAAGACGCCGCGGTCGACTTCCCAGTAGCCGAGTTGCGCGGCCCGCCGCTCATCCATGCCCAGGTAGACGATGTGCAGCCGGTCACCGAGATCGTCGAGCACGAGGCACGGCTCGCCGTGGTACGAGCCGATGGGCCGTGATTCCCATAGCGCGTCAAGATCGTCAAGTCGCACCTGCTTGCGCCAGATGCCGCCGGGCGCCGGGGAGAAGCCGTGTTCTTCCGGCGGCGGCGGGGCCGCGAACAGCGTCACGTCACGGTCGGATGGGCCCACCGCCGCCTGATAAGAGGCGCCGAGGTAGGAGGCCATAAGCCGGTACCGCACGAGCCTTACCCCTCCCTCGGCCGCCGCCAGGCCAGTCCGTCATACCGGGCCACTGGTTCTTCGCCCGCGTCCGCCGAGCCGGCACAGCGTGGTGCCGACCGGGATCTGGATCGGCTCCAGGTAGAACTCCGTCCGGCCGGGCACGCCGCGCGCGCTCACCGGCACGTAACCGTCGATCTCCCGCGCCTGCCAGCAGAGGAAGTACATCTCCGACATGTCAGGCTTGAAGTCCGATCCCTCGTAGCCTAGGCCGAGCGCGTAGAACGCGTCTGCCGGGTTCCTGAAGACGACGTCCCTGACCCGGTGCACGTAGCCCGCGATCGACGCCGCGCTGGCCGCTCATGTACGGGCCGACCATCCGGGGCGGCACTACCTTCCTCATCGGCGTGCCGGGAAGTATCCGCGCGGCTTGCGCCGGCTCGCGTGCCGAACCCACGGAACTGCTCCCTCCCGCTAGCGCCGTAACCTCTGGTCCGCGCATGCCGGTTTCCTGGTCCGGAGGCCTGCACGTCGCCGCAGGTCAAGAGACTCCCATATCCGGCATGTGCGCTCAACCGATTCTGCCGTGGAGACTGACGATACCCACCGTTAAATACGGCTTTCATGGATTTCACTACATTGAGTGAGCTTCTCTGGCCCGCTCCGAACACCGCCCACCAGCCGCCCGAGCGGCCAAGACGCCCGCCTGGGACCGGGATGCCGTGACCGGTCTAACAGCATCAAGCCCGCCGGGATGGCCTCGCGCCCGCGCCGCCCGCGCGATGCCGCGATCGGCGCGGCGATAGGGTCGGTGCGTGCCAGTCGACCACACCAGCGGGCGACACCGGCGGCGCGGACCCGGCCGTGGCCGCGGCCCTCGCCGCCTACGCGGCCGGCGCGGCGACCGAGCACGCGGTGCTGACCGCGGTCGCCGCGAGCCGCCTGCTCGTCCCCGTCGTCGCTGTCCTCGCCGAAGCCGGCGCCGACGGGACGGAGAAAGAGACGGAGATGGCGCTCCCGACGCTGATCGGGAACGACGGCCGCAAGGCGGTCATCGCGTTTACCGGCACAGAAACGGTCAGGCGGTGGCGCGCGGACGCGCGCCCGGTTCCGGTCCCCGCGCCGCGGCTGTGGCCGGCCGTCGCGGCCGAGCAGGCCGACGCGGTCGTCATCGACGTGGCGGGCCCGGTCCCGCTGGTCGTCGAGGGCGCCCGCCTCCGAGCGCTCGCCAGCGGCGGCGCCGCCGCCGCTCCCGCACGAGGACCCCGACATCCGCGCCCAGGTCGCCGCGGTCGGCCGATGACTTCACCCTCGAACCAGGCAACGAGGACGCGGAGCTGACCATCACATTGAAGGCCGCGGACCTGGCCACCGCCCGCGCCGCCGCCGAGGCCATCGCGGCCCGCCTCGCCCCCCGACTTCGCCGCGGCATCGCGATCCGCCTCGGCTGACACGGAGCCACGCACCCGTTCGGAAAGATCCTCCTCAGCCCGGCGCCGGGGCGCGGGCAGTGGCGGACCCGAGCCGGCGCTGACTGTAGGGTGAACAGCATGTTTCGGTGGCTGACGGCGGGCGAGTCGCATGGCAAGGCGCTTGCCGCGATCTGTGATGGAGTGCCGGCGGGCGTGCGGATTACCAGCGAGGACGTGGCGGCTGCCCTCGCGCGGCGGCGGGCGGGCTACGGGCGCGGCGCGAGGATGAAGTTCGAGCAGGACGAGGTGGAGCTCACCGGCGGCGTGCGGCACGGCGTCACGCTTGGCGGCCCGGTCGCCGTCCGGGTCGGCAACACCGAGTGGCCCAAGTGGGAGACGGTCATGTCGCCCGACCCGGTCTCCCGGGAGGAGCTCGCCGACCAGGCCCGCAACGCCCCGCTGACCAGGCCCAGGCCCGGCCACGCCGACCTGGCGGGCATGCAGAAGTTCGGGCACACCGACGCCAGGCCCGTTCTCGAGCGGGCCAGCGCGCGCGAGACCGCCGCGCGGGTCGCGCTCGGCGAGGTCGCGCGGAAGCTGCTCGCCCAGGCCCTCGGCGTCGAGATCGTCTCGCACGTGGTGGCGCTCGGCTCGGTCACTGTGCCCGACGACGCGCCGCTGCCGACGCCCGCCGACTTGGCCCGGATCGACGCCGACCCGGTGCGCTGCGCCGACCCGGGCACCAGCGAGCGGATAATCGCCGAGATCGACACCGCCCGCAAGGACGGCGACACCCTCGGCGGGGTCGTCGAGGTCGTGGTGTACGGGCTGCCACCGGGACTTGGCAGCTTCACCCAGTGGGACAGGAAGCTCGACGCCCGGCTCACGGCCGCGATCGTCTCCATCCAGGCGTTCAAGGGCGTGGAGATCGGCGACGGGTTCATCACGGCGGGCAGGCGCGGTTCCGGCGCGCACGACGAGATCTACCTCGCCCCCGAAGGGGTGCGCAGGCGCACCAACCGGGCCGGCGGCATCGAGGGCGGCATGTCCACCGGCGAGCTGGTCCGCGTCCGGGGCGCGATGAAGCCGATCTCGACCGTGCCCCGCGCGCTCGAGACGATCGACGTGGCGACCGGCGAGCCGGCCAAGGCGATCAACCAGCGCAGCGACGTGACCGCGGTGCCCGCCGCCGGCGTGGTCGCCGAGGCCATGGTTGCCCTGGTGCTGGCGGAGGCGGCGACGGAGAAGTTCGGCGGTGACACGGTGGAGGAACTCCGCCGGAACGCGGAGGGCTACCTGAAGAGCTTGGTGATCTCTTGACATCCCTCGGCGCCGGCGCCAGCGGCACCAGGCACCGCGCTGGGAACGGGCAGGTCGTGCTGATCGGGCCGCCCACGGCGGGCAAGTCGTCGGTCGGCGAGCTGCTCGCCGCCGCGCTCGGCGTCCCGTTCGCCGACACCGACGCGCTCGTGGCCCGGGCGGCGCGCAAGCCCGTCGGCGACATCTTCGTGGACGACGGCGAGCTGGTCTTCCGCGAGCTTGAGCGGGGTGCCGTCGCCAGCGGCCTCGACGCGGTCAAGGCGGAGGGCGGCGTGCTCGCGCTCGGCAGCGGTGCCGTGCTCGACCCCGACGTGCGCCGGATGCTCGTCGGCCAGGTGATCGTCTACCTGGAGGCCGAGTTCGCCACCGTCGCGAAGCGCACCGGCATGGACCGGCCCCGCGTCGTGATCCCTGGCAACCCGCGCGGGCGGCTCCGGGCCATGCTCGAAGAGCGGCGCCCGGTCTATGCCGAGCTGGCGACGCTCACCGTGCCTACCGACGACCTGGCCCCCGAGGAGGTGGCCGCCGACCTGGCCAAGCGGCTGCGCGCATGAGCACGACCCGCGAGCCGACGCAAGTGGCAAGGATCCAAGTCGGCGGGGAGCAGCCGTACGAGGTGGTCGTCGGCCGCGGGGTGCTGAGCGCGCTGCCCGAGCTGGTCGGCAACCGGGCGGAGACGGTGGCCGTCATCCACGACGAGCGGCTGGCGCCGCTGGCCGCGTCGGCCTGCCGGGCGCTGGAAGCGGCGGGGTACCGGGTGGCGGCGACCGGCGTGCCGGCCGGCGAGGCGGCGAAGGACGTCGCGGTGCTCGCGCGGCTGTGGTCGTGGCTGGCGGACGCCAAGGTGACGAGGACCGACTGCGTGGTCGGCATCGGCGGGGGAGCGGCGACCGACCTCGCCGGGTTCGCCGCCGCGACCTGGCTGCGCGGCGTGCCCGTCGTCCACGTGCCGACGACGTTGCTCGGCATGGTCGACGCCGCGGTCGGCGGCAAGACCGCGATCGACATCGCGGCGGGCAAGAACCTGGTCGGCGCGTTCCACCCGCCCGCCGGGGTGCTCGCCGACCTGGCGACGCTGGAAACCCTCGACCGCGGCGACTACGTGGCGGGCCTCGCCGAGGTCATCAAGGCCGGGTTCATCGCGGACGGCGAGATACTGCGGCTGGTCGCGGCGGACCCGCAAGGCGCGGCCCGGCCCGGCGGCGCGCACGCCTTCGAGCTCGTGGAGCGGGCGATCACGGTCAAGGCGCGCGTGGTCTCGGCCGACCTGCGCGAGTCCGGGCAGCGAGAGATGCTCAACTACGGGCACACCCTCGGGCACGCCATCGAGAAGCTGGAGCGGTACGCCTTCAGGCACGGCGACGCGGTCGCGATCGGCATGGTGTTCGCCGCCGAGGTGGCCCGGCTGGCCGGCCAGCTGACCGAGGGGGACGTGGCGCTGCACCGGGAGCTGCTCACCGCGGTCGGCCTGCCGGTGACCTACCGGGGCGACGCCTGGCCGGAACTGCGGGCGACCATGTCGCTTGACAAGAAGGCGCGCGGCGCCCGGCTGCGGATGGTCCTCCTCGACGGCGTGGGCAACCCGGTCATCTACGACAGCCCGCCCGAGGACCTGCTCGCCCGGGCGTACCAGGCGGTGACCGCGTGAGCGGCCCCGACGCGAAGGCCCGCCGGGTGCTCGTGCTCAACGGGCCGAACCTCGGCCGGCTCGGCAAGCGCGAGCCGGCCGTGTACGGAACCGCTACCTACGCCGACTTGTCGGACATGTGCCAGCGGGCCGGCGAGGAGCTCGGCTTCGACGTCGACGTCCGGCAGACCGAGTACGAGGGCGAGCTCGTCACCTGGATCCACGAGGCCTGCGACAACGCCACGCCCGTGGTGCTCAACGCCGGCGCGCTCACCCACTACTCCTACGCCCTCATGGACGCGGTGAAGATGCGAACCGCGCCCCTCGTCGAGGTGCACATCTCCAACATCGCGGCCCGCGAGGGCTTCCGCCACGAGTCGGTGATCACCGGCGCCGCGACCGGGATCATCGCGGGCTTCGGCTTCCACGGCCTACGTCCTGGCGCTGCGCGCCATCGCGGCGGAACTGGACGCCGCCCCGTGATCGTCGTCGTCGGCTTCATGGGCGCGGGCAAGACCACGGTCGGGCCGCCTGCTCGCCGACCGGCTCGGCCTGCCCTTCGTCGACAGCGACCTGGTCATCGAGGACCGGGCCGGCAAGCCGATCCCGCGGATCTTCGCCGAGACGGCGAGCCCGCCTTCCGCGCGCTTGAGCACCAGGTGATCGCGGACCTGCTGAACGGCCCGGACATCGTGCTCGCACTCGGCGGCGGCGCGGTCGGGACACGCGCTTACCAGGAAACTGCTGGCCGAGGTGCCGGTCGCGTACCTGCGAGTCGGTTACGCCGAGGCGCATCAGCCGCGTCGGCGGTGACAGCGGGCGCCCGATGCTCGCACGGCCTGACATCGCCGACGTCTACGCGGGAGCGCCAGGCCGGCTACTCGTCCGTGGCGACGATAACGGTCGACGTCGACGGGCGCTCCCCGGACCGCATCGGCACCGACGTCCTTAACCGCATCGGCTCCCGATAAGGAGCTGGCGCCGGGTCAGCCGCATGCGGCCGGCCGCGCGGACGGGACCGAAGCTCAGCGAAGCCGCTCCGGCTGGCCGGTCGCCTCAAGGACCGACATCCACAGGTCGCCGTTCGGGTCGACCTGGTTGCGGCTGCCGGTCGCGACGGGAATCGGGATGTGCACGAACCGCCCGTGCCAGCGCCCGACAACCATCGCCGTCCGCCCGGCCATCGCGGCGTGCACGGCCGCCTGCGCCAGCCGCAGGCAGTACACCGCGTCCCAGCCGTTGGCGGGCACGCTGCGGATCGCGTACCCGGGGTCGACGTAGCGGAGGCTGAGCTCCTCGCCGGCCGCGGCGAAGTCCGCGGTGATCCGCTGCCGCAGCAGCCCGCCGATGTCGGCGAGCCGCGCGTTGCCCGACGCGTCCACCGCGCCGTCGTACTCGAACAGGTCCTGCCCGCCGCCCTCGGCCACCACGACGACCGCGTGCCCCCGCTGCCGCACCCGGTCCCGCAGCCGGCCGAGGAACGGGCCGTCAAGCCGGAACGGCACCTCGGGGATCAGCACGAAGTCCACGTCATGGCTGGCGAGCGCCGCGTAGCAGGCGATGAACCCGGAATGCCTGCCCATCACCTTGACCAGGCCGACGCCGTGCGGCGTGGAGCTCGCCTCGGTCAGCGCCGACTTGATCGACTCGGTGGCCCGGGTGAACGCGGTCTGGAAGCCGAAGCTCTGGTCGAGGTAAGGGATGTCGTTGTCGATCGTCTTCGGCACCCCGATGACGGACAGCTCCACCCCGAGCCGCTCCGCCGTCGAGGCGATCTTCGCCGCGCCGCGCAGCGAGCCGTCACCGCCGATCACGAACAGGACCGAGATCCCGAGCCGGTCCAGGGTCTCCACCATCAGCGCCGGGTCCTGGTTGCCCCGCGAGGTGCCGAGGATGGTGCCGCCCCTGTTGTGGATGTCGGAGACCACCTCGCGGTGACAGGCGCACCGGGGTGACGTCCGGCGCCGACCAGCCCGCGGAAGCCGTCGCGGAACCCGAGCACGTCGGCGACCCCGTAGTTGTCGGCGAGCTCGAGGACCAGGCCGCGGATCACGTTGTTCAGCCCGGGGCACAGGCCGCCGCAGGTCACGATCGCGGCCCGCGTCGCGCGACGGGTCGAAGTAGATGTACTCGCGCGGCCCGCCCGGCTCAAGCGAGGGCAGGTCCGCGACGCCGCACAGCCGCGCCGCCGCCCCCTCGACCGTGTCGTCGAGCAGCACGCGGTCCGACTCGTGCACGTAGTGCGGCGAGCTCACCCGCCCCTGCACGAGCCCGGCCATCGGCGACAGGATCGCCGGCTCGCCGATGCGCCGGATCCGCAGGTCGGCAGGCGTGATGGACAGCGGGTCAGCGGTACTCACCATGTGCACAAGCTTGCCGTTTCCTTGTTACGCCAGTGGTCGCCCATGAGTGGTCTAGACCACAGGATAAGTGGTCTAGACCACAGAATAAAAGGTACCTAGCCAGGATGTCTGGGGTGCGCCCCGGGGATAGCCAGCGCGCGACGGCCGGGTTAAATTGGCACCCGGTCACGGCAGCGTACGGCGCATCGGCGGCACGGCGGCGATCGGCAAGGAGGCCAGCACATGCGCGTCGGGAATGATGCTCAACTACTCAGGCGGGTTCACCGAGACGGTGAGCGAGCTCGCCGACTTCGAGCGGGCGGGCCTGCAGATCGTCTTCGTCCCCGAGGCGTACAGCTTCGACGCGGTGAGCCAGCTCGGGCTTCATCGCCGCGCGGACGAGCGACCGTCGAGATCGCCTCCGGGATCCTGCCGATCTACTCCCGGACCCCGGCGCTGACCGCGATGACCGCCGCCGGGCTCGACTTCGTCTCCGGCGGCCGGTTCACCCTGGGCCTCGGCGCCAGCGGCCCGCAGGTGATCGAGGGCTGGCACGGCGTGCCCTACGACGCCCCGGTCGGCCGCACCAGGGAGCTCATCGAGATCTGCCGCGATGGTCTGGCGGCGCGAGCGCCTCGAGTACCACGGCAAGCACTACACGCTCCCGCTGCCGCCGACCAGGGCACCGGCCTCGGCAAGCCGCTCAAGCTGATCAACCACCCGGTCCGCGAGCGCATCCCGATCGTGGTCGCCGCGCTCGGCCCGAAGAACGTCGCGCTCGCCGCCGAGCTCGCCGAGGGCTGGCAGCCGATCTTCTACTTCCCGGAGAAGGCGGGCCTCACCTGGGACGCGGCGCTCGCGGAGGGCACGGCCAAGCGGGACACGGCCACGCTCGGCCCGCTCGACGTGATCGCCGCCGCGCCCCTCGCCATCGGCGACGACGTCGCCCACCTGCGCGACCTCATGCGCCCGGCGCTCGCGCTCTACATCGGCGGCATGGGCGCGCGCGGCAAGAACTTCTACCACGACCTCGCCTGCCGCTACGGCTACGCAGAAGGAGGCGGACCGGATCCAGGACGCCTACCTGGCCGGCCGCAAGGACGAGGCCGCCGCCCTGGTTCCCGCCGAGCTGGTCGAGAAGACCTCGCTCATCGGCCCGCACGGCTACGTCAAGGAGCGCCTCGCCGCCTACCGGGAGGCCGGCGTCACCACCCTCAACGTCACCGCGCTTTCGCCGACCCACGACCGCCGCGTCAGGGACATCGAGACCGTCCGCGCCCTCGCCTGATAACAGCAATTGGCGGCCGGCGAGCCCGTCATATCCCACATCATCGTGCAGGCCTCGTCGGCCGCCCATCACGGGAAGATAACAGCAAGAAAAATCGGCAATCGATAATTCCGAACGAATGCGTGCCTGCGCCCGGCCCGCCGCCTGCCTTCTCAGTCACCCAGAAGGCCGACGGCGTGATAACAGCAAGAAGTGCTTGGCTGCGTCCTCTCGCGACAAAGCGCGGAAGGAAAGTGGATCGCTGGAAGCCGACTCGGCCCGTCAGAGCTTGCGGGCGACCCCGCCGTAGCAGGACACCTCGGCCGGGGTCGGCCGCGGCGCCTTGGAGTCCGGCCGCCATTCCGAGACCAGGACCACCCCGGGCGGCACGAGCTCGAGGCCGGAGAACGCGAGCGACGCGAACTCGTCCGCGTCCCGCGATCTGCATCGGTATCCCCGCCTCCCGGTAGAGGCGCTGCCCGGCGCCGATCCCCTCCGGCTCATGCTCCGCCGTCATGTGCGACGCGGCCAGGTACGACCCGGACGGCAGGGCGTCGAGCAGGGTCGTCAGCGACCGCCTCCGGCTTGTCCTCGTCCTGCAGGAAGTGCAGCACCGCGACCAGCATCAGCGCGACCGGCTGGTCGAAGTCGATCACCGACCGCATCACGGGCGAGGACAGGATGTCGAGCGGCGACTTCAGGTCGGCCTGGATGTAGGCGGTGCGCCCCTCGGGCGCGGAGGCGAGCAGCGCCCGGGCGTGCGCGAGCACCATCGGGTCGTTGTCGACGTAGACCACCCGGCAGGACGGGTCGACCGCCTGCGCGATCTCGTGGACGTTCGCCGTGGTCGGCAGCCCGGAGCCGATGTCGAGGAACTGCCTGATGCCTGCCTCGCGCGGCCAGGTACCTGACGGTCCGGCCGAGGAACCGCCGGTTCTCGCGGAGCCCGATCCGCCCGGCCGGCCAGTGCGCGAGCGCGGCGTCGGCGACCGCGCGGTCGGCGGCGAAGTGGTTCTTGCCGCCGATGTAGTAGTCGTACATCCGCGCCGGATGCGGTCGCGAGGTGTCGATTTCGGCACTGGGGAGATCATCGGCCGTAAGGTCTGTCACGCTCCACCTCCCGGCTATGGTCCCCCACTGAAATCTGGTCAACAGTCTAAGCTGGCCGATATCGGCCAGTACCCGTTAAAAACCGTTAATAATGTGGAAACCAGTTGATGCGGCGCGCGGTCATGAAAGCGCGTCCCGGGCCGTGACGCGGGCAGCGGTCACGGCTTGCGCGCGACCCCGCCGTAGCAGTTGACCTCGGCGGGCGCCGGGCGCGGGCCGGTGCCGTCCGGCCGCCACTCGGAGACGAGCACCACGCCGGGCGGCACCAGGTCAAGCCCGGCGAACGCCAGCCTGGCGAACTCGTCGGAGTCGCGCACCTGCATGGGATGCCCGGCTGCCGGTAGGTGCGCTGCCGTCGCGGCCGCCTGCGCGGGTCGTGTTCCGCCGGTGACGTGCGAGGCGGCCAGGTAGCTGCCGGACGGCAGCGCGTCGAGCAGGGTCGCGAGGATCTCCGCGGGCTTGTCCTCGTCCGAGGATGAAGTGCAGGACGGCGACGAGCATCAGCGCGATCGGCTGGCTGAAGTCGAGCACCTCCCGGCACCCGGGCGACGACAGGATGGCCGCGGGATCGCGCAGGTCGGCCTGGATGTACGCGGTGCGGCCCTCCGGCGAGCGAGGTGAGCAGCGCCCGCGCGTGCGCGAGCACCAGCGGGTCGTTGTCCGACGTAGACGACCCGGGACGACGGGGTCGACCGCCTGCGCGACCTCATGCACGTTGTTCGTGGTCGGCAGCCCGGTGCCGATGTCGAGGAACTGCCTGATGCCCGCCTCCGCCGCCAGGTACCTGACCGCCCGGCCGAGGAACGCGCGGTTCTCCCGCGGCCGCGGTCAGCGCGTCGGCGCAGGCCGCGAGCACCTCGTCGGCCGTCTCCCGGTCCGCGGCGAAGTGGTTCTTGCCGCCGATGAAGTAGTCGTACATCCGCGCCGGAGTGCGGCCGGGAGATGTCGATCTCCGGGGGCAGGTCTCCGGGGAAGGTCCGACATATCCGCCATCGTCCGTCACGCAGACCTCGCAGGCATCCGAGCACGAGGGAAGTACAGCCTCGCGCGCGGCCGAGCGGGGCTAGCAGCGTGGCGCGGAAACACAGCTACAGTCGGGGCATGCCGGAAATCCACGCTGCCCGCCGGGCCCGCGCCCAGCAGCTCATCCGCGAGTTCGGGCGCGGATGCCGCCCTGATCACCGCCAGGCCCAACGTCCGGTACCTCACCGGCCTGGCCAGCTCCAACGCCGCGCTGCTGCTCCCCGCGGACGGGCGACGGCGCGCTGCTGGCCACCGACTCCCGCTACGCCGGCGCGGCGCGGCGCGACGCCCCCGACCTCGACCTGGTCGAGGAGCGGTTCATCGAGGCGAAGCTGGCGACGGAGGCGTCCCGCCGCGGCGTGGGGCGCCTCGCCTTCGAGGCGCACGAGATGACCGTCGAGCGGTACGGCGAGCTCATCGGCGAAGGCCGAGGGCGTAGCCACGCTGCCGTTCGGAAGGAAGATCGAGTCGCTCCGTATGGTCAAAGACGCGGAGGAACTGGAGAAGATCGAGGTCGCCTGCCAGGCTGAGCGACGCGGCCCTGGCCGAGGTCCTGCCCCAGATCCGCCCGGGATGTCCGAACGGATGCTGGCGACTCTCCTCGACCACGCCATGGCCCTGCTCGGCGCGGAACGCCCCGCGTTCGACACCATCGTCGCGTCCGGGCCGAACGGCGCGATCCCGCATCACGCGCCGACCGGCCGGGAGCTTGAGCGTGGTGACCTGGTGACGATGGACTTCGGCGCGCTGTACGACGGCTATCACGCGGACATGACCAGGACCGTGGCGATCGGCTCCGTCGCCGGCTGGCAGCGGGACATCTATGACCTGGTCGCCCTCGCCCAGGAGGTCGGCATCGCGGTCCTGGAGGACGGCGTGGAGGCGGGGGCGGTGGACGCCGCGGCCCGCGACGTGATCGAGGCGGCGGGGCACGCGGCGCACTTCCAGCACGGGCTCGGGCACGGCGTCGGCCTGGAGATCCACGAGGCGCCGATGCTCGGGTACGGGAGAACGGGTAAACTGACGGATCGGGTTCCTGTCACCGTCGAGCCTGGCGTCTACCTGCCAGGAATGGGCGGCGTCCGTATCGAGGACGTGCTGGTCGTGACGGCGGGCGACCGAGCCCGATTCCTGACTTCGACCACCAGGGAACTGCTGGTCCTGTGACTGGAGACGACGCGTGGCAAGCACCAATGACCTGAAGAACGGCATGACGCTGAACCTTGAGGGGCAGCTGTGGAATGTCGTGGAATTCCAGCACGTCAAGCCGGGCAAGGGGCCGGCCTTCGTGCGCACCAAGCTGAAGAACGTGCTGTCGGGCAAGGTGGTCGACAAGACCTTCAACGCCGGCATCAAGGTGGACGTCGCCAACGTCGACAAGCGCGACATGCAGTACCTGTACCGGGAGGGCGACGACTTCGTCTTCATGGACCTGTCCGACTACGACCAGCCGCACATCCCGGCGGGGGTGGTCGGTGACGCGGCGAACTACCTGCTCGAGGAGCAGATGGTGACGATCGCCTTTAACGATGGCACCCCGCTGTACGTCGACATGCCGGCCGCGGTCGAGCTCGTGATCGCGCAGACGGACCCGGGCCTGCAGGGCGACCGCTCGACCGGCGGCACCAAGCCGGCGACGCTGGAGACCGGCGCGACGATCCAGGTGCCGCTGTTCATCACCACGGGCGAGAAGGTCAAGGTCGACACTCGTTCCGGCGCTTACCTCGGCCGCGCTTAATGGCCGCTCGCAGCAAGGCGCGCAAGCGGGCGCTCGACATCCTCTTCGAGGCCGAGCTGCGCGGCCTGCCCACGCTTGAGCTGCTCAGCGAGCGCCAGTCGCTCGGTGACGTGCCGGTTCAGCCGTACGCGGCCGAGCTCGTCCGCGGCGTGGCGACCCACAGCGACCGCATCGACGAGCTGATCTCCTGGAACCTGGTCGACTGGACCTTGGAGCGGATGCCCGCCGTCGACCGGAACATCCTGCGGATCGGCGTCTACGAGCTGCTGTGGGCCGGCGACGTGCCGGACGGCGTGGCGATCAGCGAGGCGGTCGCGCTGGCGCAGAGCCTGTCCACGGACAACTCGCCGCCGTTCGTGAACGGCGTCCTCGCGCGCATCAAGGCCGAGAAGCCCACCCTTTCCCTCGATCCCGAGGCCTCCGCGTTCGCGTCGGAAGACGACGAGGACGAGGACGACAGCGACCCGTACGCGGACGATGACGACGGTGAGCCGGCCCGGCCCCCGGAGCCGCGCCCGCGCTCCTAACGGCCGGGCGGGCGCAATCTCTCCGCCCGCGGTCCGCCCCCCGCAGCACAAAGGCCGCCCGACGTTGGAAACGTCGGGCGGCCTTGAGCGTGCGTAACCTCGGCAGCTTGCTGTGCGGCTGGACTAGGCGGCGCTGAACCGCAGGCGCAGGCCAAGGCGCCGGATGACGGCGAAGAACCACAAAGCGCAGATGCCGGCGCCGACGGCCGTCAGCGCGATGGTCACCAGCGTCGACAGCAGCATGAAGAGCTTGAACGGCTCGGTGACCATCATCACCGCCAGGCCGAGCGTGAGCACAAGGAAGAGGCCCGCCCAGAGCCAGGTCGCGCCCTGGAAGAAGCGGTGCAGCCCCGGGTGCGGCTGCTTGATCGCCACTACTTCGGCGGCCAGCTGCGCGACCAGCGGCTTGTGGGTCGGCGCGGTGCGGGCGAACATGAGGCACATGGCCAGGTTCCCGAGGGGGAACTGAAGCTGGAACATCCAGAGGAAGCCGGTGCTGACCGCGACCGCGGTCTGCACCGTGAGCACGAGCGCGGAGATCATCAGCAGCGAGGTAACCGACCCGGTCACGATCTTGCGCAGCAGGATGAGCAGCCAGACGACCGCCGTGCCCGCCAGCAGCCCCGCGTCCGGGCTGACCACGTCGGTGACCACGACGTAGGTACCGAACGGCAACCCGACAGACTCGGCCATGCTCCACACCGACGTCCGGATCAGGCGCCGGGGATGGGGGAGCTCGAGGTGCTCGGTGGCGGCTGGCATGCGGTTGAGCATACGTGGCCGGGGTGCTTCACGGGGCGTCATTCGCTTACGGCGGCGTGTCGCTTTCGCCCGCTTGGCGAAACTGCCTGATGAGGTCTCCACGATCATAAGAACGGGACCTGGAAGTCCCGGGTTCACCCACTTTATCAACAATTGGTAACGTAACAAATACGTAAGGTAGCTAGGCT
This sequence comes from uncultured Actinomycetota bacterium, assembly GCA_963850115.1. Lineage (GTDB taxonomy): Bacteria > Actinomycetota > Actinomycetes > Streptosporangiales > Streptosporangiaceae > Trebonia. The sequence goes on from CAWKKG010000010.1 coordinate 163,870, forward strand.
TGCTCTCCGGCGCGTGGCGGTACTTGACGACATGGGCCGGCCCGCCGCCACTACAGTGAGACTGCGCCGTCAAGCTTGAACCCTGTTCTCTTTGACCTCCAAGGTTTCTCCAGGCTGACACCGTCAAAAGCACAGGGTTCACAAGGGAGTGGTTAAGAGTGACCGCAGAGGTTCCCGCGGGAGCCGTGCCTGGCACGCGTGGGCCGGACACTGTGTACATGAACACGGGGCATGTGAACGCGGGGCACGCGGACGCTCGTCGTAAGCGCGACGGGTCGCGGTCGTCGCTTGTCTGGGACGTCCTGGCGGACGTCATCGCCGCCCGGGTCGCCCAGTCGGGCCGTACCGCCCTGGACATCGTTGACGTGGGCGCCGGAACCGGCGGGTTCGCGGTCAGCATCGCCAGCCTCGGGCACCGGGTGACCGTGGTGGACCCGAGCCCCGACGCCCTCGCCGCCGCGCGCTGGCGGGCCGCGGAGGCCGGCGTCACGCTCACCGAGGTCCAGGGGGAGGCGGTCGACCTGCCCGCGCTGGTCGGCGAGCCGGGTACCGCCGGAGCCGACGCCGAGACTGGTGCCGACCTGGTGATCTGTCACAACGTGCTGGAGTACGTGGACGCGCCGGACGCCGCGCTCGCGGCGGTCGCCCGCGTGCTGCGGCCGGGCGGCACGGTGAGCGTGCTGGCCGCCAACACCGTCGCGGCGGTGCTGCAGCGGGCGCTCGCGGGAAGGTACGCCGAGGCGCTGGGCCTGCTGCCTGGCCCCGTGTCGCCGGGCACCGCCGCGCCCGGCGCCGTGCCGCCTGTCGTGGCAGGCGCGGGCAAGGCGCCGTCGGTGACGCGCCGGTTCACCCTGCCCGAGCTGACCGCGCTGATCGAAGGCGCGGGACTGCGGGCCGGCGACGCGCACGGCATCCGGATCTTCTCCGGCCTGCTGCCGGGGGCGGGCGCGGACCCGGCGGCCGCCGAGGCGCTGCGGGAGCTTGAGGACGCCGCGGCCACCTGCCCTCCGCTGCGGGACATCGCCGCCCGGCTGCACGTGCTTGCTTATCGGGGTGCCGACCGGGGTGCCGATCGGGGTGCCGACCGGGCCTGATCGCAAAAACCGCGATCGTATCAGGCCCGGTCGGCACGTATCTCCCGGGGGGACGACCCCCCGTACCCCCCGCTGCGGGCCTGCGGCCCGCGCAGTCCGAGATGCTGTAGCGACTCTGGCTAGCCCTGGCGCGGCGTCAGGCAGGATCGCTGGGAGAATCGATTAGCCTCGGAAGTGCCTGGTCAGGTGGGAGGAGGTGGGCCTTGTCCGATGATGACGAGGGGTGTCACATCCTGCACGTGGACATGGACGCCTTCTACGCGAGCGTGGAGCTTCGCGACCAGCCCGGCCTGCGAGGCAAGCCGGTCGTGGTCGGCGGCCTCGGCGCGCGCGGCGTGGTCCTGTCGGCGACCTACGAGGCGCGGGCCTTCGGCGTCAGGAGCGCCATGCCCGTCGGCCGGGCGCGGCGGCTGTGCCCGCAGGCGGTCTTCCTGCCGCCGCGGCACCGGCTCTACGCCGCGGTATCCAAGGAGGTCATGGCCATCTTCCGGGCCGTCACCCCGGAAGTGGAGCCGCTCTCACTCGACGAGGCGTTCCTCGACGTGTCCGGCGCGCAGCGCAGGCTCGGCTCGCCCAGGGCCATCGCCGAGCTGATCAGGCGGCAGGTCCGCGAGCAGCAGGCCATCACCTGCTCGGTCGGGGTGGCGCCGGTCAAGTTCGTCGCCAAGATCGCCTCGGCCCACTGCAAGCCGGACGGGCTCCTGGTGGTCCCGGCGGACGGGCTGCTCGGCTTCCTGCACCCGCTCCCGGTAAGCGCGCTGTGGGGCGTCGGGGACCGGGCGGAGGAGGTGCTCGGCCGGCTCGGCCTGCGCACGGTGGGTGACATCGCGCACGTCCCCGAGGCCACGCTGCGGCGCGAGCTCGGCGTCGCGGGAGCGCACCTGCACGCCCTGGCCTGGGCCAGGGACGAGCGGCTGGTCACCCCGCGGCGGGAGGAAAAGAGCGTCGGCGCCGAGGAGACCTTCCCCGCGGACGTTGATGACCCGGAAGTCATCAAGAAGGAGCTGCTGCGGCTGTCCGGCCGGACCGCGCAGGCGCTGCGCTCGGCCGGCTGCGTGGCGCGGACGGTGACCGTGAAGCTCAGGCTCGCCAGCTTCAAGACGATCACGCGGTCGCGGACCCTCAGCGAGCCGACCGACGTGGCCAGGGAGATCTACACGGCCGCGTGCGCGCTCTACGAGGGCTCGGGGCTCGACGCGCGGGCCCGGCTGCGGCTCGTTGGCGTCCGCGCCGCCGGGCTGCGCCCGGTCACGGGCGCCGCCCGGCAGCTGGCGTTCGGCGACCGCCCGGCGGGCTGGCGGGAAGCGGAGCAGGCGGTTGACCGGATCGCCAGGCGGTTCGGGACCGACGCGGTGCGGCCGGCGGCACTCTTCGGAACTTCTCAAGACCCTGCTCAGCCGGCTTCTCCAGACCGCCAACCTGAGGCCCCTTCCAACCAGCGTGATGTGCCGCGTAATCTGGGAAATGAACCAAGTATCTAACGTGAGGTGAAAGTCACCCCACCCCCCGGTTCCATGGGAGGCGTCGTGCCGCTCTCTGAGCATGAGCAGCGCCAGCTCGAGCAGATCGAGCAGGCGCTCTACAGGGAGGATCGGAGGCTAGCCCGGCTAGTGCGCTCCAGCGATCCCCGCGTGCATTACAAGCGTCGGGTGGCAGAGGCGCTGGTTGGGTTGGTTCTCGGCGCGGCCATGATCGCCGCTGGCATCGTCCTCGCGGTGATCGGACTGGCGGTCGCCGGGTTTATCGTCCTGCTGCTGTGCGGCATCTGGGCGCTGAATAGCTGGCGGCAGATGTCCACCGTCGCGCTGGCCGCGGCGCAGGGCGGACCGGCCGGCAAGCGCCGCTCGCGCCGCTCACGCCGCGGCGGACCACCGCGCGGCAGCTTCGGTGAGCGGCTTGACGAGCGCTGGCGCAGGCGGCAGGAGGGGGAACTCTAGCCGCGCTGCCTTCCGCCCGCCCCGCGGCCGCTAAAGCTCGCGCTTTGGCTCGCGGACGCTCCGGTACAGGTCCGCCGCCGACGCGATCGCCCCGAGCGCGGGGCCGACCACCGAGGCGGGCAGCAGGCGTGCCCGCCAGCGCGCCTGGCGCGGCACCGCCGCGTCGATCGCCCGGCGGACCGCGACGCTGTCGGACCGCAGCCCGGACCCGTCGGCCGGCGCCGGGGCGTACCTGGCGCGCTCTTCGGCCATGACGATGCGGCCGAGGGCGGCCCGCGCCGGGTCGGCGAGGCTCAGCCCGGTTCCTGTCCTGGCCGCGACCGCGCGCGGTGACTCGCTTGGCAAGGTTCCGGTGCCGTAGTCCGTGAGGTCGTCCCGCAGTTCCTCCCACGCGGCGTGCGCCCAGGCGACGTCCCTGGCCCGCGCGCGGTCGGCCGCCGTGGCCCCCGCGGCCCGGCGCGCCGCCAGGCGCCGCCAGCGCCGTCGCCTGATCACCTGCCGCGCGCACCAGGGGGCGATCGCCGCGACCACGATCAGGCCGGCCACGACCAGCCCGAATATCTCCCACGGGCTCATGGAGCCGCCGCTCGGGCGGGCTGGGCCGGTGCCGCCGCCCGCGTGCTCGGCGAAGAGGTTCCGCAGGTTCGGCGGAACGCCCGTGCTCCCGGTCGGCCCCCCGCTCAGCGCCGAGGTCGGCGTGGCATGCGGCTGGCCCGTCACCGATGAGTTGAGCCCGAGCGAGTAGTTGGGCTCGAACGCGGAGCCCTGCACCGCCGGGACCGGTCGGCGTCGGCTCGAACCGCAGCCAGCCGTAGCCCTGGAAGTACAGCTCCGGCCAGGCGTGCGCGTCATGGGTGGTGACCAGCCACGTGTCGCCGCTTACCACCGTGCCGGGGGTGAAACCGTAGGCGACCCGCGAGGGGATGCCGAGCAGCCGGGCGAGCACCGCCATGGCGAAGGAGAACTGCTGGCAGTAGCCCTTCTTGGTGACCTCGAGGAAGTTCGTGAGCCCCTTGGCGTCGATCACCGACGGCGCGTGCAGCGTGTAGCTGAACGTCTGGCCGTTGCCCAGCCAGTCCTGCAGCGCGACGGCCTCCTCGAACTGGGTCTTCGCGCTTGCGGCGTGCACCACGGACTGCGCCAGGCCGCGCAGCGAGTCGTACGAGGAGGGCACCGACAGGTAGTGCGCCGTGATGTCGGCGGGCGGCGGCGGCGCGGCGTCGAGCAGCTGCTCGGGCGGTTGCTCGGCGAGGCTGCTGACGGTGTACTTGAGCCCGCCAAGCGAGACGTTAGTGTCGAACACCATGAGCGTGGACTTGTCCGCCCGCAGGGTCCCGCTCGCCGTGACGGTCGTCGCCGGGTAGGGCACGGGCAGCGCGGCGAGGTAGTCCTGCCCGACGTCGCCGGCCAGGGTGATCGTCGAGGTCACCTTGGCCGCCGACGAGGTGCTGCCAAGGCCGGGCGGCGCGGGCAGCCGCGGGCTGACCGGGGCCAGGCTCTCCGGCTGGCTGAACGGCTGCCAGCCCTTGTCGGCGTGAGCTTGTCGAACGTGTAGATCTGCAGGTAGTCGGGCTGGCTGGCCGCTGGACGTGTAGAGCGAGCACGTTCGCTGGCTTGGTGCTGCTGCAGCTCCTGCGACAGCTGGATGTTCGGGTCGGGGAACCCGATGCCCGACCCGGTGCCGTTGTTAGTGCCGCCGCCACCGCTGCCACCGCCGCCACCGGAGCCGCCGATTCCCGGCTGGCCGTTCCCGAACAGCCTGGTGGCGTGCAGCCCGGGCATGAACAGCGGCAGGCAGAGCGCGATCACGATCGACGCGAACCCGACCCGCCGTCCCGCGGCCGCCAGGGTCCGGGTGTCGGGCTCGTCGTTGGCGGCCGGGTTCGGGTGCTCCCACTCGCGGATCCGGTCCCTGGCCTCGCTGGACAGCAGGGCCAGGTACCCGGCGACGCTGACGCAGAACGCGACCGTGGTGCCGAGGAAGCCGCGCGACAAGCTCAGCGTGAACGGCTCGGTGAACAGCAGCAGCAGCGGCAGGCCCGCCAGCGCGGCACTGGCCAGCCGCACCGCGATCAGGTCGGTGAGCAGGGCCGCGATGCCGATCCCGGCGGCGGCGAGCAGCACCATGCCGCGCAGCTCGGGCACCGGCGGAGCGTACCTCCCCGCGTCGGTGAACCCCTGCCCCGCCGTGTCCCACAGCGCCGCGAGCGAGGCCGGCGTGGGCAGCAGGTGGAACAGCGACCTCGCGTTCGAGAACGCGAGGTTGAGGTAAAGCAGCAGCGCCGCCACGCCGGCCAGCAGGCACACGGCGACCGGCAGCCGGCGCAGCCTGGTGGCCGTGCCCGCCAGCGCCACCGTGAGGGCCGAGCCGCAGCCGGCCCAGAACCAGAGCACCCCAGAGAAGACGGGGTACAGCGACACGGACGCGAGGATCACCGCGAACGCCGCCGCTGCCGTCCGCCGGTGGCTACCCATGCGCGTCCTCCCCAGTCGAGGCCCCGGCCGCGGCCCCGTTCGGCGCCGCGGACGCGACGTCGGCCGCCGGCACCGCGGGCGGACCAGCGGTGGAAGGCGCGCCGGGCCGGTACAGCTCCTGCCACGCCGCGGCCAGCCGCGCGGCGTCCGGCACGACGGCGACCCGCCATCCCGCTCCCGCGAGGACCTGCGCGCTAGACGTCACGTTGGCGGCGCCGCTCTCCGCGAGGAGCAGCGCCACCCCGGGCGCGGTGCCGCGCCTGGCCGCCGCCAGCTCCCGCGCCTGCCCCGGCGGAATGTCCCCGAGCACGGCGATGACCTGGCCGCCTCCGGTGCCGAGCGCCTGCACGCCGGCGTCGAGGGAAACGGTCCGCGACGGCCGCAGCACCGCGAGGGTGTCGAGCAGCGTGTCGCGGAACGACCCCTGCCGCGGCACCTCGCCCTCCGACGTCACCAGCCGCGCCTCGAACCCCTCGCCCGCCAGGTGCACCCCGATGGACGCCGCCGCGGTCACGGCGAGCTCGAACATCGACGTCGAGTACGAGGCGCGCCGCGTGTCGAGGAACAGCGACGCCGTGTTCCGCCAGTACTGCTCCTCGCGGCGCACCATCAGCTCGCCGTACCGGGCGGTCGAGCGCCAGTGCACCCGCTGCAGGCTGTCGCCGGTGCGGTAGGCGCGCGGCGCGACGTCGTCCTCGCCGGACGCGGCGATGGACCGCCGCCCGTGCTCGCTGTCCCCGAGCCAGTACCCGCCCATCGGCGGCCGGGCCAGCGAGATGATCCGCGGCGTGATCGTCAGGACCGACGCCGAGGTGAACGCCCGGGTGATGGACACGAGCCCGAACGAGTCGGCCACCCGCACCCGCAGCGGCCCCACCGTGTACCGGCCCCGGGTCTCAGAGCCGAGCTGGTAGGTGTACTCGCGCGAGCCGCCGGCGCCGATCCCCTCGAAGATGAACCGCGGCCGCGACCCGAGCGCGTAGGGAACGGTGTCCTCGGCGAGCAGCAGCCCGGTGCGCAGCCGGGACACGTTGGTCAGCCGGATGGTCAGCGACGCGGTCTGCCCGGCGGGCAGCCGGGCCGGCGACACCGTGCGCACGCAGGACAGCCGGTACCTGGCCCGGCCGGCGCCGAACGCGGAAAGCAGCGGCAGCGCGAGCAGCAGCGCGCCGATGCGGACCAGGTCGGGCTCGGGGATGAGCAGCCCGCAGGCGATCGCCGCCGCCCCGGCCGCGACGAACGACCGGCCCCGCACCGTCAGCGCCCCGAGCAGCCCGCGCATGACCCGGGCCCCTCAGGCTCGGGGCAGCGGCGTCTGCTCGACGAGCCGGGAGACCACCTGGTCGGGCAGTTTCCGCTCGACGAGCGCCTCGGACGGTCGGCAGCAGCCGGTGCGCGAGCACGGGGCCGGCGAGCGCCTGGATGTCGTCAGGGATGACGTAGTCGCGGCCGTCGAGCGCGGCGCGCGCCCGCGACGCCCGCAGCAGCTGCAGCGCGGCCCGCGGCGAGGCGCCGAGTCGCAGCTCGGGCGCGGTCCGAGTCGCCGCGCACAGCGCGATGATGTACTCCTTCACCTGGCCGGCGACGAGCACGCCGCGGACGGCCTCGATCAGCGCGCGCACGTCAAGCGCGGTGGCGACCGGCTTGAGCTGGTCAAGCGGCGACGAGGACCCGTGCGTGTCGAGCATCTCGAGCTCGGCCGCCGCGGTCGGGTACCCGATCGAGATCCGGGCGGTGAACCGGTCGCGCTGCGCCTCGGGCAGCGGGTAAGTCCCCTCCATCTCGATGGGGTTCTGCGTCGCGATCACCATGAACGGCCGCTCGAGCTGGTAGGTGGTGCTGTCGACGGTGACGTGCCGCTCTTCCATGCACTCGAGCATCGCGGACTGGGTCTTGGGCGAGGCCCGGTTGATCTCGTCGCCGACGACGATGTTCGCGAAGATCGGCCCCGGCTTGAACTCGAACTCGCGCCGCTCCTGGTTGTAGGCGCTGACCCCGGTGATGTCGCTCGGCAGCAGGTCGGGGGTGAACTGGATCCGGCGCACCGAGCCGTCGATGGACCGCGCGAGGGCCTTGGCGAGCATGGTCTTGCCCACCCCGGGCACGTCCTCGATGAGCAGGTGCCCCTCGGCGAGCAGGACGATCAGCGCGAGCCTGACCGCCTCGGCCTTCCCGTCGATGACCGACTCGATGGCCGTGCCGACCTGCCGCGCGGTGCGACCAGTTCCTCGAGTGCCCGCGCGCTGTTCGGCACACCGTTACCGCGCCCCGTGTCGAGTACCAAAAAGCCCTCCTCGAAAAGGCCCGGCTTGCCCCGAGGTGCGGGGTCGTCCCCCGGAAGACCACTGCGGCGCCGGAGACTGCGTCGTCGTCTATTGACAGTATGCGTTGCTGCCCTGAATGTGCCACGCCCCACGTCTGTCCCGCTCAGGAACCTATCCAATCGAGCCCGGGCGAGCTGCCATTATCTCCCATTAAGCAGGCTTCTTACCAATAAAAGCCGCACATCCGGGTCCCCTGAACGGGCTCGGCTTCCCGTTGCCCGCGCCCGTGACTCTCCTGGTATGGGGAGCGGGGCCAGGCCGCCGGGCGGACCCGTCCTCAAGGAGTGAGCCGCTGGTGAGCACGGATGCTCTCCAGCCCCGTGCGCACCATCTGCACCTTCAGTCGTGGCCGGGGCGGGGCGGTGGTGGGGGACACGCCGCGGCGTGCTCCGGAACCCGTTCTTCCCCCACTTTGCCCCACCTCGTCTGACCTGGTGCTTTGTTGGAGAGATGAACGGTGACAACGATGTTTGGACTGGTACTGGTGGAGGAATGTGGAGTACAGTGGGGCGCGGTGGAGTGAGATAGCTATCGAAGCTCGGCTCGCTGGGGGGTGGAGGTGAGGCCCGGATGTTTCTCGGCACTCACGCGCCCCGGCTTGATGAGAAGGGACGGCTGTTCCTGCCCGCCAAGTACCGTGACGAACTCTCGGGGGGAGTCGTGATCACGAAGGGGCAGGAGCGCTGCCTGTACGTCTTCCCGCAGGATGAGTTCGGACGGATCACCGAGGCGCTGCGCACGGCGCCGGTGACCGCCAAGGCCGTGCGGGACTACAGCCGGGTCTTCTTCGCCAGCGCTTCCGACGAGGTACCGGACAAGCAGGGCCGGATCACCGTGCCCGCCGCGCTGCGCACGTACGCCGGCCTTGACCGGGACTGCGTGGTGATCGGGGCGAACACCCGGCTTGAGATCTGGGACGCCCAGGCATGGGAAACCTACCTGGCCGCCCAGGAGGACTCGTTCTCTGAAGCCGCTGAGGAGGTGCTACCAGGGATTCTCTGACCGGTCGGCGGGAACCGCCGCCGACCACCGGCTGTCCGGCGGGTCTGGAAGCCGCACCCGGACCAATCGGCTGGCGCCACTTCCCCGGCGCCAGGCAAAGGTCACCGTTTCCGGCGGAACGACCGCAGGTAACGACAAGGGCGCGGGCTCCAGGCCCCGCCGGGCGCACGCTTAGCGCGAGACCTAGCGGGAGACATTGAGCGCGAGCCAAAGCGCGCGCCCGTGTCTTCGGACTGAGGAGCGCGGGAGCGAGGAACGAGCGACGCAAGCGACGAGGGCGAAAACACGGGCTTCGGGCGCGCGGAGGCGAGCGCGGGTAACAGCTGAGCGGAGGGGTCACGTGGGCGAGCACGCCTACGCGCACGTGCCGGTGATGGCCGGCCGTATCGCCGCCCTCCTGCTGCCCGCGCTCACCGGCCCCACCCCCGGCGGCCGCCCGCCGGTCCTCATCGACGCCACGCTCGGCCGGGCCGGGCACGCGCGGGCCTTTCTCGACGCGGTACCCGGACTGCTGCTGATCGGGATCGACGCGGACGCGGCCGCGATCGAGGCCGGGCGCGCCCTCGCCGAGCGCTACCCGGGCCGGGTAACGGTCGCGCACGCGTTCTACGACCAGATCGCCGAGATCGCCGCCGACGCCGGGCACCGCCGCGTCCAGGGGGTCCTTTTCGACCTCGGGGTTTCCTCTCCGCAGCTTGACGACGCCAGCCGGGGCTTCTCCTACTCCCAGGACGCGCCGCTGGACATGCGCATGGACCAGGGCGGCGACCTGACCGCCGCCAGGGTCGTCAACGAGTACCCCGTGCCCGAGCTCACCCGGGTGCTCTTCCGAGTACGGCGAGGAGAAGTTCGCCCGCCGCATCGCCGAGGCGATCGCCAGGGAGCGGGCGAGGGAGCCGATCGCGGGCACGCTCCGGCTGAGCGCGATCGTCAAGGACGCCATTCCCGCGGCCGCGCGGCGCACCGGCGGCAACCCGGCCAAGCGGACCTTCCAGGCGCTTCGCATCGAGGTGAACGACGAGCTCGGCGCGCTGCGCCGGGCGCTGCCCGCTGCGCTTGACCTGCTCGCCCCCGGCGGCCGGCTCGCGGCCCTGGCCTATCACTCCCTCGAGGACCGCCTGGTCAAGCGGGAGCTCACCGAGCGCACGGCGGACAAGACCCCGCCGGGCGTCCCGCTCCGCGCCGGCGACGTGCTGGCGGGCAGCCCCGAGGTTCCGCCTGCTGACCAGGGGCGCGGAGCGCCCGGACGACGACGAGCTGGCCATCAACCCGAGATCGGCGTCCGCCCGCCTCCGCGCGGTCGAGCGCCTCAGGGAGGCAGCGTGATAACAGCAAGAAGCGTCGCCGCAACGGCGCGGCAGGCGAGCGGCGTGAGCGGTCACCGGGGAGCAGCGTGAACGAGCGGACGAAGAAAGACAGGAGCTGGCCGATGGCACGAGGCGAGCGGCAGGAAGACGGTAACCGCGGCGGTGTCGGCACCATGACCCGGCTGGGCTCGCGGCAGCGCCCGCAGCAGGCACAGGAAGGCGCGCCGGCCGCGGCGGACCCGCGCCGTGGCCGCCAGGCCCGGCCCGTGCCGCCGCAGCGGGCGGAACCGGCGCCGCGTCCGGCGGCGTCCTCCGGGCCCGCCGCGGACCGGCGCGCCCCGGCCCCGGCCGAGGCCACCAAGCGGCGCGGCGCCCCGCAGGCGCCTGCCCAAGGACCTCTGGGCGCCCCGCCGCGCCCCGCCGCGCCCGCCCGCCCGGGTGCGCGGACCCGGACCGGGGCGCCGTGGCGGGTGCCCCCGGCCCAGCGCGTCACCGTCCCTGAGCCGGCCCGCGCGACCGGACCGCAGCCGGCCGTCCCGCAAGCGCAGCCGGCCGGGGCGGCCAGGGCCGCGCTCGCCGGCCCCGCACCGGATGCCGTTCGTGCTCCTGCTGTGCGGCCTGCTCGGCGGCGCGCTCGTCTCCGCGCTGGTGATCAGCACCACGCTGGCCGAAGGCTCCTTCCAGATCAACAAGCTGCAGGACTCGACGAGCGCGCTCGCGCGGCAGCGGCAGACCCTGGAGGAACAGGTCGCGCAGGCGCAGTCGGCCCCGGTGATCGAGCAGCGGGCCAGCCAGCTCGGCATGCGGCGGCCCGGCGAACTGCTGTTCGTCGACCTCAAGACCGGCAAGACAACGAATGACGGGCCCACGTGGATCGGGGCCGTCAACGCTCCTGGATACGCCCCGTGAGAGGGCGGGGGCCAGGAACGGGCGGCCCGGGCCGTGGCGGCAACCCTGGTAACCCCGGTAGCCAGGGCGGCCCGGGCAGGCCCGGTCGGCCCTGGCCAGTGAACCGCCGCCCCGGCCAGGGCCAGGGCCCGGTGCAGGGTCCCCGCCGGCCCGGCTGACCCGGGCGCCGCGTCCGGCCCGGGCCCGGTCCTCCCGCCGGGGCGCCGCCCGGGCCCGAACGCCCGCGTTCCGCAGGACCGCCCCTCGGGCCCGCACCCCCGCCTCCCGCAGGACCGGGCGGCGGGCTCCCGGCCCCCGGAGGCCGGGCACCCGGAGGCTCGTGGCAGCGGCCCGCTCCCGCGCCTTCCGCGGGGCGCCCGGACGCCGCGCGACGAGCGCGCGGCCAGGCCCGACGCCGTCACCCGCCCGCCACGCGGCGCGGGCCGCCCGCCGCGGCGGGGCGGCGCCCGCCGTCCGCCGCGCCCGCCGCGCTGGCTGACCGTCAAGCGCGGCGAGCCGGGCCGGCGGGTCGGCATCACGCTGCTCACGATCGCCATCGTGCTGACCCTGTTCGCCGGCCGCCTCGTGCAGCTCCAGGGCATGGACTCCGGCTACTACAAGGCGCAGGCCGCGCAGGAGCAGGTGAAGGTCACCCCGCTGCCCGCGCTGCGCGGCACGATCTTCGGATCGAACGGGCAGCCGCTGGCGATGACCCTGGAGACGTACGCGATCGACGCGGACCCGCCGCTGATCCCTGACGCGCAGAAGCCGGCCGTGGCGCAGCAGCTCGCCGGCGCGCTCGGCATGACCCCCGCGAAGGTCATCACCATGCTCCGCAACCCGACGTCATTCCACGGCGGAACGCAGTGGGTGCAGCTCGCCGCCGGCGTGTCGACCACTGCCGAGGCGAAGATCGCGGCCTTCAACATCCCCGGCATCACCATGACGCCCTCGTTCGTCCGCTCCTACCCCGACGGCAGCGCGACCGCCAACCTGGTCGGCTTCACCAACACCAACCCGGCCACCGGCGTGATCTCCGGGCGGGACGGGTCAGGCCTCGAGGAGGAGTACAACACGCTGCTCACCGGCACCACCGGCAGCGAGCAGGTGATGACCGGCGCGAACGGCGTGGCCATCCCCCTGGCGGGCACCGAGGACACGCCGGCCAAGGACGGCGAGTCCGTCAGGCTGACGATCAACCCCACCCTGCAGTTCCAGGCGCAGCAGGCCTGCCAGCAGGAGGTCGCCAAGACCAAGGCGGCGAACTGCTCGGTCGTCATCATGCAGCCGAAGACCGGCGCCATCCTCGCCATGGCCCAGTGGCCCACCTACGACCAGAACACGTTCACGAACGTGAACCAGACCACCGACATTCCCGACCATAACATGTTCGACCCGGGCTCGACCGCCAAGGTCATTACCGCCGCCGCCGCCCTTGAGAAGGGCGGCCAGACGCCCATGAGCGCCTACAACATCCCCTCCGTGCTCTACCGGGGCGGGCAGGCCATCCACGACGCCGAGTGGTCACCAGGCGAGCGGTACACGATCGCGGGAATCATCGCGAACTCCTCCAACGTCGGCATGTCCCAGGTGGTCGCGCACGTCACGCCGCAGGTCCAGTACGACTACCTGAAGGCGTTCGGGCTCGGCGAGCCGACCGGACTCGGCCTGCCCGGCGAGGAGCCGAGCGCCTCGTACGCGTCGACGGCCCTGCCGCCGCCGTCGCAGTGGGCGGGCGACGAGCGGTACACCCTGTCCTACGGGCAGGGCATCTCGGTCAACGCCGTGCAGATGGCCAGCGTGTACGCGACGATCGCCAACGGCGGCGTCCGGGTGCAGCCCACGCTGATCGCGGGCACTTACAACGCGGCGGGCCAGTACGTCCCGGCCAAGGCGCAGAAGTCGACCAGGGTGATCCAGCCGAAGACGGCCAAGGAGCTGATCCAGATCCTGCAGCAGGTGCCCGCCGTAGACGACGAGGCCAACCAGCGCTGGGGCGACATCGCCGGCTACGCGATCGCGGCCAAGACCGGCACCTCGAGCGAGCCGGCGTCCGCCGGCACCGGGGAGAAGCCCTGCCCGGCCAGCAACCCGCTGTGCGTGCACGGTTCCAGCTACATCGGCATGGCGCCGGGCAACGACCCGCAGGTCGTCGTCGCCGTGAACGTGCAGAACCCCGACACGAAAACCGACTACTTCGGCGACGAGGTCGCCGGGCCGGTCTTCTACAGCGCGATGAACTCCGCGCTGCAAACCCTGCAGATCCAACCGCAGACCGGACTGGTCGCACCCTATGTTCGGCTCAATGCGCGCTGATTTTGGATACCCTCTGGGCGTGATCCGTCCCCACCGCCTCGCTCCGCGCCCGCTGTCCGGGCTTGCCGAGCTGCTCGGGGTGGGAAGAACAACAGAGGATATCCAGAACGGGTTCGGCATCCTCTCCGGCGTCACGCTCGACTCCCGGGCGGTGCGGCCGGGCGACCTGTACGCCGCGCTGCCCGGTGCCCGCACCCACGGCGCGGCCTACAGCGACCAGGCGGTCGCCGCGGGCGCGGTCGCGATCCTCACCGACCCCGACGGCCGCGGCCGCGCCGCCAGGACCGGCGTCCCGGTCTTCGTGGTGTCCAACCCGCGCGAGCGCCTCGGCGACGTCTCCTGCTGGGTCTACGGCGACCCGTCGCACCGGATGACGATGATCGGCGTGACGGGAACGAGCGGCAAGACCACCACCAGCTACCTGTGCGAGGCGGGGCTGCGCGCCGCCGGGCACAAGACGGGCCTGGTCGGCGGGGTGGAGATCAAGATCGGCCAGGAGCTCGTCAAGGCGTCGCTGACCACGCCGGAGGCGCCCGACCTGCAGGCGCTGCTCGCCGTCATGGCCGAGCGCGGGGTGACCGCGGCCGCGATGGAGGTCTCCAGCCACTCCCTGGCCCTCGGCCGGGTCGCGGGCACGCGCTACGCCGTCGCCGTGTTCACCAACCTCTCCCAGGATCACCTGGACTTTCACGCCGGGTTCGAGGACTATTTCCGCGCCAAGGCGAAGCTGTTCACCCCGGCGTACTCGGCTGTCGGCGTGGTGAACGTGGCGGACCGCTACGGCCGCCGCCTCGTCGCGGAGGCGACGGTGCCGGTCACCACGTTCTGCGCGGACGCGGGCTCCGGCGCGTACCCGCAGGCGGAGTGGCGCGCGGCCGACGTGCGCTGCGGCGCGGACGGGTCGACCTTCCGCGTCATCGGCCCCGGCGGCGTCGAAGCGGACGCGTCCGTCACGCTGCCAGGCCCGTTCAACGTCGCCAACGCCCTCGGCGCGATCGTGGCGCTCGTCGAGGCGGGCGTCGACCTGGCCGACGCGGTCGACGGCGTGGCCGCCTGCCCCGGCGTCCCCGGCCGCCTGCAGCGCGTTCCCGCGCCGCCGGGGCAGCCGGACGCGTTCGTCGACTACTCACACAAGCCCGGCGCGGTCGAGGCGGTACTCACCGCGCTTCGCCCGGTGACAAGCGGGGAACTGATCGTGGTACTTGGCTGCGGCGGTGACCGGGACCGCGGCAAGCGGCCGCTGATGGGCGCCGCCGCCGCCAGGCTCGCCGACGTGGCGATCTTCACCAGCGACAACCCGCGCTCCGAGGACCCGCTGGGGATCCTCGACGAGATGCTGCACGGAGTGCTCGGGGTCCCGCACGGGGAGCGGGCCCGGCTGATCATCGAGCCGGACCGGGCCGCGGCGATTGACCTCGCCGTCGCCATGTCCGGGAAGGGGGACGTGGTACTCGTGGCGGGCAAGGGACACGAGACCGGCCAGTACGTCGGGGAGACCGTGCTGCCGTTCGACGACGCCGAGGTGACCGCCGCCGCCCTGGCCCGCCACGCCGACCATGGCGGAGGTACGCGCGTGATCCCGCTGTCCGCTCGCCGAGATCGCCGCGGCCACGTCGGGCGACCTATCCGGCGACTTCCCCCGCGAATGCCGTCGGTGACCGGCCCCGTCGTGATCGACTCACGGCAGGTGGTTCCCGGCGCCCTGTTCGCCGCGCTGCCGGGCGAGCACGTGGACGGCCACGACTACGCCGCCGCCGCGGCGCGGCAAGGGCGCGGCCGCCATCCTCGCCGCCCGGCCGCTGCCCGGCGGCGGGCGCGCCGGTCATCGTCGTCTCCGACGTCACCCTCGCCCTCGGCATGCTCGCGCGCGCCGTCCTCGGCCGGCTGCCCGACGCGACCGTCGTCGGCATCACCGGGTCGTCGGGCAAGACCTCGACCAAGGACCTCACCGCCCAGGTCGTCGAGCGCATCGGCCCGACCATCGCGCCTGAGGGCTCGCTCAACAACGAGATCGGGCTGCCGCTGACCGTGCTGCGCGCCGACGAGACGACCAGGTACCTGGTCCTCGAGATGTCCGCGCGCGGCATCGGGCACATCGCCTACCTCACGGGCATCGCGCCGCCGCGGATCGGCGCGGTGCTCAACGTCGGCCGCGCGCACGCGGGCGAGTTCGGCTCGATCGACGCGGTGGCCAAGGCCAAGGGCGAGCTCGTCGAGGCGCTTCCCGCCGCGGTCCGCGGGCGGCGTGGCGGTGCTCAACGCCGACGACCCCAACGTCGCGGCGATGGCCGCCCGCACCCGGGCCCGCGTGGTCACCACGAGCGTTGCCCGCGCAGGCCAGGAACCGCACGGCGAGGCCGACGTGCGGGCGACCGGACTGACCCTCGATGACCTCGGCCGCGCCTCGTTCACGCTGCACACCCGGGCGGGCAGCGCGCCGGTCACGCTGACGCTGCACGGCGGCCACCACGTCGCCAACGCGCTGGCCGCCGCGGCGGTGGCCGCCGAGCTCGGCATGGAGGTCACGGCGATCGCGGACGCGCTGACCGCCGCGACCGCGCGCAGCAAGAAGCGCATGGAACTGCATGAGCGCCGGGACGGGGTGCTCGTCATCAACGACGCGTACAACGCCAACCCCGACTCGACGCGCGCCGCTATCGAGGCGCTGGCCCACCTGACGAGTAACGGCAGGCGCGGGTTCGCCGTTCTCGGCTACATGGCCGAGCTCGGTGACATCGCGGCCGAGAGCCACGAGGAAGCGGGCCGGCTGGCCGCCCGGGCCGGCGCGGCGGCCGTCATCGCGGTCGGCGCCGGCGCCGCCCCGGTGCTTGACGGCGCGCGCGCGACCGAGGGCTGGCAGGGCGAGGCGATCGCCGCGCCGGACCAGCGGGCCGCCGTGGCGGCGCTGCAGAACCGGTTGCGGCCAGGCGACGTGGTACTAGTGAAGGCATCCAAGGCCGCCGGCCTGTGGCAAGTAGCGGACGGCCTGCTCGCGGAGGATGACCAGTGAAGACGATCCTGCTCTCGGCCGCCATCTCGATGATCGTCGCGCTGCTCGGCACCCGGCCGACGATCACCGTGCTGCGCAAGCGCAAGCTCGGCCAGCAGGTCAGGCTCGACGGCCCGCAATCGACGCCAGCCCTGGGCAAGAGCGGCACGCCGTCGATGGGCGGCATCGTCATCATCATCGCCACGCTCGTCGGCTACGCGTTCGGGCACTTGTTCACCGGCGACCCGATGACCGCCTCCGGCGTCCTGGTGCTGTTCCTGATGACCGGCCTCGGCTTCGTCGGGTTCGTCGATGACTTCCTCAAGGTGTTCATGAAGCGCAGCCTGGGCCTGCGCAGCGGCGCCAAGCTGCTCGGCCAGGCGATCGT
This sequence comes from uncultured Actinomycetota bacterium, assembly GCA_963850115.1. GTDB lineage: Bacteria > Actinomycetota > Actinomycetes > Streptosporangiales > Streptosporangiaceae > Trebonia. Next base: position 180,590 of record CAWKKG010000010.1, read on the forward strand.
CGGCGTGATCTTCGCCGTCCTCGCCATCCACTTTCCCGACGGCTACGACCTGACCCCGGCGTCGACGCACATCTCGTTCCTGAGCCGACTTCGGGGTGTCGATCGGCGCGGTGCTGTTCGTGATCTGGGTGCTGCTCATGGTCACCGGGTTCTCCAACGGGGTGAACCTCACCGACGGCCTCGACGGCCTCGCGACCGGCGCGTCGATCCTCGTCCTGGCCGCGTACGTGATCATCGGGAACTGGCAGCTCCGCTACGACTGCACGACGGCCCTGGCGGTGAACTGCTACGACGTCCGCGACCCGCTCGACGCCGCGGTGGTCGCCGCCGCCGTGATGGGCGCTTGCTTCGGCTTCCTGTGGTGGAACGCGCCGCCCGCCAAGATCTTCATGGGCGACACCGGCTCCCTCGCCCTCGGCGGCGTCCTGGCCGGCCTCGCCATCGTCACCAGGACCGACCTGCTGCTGCTCCTGCTCGGCGGGCTGTTCGTGATCATCACGATGTCCGTCGTGATCCAGGTCGGCGTGTTCAAGGTGACCAAGTTCAAGACAGGAAAGCCGTTCCGGGTGTTCAAGATCGCGCCCCTGCAGCATCACTTCGAACAGGTGGGCTGGGCGGAGACAACGATCGTGGTCCGCTTCTGGCTGATCGCGGGCATGTTCGTGGCCCTGGGCCTGGGGATCTTCTACGTCGCCTGGTTCCCTAAGTAGCCGTATCGCTCAGGCGGTGGCCGCCAGGGCGGCGGAGAGGTCGGCGAGCAGGTCCTCGGCGGGCTCCACGCCGCAGGACATCCTGATCAGCGTGTCCGGTGCGGTCTCCGCGGGCCAGCGGGCGCGCCGTTCCCAGCACGACTCGACGCCGCCGAAGCTGGTGGCGGGCACGATCAGCCGGGCGGCGGCGACCACCGCGTCCGCGTCGGCGCCCGTCCCGTCGACCTCGAACGACAGCAGCGGCCCGAAGCCGCGCGGCATCTGCTTCACGGCCGCGGCGGACGGCGACAGCCCCGGGTAGTGGACGGCCGTCACCCGCGGGTGGGTGGCGAGGAACGTCGCCACCGCGAGCGCGCTCGCCGACGCCCGCGAGATCCGCAGGTCAAGCGTTTTCATGCCGCGCAGCACGAGCCAGCTGGCGAACGCGCCGGGGATCGCGCCGCCGTCGGTCCGCCAGCGGCGCACCGCGTCCGCCAGGGCGGCGTCCCTGGTGACCACCGCGCCGCCGAGCACGTCCGAGTGGCCGGAGACGGACTTGGTCAGCGAGTACACCGACGCCGCGGCGCCGAAGTCGAGTGGCTTCTGCAGCAGGCCCGTCGCCACCGTGTTGTCCACGACGAGCGGCGCCCCGGCCGCCGCGGCCAGCGACGCGAGGGCAGTGAGGTCGGCTACCCGCAGCAGCGGGTTGGTCGGCGTCTCCGCCCACAGCACGGCGGGCCCGGCCCGCAGCGCGCCCGCCACCGCGTCCAGGTCAAGCAGGTCAACGGCCACGGCGCGGGCCCCGTGCGGCCGCAGCCGCCCGGCGAGCGCGCGCGTGTTGTAGTAGCCGTCCGCCGGGAACACGATCGTCTCCCGCCCCTCGGCGAGCGCGAGCATCAGCGCCATCGACGCCGCCTGACCCGAGGCGAAGGTCACCGCCGCGGCCCCCGGTCCCTCCAGGGCCGCGAGCCCCGACTCCACCGCCGCCCACCCGGGATTCTCGTTCCGCCCGTACCCGGGCCCGCCGCCCGGCTCCCCCTGCGACACGTAGACGCTGGTCGGCAGCAGCGGCGGCCCGAGCGGGGCCCCGGCGGCCCGCTCGGTCCCCCCGTGCACCAGTCGGGACTCCACGGAAAAGTCAAAGTCAAACTCCACCCCCCCATTCTCCGCCAGCGACGTCGTGGCGCCGCCGCCCCGCCCCAACCAGGCTGATAACAGCAAGAAGCGGGAGCGTGGCCGCGCGGGCCGCGTTCCCCGGGCACAATGGAGGCGTGCGGGTCGCGATACTCGGGCCACTTGAGGTCCACGACGACGACGGTGCCGCGATCGCCGTCGCGGGCGCGCGGCTGCGCGGCCTGATCGCCCGGCTGGCGCTGGCGGGCGGGCAGCCGGTGAGCACCGGCGCCCTCGCCGAGGCCGTGTGGGACTTCACGCCGCCCGCCGACGTGGCGAACGCGCTGCAGACCCTGGTCTCGCGGGCCCGGCGGGCGCTGGGCGGCGCGGCGGCCGTGGAACAGTCGGCGGCCGGGTACCGGCTCGCGGTCACGCCCGACGACGTGGACGCGCTCCGCTTCGAGCGGCTCCTGGCCGAGGGGCGGTGGCCGAGGCGCTCGCCCAGTGGCGCGGGCCGGCGCTCGCGGACGCCGGGGACTTCGCCGAGCCGTTCGCCCGCCGCCTTGAGGACCTGCGGCTGGACGCGCGGGTCACCCTGCTCGGCCGGGAGCTCGACGCCGGCGGGGCCGCCGCCCGCGCGAGCGAGCTTGAGGCCCTGGTCGCGGAGCACCCGCTGCACGAGAAGCTCACCGGGCTGCTCATGCGGGCCCTCGCGGCAACCGGGCGGCAGGCGGACGCCCTGGCCGCGTACGCGGCGCTGCGGGCCCGGCTCGCCGATGAGCTCGGCATCGACCCGGGCCCGCCGCTGCAGTCCGTGCACCTTGAGGTGCTGCGCGGCGAGGCCGCCGGGGCGGCGGAGCCGCCGGCCGCGTCCGCACGAACCTCCGGGCCCAGCTCACCAGCTTCGTCGGCCGTCAGGATGAAGTAGCCCGGGTGCGGAAGTCCCTGGAGCGGTACCGCCTGGTCACGCTGGTCGGCCCCGGCGGCGCGGGGAAGACGCGGCTGGCCGCCGAGGTCGGCGCCGAGCTGCGCGACGACACGACGGGCGACGCGCCCGACGGGATCTGGATCGTCGAGCTGGCCTCGGTCACCGATGCCAGCGACGTGCCGAAGGCGGTCCTCGGCTCGGTCGGCCTGCGGGAAACCCGCTTGCTGGCCGACGGCACCGGATCGCAGCGGATCACCAGCCGCGACGCGCGGACCCGGCTGCTCGAGGGCCTGGCCGACGTCCGGGCGCTGTTCGTACTCGACAACTGCGAGCACCTCATCGACGCGTGCGCCCACCTCGCCGACGCGCTGCTCGCCCACAGCCCGATGCTGCGGATCCTGGCGACGAGCAGGGAGCCGCTCGGCGTTACCGGCGAGTCGCTGTTCGTCGTCCCGCCCCTTGGCGAGGATCCCGCCGTGCGGCTGTTCGCCGACCGGGCGGCGGCGGTCAGCCCGGACTTCACGGTGGACGGCGCGACCCGCCCGCTGGTGTCCGACATCGTCACCCGGCTGGACGGGCTCCCGCTGGCGATCGAGCTCGCCGCCGCCCGGCTGCGGACGCTGCCGCTGGCCGAGGTCTCCCGGCGCCTCGCCGACCGGTTCCGGCTGCTCACCGGCGGCAGCCGGACCGCGCTGCCCCGGCACCGCACGCTGCGCGCCGTCGTCGAGTGGAGCTGGGAACTGCTCACCCCCGCCGAGCGGCTGCTCGCGATGAGGTTCTCCGTCTTCCCCGCCGGCGCGACCACGGACGCCGTCGCCACCGTGTGCGCGAGCAAGGCGGGCGCCGACGGGGAACTCGCCGCCGATGAGGTGGATGAGCTGCTGTCGTCCCTGGTCGACAAGTCACTCTTGCAGCCGCTCGCGGACGGGACGCGGCTGCGGATGCTGGAGACGATCCGCGAGTTCGGGGCGGAGAAGCTGGCCGGGCGCGGCGAGGTCGGCGAGCTGCAGGCGGCGGCACGCCGAGCACTACACCGCGCTGATGCTCGATGCCGCGCCCCGGCTGCTGACCCGCGACCAGCTGAGCTGGCTGGCGCAGGTGCGGGCAGAACGCGACAACATCCTGGCCGCGCTGCGCTACTGGTGCGATGCCGGGGAGGCAGACAACGCCCTCAGCCTGGCGATCGCGCTCAGCGTCATGGCGCTGCTGCTCGGCGCCGACGCGGACACCGCCGAATGGACGGCCGAGGCCCTCGCCGTGCCGGGGGAAGCGGACCCCGGCCTGCGGGCCATCGCCGAGGCGGTGCACATGGTGACCAGCGTCCTGAACCCGGTGGCGGCGGCCGGGCGCGCGGGCGCCGCGGGCCGTCCTGGCCTCACCGAGCGGCTGGACGCTGTTGACATAGGGAAATACCCGCTCGCCGGGCTGCTGCGCCCGGTGTACGCGCTGTTCATCAAGGACGACGGGCGCGTGCGCGAGTACCTCGAGCAGGCGCGCGGGGCCGGGGATGAGTGGCTGAGCGCGGCGGCCTGGCTGATGACCGCCGGCCTGGCGGAGAACGACGGGAACGTCGGCGAGGCGCGCTTCCACGCGACCGAGGCCATGAAGCGGTTCCGCGCGCTCGGCGAACGGTGGGGCCTGTCCATGGCGCTGCGGATCATCGGCAACATCGCGACGCTCGACGGCGACCTGGACGACGCGATCGCCACCTACAGCGAGGCGGGCCGCCTGCTCGCGGAGCTGGGGCACGACGAGGACCTGGCCCAGGTGCAGCTGCGGCTCGCGGAGATGGCCGCCAGGCAGGGGGACCTGGCGAAGGCCCGTGAGCTGTCCGCGGCCGCCCGGTCGGCCGCGGAGGCGGCCGGATCGCACATCGACCAGGGCATCGCCGCGGCCTGGTGGGCGGGGTTCGAGGCCCGGTGGGGCGACATCGACGCGGCCCGCCGGCACCAGGCGGACGCCGAGCGGTACCTGGCGCGGTTCGCTCCCGCGCACCCGGTCCGCGAGCACATGGAGGCGATGGTGGCGGCCACGGGCGTGCGGATCGCCATCGCCGACAACGACCTGCGGGCGGCCCGCGAGCAGGCCGTCCGCTCGTACCGGGCGGCGGTCGGGGCGGAGGACATGCCGCTGCTGGCCCAGGCGTCCGGCACCACGGCCGAGCTCGCCATGGCGCTCGGCCAGCCCGAGCGGGCCGCCGAGCTGCTCGGCGCGGGCGCCGCCGTGCGCGGCGCCGACGACCCGACCGACCCGACGGCGCTGCAGCTGGTGCCGCTGCTGCGGGCCGCCCTCGGGGACGGGCGCTACGCAGGCCTGCTACGCGGCGGGCAAGGCGCTCGGTCGCCTGGCCGCGACCGAGCGCCTGGACCCGTCCCGGCTGGGTTAGGCCCGCCGGGCGTCGCTGGATCAGGTCCGGCGGATGTAACCGCGCAGCGCGAGCGGGAAGAACACCACGAGCAGCCCGACGATCCACGCGAACGTCCAGCCGACCTGGGCGGCGACCGGGCCGCCGAGCAGCAGGCCGCGCACCGCGCTGACCAGGTGCGACAGCGGGTTGACGCTGACGAACGCCTGAAGCCAGCCGGGCATCGTCGAGGCCTGCACGAACGCGTTGCTGCCGAACGACAGCGGGAAGATGAGCAGGAACATCACGCCCTGCACCGCGCCTGAGGTGCGCACTGTCATGCCGACCCACAGCGAGACCCACGCGAACGCAAGGGCGAAGCAGATCGCGATGCCGAGCGCCGCGAGCAGCAGCAACGGGTTGGTCGCGATGCGGAAGCCGAGGATGTAGCCGAAGCCCACCAGGATCACGCACAGCACCAGGTACCGGAAGAAGTCGGCGAGCACCGCCCCCACCAGCGGCACCGAGCGGCCGATCGGCAGCGACCGGAAGCGGTCGAACACGCCCTTCTCGATGTCGGCGTTCATGTTCTGCCCGATCGAGATGCTGCTCATCGCGATCGTCTGGCCGATCAGCCCGGGCAGCAGGAACTGGAGGTAGTCATGCTGCGATCCGTGGCTGATCGCCCCGCCGAACACGTAAAGGAAGAGCACCAGGAAGATGATCGGCTGGAGCGTGACGTCGATGAGCTGCTCGGGCGTGCGGGTGAGCTTGATCAGGTTGCGCTTGCAGAGCACGAGCGCGTGCCGCAGCGAGAAACGCTTTCTCATACCAGGGCCTCCTGGTTGTCGTCGTGGGACCTGGTCCCGGTGAGCGTGAAGAAGACCTCGTCCAGGCTCGGCAGGTGCAGGGAGAACTCCTCGACCGCGATCCCGGCGGCGCGCAGCCGTGCCACCACGTCGGGCAGGACGTCGTCGCCGTCGACCCGGACGGTCACCGTGCCGCGCCCGTCGTCTTCCGGGGCCTGCCCGCCGACGGAGCGGAGCACGGCCACGAGGTCGTCATGCCGGGCCGGGTCGGCTGGGCGGGCGGTCAGCCGCTGCCCGCCGATCACGCGCTTCAGCCCGTGCGGGCTGTCGTGCGCGATCACCCGCCCGTGGTCGATGACGGTGATCTCGTCGGCGAGCGCGTCGGCCTCCTCCAGGTACTGCGTGGTGAGCAGCACGGTCGAGCCGTCGCTGACGAGGCTGCGGACCACGTCCCACATGTCCTCGCGCTTGGCCGGGTCGAGGCCCGTGGTGGGCTCGTCGAGGAAGATCACCTGCGGCCTCCCCACGAGCGACGCGGCCAGGTCGAGGCGGCGGCGCATGCCGCCCGAATAGGTCTTGGCGACCTTGTTGGCGGCCTCGGTCAGGTCGAACCACGCAAGCAGCTCGGCGGCGCGCTTCCTGGCGGCGCGCGTGGGCAGGTCAAGGAGCTGGCCGATCATGACCAGGTTCTGCGTGCCGGTCAGGTCCTCGTCGACCGAGGCGAACTGCCCGGTGAGCCCGATGCTCGCGCGCACCTTCTCTGGCTGCTTGCGCACGTCGAACCCGTTGACGCGGGCGGCTCCCGCGTCGGCCCGCAGCAGCGTGGCGAGGATGCGGACGGCCGTGGTCTTGCCCGCGCCGTTCGGCCCGAGCACGGCGAGCACGCTGCCCTCGCGCGCCGCCAGGTCTACCCCGGCGAGCGCCTTCGTCTCGCCAAAGGACTTCACCAGGCCCGTGGCTTCAATCGCTAGTTCACTCATGCTCCCGACGGTGCCACCCGCCGCTGACACCGCACGCACACACCGCTGACACGGAGCCGTCACCCGCGCGGGAACACTGAGCGCGGAGACACGGCGCTTCGCTGCGCGAGGTGAGCGAAAACGCGACACGCGGGCGGATGTTCCGGGCATCAGCGACCTGAGCGCCGAAACTAGATCCATGTATGTCCCCGTGGGAAGCACCCCGGTCCAGGACGCGCCTGAGGCGGAGGACGACGAGGCGGGCGGTAACGCCGGCCGGCCGGCCGGCGTCGGCGCCGTCCTCGGCGGACTCGGGGGGGTCGGCGAGCGGGTTCGGGCGGCGCGGGCGCTGCTCGACCGGCCGCTCACCTCGTATTACCTGATCGCCGGGATCACCACGCTGCTGCTGTGCCTCGGCCTGGTCATGGTGCTGTCGACCGCGTCGGTGGCGGACCTGACGCAGGGCGAGTCGCCCTACCACGACTTCAAGGTGCAGCTCATCGGCATCGTGGTCGGCGTCCCCGTCATGTGGGCGGCGGCCCGCTGCCAGCCGCGGCTGTTCCGGGCGGCGGCTTACCCGCTGCTCGCGGTGTCGGCGATCGGGCTCTTCCTGATCCTCATCCCCGGCGTCGGCAAGCCGGTGAACGGCGCGACCCGGTGGATCGACGTCGGGCCGCTGACGGTCCAGCCGTCGGAGATCGCCAAGCTGGCGCTCGCGGTCTGGGGCGCCGACCTTCTCGCCCGCAAGGAGAAGCTCGGCATGCTCGCCGACTGGCGGCACATGCTCATGCCGCTGCTCCCCGGCACCGGCGTGCTCGCGCTGCTGGTGATGTCGGGCGACGACCTCGGCACGACGTCCATCCTGCTGATCATCTTCCTGGCGCTGCTGTGGTTCATCGGGACGCCCGGGCGCGTGTTCGTCGGCCTGCTGATCTTCATGCTGCTCGTGCTGCTGCTGCTCGTGGTGACGGAGAGCTACCGGCTCAAGCGGCTTACGGGGTTCTGGGACACCACGGGCGCCGAGCTCGACCAGCGTCAACTGGCAGGCCACCCAGGGGAAGTACGCGCTCGGGTCCGGCGGGATCTTCGGCGTGGGGCTCGGCGCCAGCCGGGAGAAGTGGGGCTGGCTGCCCGAGTCCACGAGCGACTTCATCTTCGCGATCATCGGCGAGGAACTCGGCCTGGTCGGCACCCTCTGCGTCACCGCGCTGTACGGGGGGCTCGCCTTCGCCGGGCTGCGGGTGGCGCGGCGCGCGCCCGACACGTTCAGCCGGCTGCTGTCCGCGGACGATCACGATCTGGATCGTCGGCCAGGCGGTGGTGAACATCGGCGCGGTGATCGGAGTGTTCCCGATCACCGGCGTGCCGCTGCCCCTGGTGTCCCAGGGGCTGTCGTCGGTGCTGGTGACGATGGTCGGGCTCGGTATGCTCATGTCGTTCGCACGGCGGGAACCAGGAGCGAGCCAGGCTTTGGCCGCTAGCGGCCCCTCACCCGGGAGCCGCGCCCTAAGCTGGCTACGCCAGGGGACGCGGCGCGGGACGTAACACGGTCACCGCCGCGACGCGAGGCAGCCGGGCGATAAGTAAGGAGCGCGTAATGAGGGTGGTGCTTGCTGGCGGCGGGTCAGCCGGTCATATCGAGCCTGCTCTTGCGCTCGCCGACGCGCTGCGGGAGGCGGACCGCGGCATCCAGGTGACCTGCCTGGGCACGCAGCGGGGCCTTGAGACCCGCCTGGTGCCGCTGCGCGGCTATGAGCTTGAACTCATCCCGGCCGTGCCGCTGCCCCGCGTCCGTGACGCCGCAGCTGCTGACCGTCCCCGGCCGGCTGGCCGGGGCGGTGCACGCTACGGGGAAGATCCTCGACCGGGTACGGGCGGACGTGCTGGTCGGGTTCGGCGGCTACGTGGCCACGCCCGCCTACCTGGCGGCCAAGCGGCACAACGTCCCGATCGTGGTGCACGAGGCCAACCCGTCGGCCGGCATCGCCAACCGGCTCGGCGCGCACCTGACCACTTACGTCTTCACCGGGCAGCCGGACACCAAGCTGCGCAACGCCAAGTACCTGGGACTGCCGATCAGGCGGCAGATCGCCGACCTCGACCGGTTCGCGCTCGGCGACAAGGCGCGGGCGCACTTCGGGCTCCGGCCCGACCTGCCGGTGCTGCTCGTCTTCGGCGGCTCTCAGGGTGCCAAGTCGCTCAACCGGGCCCTGGCCGGCGCCGTCGGCGCGATCAGGAGCGCCGGGGTGCAGGTCCTGCACGTCACCGGCCCGAAGAACCTCGGCGAGAGCCAGCAGGCCGACGGCCCGCTGTCCCCGGGCGGCAACAGCGTCCCGTACGTGGCCGCTGCCTTACGTGGACCGGATGGACCTGGCGTACGCCGCGGCGGATTTCGCGCTGTGCCGGGCGGGGGCGATGACCTGCGCCGAGCTCACCGCGGTCGGGACTGCCCGCCGCCTACGTCCCGCTGCCCATCGGCAACGGCGAGCAGCGCCTCAACGCGCTGCCGATCGTGCAGCGCGGCGGCGGCCTGCTCGTCGAGGACGCGGAGCTGACCGCGGACTGGATCAAGACCTCGCTGCTGCCGGTGCTGACCAACATCGACCAGGTGGCCGGGATGTCCGAGGCCGCGGCCGCGATGGGCCGCAAGGACGCGGACCGCTGGCTGGCGAAGGCGGTCATCGACATCGTCGCCAGAGAACAGGCGAGCAGGGCGCAGGCGAGCGGTGCGCAGGCCGGCGAGCCCGCCGCGAGCCGCCCGCCGCAGGCCGGCGAGCCCGCCAGGCCGCCGGAGGCGCAGCCGGGAAGCCTGTTCACCCCGCGCAGCACCAGGCAGGCAGGGCCGGGCGAGGCGCGCAGGCCCCAGCCCGAGGGGCACCGGCCGCCGCCCGGTCAGCCCACGTCCGGCGGAGGCCGCCACCGGCACGCCAGGTAGCTCTGCCAGCCCGACGCCAATGCACGACGGAAAATTTAGCATTCCGGTGAACTGTTAACGATATCGCTAACAGTTCACGGCAGACGCTAGGACAGGAGGAAGCCCGATGGGGCTGGTGACGCCCACCGAGCCGGTGCCGCTCGACGAGCTCGGGCGGGTCCACTTCGTGGGCATCGGCGGCGCGGGCATGTCCGGGATCGCCCGCATCATGCTGGACCGGGGCACCAAGGTCTCCGGCAGCGATTCCGGCGCGTCCGCCACCCTGGACGAGCTGGCGGCGCTCGGCGCCCGGGTACACGTCGGCCACGCCGCCGGCCAGCTCGGCGACGCGGACACGCTGGTCGTGTCAAGCGCGATTCGTGAGAGCAACCCGGAGCTCGCCGAGGCCAGGCGCCGCGGCCTGCGGGTGCTGCACCGGTCGGCCGCGCTGGCGTCGCTGATGTTCGGCCGCCGGGTCATCGCGGTGACCGGGACCCACGGCAAGACCACCACTACCTCGATGATCGCGACCGTGCTGCTCGAGACCGGGGTCGGCGCCCGCCTACGCGATCGGCGGCCTGCTCGCCGCCACCGGCACGGGCGCCGCCGACGGCCCGGGCGGGGACTTCGTCGCGGAGGCGGACGAGAGCGACGGGTCGTTCCTCATGTACGCGCCCGACGTGGCGGTCGTCACCAACATCGACGCCGACCACCTGGACAACTACGGGACCGAGCAGGCCTACCGCGCGTCGTTCGCCGGCTTCCTCGGCCGGATCAAGCCGGGCGGTCTGCTCGTCACGTCCGCCGACGACCCCGGCACGAGGGATCTCGCCGCCCAGGCGCGCGCCGCCGCGGTCAGGGTCGTCACGTTCGGCGGGTCGCCGGACGCGGACTACCTGGTCACGAACGTAACGACGACCGGCATGGAAACGTCGCTGTCGATCCGCCGCCGGCCGGACATCGATCTCGGCCTCTCGATCGGCGTTCCCGGCCAGCACAACGCGCTGAACGCGGCCGCCGCGTTCGCCGCCGCCGTCGAGCTCGGGACCGAGCCCGCGCGCGCCGCCGGGGCGCTCGCCAGCTACCGGGGGGCCGCGCGGCGGCTTGAGCCGAAGGGCGAGGCGGGCGGTGTCCGGGTGCTCGACACCTACGCCCACCACCCGACCGAGCTCGCCGCCGACCTGCGCGCGGCGCTGGAGGTCGTTGGCCGCGGGACCGCCCGCGCTGGCGGCCCGGGCGGCCAGGGGCGGGTCATCGCGGTCTTCCAGCCGCACCTGTACAGCAGGACCCGGATCTTCGCCGCGGAGTTCGGCGCCGCGCTCGGGCTCGCGGACGAGGCCGTGGTGCTCGACGTCTACGCGGCCCGCGAGGACCCGGAGCCGGGCGTGACCGGCAGGCTCGTCGCGGACGCCGTGCCCGGCGGCCCAGGTTGGCGGCTCAGTGCGTTACGTCGCCGACTTCGGCGACGTTCCCAAGGTCGTCGCCGCCCTCGCCGCGCCGGGCGACCTGGTGCTGACGATGGGGGCGGGCGACATCACCAGGATGGGGCCGCTGGTGCTCGCCGAGATCGCGAACGCGGCGCCCGGGCCTGGTGCTCCGGGGGCTGGCCGCTCATGAGCGACACCCCGCCCACCGCGTCTCCCGGCGCGACGCCGGCCGCGGGCGCGACCTCGGGGGGCGTGACGGCGGCCGAGCCGGCGGCGCCGTCGGCGAACGGCGGCGCGGGCGGCCGTCGCGGTGCGGCGCCCCGCCCGCGCGGGCGGCGGCCAAGGACCCGCTGGCGCGCGGCCTTCTTCGCGCTCGCCGGGCTCGCGCTCGTGGGCGGGGTTGGCTGGGCGCTGCTCGGTAACCGGGTGTTCGTCGTCCGGTCGGTCACCGTCACGGGAACGCACCTGCTCGCCCCCGGCCAGGTGACCGCGGCCGCGGACGTCTCACTCGGCACGCCGCTGCTGAGCGTGGACACCGGGGCCGTGACCCGCCGGGTGGAGGCGATCCAGCAAGTGGCGTCGGCGACGGTGACCGAGGACTGGCCGGACCACCTGGTCATCGCGGTTACCGAGCGCGTCCCCGTCATGGCGGTCCGCATGGCCGACGGCGACTATGACCTGGTGGACCCGACCGGGGTGGTCGTCCGGTTCGTGAAGGCGCGGCCCGCCGCGCTGCCGCTGCTGTCGACCTCGCTGTCCGGCAGCGCGCTGCGCGGCGACCCTGAGGTCACCGCCGCCGCGGACGTGCTCGCGGAACTCCAGCCCTGGCTGGCGCGGCAGGTCGCGGTGGTGGCAGCGGCCGCGGTGCCCGCGGGGCCGCCGCAGGTGACGCTCAGCCTGCGGGACAGCAAGACGGTCCAGTGGGGAAGCGTCGGCGACGCCGCGCAGAAGAACCGCGAGCTTTCCATCCTGCTGCCTGGTCAGGTGCACTACGTCGACGTCAGCGCCCCCGGCACCGTCGTCACCCACTTATTCGCGCGGGTAGGGGTGGCCGCGGCACCCTGGGCCGGGGTCAGTCGCCCTCCGGGGCCGTATGCGGGCAGGCGGACGTACGCGCCCGGTTAATTATGTGTGCCGCGACACGCGGGCATGGGCCGCGTGGCTAGTTGACCACGCTGCCTGACCACCCTACTGTCCCTATCAATCGTTAGGAAGATAAAACTCTAAATCTCAACCTGAAGGTGAAACCTGACGGCCACCAAAGTTGCGGTTCCGCAATTACGGTGTTGGCGCCAGGCGTCACCAAAGGCCGCGAATTCCGTAGGCTTAGCAACGGGGCGAGCGCGGGCGGTCCACCCGGACGGTTAGGGTGCGGCGGCCGGGGCAGGCGGCCAGCGGTGGCAACCAACGCCGGAGGTACGCGCCGGCTGCTCCTGCGAGCGGCGAGCGTGGCCGGTCAGGGGGTTAGCCAGCAGGGCCGGCGCCAGGGCGCGCCGCGCGAGCGAGCACCGCGAGCGCGACCGCCGGGCAAGGTAGCAAGCGAGCGGAAAGGTACCCTCCTCGTGGCAGCACCGCAGAACTATCTGGCGGTCATCAAGGTCGTCGGAATCGGCGGGGGCGGCGTTAATGCCGTCAATCGCATGATCGAAGAGGGACTCAAGGGCGTCGAGTTCATCGCGATTAACACCGACGCGCAGGCTTTGCTGATGAGCGACGCCGACGTCAAGCTCGACGTCGGCCGGGAACTGACCCGCGGTCTTGGCGCCGGGGCGAACCCGGACGTCGGCGCGCAGGCCGCCATGGACCACCGCGAGGAGATCGAGGAGGTGCTCAAGGGCGCCGACATGGTCTTCGTCACCGCGGGCGAGGGCGGCGGCACCGGCACCGGCGGCGCGCCCGTGGTGGCGAACGTCGCCCGCTCGCTCGGCGCGCTCACGATCGGCGTGGTGACCCGTCCGTTCGGCTTCGAGGGCAAGCGCCGGGCGGTGCAGGCGGAGACCGGGATCGAGCGGCTGCGCGCCGAGGTCGACACGCTGATCGTCATCCCGAACGACCGCTTGCTGTCCATCTCCGACCGTCACGTCTCGGTACTCGACGCGTTCAAGGCGGCCGACCAGGTGCTCCTCTCCGGTGTCCAGGGCATCACCGACCTGATCACCACGCCGGGCCTGATCAACCTTGACTTCGCGGACGTGAAGTCGGTCATGTCCGGCGCCGGGTCGGCGCTCATGGGCATCGGCTCCTCTCGCGGCGACGACCGGGCGGTGGCCGCCGCTGAGATGGCGATCTCCTCGCCGCTCCTCGAGGCCTCCATCGACGGGGCACACGGCGTGCTGCTGTCCATCCAGGGCGGCTCCGACCTCGGGCTCTTCGAGATCAACGAGGCGGCGCAACTCGTTTCCAACTCCGCTGCCGTCGACGCGAACATCATCTTCGGCGCGGTGATCGACGACGCGCTCGGCGACGAGGTGCGGGTGACCGTGATCGCCGCCGGGTTCGACGACGCGCGGCCGAGCAGGGGCGGCGCGGTGACGGTCGTCCCTGGCACCGGCGGCCGTACCATGACCGTCGAGACCGCCGGTGCCGGTCGGCAGCGGCAACCGCGCCGCGAACGGCGGACCCGGGAACGGGAGCGCCTCGAACGACGGCTCCGACAACGGCGGCTCCGCCCCGGCGAGCGGCCCTGGCGCAGGGGTCAGGACGTCCAGCGCGGCCGCCTGGGCGGCGAACAGCGCCCCGGCCACCGCGCGTGACCCAGGCGATAACGGCAAGGCCGCCGAGCCGTCGGCGAGCGCGTCCCCGGCCAGCGGGGCCGCCTTCGGCGGGCCGAACGGCGGCGGGACCCCGGCGGGCACGTCAGGCACGTGGTCCGCGCCCTCGTCTTCCCCCGCGCCAGGCGGCCCGCGGCTCCGGATACGCGGCCAGCGCCGCCGACACACAAGCCGCCCCGCGCCAGGCCGCCGGGCAGCCGGGTCACGCGGGTCATCAGCCTGCTGCCGCGGACGCCATCGCGGAGGTGCCCGTTCAGCCCGCGTCCGACGTCCCGTCCGGCTACGTGCCTGCCCCGGTCGCCTTCGTCTCCGAGGATGACGGCGAGTACGGTGCCAAGCCCGGATACGGCGGCTACGAACCGGACCGCGGCGGTGACACGGCCCCGGGCGGTGCCGCGCCGGGCTGGAAGGACTCCGGGCGAACGGGCAAGCAGGACAAGGTCTTCGACGTGCCGGCGGGCCGTCGTCGGCCCGTGGTCTTCGAAGAGGAAGACGACCTGGACGTGCCCGACTTCCTCAAGTGAGCCGGGCCGCCGAGCTCTCCCGCAACCTGGCGGCCACGAGGGGCCGGATCGCCGCGGCGTGCGCGTCGGCGGGGCGTGACCCCGCCGAGATCACGCTCATCGCGGTCACCAAGACGTATCCCGCCTCCGACGTGCTTGACCTGGCCGGCCTTGGACTGACCGACTTCGGCGAGAACCGCGACCAGGAGGCGGCGCCTAAGGCGGCCGCGGTCGCCGCCGCCGGGCAGCCCGTCACCTGGCACTTCGTCGGGCAACTGCAGACCAACAAGGCAAGCAGCGTGGCCAGGTACGCCGACTTCGTGCACTCGGTGGACAGGGTCCGGCTGGTGCGGGCGCTCGGCGCGGCGGCCCGCGCCGCCGCTCGCCAGCTGACCTGCCTGGTTCAGGTCAGCCTCGACGCGGGCGGCCCGGACGACGCAGGCGGCCACGGGCTCGCTGTCGAGCGCCAGCCTGAGCCCGCCGCGCAGGCGCGGGGCGGCGTGCCGCCGGCCATGCTCGCGGAGGTCGCGGCCGCGATCGAGGCCGAGGAAGGGCTCGCGCTCGGCGGGCTGATGGCGGTGGCCCCCCGCTTCGCCGACCCCAAGGGCGCGTTCGCGCCACTCCGTAAGCTCTCGGACGTCGTCCGCTCAGTCAACCCCGCCGCCACCGTGGTCTCGGCGGGCATGAGCGGCGATCTGGAGGCCGCCATCGACGGTGGCGCGACACACGTGAGAATTGGTACGGCGTTGCTCGGCGATAGAAGGTCCCCCGTCCTGTAGTGTCCGACGCGTAAGACAGTTGATAGCTGTTTGGTACGCGGCGACGCGTTCCTGTGGGCACGACGGAGGACTGAAGGATGGCCAGCGCGATGCGCAAGATGGCGGTCTACCTTGGCCTCGTGGAGGACGATCGTCGGTATCAGGATCCTTATGACGCCTATGACGAGTACGACGAGTACGACGACGATCAGGCCGAGGCGATGGAGGCGGCACCGGTCCGCGCCGATTACGGCGGCTACGTGACCGAGCCGCCGGTTGAGCCTGTCCCGCCGCGCCAAGTTGAGCTCGCAAGGATCACGACACTCCATCCGCGCACTTACAATGAAGCCCGGACCATCGGTGAGCACTTCCGCGAGGGCACCCCGGTGATCATGAACCTAACCGAGATGGTCGACAGTGACGCACGGCGGCTCGTCGACTTCGCGGCGGGACTGATCTTCGGCCTGCGCGGGTCCATCGACAAGGTGACCAACAAGGTCTTCCTGCTCTCCCCGGCGAACGTCGAGGTGACCGCGGAAGACAAGGCGCGCATCGCCGAGCGTGGCTTCTTTAACCAGAGCTAGCGTGCGCGGTTGAGAGGCAGCGCGGCCGCGGTGAGTGGCCAGGGACGGGTGATGTGATGCAGATCCTAAAGGTCGTCCTTACTTACGTACTCGAGTTGTACCTCGTGGTGCTCATCGGGTGCATGATCCTCAGCTGGATCAACATGTTCGTCCGCCCGTGGTATCCGCCGCGCGTGGTGAAGCTGCTGGCTGAGACGATCTTCACGCTGACCGATCCGCCACTGAAATTGCTACGTCGCTACATTCCGCCCCTTCGGCTCGGTACAGTATCCCTTGATCTCAGCTTCATGGTCTTGTTCATCGTGGTACTGATTTTGCTGCAGGTGGCTGTGCCGCGACTTTGAACCATGTACGGTGCTGATCAGGTACGGTGCTGAGGAACAACGGTGCTTCAGAAAACACGGTGCTAGGGAACACAGCCAAGCGCGCCGAGGAGACAAGATGCCGCTGACGCCCGCGGATGTGCGGAACAAGCAGTTCAGTACGACAAGGCTCAGGCCTGGCTACGACGAGGAAGAGGTCGATGCCTTCCTCGACGAGGTCGAGGCCGAGCTTGACCGGTTGATCCAGGAGAACGAAGAGCTCCGGGCCAAGCTGGCCGAGGTTCTGCGCGGCGGGGGGAAGCCCGCCATGGCAGCTGAGCTCGCCGCTGTCGGACCCGCGGCCGGACACCATGGAGCAGCCGCCCATGGAGCAGCCGATGATGCGCCGGCCCGAGCCGATGATGGACCGGCCGTATCACGCCGAGGACAACATGGACACGGCGGCTCGGGTGCTCTCGCTTGCCCAGCAGACCGCCGACCAGGCGATCGCCGACGCCCGCCGCGAGGCGGACGAGACGCTCGGCCGGGCGCGCCGCGAGGCCGACGAGGTCCTCACCAAGGCCCGTCGTCAGGCGGAGCAGATCACTGGCGATGCTCGGGCCAGGGCCGAGTCCCTGGAGCGGGACGCGCAGGAGCGGCACCGTCAGGCGATGGGGTCGCTGGTCACGCAGCGCGAGGAACTTGAGCGCCGGGTGGACGACCTGCGGGCGTTTGAGCGTGAGTACCGCAGCAGGCTCAAGGCGTACCTGGAGGGCCAGCTTCGCGATCTTGAGGCCGGCGTTACCGACAGCGGCACGTTCCCTGCTATGCCACCGGCATCTCAGCCAACTCCGCCACAGCTTCCGGTCGGCCTTGGCCAGCAGTCAGCGCTGCGCGGCGGAACGACGGGCTCAGCGCCCACGGCGGCTCAGTACGCGGTTCCTGAGCATGTCGGCGGCTTCCGCCCGGACGGCCGTTAATCGCGCGGTAGGCAGCATTCCGGGGCACCGGGGCACGAGGAGAATAACAGGTGATCCGGTTCAGCGCCGCGTTGGTCGCGGTCGCCATCGGGGTGCTGCTTGGTGGCATCGCCACTAGCAAGCTGCTGCTTGTCTACATCGCGATCGTGGTGAGCGCCGTCGCGCTGGTGGCCCTCGCCATCGGCGTGGTGCTCAAGCGCGAGGAGCTTTTCGGGGAGGGACAGGGACTCGTGCCCGCTACGGCGGGCGCCAGCCCCGCGCTGCCGGCTCGCGCCGGTGAAAGTCAAGGCCGGCCGGGAAAGTCAAGGCAAGGTCCCGGCGGGCGCGCACGTGGCCTCGCCGCCCCCGTTTGCGGGGGCGGCGGCGGGCTACGCCGCCTTCGGCGGGAACGCGCCGTCAGCGCCGGCGGGCGTAGATCGGTCTGGGCGCCCGACATCGTCGGGGCCGGGACGGTCGGCGGGCCCTGTATCGGGAGGTCCGGCGTCAGCGAGCCAAGTACCCGCGAACCCCGCGCCAGCCAGCACGGTGTCAGCCGGCACTGTGTCGGCCAACCCAGTGCCAGCCAGCACGGGGCCAGCGGGCGCCGTGCCGCCGTGGGAGGCGACTCCGGCGGCACGCGGGCCGTGGTCGTCCTCGACCGCTGACTGGATGCCCTCGGGACAGGACGAGCGGGCAGCGGGCGCCGGGACGCAAGGCGGCCGCGCCGGCGGCTGGCGTGTCGCGGAAGCCGATGCCCAGGCCGCCGCGAAGGCACCTCGTTCGTGGGCCGCGCGGTCCTCCTCCGCTGCGCCCGAGGCGCCGCCCGTCACGCCAGCCGCCGAACCAGCGTCGGCCGCGCCGAGCTGGTTCGACCGGCTCGGCAGCCCGGCGGGAACCGACGTGCCCACGGTCTCGCCCGGATCCGGCGGCGGCTGGCCCTGGTCAAGCAGCGAAGGCAGCGACTCGGGCGGCCCGGCCGCACCGGAGGACACGACAGGCACGGACGACGCGGCCGCCACGGAGGCCTCCCCCGTGTCTGGTGGCACTGTGTCTGGTGGCACTGTGTCTGGCGACGCTGCCTCCAGCGGTACCGCCGATGCCGGTACCGCTGATGCCGGCGCGGCCGACGAAGACGACTGGCCGGCCCGCTACTCCTGGCTCGACGACGACACCGACGAGGCCGGCGAGGTCACCGGCACCGCCGGCGACACCGCGCACAGGGCGGGCGCGACCCCGCATGTGGCGGACGACACCCCGCGGGCTGCAGGCGCGTCGGCCACCGTCGGCACACCCACGGCCGACGCCCGGCCGCGCCCCGCCGCGGAAACCGTCGCCGCACCGGTCCTGGACGCCGAAACCCTAGATGATGATCGCGCGGACTCGCCCGCGGCGGAGGACGGCGCCGACATCATCGCGTTCCCTGGCCCCGGCGTCGCCGCGGAGCCGGGGACGACAAGCGACGTCGTACCGGACGAGCCCGCGCGCGAAGCGGACAGGGACGGCGACGCGGTCGGCGAAGCCGAGGGTGAGCCGTCGGAGGCCGCCAAGGAAGAGGACGCCGAGGCGGGACCCGGCCTCGTAACCGTGGTTCCCGGGGTTCCCAGGTACCACAGGACCGACTGCGTCCTCATCCGCTTCATGCCGGCGGCGACGTCCACCAGGTGCCGGTCAGCGAGGCCAGGGACGCAGGCTGCACGCCCTGCGCGGCCTGCCAGCCCGAGGGATAACAGCAACAGGCGCCGGAGGCGCCCTGGCCGCCGGCCCGTTTCTGCCGGTCCGTCAGGCGGCCACCGCCAGCCAGAAGCGCAGTCCCAGGTCGGTGTCGGCGTGCTCGTGCCACGGTCCGTCCACGCCCGCCCCGCCGCCCGTACCCTCGTCCGCGGGGCCGGTACCCGGGCCGAAGGACACCGCGAGCACCTCGCCCGCGATCGTGGCGCCGTGCTCGTCGAGCGCGGCCGCCAGGTCAGGGTCCGCCGTCGTCCAGCGGACGACGATCCGGTCACTCACGTCGAGCCCCGAGGCCTTCCTCGCCTCCTGGATCAGCCGGACGGCCTCCCGCGCGTAACCCTCGAAGCGCAGCGCCGCGGAGACGGCCAAGTCGAGCGCGACGGTCTCGCCGCCCGCGGAGGCCACGCCCCAGCCTTCGAGCGGCGTCTGCGTCACGACGAGGTCGGCGGCGGACAGCGTTACCGGCCCCACGGCAGGCACTTCCACGGTCGCGGTGCCGCCGGGTGCGGCCACGGCGTGGGCCAGGGCCGAAGGGTCGGTCGCGCGGATCACGGCGGCGACGGCCTGGGTCGCCGAGCCGAACCGGCGACCCAGGGAGCGGAACTCCGGCTTGACCGTGTAGCTGACGAGTTCTCCTCCGGCCGAGTCGAGCGATTCAAGCGAGTGCACGTTCAGCTCGGATGCCACGAGGTCCCGCAACTCGGCGGGCAGCGAGCCGAACCCGCTCGCCCCGACGAGCGCGCGGGACAGCGGCTGCCTGGTCCGCACCGCCGCCGCGGAGCGGGCCGAGCGGCCAAGCTCCACGATCCGCCGGGCGAGCGCCATCTGCGACGACAGCGCCGGGTCGATCAGCGCCGGGTCGGACGTCGGCCACGAGGCGAGGTGCACCGATTCCGGGCCGTCGGCGGGCCGCAGCACGGCCCACAGGTAGTCGGCGAGGAACGGCGTGACCGGCGCGAGCATCTTGGTCAGCGCCGCGAGCGCCGCGTGGAGGGTCGCGAACGCCGACGCGCCATCGGGTGACCGGGGTCCGTCCCAGAACCGCCGCCGCGACCGCCGCACGTACCAGTTGGACAGGTCGTCAATGAGCGCCGCGAGCCGCCGCCCCGCGGCCGCCGTGTCGAAGGCCTCCAGTGAGGACGTCACCTCAAGCACGCACGCGTGCACCTCCGACAGCAGCCACCGGTCGAGCAAGGGCCGCGCGGCCGGGTCTGGCGCGAGCGCGGCGTCCTCCGGCGTCCACGCCGCGCCTGCCGCCGCCGCCGGCGCCGGGCGCGGACCCGCCTCCGGCGCTCGCGTTGGCGTAGAGCACGAGGAAGGACACCGTGTTCCAGTAGGTGAGCAGCACCTTCCTGCACGATCTCGGCGAGCACGGACGGGCCGATCCGCCGCTGCCCCCACGGCGACCCGGACGCGGCGAAGAACCAGCGCACGGCGTCGGCCCCGTGCGCGTCGAGCAGGCCGATCGGCTCGATGACGTTGCCGAGGTGCTTGGACATCTTCCGCCCCTGCTCGTCCATGACGAGCCCGAGGCACACCACGTTCTCGTACGACGACCGCCCGAACACCAGCGTGCCCACGGCCATCAGCGAGTAGAACCAGCCCCGGGTCTGGTCGATCGCCTCGCAGATGAACTGCGCGGGGTACCCGGACTCGAACGACTCCACGTTCCGCAGCGGCGCCCCCCACTGCGCGAACGGCATCGACCCGGAGTCGAACCAGACGTCGATCACCTCGGGCACGCGCACCGCGTCGAGCCCGCACGACGGGCACGGGAAGACAACGTCGTCCACGAAGGGCCGGTGCGGGTCAAGGCCGGACAGGTCGCGCCCGGCCAGGCCGCCGAGCTCGGCGAGCGACCCGACGCACGTCACGTGCGACGACGGGCACTCCCACACGGGCAGCGGGGTGCCCCAGTAGCGGGTCCGGGACAGCGCCCAGTCCACGTTGTTGCGCAGCCACTCGCCGTACCGGCCGTTCTTGATGGTCGGCGGCTGCCAGTTGGTCCTCTCGTTCTCCGCGAGCATCTGGTCCTTCACCAGCGTCGTCCTGATGTACCAGGACGGCAGCGCGTAGTACAGCAGCGTGGTCCCGCACCGCCAGCAGTGCGGGTAGCTGTGCACGTGCGGCTCCGACCGGAACAGCAGCCCCCGCTGGTCAAGGTCGGCGATCAGCGGCTGGTCGGCGTCCTTGAAGAACAGCCCGCCGACCAGCGGCAGCCCTTCCTCGAACCGCCCGTCCGCCCGCACCGGGTTGACGACGGGAAAGCCGTGGGCGCGTACGACCGCCAGGTCGTCAGCGCCGAACGCCGGCGCCAGGTGCACCAGGCCAGTCCCGTCGTCGGTGGTCACGAAGGTGCCGCTTACCACGCGGTGCGCGCCAGGAATGGAGATCATCCCGAACGGGGGCGTGTACTCCGCCCCGAGCAAATCGCGGCCGCGCAGCGTGGCGAGCACGTGCCAGCCGTCGCCGAGTACCCGCGGCCACAGCGCCTCGGCGACGACGACCTTGTCACCGTACTCGCTTGCCCGGGGGACTACCCCCGCAACCCCCCCGCGACCCCCGCTACGGCGCGCGATCACGTAGTCGACGTCGGGGTGGACGGCGATCGCGGTGTTGGACACGAGGGTCCACGGCGTCGTCGTCCAGACGAGCAGGTCCGCCCCAAGCAGCCGCGGGCTGGCGCCCTCGGGGACCGACGTGACCCGGAACCGGACGGTGACCGAAGGGTCGGTGACGTCCCGGTAGACGTCCGGCTGGCCCATCTCGTGGTCGGAAAGCGGCGTGCCGCACCGCGGGCAGTAGGGGCTGATCCGGAAGTCCCTGACGAGCAGGCCCTTGTCGTAAATCGTCTTGAGCGCCCACCAGACGGACTCCACGTACTGCGGGTCCATGGTGCGGTAGGCGGTGGACAGGTCGATCCAGTAGCCCATCCGGGTGGTGAGCGCGGCGAACGCGTCGACGTGCCGCAGCACGGACTCGCGGCACCGCGCGTTGAACTCGGCGACGCCGTAGGCCTCGATGTCCTTCTTGCCGGACAGCCCGAGTTCCTTCTCGACGGCGACCTCCACGGGCAGCCCGTGGCAGTCCCAGCCGGCCTTGCGAATGACGTGGAACCCCTGCATGGTCTTGAACCGGGGGAAGAGGTCCTTGAAGACCCGGGCCTCGATGTGGTGCACGCCAGGCATGCCGTTCGCCGTGGGCGGCCCCTCATAGAAGTTCCACCGGGGCGCGCCCTCAGTCTGCTTCAGCGACGCCTCGAAGGTCCCCGCCCGGTTCCACCGGGCGAGCATCTCGTGCTCGATCGCGGGGAGGTCGGGCTGGGCGGGCAAGGCCGGCATATTTCCCCCGGGGGGACGACCCCCCCGGTGACCCCCCCGCGCATGGGGGAGTCCCTCCCCCATTTCCCCCTCGCCGGGGCCCGGCCCCGGGACGGCGCCTTCGGCGCCGAGTGCGTTTCCGGTGGCTGCGGGCGTTGGTCCGCTTTCCTTGGGGTCGTCTCCCCGAGAGACTGCTGTGCCCGAATCCGGCATTTCAGGTCTTCCTCCAGCGTCAGCGAAACAGCTCAGCCAGAGGGACGAGACGGGTTTCCGCCGCCCCGCGGTACCACCCTCTTTGCCCGTACGGCGAGCCCTTTGCTTCCCGCGTTAGCCCGGCCTTTGGCCTGCCCGGCAAAACAGGAAGAAAGGGATACGGAGTAAGCCGCATCCGTTCGGACCCCTTGTATTTGGTCTTGCCGGCTCTACTCTGCCGCCGCCGCGCCGCGGTCCGGGCGCGAACCCGGGCCGGCGAGGGCCTTTCTTCCGGCCGCTCCGGGGTGATCTGGTCCACGGCGCACGCTCCCGGGCTCGCACCGTCCCCGGGTCGCTCGGCGCTGCGTTCCGTGGCAGCTGTCCCCTTCAAAGCTCCCCCATAGTATCCCGCCCACAGTGTTTGCCCCCGCTCGCCTCCGGGCGCTCGGGACCCCTGCCTCCTCCCTCGTCGCTCGTCCGCTCGTTCCTCGCTCCCTCACTCCTCAGTCCGGGGGCAGGGGCGCGCCCTTTGGCTCGCGGGAGAGGCGCGCCCGCTCGCTCGACGGCGGCGAGCGTCATGTGCAAGGATCCCGTTTAGATTTGGCTTAGTGGATGGCCGGGGAACGCGCGCGCGTTGTCGTTGCGTGAGTACTTTCATGGGGCTTTCCCGCGCGGCGGATGCGCCCGCGCACCGCCTTTTCCCTGGGTTCCTCCGGACTCCACTTGGCCGGCGCGAGTGCGCTTCGCGGCGAGCGGAGGCGGCGGGAATTCTGCTGACACCGAACGGGTTTGCGGGTGAGGCAACGGAGCCGTATTCTCCGTTGTCTGTCCGAATCTACGATCCGAGGAACCGCACATGACCGCTGCGCCGCACAGTGCTGCCAACCACGGGGCCGCCGATCTGCCGGTGCGGCCTGGCGAGGAACCGTGGTCCGACGCCGAGCTCACCGAGCTCCGTATCGAGCTAGAGAAGGAAGCAGTCGCGCTGCGCGCCGAGCTCGGCGAGTCGCAAGCGCAGATCGCCGCGCGCCTGGGTGACGCGGCGAGCGAGGCCGGTGACGATGAGGCCGACACGAGCTCTAAGCTGTTCGAGCGGGAGCATGAGCTCGCGCTGAGCAACAACACGCGCGAGCTGCTTGAGCAGACCGAGCACGCCCTCGTGCGGATCGAGGCCGGAACATATGGAGTGTGCGAATCGTGCGGCAAGCCGATAGGGAAGGCGCGGCTGCAGGCATTTCCGCGGGCGACCCTGTGCGTGGCGTGCAAGCAGCGCCAGGAACGCCGCTGAGCCCGGCCGGCCCTGTGGCCGGCGAACCGGGCGCGCGGCCAGCCAGCGCGCAGGCGGCGGGTGGCCGTGCTGGTCGGCGTGGCGGCCTTCGTGCTGGCCGCCGACATCATCTCCAAGGCCGTCGTTGTCGCGCACCTGCGCCCCGACCAGCCGGTGCACCTGCTTGGCAACGTCTTCGACCTCTGGCTGACCAGGAACCCGGGCGCGGCGTTCAGCGTCGGCACGGGGGAGACGGCGGTGTTCACGGTCATCGCCTTCGGCGTGATCGTCTACATCGCGCGCACCGCCAGGAAGCTGTACTCGGCCGGCTGGGCGATCGCGCTCGGCCTGCTGCTCGGCGGCGCGATGGGGAACTTGGGCGACCGCATCTTCCGGGCCCCGGGGCTGTTCCGCGGCGACGTCGTCGACTGGATCGGCGTGGTGCCCAGGTACTACCCGATCTTCAACCTCGCCGACTCCGCGATCGTCTGCGGCGGCATCCTGACCGTGATTCTCGCGATGCGCGGCTACCACCTGGACGGTACCCGCAGCGTTGACGAGCCCCGGGTTGACGAGCACAGTGTTGACGAGCCCCGGGTTGACCAGCACCGGGTTGACCAGCACGGGGACCTGCTGGCGGGCGCCGGGGCGCCGGCCGACGAGGACCCGGAACCAGCGGAGCAGGCGGAGCCGTGAGCCGACAGGCTGGTTCAAGTCCCCGAGGGCCTCGACGGCGAGCGGGTCGACGCGGCCCTCGCCAGGATGTTCGGCTTCTCGCGGACCGGGGCGGCCGAGCTGATCGCCGCCGGGGACGTGCTGGTCGACGGCAGGCAGCCGTCGAAGTCCGACCGGGTGACGGCCGGGGCCGAGCTGGTCGTGACGCTGCCGCCCCCGCCGGTCACCGGGGCCGAGGCCGTCAAGGCCGAGCCGGTCCCCGGCATGGGGATCCTGTACGAGGACGACGACATCGTGGTGGTCGACAAGCCCGCGGGCGTGGCGGCCCACCCCACGCCCGGCTGGACGGGGCCGACGGTGATCGGCGGGCTCCTCGGTTCCGGGCACCGGGTCGCCACGAGCGGCGCGGCCGAGCGGCAGGGCATCGTGCACCGGCTGGACGCGAACACCACCGGCGTGATGGTGGTGGCCAAGTCCGAGTCGGCCTACAGCGCGCTGAAGCAGGCGTTCCGCGACCGGACGGTGTCGAAGACCTACCACGCGCTCATCCAGGGGCACCCGGACCCGCTGCGCGGGACGATCGACGCCCCGATCGGCAGGCACCCGTCCGGCGACGGCCGCTTCGCCATCGTCGCGGGCGGGCGGCCCTCCGTCACGCACTACGACACGATCGAGGCGTTCCGGGCCGCGTCCCTGCTCAGCGTCGGCCTGGAAACGGGCCGTACCCACCAGATCCGGGTGCACATGGCCGCGACGCACCACCCGTGCTGCGGTGACCTGCTCTACGGCGCGGACCCGGTGCTCGCCGCCCACCTCGGCCTGACCAGGCAGTGGCTGCACGCCGTCCGCCTCTCCTTCGAGCACCCGTCGACCGGCCGCGAGGTCACCTTCGAGTCTCCGTACCCCGACGACCTCGCGCACGTCCTGGAAGTCCTCGCCGCGGAAAGCTAGCCACGGAAGGTGTTGCATGAACGTGCCGATTCACCACCCGCTCCGTAATGCGCTCGGGGTCAGCCTCGCCCTGGCCGGCCTTGCCCTCGCCGCCGGCTGCAGCGTGGCGCCGGCCGGCGCCACGGTCGACTCGGCGGCCATCGGCCCCATCCGGACGGGGGCGGCGCGAAGAACTTCGCGCCGTTCCCCGTGCCCGCGTCGTGGGTCGGCCAGGACAACGTGACGTACAAGCTGGTCGTCAAGGGCAAGACGGGCACCGCCCCGCGCGAGTTCGGCTTCATCGCCAAGTCGAGCATGGTGTTCTGGCTCAACTGCATCGGCGCCGGCAGCGCTCACCTCACCAGCCCGGCGATCGGCCTGAAGTGGGGCACGCGGTGCGGGAACGGCGACGACCCGGCCGGGCTCACCTTCCGCGTGCCCCACGCCGCCCAGGGAAAGAAGGTCATAGCCCTCGTCACCGTCTCGGCCGGCTCCCGCTGGGAGGTCCGCATCGACGAGGTCCAGCCCTAACCAGCCGCCCGCCCGCCCGGCCGGCGCGGCAACGAGAACCCGGCCGCGGAACCCGCTAAGGTTAGACGCACACCGGTTCGAGCCGTCCCGACCGCTGACCCGAGTACCCCCTGGGAACAGCGGTGCGGAGCGTGCGCGCTTCCGGTCGGCGACTTCAGCGGCACTGGTACTTCAGAGGCGCTGACAACTGAACGGCACTTGCAGGAGGCGATGATCGCACATGGCTGACACCCCCTACGCCCACCTGCACGTGCACACCGAGTACTCGATGCTCGACGGCGCCGCCCGGCTCAAGGAGATGTTCAAGGAGGTCTCCAGGCACGGCATGACCCACGTGGCGATGACCGACCACGGCAACATGTACGGCGCGGCCGAGTTCCACCGGCAGGCCAAGGACGCGGGCATCACCCCGGTCATCGGCATCGAGGCCTACGTCGCGCCGGAGCACCGCGGCAACAAGAACCGCGTCCTGTGGGGCCAGCCGCACCAGAAGGCGGACGACGTCTCCGCCTCAGGCGCCTACCTGCACAAGACGATCTGGGCGCGTGACAACGAGGGCCTGCACAACCTCTTCAAGCTCACCAGCCGCTCCTTCGCCGAGGGCGCGCTGGGCAAGTGGGCCAGGTTCGACCGGGAGATCATCGCCGAGCACGCGGCGGGGCTGATGGCCACCACCGGCTGCCCGTCCGGCGACGTGCAGACCCGGCTGCGGCTCGGCCAGGAGGCCGAGGCGCTCAAGGCCGCCGCCGATTACCAGGACATCTTCGGCAAGGAGAACTACTTCCTCGAGCTGATGGACCACGGCCTGGACATCGAGACGGCGGGTCCGCGACGGCCTGATCGAGGTCGGCAAGAAGCTCGGCATCCCGCCGGTGGTCACCAACGACTCCCACTACAGCAAGGAATCCGACTCCAAGGCGCACGACCTGCTGCTGTGCATCCAGACCGGCAAGACCCTGGCGGACGCGGACCGGTTCAAGTTCGACGGCTCCGGCTACTACATCAAGTCCCCGCCGAGATGTACGCGGTCAACAACAGCGACATCTGGCAGGAAGGCTGCCGCAACTCCCAGCTGCTGATCGCCGACCGGGTCGACACGAGCGGCATGTTCGAGTTCGTCAACCTGATGCCGCGCTTCCCGATCCCGGCGGAGTTCGAGTCCGAGGACGCGCTGTTCGCCCACACGGTCTGGGAGGGCATGGCCAAGCGCTACCCGAACGGCATCGACGACACCCGGCGCAAGCAGGCCGAGTACGAGATCGGCATCATCACCCAGATGGGCTTCCCGGCCTACTTCCTGGTCGTCGCGGACTTCATCAACTGGGCGAAGAACAACGGCGTGGCGGTCGGCCCAGGGCGTGGCTCCGCGGCGGGCAGCATCGTCGCCTACGCGATGGGCATCACCGACCTCGACCCGCTCGACCACGGGCTGATCTTCGAGCGGTTCCTCAACCCCGAGCGGATCTCGATGCCGGACATCGACATCGACTTCGACGAACGTGGCCGCGCCGACGTCATCCGCTACGTCACCCAGAAGTGGGGCAGCGACAAGGTCGCCCAGATCATCACCTACGGCACGATCAAGGCGAAGGCCGCCATCAAGGACTCGACCCGGGTCCTCGGCTTCCCCTACGCCGTCGGCGACCGCATCACCAAGGCCTTCCCCCCGGCGGTGATGGGCAAGGACATCCCGCTGTCGGGCATCTTCGACGAGGACTACCCCCGCTACGGCGAGGCCGGCGACCTGCGCAACCTGTACAACACCGAGGCGGACGTCAAGCAGATCATCGACACCGCCCGGGGCATCGAGGGCCTGATCCGCCAGCCCGGCGTGCACGCGGCCGGCGTGATCATGTCCGCCGAGCCGCTCACCGACCACATCCCGATCTGGGTCAGGCCCAACGACGGCGCGGTGATCACGCAGTTCGACTACCCGACCTGCGAGGGCCTCGGCCTGCTGAAGATGGACTTCCTCGGCCTGCGGAACCTGACGATCATGGCCGACGCGGTCAAGGCGATCGAGGATAACCGGGGCCTCAGCATCAACCTGCTCGACCTGCCGCTGGACGACAAGCCCACCTACGAGCTGCTGACCCGGGGCGACACGCTGGGCGTGTTCCAGTTCGACTCCAGCGGCTACCGCACGCTGCTGCGCCAGATGAAGCCGGACAACTTCGAGGACATCTCGGCCCTCGGCGCCCTCTACCGGCCCGGCCCGATGGGCGTCAACAGCCACACCAACTACGCGCTGCGCAAGAACGGCCAGCAGGAGATCACCCCGATCCACCCCGAGCTGGAAGAGCCGCTAAAGGAGATCCTCGTGCCCACCTACGGCCTGATCGTCTACCAGGAGCAGGTGCAGCGCGCCGCGCAGATCCTGGCCGGCTACACGCTGGGACAGGCCGACCTGCTGCGCCGCGCGATGGGCAAGAAGAAGAAGGAGATCCTGGACAAGGAGTTCAAGCCCTTCCACGCGGGCTGCCGGGAGCGCGGCTACTCCGACAAGGCCATCCAGGCGGTGTGGGACGTGCTGGTCCCGTTCGCCGGCGTACGCGTTCAACAAGGCCCACTCCGCCGCCTACGGCCTGGTCTCCTACTGGACCGCGTACCTCAAGGCGAACTACCCGGCCGAGTACATGGCCGCCGTGCTCACGTCGGTCGGCGACGACAAGGACAAGTCCGCGCTGTACCTGTCGGAGGCGCGCCGGATGGGCGTCAAGGTCCTGCCGCCGGACGTCAACGCGTGCGTCGCCACGTTCGCCGCCGTCGGCGCGGACGTCCGGTTCGGCATGGCCGCGATCCGCAACGTCGGCGCGAACGTCGTCGAGGCGATCGTCGCGACCCGCAAGTCCAAGGGCGAGTTCACCAGCTTCGCCGACTTCCTGCGCAAGGTCCCCGCCGTCGTCTGCAACAAGCGCGTCATCGAGTCCCTGGTCAAGGCGGGCGCGTTCGACTCCTTCGGCCACCCGCGCAAGGGCCTGGTGCTCATCCACGAGCAGGCCGTCGACTCGGTCATCGACCTCAAGCGCAACGAGGCGATCGGCCAGGACAGCCTCTTCGGCGGCGACGAGCAGGCCGAGGCCGCGTTCGAGGTGGCGATCCCCGACACCGAGTGGGACAAGAAGACCCGGCTGAACTTCGAGCGGGAAATGCTCGGCCTCTACGTCTCCGACCACCCGCTGCTCGGCATCGAGCACATCATCGCGAACGGGACCGACATCTCGGTCGCCGAGCTGATGGCCACCGGCGAGGACAGCGACGAGGAGGAAGGCGACCGCCCGCCGGTGCCGCCGAGCACGCAGGGCGGCCGCAACGACGGCCAGATGGTCAAGATCGGCGGCATCCTGTCCGGCGTCACCCGCAAGGTCACCAAGAAGGGCGACGCCTGGGCCGCCGCGACCCTCGAAGACCTCGGCGGCGCGATCGAGGTGCTGTTCTTCCCGAACAGCTACCAGCTCTACGCCACGGCGATCGCCGACGACGCGATCGTGATCGTCAAGGGCAAGGTAGACAAGCGCGACGACGTGCCGAAGCTCATCGCGATGGACCTGACGATCCCCGACCTCACCACCGGCTCGGACGGAACCGCCCCGATCGTGCTGCAGCTGCCGGTCACGAAGTGCGTCCCCCCGGTCGTCGAACAGCTCCGGGACGTGCTGCGCACCCACCCGGGCACCACGGAAGTCCACCTGAGGCTGCGCGGCAACCAGAAGACCACGGTCGTCCGCCTCGACGACAAGCTCCGCGTCACCCCCGGTCCGGCCTTGCAAGCGGACCTGAAGCAGCTCCTCGGCCCTTCCTGCATAGCCAGCTAAAACCAGTTGCGCGGTCACGGCCGCCCTGGCATCGTGCGGTCGTGCTTGTACGCAGGGAAGCGACCGGGGACGGGCCGGCGGTCCGCGCGGTCACGGCGGCCGCGTTCGCCCGGCCGGGCGAGGACGTCCCGGCGGAGGCGGCCCTCGTCGACTGCCTGCGCGCGAGCCCGGCGTGGATTCCCGAGCTGTCACTCGTGGCCGCGGGACCGGACGGGGCCGTGATCGGTCACGTCGCCTGCACGCGGGGGACTGTCGGCCCCGCGCCCGCGCTCGCCCTCGGCCCGCTGTCGGTCCGCCCGGACTGGCAGCGGCGCGGCGTCGGCAAGGCCCTCATGCACGCGGTCCTCGGCGCCGCCGATGCCCTGCACGAGCCCCTGGTCGCGCTCCTCGGCTCCACGGAGTACTACCCGCGGTTCGGCTTCGGCCCGGCCAGTGACTACGGGATCACCCCCGGGCACCCGGAGTGGGGCGAGCACTTCCAGGTCCGCGCGCTCTCCGACTACGACCCGGCGGTGCGGGGCGAGTTCGCCTACCCCGAGCCGTTCGACCGCGTGTGACCGCGCCGAGCGCCCGCCGGCGACCCGGAATCAGTCGCCCGACAGGTTACTGGCCATCCGCCGCAGCGCCCTGAGCAGCTCCGCCCGTTCCGCGGCGCTGAAGCCGGCCAGGGTCTGCTCGGTCAGCACGCGCATCTCGGGGCCGATGACCTGCTCAAGCTCCCGTCCCCGGGCGGTCAGCACGAGCCGGACCAGCCGCCCGTCGCTCGGGTGCGGCTCCCGGCGCAGCAGTCCCGCCGCCTCCATCCGGGTGGCCGCCCTGGTGACCGTCGGCGTCGCCAGGCCGAGTTGCTTGGCGACCTGGCCGGGGGTCAGGCCGTCCTCGCGCCACAGGCGGCGGAGCACGAACTGCTGACCCTCGTACACGCCATGCCGGGCGAACACGCTGGTCGACGCCTGCGCCAGCGCGTGCTTGGCGAGCCGGAAGGCGTCCTCGAAGTCACCGGGCTGGTAGCCGTCGCTGTCGGGCCCGGCGCTGCGCGAGGTCAGGGGCGGGCTGGCTGGATGTCTCGGGCATGGCACGCTAAGCGTACGCCGGCAAGTTCGCGGGAATGTCAGCCGCCGATGTCGTTAGCCGGCTTATAATTGATTTCATTACCTGGCTAACGAACAAGGAGCCTACTCGATGAAGCTAGGACTTGCGTTCGGCGACTTCTCCTGGCCGGTCCCGGTCAGCCAGCTCGGCACCACGATCATCAACCTCGCACGGCAGGCCGACGACGCGGGCTTCGACTCGCTCTGGGTCATGGATCACTTCTTCCAGATCCGCCTGGGCGGCCTCCCGCCGGAGTCACCGATGCCGGAGGCGTACGCCACCCTCGGCGTCCTGGCCGGGCAGACGAAGCACCTCAGGCTCGGCACCCTCGTGACGAGCGTCGCCTACCGGCACCCGGGCGTGCTGCTCAAGGCCGTCACCACCCTGGACGTGCTCAGCGGCGGGCGGATGTACCTCGGCGTGGGCGCGGGCGCGCCGTTCAACCCGCCGCCGCAGGGGCCGGGCACCCCCTGGGAGGGCGAGGGGCTCGGCATACCGTTCCCGCCGCTGGCCGAGCGGTTCGCGATGCTCGAGGAACTGCTCCAGGTCGCGCACCAGATGTGGAACGGCGACGAGAGCCCCTTCTCCGGCCGGTACTACCGGCTGGCCCGGCCGCTCAACTCGCCGAACTCGGTGCAGCGGCCCCGCCCGCCGATCCTCATCGCCGGCGGCGGCGAGAAGAAGACGCTGCCGCTCGTCGCCCGGTACGGGGACGCATGCCACCTGCCCGACCTGCCCGGCTCCCGCTACGAGGTCGACTTCAAGCACAAGCTGGACGTCCTGCGCCGCCAGTGCGACGACGCCGGGCGCGACTACGCGCGCGTTGAGAAGACCGTCGGCACCGGTTCCGTGCTAACCGACGGCAGCGCGGCGAGCGTCGCCGCGCTCCTCGCCCGGCTGAGTGAGCTGTCCGCCCTCGGCTTCGAGCACGCGATGGTGGCACCGCGCGGCCCCTGGACGGCGGCGATGATCGACGCGGTCGCGTCGGTCATGCCGGAAGTCCGCGCGCTCGGCGGGTAGCGGGAGCGTCCGGACTTCCGGCTGGCCGCGCTACGGCCGGCAGAGCTGGTTGAACAGCGCCCGGTAGCGCTGCATCATCTGCCGAAGGTGCTCGGTGTCGGCGCCGGGCGCCGCGGGCTCGCCGCCCGGGCCGTGCTCCCACAGCACGCGCAGTTGCCGCTGCCGCTGCCGCAGCGCGCCGACCATGGCCTGCGCCGTCTGCTCGATCAGGTCGGCGGCGTCGCCCACGGCTTCCCTGGGGTCGTCGACGAACCCGGCCTGCACCCGCTGCCACCGCACGTGGAGCCCGGCGACGTCGGCGAGCAGCGGCTCGTCCAGGTCAGCGGTGATCGGCGACGGCCGCCCGGCCATGGTGTCGCCGTCCGTCAGTCCCTGGCCGACCGGCGGGCCTGGACGGCGCCGGGCGCGGCGGCAGGCACCGCGGCGATGGCCGCCTCGTCGTCCGGCGCCGGTCGCCGGCTCCGGCGGGACCGTGATCCCCGGCTCGGCGGTGTCAACGGCCGTGTCCGCTACCGGGTCAACCACCGTGTCACCCGGCACCGTGTCATCCGGCGGGGAGGCCGGCTCGGGCACGACGGTGAGCGGCGGCTCGCTCGTCCGGGCGGTGAACGTCGGCCGGGGCGGGGGAGCGGTCTCGTCGTCCGCCGCGGGGCGACCATGCTGCCGATCCCTCTCGTAAACGACCGGCCCTCGTCCTCTGTCGGCCGGCCGTCCTCGACTGGCTGGCTGGGTTGCGAGCTCATCGGCTGGGTTCCTCTCCTTGCGGTCTTGTCGCTACGGCCGGCTAGCCGCCACGTCGTTGCTTTCCTGCTGCCGGGTCTTCCAGTGACGTCCCTGGGTGACTTGCTTCCATGGCCGCTGAGCCGGGACCTGGCCCGTGCCCGGGTCTGCTTCCAGGCCGGGCGCCGGGCCGTCGCCCTCAGGCGAATCGAGCAGGTCGAGGAACAGGCCCCGGTAACCGAGCAGCGCGCGCCGCAAGGCCTCGGTCGTGGCCTCGCCCGCCCGCGCGGTCGTCTGCCGCGCGTTCCGGTAACCGTCGAGATACCGCCCGTGGTAAACGGAAAGGTCCGTCAAGAGCTGGTCATGGTCGGTGACCTCGTACCCGCGGTCCGCCGCGACGGCGGTAATCAGCGCGCCCGCCGCGGTCACGGCCTCCGCCGGGGCGTCGACGAACTGCTGCTGCGCCGTGTCCCACTGGCCGGCGTAGCCGGTCGTCCGCTCGGCGCTCAGCGGACTGATGCCGAGCTCGTCGACGCGCCGACGGCGCTTCCCGAACTCTTCCCTCGCCTTGCGCGGGCCGACCTCGTCCACGAGGCGGTCATACTCAGGGCCGACGAGGTTGCGCTCGGTCGTCCTGCGCCTCATCCGCGTGCTCACGACCGTCGCCGCGACGGCCACGATGGCCAGGATGACCACGATCAAGATAATGGTGCCGGCTGACACTGTGACCTCCAGAAGATCGGCTTGCCGCCGTCGACTGCCCGGGGCGCGGGCACTCAAACGCGCCGCGGCGGGCTGCCGTGCCCGCAGCCGCTCATTCCCAGCTACGATCACCAGAAGAAAGCGGAGGTGCGATGTCAGAGATGACAACGGTGCCAGAGATGCCAGAGGTACCTGGCTCGCGCAGCCTGCCCGGAACGCGCTCGACCGTCGCATGGGTCGCGGCGGCGCTCGTCGGCAGCGCTGTGCTTGGCCTCCTCGGCGGCCTGATCTGGGGCGAGTTCGCCCCCCGGGCGCTGTTGGAGGAGGTCGGCACGGGGACCGCCCAGGTGGTCAACGCGGAGACCCGCGCGTTCTTCGGCGCGGACGTCTGGTTCTGCGCGATCGCCGTGGTCGCGGGCCTGCTCACCGGCGTGCTTGGCTACCGGTTCGCGGTCTCCCCGCGTGAGGGGACCGCGAGGGCCGCGGTGGCGGCCGCGCTCATCCTCGGCGCGCTGGCCGGCGGGCTCGTCATGCTGTGGCTCGGCGAGCAGGTCGGGCTGTCAAGCTACAACCATGAGCTCGGGTCAAGCGCCAACGGCACGCTTTTCTCCGCCTCCCTGGCCCTCGGCTCGAAGACCGCCCTGGCGTTCTGGCCGCTCTTTACCGCGATCGTGCTGCTGGTCGCCGAGTGGGGCACCCGCCCCGCCCCCGCTCAGCGGCCGCGCTAGGTCCCGCCGGTGCGGGTGCGCCCCTTGCCCGCGGACGAGTCAGCGGAACGGGTGCGGCTGACTACCCGTCCCGCCCGCCTCCTCTCGCGCGTCTCCCTAGCGGGAGGGAACGGGGCTCGCCGCCGGCACCCGCGCGTCCTTGGTGGGCGAGGGAACCGGCGCGGGCGAGCCCGGCGCGGTGGGCGTCGCGGACGCGCACGGCCTGCCCGGCTGGCCGGCCTGCGCCGTCGGCACCGGCGTCGGAGTGCAGGTGCCCCGCGTGGGCGGCACGCGGGTCGGCACCGGCACCGGGGTCGAGCCGCGGCCGGCCCTGGCGGCGGACGCGACCGGGCTCGGGGCGGTCGGCACGGCCGAGGGCGCGACGGTGCCAGGCGCGGCCGAGGATGAGGCGCCGGCGGGCGCGGCCGTGGGCTGGGCGGCCGGCGTGGACACCGCCGTGCCCAGCGGGGCTGAGGCACTCGCGGTGCGCGACGCGCCGGACGAGGCGTGGCCGCCCCCGGCGGCCGCAGCGGCACCTGAGCACCCCGCCAGGGCCAGCCCCGCCGCGACCCCGAGCGCGGCGACGCCAAGCACGGGGCCAACCGGACCAAAAGCCGTCTTATCGTTTGTCCGCACCTGCATGCTCCTTAACGCGTTAGCGATGACCCGAACACCGGGAAATACGTCGCGGCGGGCGAAAAGTTGTGCCGCCCGGGCAGCAACCTTTCACCGCGCGCAGCCGTAATAGAACGAGCGGGGCCCGGCGCGCCAGGCGTCCCCCTGGCCGCGGGGCGGCCGACCGGTGAGTCGCCTCTTCGGCCCGCGGGGAAGGCATTCCGCTGCAGAGTAAGGACGGTATGACACGTTCAGACGATGACTTCGCCGCTTTCGCACAGGCGAGCTACGGGGGACTCCGCCACGCCGCTTACCTGCTCACCGGCGACCGGCACAACGCCGAGGACGCCGCGCAGACCGCCCTGGTGCGCACCTACGCCGCGTGGCCGCGCGTTCGCCGGGACGACGCTTACGCCTACGCCCGCAAGGTGCTCGTCAACCACGTCACCGACCGCTGGCGCCGCCGGCTCCGCGAGTACCCGGTCGGCGACCTGCCGGAACAGGAGGGCACCCCGGACCCCGCCGATGCGGTGGCGCTGCGCCACTGGCTGACCGGGGCACTCGCCACCCTCACGGTGAAGGAGCGCGCCGTGATCGTGATGCGCTACCTCTTCGACCTGTCGGAGGCGGCGGTGGCCAGGGACCTTGGCATTACCGTCGGCACCGTCAAGTCCACCAGCTCACGGGCGCTCGCCAAGCTGCGCGTCCGCGCCGACGACGCCCTTCCCGCCGAGCCGATCGGAAGTGACCGGCCATGACCGACCTCGACCGCGCCACGCTGCGCATGGCGCTCAAGTCACCGGGTGACCAGGGCGACCCGGTCGACGTGACCCAGATCATGACCAGGGGCCGCCGCCTCCGCGCGCGCCGGCGCCTCGCCGCCGTCGCCGTCGCCGCCTGCGCGGTCGCGATCCTGGCGGGCGCGGGAACCGCGATCGCGAGCCGGGCCGCCGCGCCGTCCGCCCCCGTCCAGCCCGCCGGGCCGGCCGGGCACGGGCCGGGCCTGCCGGCGGGCGGCCCCGGCCCGTGCCCGCACCGCGCCGCACCCCGCGGCCGTCCGCGAGCCCGGTCACCGTCCCGCGCCCGACCTCCACGGCCTCGGCGACCCCGGCCGCCTCGGCGACGCCCACCCCCAGCTCCCCGCTCGCCTCCCCAACCCCGACCGCGCTCCCGGCGCGGGCGTCACAGCCGTCCGCGCCCGTGCCGTCGGCGACCCGTGCCCCCGCCACCCGCGGCAGCGGGCGCTAACCCTGGAGTTGGCGGACGGCCCGTGCGACGCTCGACCTGGGCGGCACGGCGAGCGACTAAGCGGCCGCGCCGGGCCTGACCAATGAGGAGAGGCAGTGCGAGGAGATAGCAACCCGCCGCGGGCGGACGGCTTCAGGTACGACGCCGACGCGCAGTGGGAGCGGGTCCCGGCGGGGATCACCCACCGCGACGTGTCCGCCGTCGGCATCGACTCGGCGGACCGCGTGTACCTGCTGACCAGGTTCGACTCCAACGTGCTGGTGTACGAGCCGGACGGGACGTTCATCACCGCCTGGGGCGGTGACGGCTTCACCAACCCGCACGGGCTGACCGTCGGCCCCGACGACTCGGTATGGACCGTGGACAACGGTGACCACACCGTGCGGAAGTTCACGCCGGACGGAAAGCTGCTGATGACCCTCGGGCGGCCGGGGCAGCCCTCCGACACCGGCCGCGCGGACGGCGGGCCCTTCGTCATCCACAACGTCGAGACCGTGGTCCGGCCGGGCGAGCCGTTCAACGCCTGCACCAACCTGGCGATCAACTCCGCCGGGCGCGTGTACGTCGCGGACGGGTACGGCAACTGCCGCGTCCACGCCTTCTCCCCGGACGGTGAGCTGCTGCTGTCCTGGGGGGAGGTGGGCGTCGGCCCCGGCGAGTTCCACCTGCCGCACGGCATCGGCGTCGACCCCGACGACCGGGTGTACGTGTGCGACCGGGAGAACGACCGCATTCAGCTCTTCGATCCCGAGGGCCGGTACCTCGCTGAGTGGACCGACGTGCAGCGCCCCTGTCACCTCGCCTTCGACGCCGTCGGCTACTGCTACGTGGCCGAGCTGTGGCGGCCTGAGGGCAAGGGCTCCTTCACGCACGGTTTCATGCGCGAGGACCACCCGGGCCGGGTCACGATCTTCGACCGCAACGGGTCGATCGTGGCCCGCTGGGGCGCGAGCACCGTCAGCAGGACCGCGCCGGGCAACTTCATCGCCCCGCATGGCATCGCGGTCGACTCCCGCGGCGACCTGTACGTCGCCGAGGTGGCCTACACCTTCGGGGCCAGGCAGAACGGCGTCGACCCGGCCGCGGCGGACGCCCACCAGCTGCAGAAGTTCACCCGGGTCCGGGCGGCGGCCTGACGGCGGGTGTCCAGCATGTGGACCGTTTCCGCGTGTCGCCTGCGGCGTTCGTAAACTAGGCGGGTGACTTCGGACAGCGGGGCAAGTCCCGTAATTACGCTCATTGACCTGCGCGGGCGCGACGCGGCCGGCCTCACCCGCCAGGCCCTCGACGGCGTCCTGCCGCGCGCCGCCCTCGACGTGGACCGCGCCGTGAGCCTCGTCAAGCCGATCACCGAGGACGTGCGCGTCCGCGGCGGCGCGGCCGTCCGCGAGTACACGCAACGCTTCGACGGCGTGGACCTCGCGCATACCCGGGTACCAGAAGAAGCCATCGCGCACGCCCTCGCCGCGATCGACCCCGCCGTCAGGGACGCCCTGGAAGAGGCCGCCCGCCGGGCCCGCGTGGTGCACGAGGCCCAGCTGCCCGGCCGCAAGGACAGCCTCCCGGCCGAGGGCCTCACGGTCTCGACGCGGTTCGTCCCCGTCGAGCGGGCGGGCGTGTACGTCCCCGGCGGCCTCGTGGCCTACCCGTCGTCGGTCGTGATGAACGTGGTGCCCGCCCAGGCCGCCGGCGTGGAGTCGATCGCCGTGGCCTCCCCGCCGCAGCAGGAGTTCGGCGGCCTGCCGCACCCCGCCGTCCTCGCGGCCTGCGCCCTCCTCGGGATCACCGAGGTGCACGCGGTCGGCGGTGCGCAGGCCCTGGCCATGTTCGCCTACGGCACCGACGAGTGCGCCCCGGTCGACGTGATCACCGGGCCTGGCAACGTCTACGTCGCCGCCGCCAAGCGGATCCTGCAGGGCACGGTCGGCATCGACGGCGAGAACGGCCCGACCGAGATCGGCATCATCGCGGACCACACCGCGGACCCGGCCCACCTCGCGGCCGACCTGATCGGCCAGGCGGAGCACGACGAGCTCGCCGCCTGCCTGCTCATTACCACCGACCCGGGCACCCTGGCCCGGGTCGACGCCGAACTGGCCCGCCAGATCCCCCTCACCAAGCACCGGGAGCGCGTCGTCACCGCCCTGTCCGGCCAGGCCGGCTACGTCCTCGTCGACGACCTCGCCGCCGCGCGGAAGGTGTCCGACGCCTGGGCGCCGGAGCACCTGGAGGTGCAGACCGACGACGCCGCCAAGGTGGCAAGCCAGATCAGGAACGCCGGCGCCATCTTCGTCGGCCCCTACAGCCCGGTCTCGCTCGGCGACTACCTGGCCGGCTCCAACCACGTGCTGCCGACGGGCGGCACGGCGCGGCACACCAGCGGCCTGTCGGTCTACCCCTACCTCAAGGTCGTCAACGTCATCGAGTGCGACCGTGACTCCCTCGCCGCCGTGGCACCGCGGGTCGACGCCCTCGGCGGCGCCGAGGACCTCCTCGCGCACGTCGCGGCCGTCCGCGCCCGGGTTCCGAGGACAGCGGCTACGAAGACGCGGGAGGCGGGCCAGTGACCGCTAGCCAAGCAGGGACGGGCCCGGCAGGCACGGGCGACCTGATCCGCGGCCTCATCCGCGACGACCTGCGTCACCTGCACCCGTACGGCGCCCCCCAGCTGGACGTGCCGGTCCAGCTGAACACCAACGAGAACCCCTACGCGCCGAGCGAGAGCCTCAGGAAGGCCATCGCGGACGCGGTCGCCGGCATCGCGGGCACGCTCAACCGCTACCCCGACCGGGACGCCGTCGACCTGCGCAAGGACCTCGCCGACTACCTCGGCCACGGCCTCACCGCGCGGCAGCTCTGGGCCGCGAACGGCTCCAACGAGATCATCCAGCAGCTGCTCCAGGCGTTCGGCGGCCCCGGCCGCACCGCGCTCGGCTTCGAGCCGTCCTACTCGATGCACCCGCTGATCTCCCAGGTCACCGCCACGGAGTGGATCGAGGGCAGCCGCGACGCCGACTACGGCCTGTCCACCGCCGCCGAGCAGGTGCGGGCCCGGCAGCCCGACGTCGTGTTCGTTACCTCGCCGAACAACCCCACCGGTACCTCCGTGCCCCTCGGGCTCATCGAGCAGGTCTACGAGGCGTCCGCCGGCCTGGTCGTGGTCGACGAGGCGTACGCGGAGTTCGCCCGCGCGGGCACCCCGAGCGCGCTCACCCTGCTGCCGGGCAGGCCGCGGCTCGTCGTCACCCGCACGATGTCGAAGGCCTTCGCCGCCGCGGGCACCAGGCTCGGCTACCTCGCCGCCGACCCGGCCGTGGTCGACGCGCTGCTCCTGGTGCGGCTGCCGTATCACCTGTCCACGGTCACCCAGGCCGTCGCGCGGGCCGCCATCGCGAACAGGGACGAGCCGCTCGCGACCGTGGAGGC
Organism: uncultured Actinomycetota bacterium; assembly: GCA_963850115.1. Lineage (GTDB taxonomy): Bacteria > Actinomycetota > Actinomycetes > Streptosporangiales > Streptosporangiaceae > Trebonia. The sequence continues at coordinate 219,638 of CAWKKG010000010.1, forward strand.
GCTCCGGCGGAGCCGTGACGACCTGGTCGGATGGCTACGGGGAAACGGCCTGACGGTCGCCGACAGCGATGCCAACTTCGTGCTGTTCGGCGTCTTCGACGACCGCGACGCCGTCTGGCAGGGCCTGCTCGACCGCGGTGTCCTCATCCGCAACACCGGCCCCAAGGGCTGGCTCCGCGTCACCGTCGGCACCCCCGCCGAGAACGACGCATTCAAGCAGGCCCTGAAGGAGGACCGTAACCTATGACCGCCCCCCCTCCCGTCCCTCCCGCCTCCGGCCTTCCCGGCACCCGCGTCGGCCGGGTCACCCGCGAGACCAAGGAGACCCAGCTCCTCGTCGAGCTCGACCTCGACGGCCCCGGGCCGGTGGAGGTGGAGACCGGCGTCCCGTTCTTCGACCACATGCTCAACCAGCTCGGCAAGCACGGCTGCCTCGGCCTCACCGTCCGTACCAAGGGCGACACCGAGATCGACGCGCACCACACGGTCGAGGACACGTCGATCGCGCTCGGCCAGGCCCTGAAGGAGGCCCTGGGCGACAAGTCGGGCATCCAGCGGTTCGGCGACGCGCTCGTCCCGCTGGACGAGACCCTGGTCAGGGCCGCGGTTGACCTGTCGGGCCGCCCCTACGTGGTCCACGCGGAGCCTGACGGCATGTCCCCGATGATCGGCAGCAGCTACGACACCACGCTGACCAGGCACATCTGGGAGTCCCTCGCCTTCTCGGCCGGCATCTGCCTGCACGTTCACGTGCTGTACGGCAGGAACCCCCACCACATCGTCGAGGCCCAGTTCAAGGCCGTCGCCCGGGCGCTGCGCGCCGCCGCGGCCTTCGACCCGCGGTCCGCGGGCGTTCCCTCCACCAAGGGCGTCCTCTAAGCGCCGAAGACTCAAGAGAAAGATTCCGAACGGATGCGGCTGACCCTGGACACCAAGCCATGAGACCTAAGGTCGTGGTCCTCGACTACGGGTCGGGGAACCTGCGCTCCGCCGAGCGCGCCCTCGCCCGCGTGGGCGCCGACGTCACGGTAACCGCCGACCTCGACGCCGCGGCCGGGTGCGACGGCCTGGTGGTCCCGGGCGTGGGCGCGTTCGCGGCCTGCATGGCCGGGCTGCACGGCATCGGCGGCGAGAAGGTGATCGCCGGCCGGGTCGAGGCGGGCCGCCCGGTCCTCGGGATCTGCGTCGGCATGCAGATCCTGTTCGCCGAGGGCGTCGAGTTCGGCCTGCAGGACCCCGGGCTGCGGCGTCTTCCCCGGCACGGTCGACCGCCTGGACGCCCCGGTCCTGCCGCACATGGGCTGGAACACCGTCAGCCCCCCGGAGGGCAGCCCGCTCTTCCGGGGCATCCCGGACGGGACCCGCTTCTACTTCGTCCACTCCTTTGCCCTGCGCATGCGCGACTCCGGGCCGCTGCTCGGGGCCGGCGCGAAGATCACCGTCACCGAGCACGGGGAGCCCTTCGCCGCCGCGGTCGAGCAGGGCACGGTCGCCGCGACCCAGTTCCACCCGGAAAAGTCCGGCGACGCGGGCGCCGCCGTCCTCACCAACTGGCTGGAGACCCTTTGAGCACGCTGGTTTTGCTGCCCGCCGTCGACGTGGCTAACGGGCAGGCGGTCCGCCTCGTGCAGGGGGCCGCCGGGTCCGAGACGTCCTACGGCGACCCCCTCGACGCCGCGCTCGCCTGGCAGTCCGCCGGCGCGGAGTGGCTGCACCTGGTCGACCTGGACGCGGCCTTCGGGCGGGGGAGCAACGCCGAGCTGCTCGCCCAGGTCGTCGGCAAGCTCGACATCAAGGTCGAGATGTCCGGCGGCATCCGCGACGACGCCTCGCTTGAGCGCGCCCTGTCGACCGGCTGCGCCCGCGTCAACATCGGCACCGCCGCCATGGAGAACCCGGGCTGGGTCCGCGAGGTCATCGCCGCGCACGGCGACCGGGTCGCGATCGGCCTCGACGTCCGGGGCCGGACCCTGGCCGCCCGCGGCTGGACGCGCGAGGGCGGCGACCTGCACGAGGCCATCGAGCGCCTCGACGCCGAGGGCTGCGCCAGGTACGTGATCACCGACGTGCTCAAGGACGGCATGCTGAAGGGCCCCAACCTGGACCTGTACCGCGACGTCTGCTCCCGCACCAAGGCGCCGGTCGTGGCGAGCGGCGGCGTCTCCTCCCTCGACGACCTGCGCGCCCTCGCCGGCCTCACCCCCATCGGGGTGGAGGGCGCGATCGTCGGCAAGGCCCTGTACGCGGGCGCGTTCACCCTCCAGCAGGCCCTCGAGGCGGCCAGGGAGGTCACATCATGACCGTCGCCGTCCGCGTGATCCCCTGCCTCGACGTCGACGCGGGCCGGGTGGTCAAGGGCGTGAACTTCGAGAACCTCCGTGACGCGGGCGACCCGGTGGAACTGGCCGCCCGGTACGACGCGGAAGGCGCCGACGAGCTCACGTTCCTCGACATCACGGCCTCAAGCGGCGGCCGGGACACCATGTACGACGTGGTCCGCCGGACGGCCGAGCAGGTCTTCATCCCGCTCACGGTCGGCGGCGGCGTCCGGTCGGCCGCCGACGTCGACGCGCTGCTGCGGGCGGGGGCCGACAAGGTGTCGCTGAACACCGCCGCGATCGCCCGCCCCGAGCTCATCGCGGAGGCCGCCAGGCAGTTCGGCTCGCAGTGCATGGTCCTGTCGGTGGACGCCAGGCGCGTCGGGCCAGGCCGCCCCGCCGACGCCGAGCGGCTTCGAGGTCACCACGCACGGCGGCCGCACCGGCACCGGCATCGACGCCGTCGACTGGGCCCGCCGCGCCACCGACCTGGGCGCGGGCGAGATCCTGCTCAACTCGATGGACGCCGACGGCACCGAGGCCGGCTTCGACCTCGAGCTGATCGGCCTCGTCCGCGAGGCCGTGACCGTGCCCGTCATCGCCAGCGGCGGCGCCGGCGCCCTCGCCCACTTCGCCCCCGCGATCGACGCGGGCGCGGACGCGGTGCTCGCGGCGAGCGTCTTCCACTTCGGCGCACTCCGCATCGCCGAGGTTAAGGACACCCTCCGCGCGGCCGGCCACCCGGTCCGCTGACGGCGTCACCGGTACTGGAGGAACAGCCGCTGCGCGACCGTGCCGTGGCCGACGTCCTTCCCGTCCCACAGCGTGAAGTGCTGCCCGGACTGGAAGTAGCCAGACGCGTCGTCGTCGGGCACGGAGATGATCACCGGGACGCCCTTGTCGCCCGGCCGCAGCGGGCGGTCGTCGTCGGTGTAGAAAACGGCGGGGAAGTAGTGCCGCTGGGTGGGCCGCTGGCAGGACGGGCACGCGGACCATGAGGCCGGGAACGCCGCTCAGGTACTGCCGCCTGGACCGTCCCACGGCGTCCAGCGTGACCACGGCGGAGAACTTGAAGCGCCGCCAGGAGTGCGCCGCGGGCGGCGGCGGGGCCGGGGAGGCGCCGGTGCCCGTTTCAGCGCTGCCGCGGGGCGCGGGCACGGAAACGGGCACGGGGCGCGGAAACTGGCCCACGTCAGGTCCACGTCGGGGACCAGGCCGTAGAGCGGGTCCCTGCGTCACGTGCGTGGCGTGGCATTCCGGGCACTCCACGTTCCCGCTGACCGGGGCCTCGCAGGGGACGCCGCCGTGCCGGTAGAAGGACCGGACGGCGCCAGCGTCGTCGATCACCTCATTGACCTGGTAACTCTCGGTCCATCGGGTAGCGCATCGCGCACACGTGAACAGGTACGTTTCGACAGAGATTTCTATGGTCACCTCGGCCTCCGGTCACTCGCAGCGGCATTCCTGCCTTCTGTCATGCCCCTCCGGGCCGGCCCTAGTCAACCGGGTACGCCCGGCTGCCGCACCGGCAGCCGGGCGCACCCGTCTCGCCCGGTCACCGGGCCGGCGCCCGGTGACCTGCGGCTACTCGGCGCCTGCGGCCCCGGCGGCGGCCATCGCGGCGCCGACGATGCCGGCGTCGTTCTGCAGCGTGGCCGGCACGATCTTCGCCTGGACGCCGGACAGCAGCGGCACCCACTTCTCTGATTCCTTGCTGATCCCGCCGCCGACGATGATCAGGTCGGGGGACATCAGCGCCTCGATCTGCTGGAGGTACTCGGACACGCGCACGGTCCATTCCTTCCAGCTCCAGCCGTGGTCGGTCTTGCCGCGCTCCGAGGCCCGCTTCTCCGCGTCCTTGCCGCGGATCTCGATGTGGCCGAACTCCGTGTTCCGCACCAGCACCCCGTCGGTGAACAGCGCGGACCCGACTCCGGTGCCGAAGGTCAGCATGAGCACCGACCCTTTCACGCCGACGCCCGCGCCGAACTTCATCTCCGCGATCCCCGCCGCGTCGGCGTCGTTGAGCACCGCCACGTCGGTGCCGATCGCCTTGCCGAACAGCCCGGCCGCGTCAGCGCCGATCCATGACTTATCGACGTTCGCGGCGGAGCGGATGGTGCCGCCGATCACGACGCCGGGGAAGGTCGCCCCGGTAACACCCGTCCATCCGAACGACTGCGCGACTTCCTTGACCACCTCGGTGACCGCGTCGGGCGTGGCGGGCTGCGGGGTGAGGAGCTTCTTGCGGTCCGCGGTCAGCTTGCCGGTGTCGAGGTCCACAGGGGCGCCCTTGATCCCCGAACCCCCGATGTCTATCCCAAACGCCTGCATGTGCACTATCCCTTCGCGCCGAGGCGGCCCGGGCACGTACCCGGGTTTACCCTGACTCTTCCCTGACTCTTCCCCGAGTCTGCCTTGCCTGAGGCCCTACCCGTGGTTATCACGACTATTATCGAAGGTGCCCGAATAGAAAGGGGGCGCCGAGGTGAACGTCATCAAGGTTGGCGCTGTTGTGATCGCGGCGATCGTCCTGTTCGTCGTGCTCGGCCATGTGGTCAGCTTCATCATGGGGCTGATCGGCACGCTGTTCTTCCTCGCCCTCGTCGCGGGCGGTGGCTACGTCGCCTACAAGCTGGTCAGCAGCGGACGGAGGCGCGAAATCCGCCGCGGCGGCCGCTACTGATACCTCCCGGGGGACATATCCCACGGCTGCCAGGCACCGACGGGCCTGATCGCAAAAATCGCGGTCGTTTCAGGCCCGCCGGCACCTGGCGAGAGTCCAGCTGACTCCGGTGAGTCAACTGGGTCCTGGGTGCCCGAGCGTCCGTCGACCAGCCCCCGGAGGTCAGCGCCGCCAGGCGCCGAGCTTGGCGACCGCGTCGTCGCGGCCGCGCAGCGTGACGTGCGCGGCCCGTGCCCGGCCCATGCACCACAGGGTCAGTTCGCCGGGTGAGCCGACGACCTCGACCCGCGGCCCGGGCCTGGCCTCGATCACGTTCTCGGCCTTTCCGCCGGGCGCGCGGACGAGGGCGATCCCGGTCGGGGCGCCGCGCAGGAACATCCGGGCGCCCTTGAGCCGCTTCCACAGCGCGTCCTGAAGGCCGGCGGGCAGCTCGCGCTCGGCCCAGTCGGGCGCGCCGCGCCGCACGTCCTCGTGATGGACGAAGTACTCGACGGTGTTGGCCGCCTCGTCCGCGCCCGGGATCGCGAACGGCGACAGGGAAGGCGGCCCTGCCTGGAACATCGCGATCAGCGCGGGATAGGAGTACCGGTCCAGGTACTGTCGCTGGACGCGCGCGGTGTGGCCGGCGAGCGGGCCGCCCATCACGCCGGCGGCGGCATCGGGCAGGCGCTCGCGCAGCACGAGGTGCGCCACCAGGTCCCTGGTCTGCCAGCCGTCGCAAAGCGTGGGCCCGTCCGGCCCGGTCTCGTCAAGCAGCGCGGCCAGTGCCGCCCGCTCGTCCTGCGCATAGGTCACGAGGAGAATCGTAGGCCCGTTCACTCCGCCGGCGGACGTCCCGCCGGGTGGACGTCAGCTCAGCCGCGCATCCGCGTAAGGGTCGTGACGGCGTCGTAGCTCTTGCCCGGGCCCCGCACGTGCCAGTGCTCTTCCACGACGTGCCGTGACCGAACGATCGTGGTGAGCTCGTAGCGGTCGGTCCCGCACTGGTGCACCGCCCGCCAGCTGCCGCCGCTGAGGTCGAGGTCGACGAAGGGACGCCCGTCAGCGAAGCTGACGCGCACGACCGCGCTGCCCGGCCCGGCGGCGTACCGGAGGTGCCGGGACGCCGGCCCCGCGTGGGCGCCGAAGGTCAGTTCCCCCGTTTCGTCGTACCGCGCGCGGCAGTCAGCGGGCCGTCCGTCGTCGGGATCGACTGCCAGCACGGCGGTTCCGTGAAAGGAGCCCCGGGTCCCGGAGCGGTGGTCCTCGATCGACCGGTCGACCTCCCAGGTCCCGAGCAGGAAGTCGAGGGTGCCTGGACTCTCCCCGGCTCGTGATCCCGCCTGACCAGGAGCGTGCGGGCTAGGCATGACGACCCGCCCCTAGCCGATGCCGGCGTGACGGGACGGACCGTGGCCCTGGTCCTCCGGGGTCACGGGGCGGCGGCGGAGCCACGACTGCAACATGTGCGCGGTCGTGGGCTTCTGGCACGTGGCGCTGCCGCTGGCGGGGCCGGTGATCGCGCTCGTCGCGTTCTTCTCCTTCGTGGGCAACGTTCTTCTCCTTCGTGGGCAACTGGAATAACCTCATTCCTGCCGCTGGTGATGCTGCCGACCGTCCCGAGCTCGCGCTGACCACCCTGCTGGCCATCGCGCCGATCCTGCTGGTCTTCCTCTTCTCCCAGCGCGCGCTGGTATCCGGTATGCTCGCCGGCGCTACGAAGGAGTGATCAGATGCGGGTCGCCTCGGTCATCCGGCTCCGCCCGGAGCATGAGGAAGCGTACCGGGAGCTGCACCGCGCGGTCTGGCCGGACGTGCTCGCCGCGCTGTCCCGCGCAAACGTGCGGAACTACTCGATCTTCCTTCGCGACGGCCTGCTGTTCAGCTACCTGGAGTACGCAGGCGAGGACTACGCCGCGGACATGGCCGCCATCGCCGCCGACGAGGCGACGCGGCGCTGGTGGCAGCTCACCGATCCGTGCCAGCAGCCACTCGACTCGGCCGCGGACGGCGAGCGGTGGGCGCCCGCCGAGGAGCTGTTCCACCTTGACTGACTCCCACGTGCTTGACTGACTCCCACGTGGCCGGAAGCGGTAGCGCTGACTTCGCGGCTGGCCGGCAGCCAGGTAAACCGCTTGCGGGGGCGGCTCGGGGAGATCGTAGGCTGTAACAGTGCCCCGGGCAGGGGCGGTCAGCCCCAGTGCTCTAATTTTGCGCTCCACCAGGGAAATTGCTGGGCAGCGGGGCAAAATTAGAGTACTCGCCGATGAGGAGCCTCACGATGACAGACGCGGTGCGCCCGTCGAACCTGGACCAGAAGGTAGCGTCCCGGCTCAAGAGGGACGCTAATGGCCTGGTTCCCGCCGTCGCCCAGCAGTACGACACGGGCGAGGTGCTGATGGTCGGCTGGATGGACGACGAGGCGCTGCACCGCACGCTGACCACCGGCCGCTGCACCTACTGGTCGCGCAGCCGCCAGGAGTACTGGGTCAAGGGCGACACGTCAGGTCACCAGCAGTGGGTCAAGTCGGTCGCCCTGGACTGCGACGGCGACACGATCCTGGTGAAGGTGGACCAGGTCGGGGCGGCCTGCCACACCGGCGACCGCACGTGCTTCGACGCGGACGTGCTCGACCACGTGCCCGGCGAGCGGCCCGCCTCGGCCACGTCATGACCGCCAAGCGCGAGTACGCCTTCGCCCTGCTGGCCGGCGCCGTCGGCGCCGGGCTCGTGCTTCTCGCGGTCAGGGAGCGGTGGGCGCAGGCGGTCTTCACCCAGCCGAAGCCGCTGGGCCCGCAGGTGGTAAACGTATCGGGCAACGACCTCGTGCCGCTGGCGGGCGCGCTCGCCCTCGCCGCCCTGGCGGGCCTGGCGGCGGTGATCGCCACCAGGGGGGTGGTCAGGCGGGCCGCCGGGGTGCTGCTCGCGCTGTTCGGCGCCGGCGCGGGCGCCGCCATCATGACCTCCGTCACCGCCGCGACCGTGGTCTCGGTCGCGGCGTCCAAGGTCGCGTCGCCCGAGTCCGCGGCCGCCTCCGGCGCGGCCGGGTCGACGACGGGCGGCGCGACGGGCGGCGGGTCGTTCGTCGTCTCGGGGTCGACCGGCCAGGCGATCATGACGGGCGCGCCATGGCACGTCGCCGTCCTCATCGGCGCGCTGCTGATCTTCGTCGCGGGCCTGGCCACGGCGCTGCGCGGCCAGGACTGGCCGGTGATGTCGGCCAGGTACGACGCCCCGGGGACGCCGCGGTGCCGAGGCGGGCGCGCGGGCCGGCGCGCGGCCGCGGGACGCGGCGACGATGTGGGAGTCGCTCAACGAGGGCGAGGACCCGACCGAGGACGGACCCGCCGAGCCCGACCCGAGCGGGGCAGAGAGCGCCCGGGCCCAGTGAGTCGGGCGCGTGAGTCGGACCCAGTGAGTCGGGTGCGGCGCGCCGGCCGCGCCACGTGAACGTAAGCCGAATGCATAGCGGAGGCAAACTCCAGGGGGGCCTCCGGGAGCGCGTTCCGGCGGCGGCTAGCATCAGTGGCGCAACATTTCCGATTTGAGGAGACGACGAAACCGCGGTGAGTGTGCTCGACGAGATCCTCGAAGGGGTGCGCGCCGACCTGGCGGAGCGCGAGTCGCGCGTCTCGCTTGAGCAGCTGAAGGACATGGCGAGAAAGGCGGCGTCGCCGCTTGACGCGATGGCCGCGCTCAAGTCCGAGGGCGTCAGCGTCATCGCGGAGGTCAAGCGGGCCAGCCCGTCGCGCGGCGCCATGGCCGACGATCGACGACCCGGCCGCCCTCGCGGGCGACTACGAGGCAGGCGGCGCGCGGGTGATCAGCGTGCTGACCGAGCAGCGCCGGTTCGGCGGGTCGCTCGAGGACCTGGCCTCCGTGCGCCGGGCGGTGCAGATCCCCGTGCTGCGCAAGGACTTCGTGGTCAGCTCCTACCAGCTCTGGGAGGCGCGGGCCTACGGCGCCGACCTGGTGCTGCTGATCGTCGCGGCCCTGGAGCAGTCCGCGCTCGTCTCGCTGGTGGAGCGGGCCCTGTCCATCGGCCTGCTGCCGCTCGTCGAGGTGCACGCCGACGAGGAGCTTGACCGCGCCGTCGACGCGGGCGCCACGGTCATCGGGGTGAACGCGCGCAGCCTGGCCACCCTTGAGGTGGACAGGAGCATCTTCTCCCGGCTCGCGCCGCGCATCCCCGAGGGCGTCGTGAAGATCGCCGAGTCCGGCGTCCGCGGCCCCCACGACCTGCTGGCGTACGCGGCGTCCGGCGCGGACGCCGTGCTCGTCGGCGAGTCGCTGGTCACGGAGAAGGACCCCCGCGCCGCCGTCGCCGACCTGGTCACCGCCGGCTCCCACCCGGCCCTGCGCGGCGAGCGACCCGTAGGGACCCGCGTGGCGAGCCCGGCCCGCACGATAAGGTGGCGGGCGTGAGTACCGCACCCGCAGAACCCGATATCTCCCCAGTTCCGGATACCGCCGGGCACTTCGGCGTCTACGGCGGCCTGTTCGCCCCCGAGTCGCTAATGGCGGCCATCGAGCAGCTCGCCAAGGAGTACGAGGCCGCGCGCACCGATCCGGCGTTCACGGGGGAACTGAACGACCTGCTCAAGAACTACGCCGCCCGGCCCACCCTGGTGACCGAGGCCAAGCGGTTCGGCAGCGAGTTCGCGGGCGGTGCGCGGGTCCTGCTCAAGCGCGAGGACCTCGCGCACACCGGCTCCCACAAGATCAACAACGTGCTCGGCCAGGTGCTGCTCACCAAGCGGATGGGCAAGACGCGGGTCATCGCCGAGACCGGCGCCGGCCAGCACGGCGTGGCGACCGCGACCGCGTGCGCGCTGCTCGGCCTCGAGTGCGTGGTCTACATGGGCGAGGAGGACACCAGGCGGCAGGCGCTGAACGTGTCCAGGATGCGCATGCTCGGCGCGACCGTCGTCCCCGTCACCGCGGGCACGAAGACCCTGAAGGACGCCATGAACGAGGCGTTCCGCGACTGGGTCACCACCGTGGAGAACACCCATTACTGCATCGGCAGCGTCGGCGGCCCGCACCCGTTCCCGATGATGGTCCGCGACTTCCAGCGGGTCATCGGGGTCGAGGCGCGGGAGCAGGTGCTGGCGATGACGGGGCGGCTCCCCGACGCGGTCGTCGCCTGCGTCGGCGGCGGCAGCAACGCGATCGGCGTCTTCCACGCGTTCATCCCCGACGAGGGCGTGCGGCTCATCGGCTGCGAGGCCGGCGGCGACGGCGACGGCAGGCCGGAGCGGTCCGCGGCGACGCTGTCGCTCGGCAGCCCCGGCGTGCTGCACGGCATGCGCACCTACGTGCTGCAGGACTCCGAGGGGCAGACCCTCGACACGCACTCGATCTCGGCCGGGCTCGACTACCCGGGCGTCGGCCCCGAGCACTCCTGGCTGAAGGACACCGGCCGCGCCGAGTACCGCTCCGTCAGCGACGCCGAGGCCATGGAGGGCTTCGCCGCCCTCTGCAAGACCGAGGGGATCATCCCCGCCCTGGAGTCCTCGCACGCGGTCGCCGGCGCTATGCGGCTCGGCCGTGAGCTCGGCCCGGACGCGCTGATCCTCGTCAACCTGTCCGGTCGCGGCGACAAGGACGTGTCCACCGCGTCCGCCTACTTCGGCGTGTAAGGGATAACAGAGCAGCATGAGCACCGTCAGCACCGCGTTCGAGAAGGCCGCCGCCGAGGACCGCGCCGCCCTCGTCGGCTACCTGCCCGCCGGCTTCCCCGACAAGCAGACCGCGATCAAGGCGGCCGTGGCGATGGTCGAGGCCGGCGCGGACGTCATCGAGGTCGGCCTGCCCTACTCCGACCCGCTGATGGACGGCCCGGTGATCGCCGACGCCGTCTACCGCGCGCTCAAGGGCGGCGCGAAGATCAAGGACGTCTTCGACACCGTGCAGGCCGTCGCCGACGCCGGCGCCGCCGCGCTGGTGATGACCTACTGGAACCCGGTCGACAAGTACGGCCCCGACGCGTTCTCCCGCGACCTCGCGAGCGCGGGCGGCGCGGGCCTGATCACCCCGGACCTGACCCCGGAAGAGGCCGGGCCCTGGCTTGAGGCCTCCGACGCCCACCAGCCTGGACCGCGTCTTCCTGGTGGCGCCGTCCTCGCCGCCGCCGCGCGTCGAGGCGATCACCAGGCTCTGCCGCGGCTTCGTCTACGCGGTCAGCCTGATGGGCATCACCGGCGCCAGGGACGCGGTCAGCTCGAGCGCCGCCGGCGTGGTCGCCCGCATCCGCGAGCACACCAGCCTCCCGGCCGCGGTCGGCGTCGGCGTCTCCACCGGCGCTCAGGCCAGGCAGGTCGCCGGAGTTCGCCGACGGCGTGATCGTCGGCTCCGCCTACGTCCGCAGGATCGCCGACGCGGCCACCCCCGCCGACGCCGTCGCCGCGGTCCGCGACCTCACCGCGGACCTGGCCCAGGGCGTCCGCCGAGGATAACAGCAAGAAGCGCCTGCGCCTGCCGCGCCGGCTGCCCTGGCGGCCTGCCCGTGCGCCCTCTGTGTGCCCAAACGCCCACCACCCGCGCGGTGCCACCGCATCCGCCGTCCTCGCCGGTCCGGCGCGCCTGTGCCGTCATCGTGATAACAGCAAGAAGCGTGCAGCGCTCCCGATCAAGCCCGTCATGGCGGATAGTTGCGCACCCTGGAGGAGCGCAACTATCCGCGCATCCTCGCGCAGGCAGGCCGAGCCCTCTGATAACAGCAAGAAGCGCGCGAGCGCCTCACGGCGAGCCGTCACGGTGGATCGCTGTGCCCGCCATAGCGGGCACAGCAGTCCGCTGATCTTCTCCAGGGGCAGGAGTCCCTTATAACAGCAAGAAGCGCGGAGCGCGCGCGCCGGATCGGGCTGCTCGCCGCTGCGCCGTGCGTTTGTCAGTGAGAATTTCCCCACATTTGGAGGCGAACTTCTTATACCGGGTGATAGCGGATGTAGCAGCGGGTATCGTTGGCGCGGTAGCCGGCGGCGGGACGCCAGCGCCGACGCCGGATTGATGCCTTCGCTCACGGGCCAATGGTCACTGCGATCGGCGGTTTCGGCCTGTTTTGGCTGGGTATCGCTCACCCTACCGATCATCCCGGGAGCTCCGCACCGGGGGAGCTCTCCGGCGTATCGGTGTCCGTCGGCGCTGTCATCTACCTATTGCGCACGCGTCGCACGTGCACCAGTCCCATCCAGAAGCTCACAAGCCACTCTGGTAAGGATTTCACCAGTCATGTAATCTCTATGTAACTTACGTGTAGCAGCAGGGCCAGCGTCGTCCCCCCGCAGCAAGCGCAGTTCAGCGGAGATATGACGACAGGAGAATTGATGGTGCCTGCCGCGACGAACGGACTGCTACGACAGCCGTTTCGAACACGACGCCTGTGGCGTTGGCTTTGTCGCAGACTTGCGGGCCGGAGGTGGCCACGACGTGGTGGCCAACGCCCTCCGCGTCCTGTGCAATCTTGAGCACCGTGGCGCCGCCGGCGCAGACCCGGACACCGGCGACGGCGCCGGCATCCTCACGCAGATTCCCGACGCGTTCTTCCGCGCGGTCACCGGGTTCGGCCTGCCCGAGGCCGGCGGCTACGCCGTCGGCCTGGCCTTCCTCCCAACCGAGGCTTCCGAACGGGAGCGTGCCTGCGCCCACATCGCCGACCTCGCCGCCGATGAGGGGCTGACCGTCCTCGGCTGGCGCGACGTGCCGCACAACGAGGCCGCGTGCGGCGCGGGCGCGCTCGAGGCACTGCCGCTACCTCGCGCAGCTGTTCGTGGCGGGCGAGGCGGGCGAGAGCGGCCTGCGTCCTCGACCGGATGGCATTCTGCCTGCGCAAGCGGGCCGAGCACGAGACCGGCGTCTACTTCGCGTCCCTGTCCACGCGCACCATCGTCTACAAGGGCATGCTGTCCGCGCCGCAGGTCGAGCCGTTCTTCCCCGACCTGTCCGACGAGCGCTACGCGTCCAACCTCGCCCTGGTCCACTCCAGGTTCTCCACCAACACGTTCCCGTCCTGGCCCAGGTCGCACCCCTACCGCTACGTCGCGCACAACGGCGAGATCAACACCGTGCAGGGCAACAGGAACTGGATGCGCGCCCGCGAGGCGATGCTCGCCTCCCCGCTGATCCCGGTGTCGAAGTCGGGCAAGGGCATCGAGCGGCTGTTCCCGATCATCGACCCGGACGGCTCGGACTCGGGGTCGTTCGACGAGTGCCTGGAGCTGCTGCACCTCGGCGGCCGGTCGCTGCCGCACGCGCTGCTCATGATGATCCCCGAGCCGTGGGAGAACCATGAGGAGATGGACGCCAGGCGCCGCGCCTTCTACCAGTTCCACGCGGCGCTGATGGAGCCATGGGACGGCCCCGCGCTGATCGCGTTCACCGACGGCTCCGTGATCGGCGCCGTGCTCGACCGCAACGGCCTGCGCCCGGGCCGGTACTGGGTCACCGCCGACGGCCTGGTCATCCTCGCCTCCGAGGTCGGCGTGCTCGACATCGAGCCCGCCCGCGTCGTGCGCCGCGGCCGGCTCCAGCCGGGCCGCATCTTCCTCGCCGACACGGCCGCCGGCCGGATCGTCGAGGACGAGGAGGTCAAGTCGGTCCTCGCCGCCGAGCACCCGTACCAGGACTGGCTGCACGCCGGGCTGGTGCACCTGGACGACCTGCCCGACCGCGAGCGGGTCGTGCCCACCGCGGCGGACCTGCTGACCCGGCAGCGCACCTTCGGCTACACGGAAGAGGAACTGCGCGTCATCCTCGCCCCGATGGCGCGGGCCGGCGCGGAGCCGATCGGCTCGATGGGCACCGACACCCCGGTGGCCGTGCTCTCCGACCGGCCGCGGCTGGTCTTCGACTACTTCACCCAGCTGTTCGCGCAGGTCACCAACCCGCCGCTGGACGCGATCCGCGAGGAGCTCGTCACCTCGCTCGGCACCAACATCGGCCCGGAGCAGAACCTGCTCGACCCGGGCCCGGCGTCCTGCCGCCAGGTGATGCTGCCGTTCCCGGTGATCGGCGAGCAGGACCTGGCCAAGCTCGTGCACATCAACGACGACGGGAACATGCCCGGGCTCGCGACGCACGTCGTCGACGGCCGCTTCGACCCGGCCGGCGCCAGCGCCGTCGAAAGGGGCGAGGCCCTGCGGGAGCGGCTGGCCGAGATCTGCGCCGAGGTGACGACGGCGATCTTCAACGGTGCCCGCCTCATCGTGCTTTCCGACCGCGGCCCCGAACATGACAAGCTGATTCCCGATCCCGTCGCTGGTGCTGACCGGCGCGGTGCACCACCACCTGATCAAGGAGAAGACCCGGACCAGGGTCGGCCTCATCGTCGAGTCGGGCGACGCCCGCGAGACGCACCACATCGCGCTGCTCGTCGGCTACGGCGCCGCCGCCATCTGCCCGTACCTGGCGATCGAGACCGTCCGCGACCTCGCCGCCACGGGCGAGCTCGTCAGCGCCGCGGGCCAGGCCATCACGCCGGACAGGGCGGAGAAGAACCTCATCAAGGCCCTCGGCAAGGGCGTGCTCAAGGTCATGTCCAAGATGGGCGTCTCCACCGTCGCCTCCTACACCGGCGCGCAGATCTTCGAGGCGATCGGCCTCGGCGACGAGGTCATCGGCACCTGCTTCGTCGGCACCGCCTCCCGGCTCGGCGGCGTCGGGTTCTCCGTGCTCGCCGAGGAGGCGGCCCGACGCGCGGCCGTGGCCGGGCCGGGCGCGCGCCGGGCTCAGCCACCGCCGTCTGGAGACCGGCGGCGAGTACCAGTGGCGGCGCGAGGGCGAGCCGCACCTGTTCAGCCCGGAGACGGTGTTCAAGCTGCAGCACGCCACGCGCACCCGCCGGTACGAGATCTTCAAGGAGTACACCTCCCTGATCGACGACCAGTCGGCGAAGCTGAAGACGCTGCGCGGCCTGCTCCGCATCAAGGGAATCGACGCTGTCTCCCGGGAGCCCCCGGCTGCGCCTCCGCGCGACATTGGCAACGGCATTGCTCCCGTCCGCGATGACCGCTCACGCGGAGACCCCGGATATCCCAATTGACGACGTGGAGCCGGTCGCGTCGATCGTGACGCGGTTCGCCACCGGGGCGATGTCCTACGGGTCGATCTCCGCCGAGGCGCACGAGACCCTGGCCATCGCGATGAACCGGCTCGGCGGCCGGTCCAACACCGGCGAGGGCGGCGAGGACCCCGACCGGTTCAGCCCCGACCCCAACGGCGACCTGCGGCGCTCCGCCGTCAAGCAGGTGGCGTCCGGCCGGTTCGGCGTGACGAGCGAGTACCTGGTCAACGCCGACGACCTGCAGATCAAGATGGCGCAGGGCGCGAAGCCAGGCGAGGGCGGCCAGCTGCCTGGGCACAAGGTGTACCCGTGGATCGCGAAGACCAGGTACTCCACGCCCGGCGTCGGCCTGATCTCACCGCCGCCGCACCACGACATCTACTCGATCGAGGACCTGGCGCAGCTCATCCACGACCTGAAGAACGCCAACCCGGCCGCCCGGGTGCACGTCAAGCTGGTCGCCGAGGTGGGCGTCGGCACGGTCGCGGCGGGCGTGTCCAAGGCGCACGCCGACGTGGTGCTGATCTCCGGGCACGACGGCGGCACCGGCGCCGCCCCGCTGACCTCGCTCAAGCACGCGGGCGCGCCCTGGGAGCTCGGCCTCGCCGAGACCCAGCAGACGCTGCTGCGCAACAAGCTCCGCGACCGGATCGTCGTGCAGGTGGACGGCCAGCTCAAGACCGGCAGGGACGTGGTGATCGCCGCGCTGCTCGGCGCGGAGGAGTTCGGGTTCGCGTCCGCGCCGCTCGTCGTCAGCGGCTGCATCATGATGCGGGTCTGTCACCTGGACACCTGTCCGGTCGGCGTCGCCACGCAGAACCCCGAGCTGCGCAAGCGGTTCTCCGGCAAGCCGGAGTTCGTGGTCAACTTCTTCGAGTTCATCGCCGAAGAGGTCCGCGAGTACCTCGCCGCGCTCGGGCTCCGCTCGATCGAGGAGGCCATCGGGCGCGTCGACCTGCTCGACACCGCGCTCGCCGTCGAGCACTGGAAGGCGGCCGGGCTCGACCTCGCCCCGGTGCTGCACGCGCCGGAGGGAGCGCTCGACGGGCACCGGCCCGCGATGGCCCTGCACCGGGTCACCGAGCAGGACCACGGCCTGGACCGTGCCCTCGACAACACGCTCATCCAGCTCGCCGAGGGCGCGCTCGAGGAGGGCCTGCCGGTTCGCCTGGAGCTGCCGATCCGCAACGTCAACCGGACCGTCGGCACCATGCTCGGCTACGAGGTGACCAGGCGGTGGGGCGGCGAGGGACTGCCCGCCGACACGATCACAGTGGCGTTCACCGGCTCCGCGGGCCAGTCGTTCGGCGCCTTCGTGCCGCGCGGCATCACCCTCCGGCTGACCGGCGACGCCAACGACTACCTCGGCAAGGGGCTGTCCGGCGGCCGGCTGGTCGTCGCGCCGTCCCCCGACTCGCCGTTCGAGGCGGAGACCCAGGTCGTCGCGGGCAACGTGATCGCGTACGGCGCGACGGGCGGCGAGATCTTCCTGCGCGGCGCGGTCGGCGAGCGGTTCTGCGTCCGCAACTCTGGCGCCCTGGCCGTCGCCGAGGGCGTCGGCGACCACGGCTGCGAGTACATGACCGGCGGGCGCGTGGTGATCCTCGGGCCGACCGGGCGGAACTTCGCGGCGGGCATGTCCGGCGGCATCGCCTACGTGCTCGACCTCAACGCGGCCCGGCTCAACCGGGAGATGGTCGACGTCGACCCGCTGGAGGACGCCGACCTGGAGTTCCTGCACGAGGTCGTGTCCAGGCACCACGCGGAGACCGGCTCGGCGGTGGCCGCCCGGCTGCTCGCCGACTGGGAGTCGGCGGTGCCGCGGTTCGCCAAGGTGATGCCGAAGGACTACAAGCGGGTCCTCATCGCGGCGTCCGCCGCCGAGCGCGAGGGCCGGGACGTCAACGAGGCCGTCATGGCCGCGGCCCACGGTTAGGAGGGGAAGTAGATCATGGGTGACCCCAAGGGCTTCTTGACGACTGCCCGCGAGACGCCGCGGCGGCGTCCCGTCGACGTCCGGCTCACGGACTGGCGCGAGGTGTACGAGCCGTTCGCGAGCGAGCGGACCGAGCGGCAGGCGGCGCGCTGCATGGACTGCGGCATCCCGTTCTGCCACAACGGCTGCCCGCTCGGCAACCTCATCCCCGAGTGGAACGACCTGGTCTACCGGTCCGACTGGGCGGCCGCGGCCGACCGGCTGCACGCGACCAACAACTTCCCCGAGTTCACCGGGCGGCTGTGCCCGGCGCCGTGCGAGTCGGCCTGCGTGCTCGGCATCAACGCTGACCCGGTCACCATCAAGCAGGTCGAGGTCGAGATCATCGACCGGGCCTGGGCGGACGGCGGCGTCGTCCCCGTGGTGCCGGAGACGCGCACCGGGTTCACGGTCGCGGTCGTCGGGTCCGGCCCGGCCGGGCTCGCCGCGGCGCAGCAGCTGACCGGGCCGGGCACCAGGTGACCGTCTTCGAGCGCGACGACGCGGTCGGCGGGCTGCTCCGCTACGGCATCCCCGAGTTCAAGATGGAAAAGCGGCACCTGGACCGGCGGCTCGCGCAGATGGAGGCGGAGGGCACCAGGTTCGTGACCGGCGCGGCCGTCGAGTCGGCGGCGCAGCTGGCGGGGTTCTCCGCGGTCGTGCTGGCCGGCGGCGCGCGGGTCGCCCGCGACCTGCCAGCGCCCGGGCGCGACCTGGACGGCATCTACCAGGCGATGGAGTTCCTGCCGCTGGCCAACCGGCACGGGGCGGCCTCGCCGATCAGCGCCGCGGGCAAGCACGTGGTGATCATCGGCGGCGGCGACACCGGCGCGGACTGCCTCGGCACCTCGCACCGCCAGGGGGCGCTGTCGGTGACGCAGCTGGAGATCATGCCGCGGCCGCCGAAGACCAGGGCGGAGAACCAGCCGTGGCCGACCTACCCGATGATCTACCGGGTCTCCTCCGCGCACGAGGAGGGCGGCGAGCGCGTCTACGCCGCGTCCACCGAGGAGTTCGTCGGTGACGAGAACGGCGCGGTGCGGGCGCTGCGGCTGACCGAGGTGGCCTTCGACGGCGGCCGGTTCGCCCCGGTCCCCGGGCAGCCGCCGGGAGATCCCGTGCGGCCTGGTCGCTGCTCGCGATGGGCTTCACCGGCGCCGAGAGGCCGGGGCTGCTCGACGACCTGGGCGTGGAGTTCGACGCGCGCGGCAACGTGGCCCGCGACGCCTCGTTACCAGACATCGGTGCCCGGCGTGTTCGTGGCCGGCGACATGGGCCGCGGCCAGTCGCTGATCGTCTGGGCGATCGCCGAGGGCCGCAGCGCCGCCGCCGCGGCCGACCAGTACCTGCGCGCCCTGCCCCGCCCCGCGCTGCCGTCACCGATCCTGCCGACGGCGCGCCCCCTGGTCTGACCCGCGGTACTGTCCGGCTCGGTTCGCGGCCGCGGCCGCGGCCTTCGCGCGGCCGGGCCGGACAGGCCGCATAACGACCGGGTGACGATACTCGCCCGTACGGGCGGTTATGCGGCACAATGATTAGCTCTTACTGCGTTGGCTCGGGCTGGGGAGCGACTTCGATGGTGCACGCTGCGGTGCGGGCGGGCGGTGCGGCCGGGCGGGCCGTGCCCGGCGGTATCCGGCGCCGCCGCCTTGACCTGGCGACGACGCCGGGACGGCTGTGGCTGCTGCTCGCCGGCCTGGTCCTGCTGAGCCTCGCCTGGGGCGCCCTCGCCACCTTCACCGCCGTCCAGTACGCGTCGGCGGCCTCCAGCGTGGTGACCACCCGGGAGCCGCTCAGCCTGGCCGCACAGCAGATCTACTCGCGCCTGTCCGACGCCAACGACGCCGCCGCGACGGCCTTCCTGTCCGGGGGCATCGAGCCGGCCGGCACCAGGCAGCGGTACCTGGCCGACATCAGCGCGGCGAGCAGCGGGATCGAGAGCGCGACCGCCCAGGTCGGCGTCGGGCAGCGGGACGGCCGCGCAGGACCTCGCGGCGCTCGCCGTCGGGCCTGCCGGCCTACACGCAGGAGATGGGCAACGCCGACGCCGACAACCGGCTCG
The DNA here is from genome assembly GCA_963850115.1 of uncultured Actinomycetota bacterium. Classification (GTDB taxonomy): domain Bacteria; phylum Actinomycetota; class Actinomycetes; order Streptosporangiales; family Streptosporangiaceae; genus Trebonia. Next base: position 238,721 of record CAWKKG010000010.1, read on the forward strand.
CGCTGCCCGCTCGGCGCCGCCTACCTGCGGGAGGCGTCCGCGCTCATGCGCGGCACGCTGCTCACGAACGCCAAGGGCCTGTACGCAGCCGAGAACGCGAGCCTGAGCGCCACGAGCGCCCAGGCCACCGGGCTGCCGCTCATCGTGGTGACGCTGGTCGCCGGCCTTGCCGTCGGCTACCTGCTGTACCGGGCGTCACGCTGGCTGCGCGGGCGCACCAACCGGGTGCTCAACGTGGGCCTCCTCGCCGCCGGGCGTCCTGCCTGGTCGTCTCGCTGGCCTGGCTGGCCGTCGCGTACCTGGGCGCCAGGAGCGACCTGACCGACGCCCAGGCCAGGGGCTCGGCGACGGTCGAGGCGGTCGCCCAGGTGGGCATCGCCGCGCAGGAGGCGCACGCCGATGAGAGCCTCACGCTGATCGACAACACCGGCGACGACGGCTACCAGGCAGACTTCCTGACCCAGCAGAAGGCCCTCGGGCCGGGGCCGGGCACGCTGCTGTACCGCCGCGCCTGACGGCGGCCAGGGGCAGCCCCGGCCGGCCCGGCGGCGTCAGCGGCGGTCAGCGACGCGCAAGCCTGGTTCGCCGACCACAAGAAGCTTCGCCTGCTTGACGATAACGGGCAGCATCAGGCGGCCGTCGCGGCGGCCCTCGGGACGGGCGGCGGCGACGCCGGCGCCGCGTTCGCCCGGCTGTCCGCCGACCTGTCGTCGGCGATCAACAGCGACCAGGCGGTCTTCAACTCCACCGCGCGCTCGGCCGCGAGCGCCTACAGCGGACTTGCGGCCGTCACCGTCGCGGCGGCCCTGCTCATGGCGGCCGCCGTGCGCGTGGGGGCTGAGCCGCCGCATCTCGGAGTACCGGTGACCGGCGCGTCGCCAGGGACGGCCGGCCGCGGTTCACCGCGCTAGCCGCGCCGGCGCCGGACTGGTTCCCGCCCGCGCGTCCGACCGCCCGCACGGAAGAGCCCGAGGTGCGCTGATGGCAAGTTCCCGGTATTCCGCCACGCGCACCGCCCTCCGGGTAGCCGTGCTGGCCGTGGCCCTCGCCGCCGCGGCCGCGGGCTGCGCCGCGCCCGGGCCGCGTCCCGCCGCGGCCGCCCCGCGCCTGGCCGCCGCGGCCCGTGCGGCGGGCACGTCGCGGGCGAGCGCCGCGACCGCCGCGCCCGCGTGCGACCCCGAGGCGTCCAGCCTCGCCCCGCTCGGGCCGCCGGAGGTGACCCAAGGCTCGTACATGGCCAAGATCAAGGCGCGCGGCTACCTGATCGCCGGGGTGGACCAGAGCACCTACCACTTCGGCTACCTCAACCCGCTGGACGGCCAGATCGAGGGGTTCGACATCGACATGATCCGCGCGGTGGCCCAGGCGATCTTCGGTAACCCGGACAAGGTCGAGTTCAAGGCGATCTCCGACGCGCAGCGGATCCCGGCGGTCACCAGCGGGACGGTCGACATCGTCGCGCACACGATGACGATCACCTGCGACCGCCTCAAGCAGGTCGACTTCTCCAGCGTCTACTTCGACGCCCACCAGCGGGTCCTCATCCCCGACGACTCGAAGGCGACCAACGGCCTGGCCGGCCTCGGCCGGCCAGAAGGTGTGCGCGACCACGGGCTCGGACTCGGTGACGACCATCGAGGACTACCCGGCCCGCCCCAAGATCACCGCCGTCCAGGTCCCCTTCTGGACCGACTGCCTGGTCCTCCTGCAGCAGGACCAGGTGGCGGCGATCTCGACCGACGACGCGATCCTCTACGGCCTCGCCGCCCAGGACCCGTTCACCAAGGTCGTGGGCCCCAGCCTGGAAGACGAGCCCTACGGCCTGGCGATGTCGAAGCAGCACCCCGACTTCGTCCGGTTCGTGAACGCGGTGATCGCCAGGGACGAGTCCGATGGCCTCTGGGAGAAGAGCTACAAGCGCTGGGTCAATCCCGCCGGCGCGACGCCGCCCGCCCCCGAGTACGCCAGCTGAGAGCAGTACTACCCGCGCGCAGTGCTTCCCGCGGCTTCCCGCGCTCGCCTCCGCGCGCCCGAGGCCCGTGTTTTCTCCCTCGTCGGTCAGTCGCTCGTCCCTCGCTCCCTCCCTCCTCAGTCCGAAAACACGGGCGCGCGCTTCGGCTCGCCGGGGAGTTCCCTCCCTCCTCAGTCCAGGAACAGGGGCACGCGCTTTGGCTCGCGGGAAAGCGCGCTCGGCATGCCTCCGCGGGCCTCGTCGCTCGTGCGTTCGTGCTCCGCTGACCCGGCTGGTGCATACAGTAGGCGCCAACACACGGTGAACTCTTTGTGACCCGGATCACCTGGGGTCCCCGGATGGGCTAAGGTGGTTTAGACCAATGGAAGGGGATTCAGGATTAGCCGGCGTGCGAAGATTGTCTGCACCCTTGGGCCTGCGACCTCAAGTCAGGAGCAGATTACCGCGCTGATCGGGGCCGGCATGGACGTCGCCCGGCTCAACATGAGCCACGGGACCCAGGCTGGCCACCTCGAGGTCTACCGTCGCGTCCGGGCCGGGTCCGAAGTGACCGGCCGGTCCGTCGGCATTCTCGCTGACCTCCAGGGGCCGAAGATCCGCCTCGGGGAGTTTCCCGGCGGCCCGGTCCGCCTCAGCGCTGGCGATGAGTTCGTCATCACCACCGAGGACATCCCCGGCAACCAGCACGAGGCCTCCACCACCTACGAGGGCCTTGCCGACGACGTGCGCGCCGGCAACCGCATCCTCATCGACGACGGCAACGTCCAGCTCGACGTCACTGGTGTCAGCGGGAAGCGCGTGTACCTGCGGGTCGTCGTCGGCGGGAAGATCTCCGACCACAAGGGCATCAACCTGCCGGGTATCTCCGTGAGCGCCCCCGCGCTGACGGAGAAGGACGAGGCTGACCTCCGCTGGGCCCTGGTCACCGGCGCGGACATCGTCGCGATGTCGTTCGTGCGCAGCCCGGACGACGCCAGCCTGGCCCGCAAGATCATGACCGACCTGGGCCGCCCCGGCGTCCCGCTGATCGCCAAGGTCGAGAAGCCGGAGGCGGTCAACGTCCTGCCCGACATCGTGGACGCGTTCGACGGCATCATGGTCGCCCGCGGCGACCTGGGCGTCGAGCTGCCGCTCGAGCAGGTCCCGACCGTGCAGACGCGGGCGATCAACCTGGCCAGGGAGCGGGCCCGCCCGGTCATCGTGGCGACCCAGATGCTCGAGTCGATGATCAACTCGCCCCGCCCCACGCGGGCCGAGGTTTCCGACGTGGCCGGCGCGGTCGCCGCCGGGGCGGACGCGGTGATGCTGTCCGCCGAGACCGGCGTCGGCGCCTACCCGATCGAGACGGTCGCCACCATGAGCAGGATCGTCGCGGTGGCCGAGGAGTCCTCGCTGCGCGCCGAGCACCACCTGACCCGGCGGCCGACCACCACCGGCGGGGCGATCGCCCGGGCCACCGTCGAGGTCGGCGCGATCGTCGGGGCCAAGGCGCTGGTCGCGTTCACGATGACCGGCGAGACCGCGCGCCGCCTGGCCAGGTACCGGTCCCCGATCCCGCTGCTCGCGTTCACCACCGACCCGGCCGTCCGGAGCCAGCTCGCCCTCACCTGGGGCGTCGAGACGTTCATCGCACCCGAGGTGCGGCACACCGACGACATGGTCCACGCGGTCGACTCGGCCCTCGTTAACGCGAACCGCTGCGCCATCGGCGACAAGATCGTGATCGTGGCGGGCAGCCCGCCCGGCAGCCCGGGCAAGACCAACGCGCTGCGCGTCCACCGCATCGGCGACGCGATCAACCTCCCGTACCCCTGATCCGGGCCGCCGCGCCGAGGCTGACGCGGGGCTCCCCGGGGCATTGCTGTTCGCCGAGCGAAGAAAGCCCTTTGAAAAAGGAAAAAATAGCGTCCTGACCCTGGCGGACATAGGCTAATGTCCTGGCGAGCGGAATGTCGCCAGGCGGACAGGAGCGGGGATTCGGCTATGAGCACGTCGCGGGATGATTCGCCAGGCGCGAGAATGTGCACGGCGTGTTCAACTGACTCCGCTGATCCCGTTTTCGCAGGTGAGGATGGGTATTGCCCGTCCTGCGGACGGAGGGTTGTGGCGGACAGGGACCACATGGAAGAGGATCTCGGCCAGGTGGCCGGGGTCAGTGACCGCGGCCTGCGGCATTCGCGGAACGAGGACGCGATGCATTTCGCGGTCGCGGAGACCGACGCGGGCCCGGTCGCGGTCGCCATTGTCTGCGACGGCGTGTCCTCCGCGCCGCGCCCCGACGAGGCGTCGTGGACGGCTGTGAACGCCGGGATCACCTTGCTCGCCGAGGGAGCGGAGCGGGGCGATGACCCGGAGGCCATCTCGCGGGCGGCGGTCAAGGCCGCGGGCCGGGCGCTGACGGACCTGGCGGGCCCCGAGGGGGCACCCGCCTCGACGTACGTGTCGGCGGTCGTCAGCCAGCGGCAGGTCACGGTGTGCTGGCTGGGCGACAGCCGGGCCTACTGGCTCGCCGCGAACGCCCCCGCCCCGGCCGGCCCCAATGACACCATCGACATCACCGGCGGCTCCAGGCGGGTGACCAGGGACGACTCCCTCGCCGAGGAGATCGTCGCGGCCGGCCTCGCGACCATGGACGAGGCGATGGCCTCGCCGCAGGCGCACGTGATCACCCGCTGGCTGGGCGCGGACCTGCCCGAGCCGACGGCGCACATCGAGCAGTTCACCCCGACCGCGGACGGCGTGCTGCTGCTGTGCTCCGACGGCTTGTGGAACTACCGTCCCGAGGCCGCGGAACTGGCGGCCATGGCGATGCCCGCCGCGCTGACCCGGCCGCTGGACGCCGCCGCCGACCTGGCGAAGTTCGCGCTCGACTCCGGCGGCCTCGACAACATCACGGTCGTCATCATCCCGTTCCCGCCGCGGCCCGACGCCGTCCCCGCCTCCCGCGCGCGGTAAATTCCGCCTTCTGCCGCCTGCCGCGGTGCCGACACCAGCACCACGTTCACGTTCTCGTCACGCGCGTCGCCGTAAGCCCGGCGTCCCCGCGCCGAGCCCCCGGTGCGCGCCACCCGCCCGCCGGGGGACGGCACCGCGCTTGCCCGGGCGTTCACTCCCGAACGGGAGCGGCTGACTCGCCGCGCGCACGCGGCGTGCCGGGGGCGGGCAACACTCGCCCGTTCCGGATGACCGCCTGCGTCAGTTGGCGGGTGGCCGCGGCTGACCCGCGACCCCGGCCGGCGCCGGGCTGCCCATTGACACCGCTCTGACGAGACTTTAGCGTGCGTTGTGCATTGAAGTGATTTCTCGAACCGAAAGGTAGCGATTTGACGAGCAATCCGCTGGCCCTGCAGCTCTACACCGTCAGGGACCAGCTCGCGTCCGGACGTAAGGCCGTGCTCGAGGCCATCAGGGGTTTCGGCTACGGCGCGGTCGAGCCGTACGACGTGCTGACGGATCCCGAAGCGCTCCGCGCCGACCTCGACGAGGCCGGGCTCGCCGTGTGCGCCGTGCACGCCCGGGCACTTGGCGAGGACGCCGACGCGCTGCTCGACGGGGCGAAGATCGTCGGCGCGGACACGGTGATCGTGCCCTGGGCGCCCCCGGAGCGCTTCGCCGACGCCGACGCGGTCAGGTCGCTAGCCCGCGACCTGAACGAGGGCGCCGCCAGGGCGGCGGACCGCGGGCTGCGGTTCGGCTACCACAACCACGCGTTCGAGCTGCCGCCCGTGGCCGGCGAGCTGACGGGACTCGAGGCGCTCGCCGACGCGCTCGACCCGGCCGTTCTGCTCGAGGTCGACACCTACTGGGCGGCGGTCGGCGGTGCGACACCCCCAGGGGCAAAGGCCGGGGAAGGCGTACCCGCCCTGCTCGGCAGGCTCGGCGACCGGGTCCGCTACCTGCACGTGAAGGACGGCCCGGTCACCAAGGACGACCCGATGACCGCGGTCGGCGGCGGCCTCATGCCGGTCGCCGAGATCCTCGCCGCCTGCCCGTCCGCCGAGTGGCACGTGGTCGAGCTCGACCGCTGCGCCACCGACGTGCTCACCGCCGTCCGTGACAGCCTCACCTGGCTCACCGGTCACGGCCTCGCCACCGCCGCGCCCGATAACCCCGGGCCGGTCCGATGAGCCCCGTCGGCGTCGCCGTCATCGGCTGCGGCAACATCAGCAAGCAGTACCTGCGGAACCTGACGGCGTTCCCCGACGTTGCGGTCGTCACCTGCGCTGACGTCGACGTGACCCGGGCCAAGGCGCAGGCCACGGCCTACGGCGTGCCCGAGTGGGGCAGCGCGGCCGACGCGCTCGGTCATCCCGGCGTGCAGCTGATCGTGAACCTGACCATCCCCGCCGCCCACGCCGAGGTGACGGCGGCCGCCATCGCGGCGGGCAAGCACGTGTGGAGCGAGAAGCCGCTGACGCTCGACGTCGCCGCCGGGCGCGCCCTGCTCAGCCAGGCGGACGCGGCCGGGGTCCGGGTCGGCTGCGCGCCGGACACCGTGCTCGGCGCCGGCCTGCAGACCGCCAGGCGGCTCATCGACTCCGGGGTCATCGGGACGCCGCTGACCGCGCTCACCCTGCTGCAGGGACCGGGGCCGCAGTCGTGGCACCCGGACCCTGAGTTCCTGTTCGCACCGGGCGCGGGCCCGCTGTTCGACCTCGGGCCGTACTACCTGTCCGTGCTCGCGACGCTGTTCGGCCCGGCGCGGCGGGTCGCCGCCACCGGGCGCAGGCCGAGCGAGTCACGCGTCATCGGCTCGGGGCCGCGCGCGGGCGCGACGTTTGACGTCGCCGTGCCCACCTACGTCGCGGCGCTCGCCGAGTACGTCGCCGGCCAGGCCGCGTCGCTGCTGTTCAGCTGGGACTCGCCGCTGTCGCGGGCGGGCTTCGTCGAGATCACCGGCACCGAGGCGACGCTGGCCGTCCCCGACCCGAACCGGTTCGACGGTGACGTCCGCGTCCGCCGGGCGGGCGACGACGACTGGACCGTGATCCCCGCCGAGGGCGCCGCGGCCGGCCGCGGCAGCGGCGTCGTGGACATGGTCCGCGCCATCCGCGCGGCGAGCCGCACCGCGCCTCCGGCGAGATGGCGCTGCACGTCCTCGAGATGATGACCGCCATCGAGCGCTCCGCCGTCAGCGCCGCGTTCGAGCCGGTGGAGAGCCGGTTCGCGGTGCCGGCGCCGCTCGGCATCCGGTGGGACCCGTATGTCGCGGCCGAGTGAGACGCCGGCCGGCCTTGGCGTCGGAATGGTCGGCTACGCGTTCATGGGACGGGCCCACTCGCTGGCCTGGACCACGGTGGACCGGGTGTTCGACGTCCCGCTGCGGCCACGGCTCGCCGCCGTCTGCGGCCGCGACAAGGCGGCCGCGCAGGCCGTCGCGGACCGGTTCGGCTGGGCCGCCGCCGAGACGGACTGGCGGGCGCTGATCGACCGCGACGACGTCGACCTGATCGACATCTCCGCGCCCGGCGACTTGCACGCCCCGATCGCGATCGCCGCGCTTGAAGCGGGCAAGCACGTCCTGTGCGAGAAGCCGCTCGCCAACACCCTGGCCGAGGCCGAGGCGATGAAGGCGGCCGCCGACGCCGCCTACCCGGGCGGCGCCCGGGCCATGGTCGGCTTCAACTACCGCCGCGTCCCCGCGCTCGCCCTGGCCAGGCGGCTCGTCGACGAGGGCCGCATCGGCCCGCTGCGCCACTTCCGCGCCGTCTACCTGCAGGACTGGCTCGCCGACGCGGACGCGCCGATGACCTGGCGGATGCAGGCGGAGCGGGCCGGGTCCGGTGCCCTCGGCGACCTCGGCGCGCACATCGTCGACCTGGCCCGCTACCTGACCGGCGACGAGATCACCGGGGTCAGCGCGATCAGCGAGACCTTCGTCGCCTCCCGGCCCCTGGCGGACGGCTCCGGCATGGGCGCGGTGACCGTGGACGACGCGGTGGTCTTCACCGGGCGGCTCGCCTCCGGCGCGCTGGCGTCCTTCGAGGTCACCCGCTGCGCGACCGGGCGCAAGAACGGGCTCCGGGTCGAGCTGAACGGGTCCGCGGGCAGCCTCGCGTTCGACCTTGAGCGGCTCAACGAGCTCGAGTTCTTCGACGCGGGCGAGGACGGGGCCACCAGCGGGTTCCGCCGGATCCTCGTCACCGAGGGCAGCCACCCCTACCTGTCCGGCTGGTGGCCGCCCGGGCACACGCTCGGCTGGGAACACACGTTTACCCACCAGGCGAGGGACCTGCTGACGGCGATCGCGGCCGGGGAGCAGCCGAGCCCGTCGTTCGCGGACGGCCTGGCGGTACAGCGGGTACTCGACGCGGTCGCGCGCAGCGCCGCGTCCGGCAACTCATGGGAGAGGGTGAGCAACTGATGGCGCGGCCTTTCACGCTTTTCACCGGGCAGTGGGCGGACCTGCCGTTCGAGGAGGTCTGCCGTCTCGCGAGCTCGTGGGGCTACGACGGGCTGGAGATCGCCTGCTGGGGCGACCACTTCGAGGTCGACCGCGCGCTGGGCGAGGACGGCTACCTGGCGGGCAGGCACGCGCTGCTCGACAAGTACGGGCTGAAGTGCTGGGCGATCTCGGCGCACCTCGTCGGCCAGGCGGTGTGCGACCACCCGATCGACGAGCGGCACCAGGGCATCCTGCCCGCGCGCATCTGGGGCGACGGTGAGCCCGAGGGAGTGCGCCGGCGCGCGGCGGCGGAGATCGCCGACACCGCGCGGGCGGCGGCCGCCTTCGGCGTCCGCACCGTGGTCGGCTTCACGGGCTCGTCGATCTGGCACACGGTCGCCATGTTTCCCCCCGTGCCCGAGTCGATGATCGAGCGCGGCTACGCCGACTTCGCTGACCGCTGGAACCCGATCCTCGACGTGTTCGACGCCGAGGGCGTGCGGTTCGCGCACGAGGTGCACCCGAGCGAGATCGCCTACGACTTCTGGACGGCGCACCGCGCCATGGAGGCGGTGGGGCACCGGGCCGCCTTCGGGCTGAACTTCGACCCGAGCCACTTCGTGTGGCAGGACCTGGACCCGGTCGCCTTCCTCGGCGAGTTCCGCGACCGGATCTACCACGTCGACTGCAAGGAGGCGCGCAAGCGGCTCGACGGCCGCAACGGGCGGCTCGGCTCGCACCTGCCGTGGGGCGACCCGCGGCGCGGCTGGGACTTCGTCTCCGCCGGCCGCGGCGAGGTGCCGTGGGAGGACGTGTTCCGCATGCTCAACTCGATCGGGTACGCCGGCCCGATCTCGGTCGAGTGGGAGGACGCGGGCATGGACCGGCTGCGGGGGGCGCCCGAGGCGCTGGCGTTCCTGCGCCGGTTCGACTTCGAGCCGCCCGCGGCCGCCTTCGACGCCGCGTTCAGCTCGGGAAACTGAGCCCGGCCGGTTCGAGCACTGAGCGCGCCGTCCGCGGGTCACGGGCGGGACGGCGTGGAACCCGAATCCGTTCTGGCGAATCGATCTAAACAGAACACGGGCAGCCGTCGGCTAAGGCCGTCGCGCGCTCGCGCGGGTCAGCGGCGGGCGTTCACTGGACGTCAGAACGGAAGCGTGGTCCCAGCGGCCGCACCAGTGACCCACGTCGCCACCCGTCCCAGAAAGGTGAATATTTGGTGACTCTGACCAGGCTGTGCCCGCGTTCCGGCGGGGTCCGCTTAAAATGCCGCCACTCTAAGGTAAAAAGGAACTCCCGGGCGCGGGACGCGGCGGGGACTGCTGTTCTGTAGGCATCGCTGCGGGCCGGGAGCGGGGACGGATGTCAGGTTCAATGGCGGCGGCACCGGCGGCCGGTGCGGAGGTTCCGTGACGCCCGAGGAAGCCACGGCGCAGCGGGTGGCCGCGGTGGTCGCGGAGCGGGACGCCGTCCAGGCGAACCTCCTTGAGCTTGACGGCAGCTTCGCCAAGCAGGTCCTCGAGGGCGCCACGCTGACCGGGCGGACAAAGGACCGCTGGGCGGCGGCGTCCGCCGCCCTGGCGTCCCTGTGGGAGACCTTCCTGGCGTACTCGGCCGCGGTCGACCGGGTCGCCGCACTCGGCACGGGGCCGAAGCGCCCCGCGCGCAAAGACCTGCCCGAGCTCACCGCACTGCTCACGGAGGGCTGCGTCCAGCTGGCAGGCGCCCCGGTGCCGCTCGCCCGCAGGGACCTGGCGGCCGCCGCCCGCCCGCCGGTGACGCTGGCCGCCGCCGTCGGCGCGATGCGCCGGGCGTTCACCACGGTGACCGAGGTGACCTCGGCCGTCGAGGCCGTCTGGGCCGCCGTCGCCGTGCCGCTTGACGCGGCCGCCAGCGAGCTGGCCCGCATGCGGCCGCTGGCCGACGGCCTTGGCGCGGACGTCGAGGCGGAGCTCCGCGGCGCTGAGGACGCGCTCGCCGGCGCAGCGCGCCGCCGCCAACGCCGACCCCCTGGCGCTGTGGCAGCCGGCGGCCGGCGAGACGGCCAGGTCCGCGGGCGAGGGCCGCGTCGACACCGCGGCCGCCGAGCGGGTCCGCGAGCAGGTCGCCGCGCTCACCCCGCGCATCGGCGAGCTCGACCGGCTGCGGCGGCAGGCCCGCCGCCGGATCGACGACCTCGCGGCCGCCACCGCGGCCGCCCGCGCGGCCCGGCAGGACGCTGTCGCGGCCCGGCGGGACGCCGCGACGCGGATCAGCGCGCTGCCGCCGCTCCCGCCCGAGATCCCCCAGCCGCCGCTGCCGTCGCTCGCGGCGCTGGCCGCCGGCGGCCAGTGGGCCCGGCTGGCGGCGGAGCTTGACCGGTGCGACGGCGAGCTCGCCGCCGCTAACGAGCGGACCGCCGGCCTGAGCCAGGCGGCGGTGGCGGCGATCGACAAGCGCGATGAGCTGCGCGGGCTGCTGCGCGCCTACAAGGCCAAGGCCGCCCGCCTCGGCGCGGCCGAGGACCCTGGCCTGTCCGCCCGGCACGACCAGGCGCACGGCCTGCTGTGGACGGCACCCTGCGACCTGGTGGCGGCCGAGGCGGCCGTGGTGGCCTACCAGCGCGCGATCCTCGAGGGAGAAGGACGGCGATGACCGCTGAGGCGTGCACCCAGCCGGGGTGCGGCGGAACGATCCAAGACGGGTACTGCGACGTCTGCGGCCTGGCACCCTCCGCTCCGGCCGCGCCCGTCGGCTGGGCACCGGTGCCCAGCGGCGGGAGCATCCGCTACGCGGGGGCGAGCCCGGGCGGGGCGCCGTCCGGCCCGTCGGGGCCGAGCGGGTCGGGGCCGAGCGGGCCAGGTTCCGCCTCGTTCGGGTCCGGCGCCTGGTCAACGGGCCTCGCCAGCGCGGGAAGCGGCAGCGGCCCGGGCACCCGCGGCTCGCGGCCGGGCAGCGGCCGGTCGTCCCGCGGCGGCCTCGGCGCCGGCCTGGTGGTGGTGCCGCCGGTTGAGGCGCTTGACCCGGCGGCGGCGGTCCTCGCCGACCCGCGGGTCCCGGAGAGCCGGCGGTTCTGCGGCAACTGCGGCCAGCCGGTCGGGCAGTCACGCGACGGCCGGCCGGGCATGACCGAGGGGTTCTGCCCGAACTGCCGCACTAGGTACTCCTTCAGCCCCAAGCTGGCGCCCGGCGAGCTCGTCGCCGGGCAGTACGAGGTGCTCGGCTGCCTCGCCCACGGCGGCCTCGGCTGGATCTACCTGGCCAGGGACCATAACGTCAGCGACCGCTGGGTGGTGCTCAAGGGCCTGCTGAACACCGGGGACGCGGACGCGATGGAGGCGGCCGTCGCCGAGGGGCGGTTCCTGGCCCAGCTCGAGCACCCGAACATCGTCCGCATCTACAACTTCGTGCAGCACGAAAGCCGGCGCGACGGCGAGCGCGCCGGCTACATCGTGATGGAGTACGTGGGCGGCAAGTCGCTGAAGCAGATCAGGCTCGACGCGCGCCAGCGCGGCGGGGCGGTGCCGGTCGTCCACGCGCTCGCCTACGCCCTGGAGATCTTGCCGGCGTTCGGCTACCTGCACGACCGGGGACTCGTCTACTGCGACTTCAAGCCGGACAACATCATCCAGACCGAAGAGCAGCTCAAGCTCATCGACATGGGCGGCGTCCGCTACATCAACGACGACGGCCCGATCTACGGGACGATCGGCTACCAGGCGCCGGAGATCGAGGACGAGGGGCCGTCTCCCAGCTCCGACCTCTACACCGTCGGCCGGACCCTGGCGGTGCTCACCTTCGAGTTCGCCGGCTTCCAGCAGCAGTACCGGTTCCGGCTGCCCGACAACGAGCCGCTGCTGCAGCAACAGGAGTCCTTCGCCCGGCTGCTGCGCCGCGCCACCCACCGCCACCCGGCCCGCCGGTTCCAGTCGGCGGGGGAGATGGCCGAGCAGCTGACCGGCGTGCTGCGGGAGGTGCTGTCCGTCGGCGACGGACAGCCCCGGCCCGCGTTCTCCGGCCTGTTCAGCCCCGAGCTGCGGGCCATCGGCACCGACCTGAGCACCGCGAGCGCGACGGGAACGGGAACGGCATCCTCGCCGTGACGCCGCCGCCCGCCGCCGAGGTGATCGCCGGGCTGCCCGCGCCGCTCGCCGACGGCACCGACCCGGCGGCCGGCTACCTGGCCAGGCTGGTCGGCCTTGAGCCCGCGCAGCAGGCGCAGTCGCTGCTCGGCGCGGTCACCGGCGACGCGGGCGTACCGCCGGACGTGGCCGAGTCGGTCGAGACCCGGCTGGCGCTGGTCCGCTCGCTCATCGGGAGCGGCGACCTGGACGCCGCGCGGGCCGCGCTCGCCGACCTGTCGTCGTCACCGCTGGCGGACTGGCGGGTCGCCTGGTACGGCGGGCTCTGCGAGCTGGCCGGCGGCCAGCCGGACCGGGCGCGGACAGCGTTCAGCGCGGTCTACGACGAGCTTCCCGGCGAGGTCGCGCCGAAGCTGGCGCTCGCCTTCGCCGCCGAGGCGGCCGGCGACCTGCCCGCGGCGCGGTACTACTTCCAGCTCGTGTGGACCGTCGACCGGTCGTACGTCAGCGCCGGCTTCGGCACGGCCCGGGCCTACCTGGCCAGCGGCGACCGGGTCAGCGCCATCGCCGCGGTCGCGGCCGTGCCGGAGACGTCCAGCCATCACGCCGCGGCGCAGATCGCCGCCGTCCGGCTGCTGGTCGCGGGCGGCGCCGGGCTGTCCAGCGCCGACCTGCACCAGGCCGACCAGCGGCTCGGCCGGCTGTCGCTGGACGACAACGACCCGCGCAGGCACCAGCTCGCGGTGGAGATCCTGCGCGCGGCGCTCGACTGGGTGTCCGACGGGACGAGCGCCGCCCCGCGGGCCGGCGCGCAGTCCGCGGCCGAGCGGATCCTTGGCTACGAGCCGAACGAGCGCGCGCTGCGCTTCGGGCTCGAGCGCGGCTACCGCGCACTCGCTACCCTGCTCCCAGAGCGGCGGGTCGAGCTGGTGGACATGGCCAACAGCGTCCGCCCGAGGACCTGGATATGACCTTTGAGAACGCCGGCGACGCCGAGGAGACAACGATGACGAGCCTGCCCGGGTTCACCGTGGACATCGACCAGAACCCGTACCTGCCGGCCGGCGGCCGTGACGTCAGCGCGATCGTGACGGTGACGGCCGACGAGACGGGAGACGCCCCGTCGGACGGTGCCGCCGGACGGCGGCAGCGCGGAGATCATCATCATCGACTGCTCGGGCTCGATGGACTACCCGCCGACCAAGCTCGCCGAGGCGCGCGCGGCGACCGCGGCGGCCGTGGACGTGATCAGGGACGGGACGTGGTTCGCGGTCATCGCCGGCACGTCCGTGGCGTGGCCGGTGTACCCGGCGGACGGGTCGATGGCGGTCGCGGACGAGCGGACCAGGGCGGAGGCGAAGGCCGCGCTGCGCCAGCTGCGGGCGAACGGCGGGACCGCGATCGGCCAGTGGCTGCGGCTGGCGCACCAGGTCTTCTCCTCGTGCCCCGCGACGCTGCGGCACGCGATCCTGCTGACCGACGGGAAGAACCAGCACGAGAGCCCGAGGACCTGGCGGCGGCGATCGGCCTGTGCGAGGGCGTGTTCCGCTGCGACTGCCGCGGCGTCGGCACCGACTGGGAGGTCGGCGAGCTGCGGAAGGTCTCCAGCGCGCTGCTCGGCTCGGTCGACATCGTGGTGGACCCGGCCGGGCTCGCCGCCGACTTCGAGGAGCTGATGCGCGGGGCGATGAGCAAGCAGCTGCCGGACGTGCTGCTGCGGGTGTGGACGCCGCAGACGGCGGCGCTGAAGTTCGTCAAGCAGGTCGCCCCGGCCATCGACGACCTGACGAGCCGCCGCCTGGCCTCCGGCGCGCAGGCGGGCGACTACCCGACCGGGGCGTGGGCGCCGGGGGAGAGCCGCGACTACCACGTGGCCGTCACGGTGAACCCGGCCAGCCTCGGGCAGGAGATGCTCGCCGCCCGGGTCAGCCTGATCGCGAGCTCGGCCGACGGGCAGCAGGTGCTCGGGCAGGGCCTCGTCCGGGTGACGTGGACCGATGACGAGGCGCTGTCGACCAGGATCAACGCCCGCGTGGCGGGTTACACCGGGCAGGCGGAGCTGGCGTCGGCGATCGCGGAGGGGCTCGAGGCGAACAAGCGGGGAGACGTGGACCTCGCGACCGCGCGGCTCGGCCGGGCCGTCGCGCTCGCCCACCAGGCTGGCAACGAGGAGACGGCGCGGCTGCTCGCCAGCGTGGTGGACGTGGTGGACGAGGCCACCGGCACCGTCCGGCTGAAGAAGAAGGTCGACGCCGCGGCCGAGATGGCGCTCGACACGCGGTCGACGAAGACGGTCCGGGTCAGGAAGGGGTAGCGGTGGCGACCTGCCCGTCCGGTCACGCGTCGGCCAGCGACGACTTCTGCGACGTGTGCGGCGTCCTGATCGGCGCCGCGCCGAGCCTCGCGCCCGACCGCGCGCAGGCCGGGTCCGCGCTGAGCGGCGCGGGCGGCGCCGCGGTGCCCGGCGCGGTCCCGGCCGGCATCCTGGCGGCACGGTGCAGCCGCCGGGCCAGCCGTGCCCGCGCTGCGGCGCCCCCCGGTCCGGCCAGTTCTGCGAGTCATGCGGCTACGACTTCGCGCTCGCCGGGCCGGACACGTTCGGCCCGGACGCGTACGCCGCGGTGCCCGGGCCGCCGCCGCCGCCGGGGGCGACGGTACCGCCGCCGCCCGGTCCCGTGCCCGCCGTTCCCCCGCCCGCCGCGCAGGCGCCGGCCGGGGCCGCCGTCCGGTGCCCGCCGCCGCCGAGACCGCGTGGACCGCGGTGGTCAGCGCGGACCGCGCCTACTTCGACGCCGTCCAGGCGGCCGGCGGCCCGGACGCGGCCGGCATCGCGTTCCCCGCCTACTTCCCGCAGCGCCGGTTCCGGCTTGCGGGCACCGAGGTGCGGATCGGGCGGCACAGCGCGTCAAGCGGCATCGACCCGGAGATCGACCTGTCCGTGGCGCCGGCCGACCCCGGCGTGTCGCGGCTGCACGCGGTGCTGCTCAAGGCCCCGGACGGCACGTGGTCCATCGTCGACCCGGGCTCGGCGAACGGCACCGCGGTCAACGGCAGCGAGATCCCGCCGGGCCAGGCCGTCCCGCTGCGCGACGGTGACCGGATCCACCTGGGCGCCTGGACGGAACTGCGGGTCGTCCGCGGCGGCTAGCCCGCGGTGAGCTGCGTGAACACTCGCTGACGAGAAAGTGAACATCTTCCCCATCCATCCTGCTCACGGTTCCGTACTTAGGTGCGGCCGGTAAGAATCACCTCGATGCCCGGTGAATTCGGCTGACAAGGCGAGACAGCGAGTGAGGAGCCCCTCACGGTGGCGGGGACGGGGAGAGGACGACGCGGCTCCCGGCTGCGGAGAGCCGCGCTGTGCGTCACGATCGGGACGGCGCTGGCCGCGGGTACCGCGGCCTGCGGGACGGCCGCGCACCCGGCCGATCCCGCCCGCCCGGGGAACGCCGGGGTCAGCGTGCTGGCCGCCCAGGCCGGGACCATCTCGGAGACCGGCAGCGGCCTGCTTTACCCGCTGATGCGCTCCTGGGCGGCGGCCTACCAGCAGGCCACCCCGGGCGTCACGGTGACCACCGCGTCGACCGGCTCGGGCACCGGGCATCGCGGCGGCGTCCGCGGGCACCGCCGACCTCGGCGCGTCCGACGCGTACCTGTCAAGCGGCGACCTGGTGAAGAACCCCACGCTGCTCAACATCCCGCTCGCCGTCTCCGCGCAGACGATCATCTACAACCTGCCCGGCGCTCTCCGGGCACGTCCAGCTCAACGGCGCGGTCCTCGTCGACATCTACGACGGCACGATCACGATGTGGAACGACCCGCTGATCGCCGCGATCAACCCGCACGTGACCCTGCCGCGCCATGAAGATCGTGCCGGTCCGCCGCTCCGACAGCTCCGGTGACACCTTCCTGTTCACCAGCTACCTGTCCACCGGGAACCAGTCGCCGCAGGACCAGCGGTGGAACAGCCAGATCGGCTACGGGACCACGGTCGACCTGGCCGTCCGTCCCCGGCGAGCTGGTCGAGACGGGCAGCGTCACCGTGCTGCACGCCTGCGCGTCCACCCCCGGCTGCGTCGCCTACAACGGCATCAGCTACCTCGCCCAGGCCCAGGCGGCCGGCCTCGGCGAGGCGCGCGCTGGCCAACGACGCCGGCCAGTACACGCTGCCGACCGCGGCCGCGATCACGGCGTCGGTCGACAGCTTCGTGTCGCTCACGCCGCCCAACGAGACGATCTCGATGATCGACGGCCCGGCGCTCACCGGGTACCCGATCGTCAACTACGAGTACGCGGTCGTCAGCACCCGCCAGCCGGACGCCGCCAAGGCCAGCGCGCTCACGGCCTTCCTCAGGTGGGTCATCACCACGGGCAACCAGCCGCGCTACGTGGACCCCGTCGGCTTCCAGCCGCTGCCCGCCGCCCTCGTGACGCTCGGCGAGCAGCAGATCGGGGAGATCGGCTCATGACCGCCACGCTTCCCGCGGCCGCGGGCACGGCCCGCCCGCCCGCCGCGCACCGGGCCGCCCGCCGCGCCCGCGGGCCCCGCCGCGTCCTGCTGCACACTCCGGGCAAGCTGTGGGCGCTGCTGGCCGGCCTCGTCCTGCTGTCGCTCGCCTGGGGCACGCTCGGCGGCTGGGTGGCCACCCAGCACTCGTCGGCCGCCGACTCGGTGGTCTCGGCGAACGAGCGGCTCAGCCTCGACGCCAGGCACATGTACCAGTCGATCGCCGACGCCGACGCGACCATCACCGCGGCGTTCCTCGCCAGCCCCACGCCGCCGCTCGGGCAACTGCAGCGGTACGAGCACGACCTCGCCACGGCCCACGGCGACCTGTCCCTGCTGCAGGCGGCCGACGGCGGCCAGGCCGGGGCGGGGCCCGCGCTCGCCCAGCTGGGCAGCGGGCTCTCCGCCTACGCCGGGTACGTCGGCGAGGCGACCGCCGAGTACGCGATGGGCTTCCCGCTCACCGGCGGCTCGTTCGTCCAGGACGCGTCAGAAGAGGCCCACCTGGTCCTGCTGCCCGCCGCGAACACGGTCTTCACCCAGGAGAACGCCGCCCTCAACGCCGCCAACGGCCAGGCCACGGAGCTGCCCACGGAGATCGGCCTCCTCGTGCTCGCCATCGTCACCGCCTTCGCCTTCTACCGGGCGCAGCGGTGGCTGGCCAGGCGCACCAACCGCGTGCTCAGCCCCGGCCTCGTCCTCGCGTCGGTGCTGCTCGCCGTCAGCGTGATCTGGCTCGCGGCCGGCTTCGCCGCCTCCCGCTCCGACCTGGACCGCGGCATCGGCCACGGCTCGGCGCCGGCCCAGGACCTGGCGCTCGCCAGCATCGGCGTCCAGCAGATCAGGGGCGACGCGGTGCTCAACGTCATCTCCCGCAGCGGCAACGCCTCCTTCCAGGACGACTTCCTCGCCACGAGCAAGAAGATCGGCCCCGGGACCAGGCACCTGGCTCGGCGACGCGGCGGCCGCGCAGGACAGCGGCGGCCAGGGCTCGTCGCTCGTCGCGACCGCCGGGCGGGACGCGACCGCCTGGTACGCGGCCAACACCCAGGTGTACAAGCTCGGCACGGCCGACAACTACGCCGGCGAGCGGAACCTGGTGGTCGGCAGCACCACGGGCAGCACGCTCAGCGGGTACAACGCGCTCGAGGATGACTTTTCCTTCGCGATCCAGGCCGACCAGGCCGTTTTCGCGTCGGGCGCGTCCGCAGGCGCCAGCGCGCTCGACCCGCTGACCGGGGTCGTCGATCGCCACGTCACTGCTGATGGCGGCCGGCTGCGCGTGGGCCATCAGCCGCCGGCTCGCGGAATACCGCTAAGCTCCCTTTGCTACCGCATACGCGGAAGACGAAGAAGCCGCACAATTGAGAAGACGAGGAACAGCGGCATTACTGCCTGAGGAGGGACGGTGGCCGGGGAGTCCCCAGCGCAGCAGTCACCGGGAGGGGCGATCCCCCGTCCTGTCCGCGGCATGCCGGACGGCAGGCCCGAGGGGCGCGCAGGCACGCCCGTCATGCGCCCAGGCGGCCCGCTGACCGGGCTCGCCCCCGGGGCCCGGGTGGCCGGGTACGTGCTTGAGCGGCTGGTCGGCGTCGGCGGGATGGCGGCCGTCTACCAGGCCCGCGACGAGCGGCTCGGCCGGGTCGTGGCGCTGAAGCTGCTGGCAGGCGACGAAGCGGTCAGGATACGGTTCGTCCGCGAGGCCAGGGCCGTCGCCGCGGTCGACCACCCGCACATCATCCCCGTCTACGCGGCCGGCGAGTCGGACGGCATGCAGTTCATCGCGATGCGGTTCGTGCCAGGCGACACCCTCCAGGGGGTCATCCGCACGAACGGCGCGCTGTCGCCGCGGCGCGCGGTCGGCTTCATTTCCCCGGTCGCGTCCGCCCTGGACGCCGCCCACGCCGCCGGCCTGGTCCACCGCGACGTCAAGCCGGGCAACATCCTGGTCGACGCCAGGCGCGGCGGCCCCGAGCACCCGTACCTGACCGACTTCGGCATCGCCAGGGCGATGCTGTCGGCGGGCACGCTGACCGTCGCCGGGCAGTTCCTCGGCACCCCCGACTACGCCGCGCCCGAGCAGGTCAACGGCCAGCCCGTGGACGGCCGGGCCGACCAGTACGCGCTCGGCTGCGTGGCGTTCGAGGTGCTCAGCGGCACGGTGCCGTTCAAGCGCGAGCTGCCGATCGCGGTGCTCTACGCGCACCTGTCCACGCCGCCGCCGCGGCTCACCCTGATCCGGCCGGACCTGCCGCCCGCCGTCGACGACGTCCTCGCCCGGGCCATGGCGAAGGACCCCGACGACCGGTACCCCAGCTGCGCCGACTTCGCCGACGCCCTCCGCGAGTCCCTCGGCCTCGACTCGTACGACCCGTCTCGCGCCGCCCCCACCCCGACGATCCCGATGACCGCGTTCGAGGCCCGGGTACCGTCGCCGGCCCAGCCCGTGTCGGTCACCTGGACCGCCGTGGTGACCGCGGACCGCGACTACTACGAGAGCGTGTCCGCGGTGAACGACTCCGACACCGCGTCGATCAGCTTCCCCGGCGAGGTCGCGGAACGCCGCATCCCCCTGTCCGGCGGCGAGATCCGCATCGGCCGCCGCAGCGTCTCCCGGGGCATCGAGCCGGAAATCGACCTGAGCATCCCGGAAAGGGACCCAGGCGTCTCCCGGCTGCACGCCAAGCTCGTCCCCGCCCCCGACGGCAGCTGGACGGTCATCGACCTGGGCACCGAGAACGGCATCACGGTCAACGGCCGCGACGTCCCGCCCGGCGACTCCGTCGCCCTCCGCCCGGGCGACCGCATCCACCTCGGCGCCTGGACCAAGATCACCATCACCCGCGGCTAGCGCCGGAGAGCGAGCCCGGTCACGGGCTAAGGCGGCCGCCGCGCCCGGTCGGCCGGTGGCCCGTCCCGATCATCCCGAACGACAGCGCGATGACCCACGCCCGCGCAACGGCTTTACCGCCGCCCCGACGGCCCCTGCGGTCCACCCTTGCGGTTCCGCCCCTTGCGGTTGCACCTCCCTTGCCGGCCCGCCCCTTGCCGACGGTCGCGTCATCGCTACGTTAGTGACTAACATGTTATTCACTAACATTTGGAGGACGGCATGCGGACGGCCCGGTGGTGGATGCTGGCGGTGACGTGCCTGTCGGTGATCGTCGTCAGCCTTGACCTGACGATTCTCAATATCGCGCTGCCGGCGATCTCCGCCGGGCTGCACGCGGGGACCGGCGACCTGCAATGGCTCGTGGACGCCTACTCGCTCGTCTTCGCCGGCGTCATGCTGCCCGCCGGGATGGCCGGGGACCGCCTCGGCCGCAAGCGGCTGCTGCTGGCCGGGCTCGCGGTGTTCCTCGCGGCGTCGGTCTGGTGCGCGCTGTCGGCCTCGGCGGGCGAGCTGATCGCGGCGCGGGCAGTGATGGGGCTGGGCGCCGGGATCGTGTTCCCGCTGTCCCTGGCGGTGGTCTCGGCGGCGTTCGGTGACGACGACCGACCCGTGGCCATCGGGGTCCGCACCTGCGACGTCGCCGCCCTCCGCTGGCGCCGGTGCTGGCGGGCTGCTGCTGCAGCACTTCCTGGCTACGTGGTCCGATCGTCATGACGCTGCCCGTCGCGGTGACTTCGCTCGGCGACGGTGCTGACCTCGGAGTCGAGCTCGGCGACTTCCGGTGTCGACGTGGCTGATCTTCGTGACGGCTCACCCGCACGCGCTCACCGCTGCTCGCGCGCTACTTCGGCGTCAAGTTCGGCCCACGGCTCGGCGAGCGTGCTCGGCGGCTCGAGAGCGCTCGTGCTGCGTCGCGCTGTCGATGCTGGGGCCTGCTCGCCCGGGCCGCGGCCGAGCTGCTAGCCAGGTCTCGACCTGGGTCACGAGCTACGAAGTGGTCGCCGCGGCTGTGGGGGCTCGACGGAGCGTCAGGGCTCGCCGAGCCGGGGCGGTCTTCGTGCGCGCTCGCCTTCTGTCGGCCTCGAGGCCGCCCCGCCGCCCTGCCCGCCGGGGACGCCGCCGCCGCGCGGGCGTCCATCGCCCAGGCGGTGCAGGTCGCCGCCCGCCTGCCCGCGGGCGGCCCCGTCGGCGGCACGGCCCTGCGGGCCGCGGCCGGGGCGGCGTTCCTGCACGGCATGAGCACCGTCATGCTCGCCTGCGCCGTTGTCGCCGCCGCCGCGATCCTCACCAGCCTGCGGTACCTGCCCGGACGGGCCACGCCCGGCGACCCGCCCGCGGCGCTGGCCCGCCCGGCGGCCCCGGACGCCGGTACGCGACGATGACCCTTGTGACCGAACTCGAACCGGACTGGCGCCAGCAGAAGAAGGCCGCCACCCGTGACCGGATCCGCGCCAGCGCGCTGCGCCTGTTCCGCGAGCAGGGATACGACGCCACCACCGTCGAGCAGATCGCGGCCGCGGCCGGCGTCTCGCACATGACGTTCTTCCGCTACTTCCCCGCCAAGGAGGACGTGGCCCTGGCCGACGGCTACGACCCGGTGATCGCCGGCCTGATCGCCCAGACCCCGGCGGAGTGGCCGCTTACCCGCCGCATCCGCACGGTCATGGTCGACGGGCTGCGGCAGATCTACGGCACCGAACGGGACACCCTGCTCGCCCACAACCAGCTCGTCGTCTCGACCCCGGCGCTCCGCGACCGCCTCTGGGCCCACCAGATCGCGACCCAGCGGCTGATCCTCCAGGCCCTCAGCCCCGGCGCGCCCCCCAGCTTCCGTGACCAGGTCACCGTCGCGGCCTGCCTGGCCGCCGCCAGCACCGCGATCCTCGCCTGGGTCGAGAACGACGGCGCGCCCGACCTGCCCGACCTGATGGACGAGGCCTTCGACACCCTCACCGGCGCCAGGTAACCGCGGGCGCGGTCAGTACTTCGGCCCCACGAACGCGTCGAGCCGCGCGACCGCCTCCCGCTTCGCCACCGAGATCACGTCGGGCCGGGCGAACCGCCACTCCACCTCCAGCCGGTCAAGCGCCGCGCCGCACAGCCCCAGGATGTCCCGCGACTTGTTGCTGAACAGGTACCGCGGGTACTCGTACCAGTGCTCCCCGTCGGCTAGGACCCGCCGCACCCGGTTCATCCCCCGGTACCCGTCCGAGTGGAACAGCCCGCGCGCGAAGTCCCCTGGGTAACGGTCCACGATGACCTGCTGCCACGTGGCGAGCTCGATCTTCCTGGTGTGCTTCATGCCCGGCCCATGCTGCGGAAACAGGCACGGCCAGTGCTTGGAGTAGCTCTTGACCTCGGTCATCCCGATTCGCTGGACACCGAAGACACTGGATGCAGGCATTACGTCATGCGTGGCTTGCTTGGCGGCCGTGATCAGGCCCGGCCATGCGTCGGCGCACAGCGATGGACAGATGCGAACACACCGCGTCGATGTCGCGCTATATGCACCATCGCCAAGGTAGAGGCCGAGCAGATACGCATACGCGCGCTCGTCAAGCGGTCGCGCCGTCGCAGCGCGGGCAATTCGCGTGCCTGAGTTCCTTCTCGGGAGTCCGGCGCAGGCCGGTCCGCCACTTCTGGACGGCGCCGATCGAGACGCCCGTGATCCGGGCCACCTCGCGGTCGATCAGCCCCTCGCTGGACAGGCGCAGCGCCCGCGTCCACCGTCGCTCTCGGATGCATGACGCCACAATAAGTAGCACCACCGACATTCGAGTTGAATAGACTACGGCGGCGTACGCCTACCGGGGCATGCTCGCGGTCGGCTGAGCACCTTGGCGCAGGATCGCTGGCGAGATGCCGCCATGGCGTTCGCTCCGTGCTATAAGGCAAGCTCCTGTGGCCATGCTGCCCGGCCATGACGGCCCTGGTTGGGTGCCCGGAGTGGGATTCGAACCCACACTGCGCGTTTCGGGCCGATCCTGCTGTGTTGGGACACCGGGGTCAGCCGATTCCTCCATCCCGGCCGGCGCTGCTGAAGATCAATGTACAGGTTCCCGGTAGTCTCTAGGGCGTGAGCCAGAATGCGTTGCGTGTCGTGATTGCTGAGGATGAGGCGCTGATCCGCCTGGACCTCAAGGAAATGCTCGAAGAGGAAGGCTACTCGGTCGTGGCCGAGGCGGCCGATGGCGAGGCCGCGGTCGAGAAGGTGACCGCCCTGCTGCCCGACCTCGCCATCCTGGACGTGAAGATGCCAATCCTCGACGGCATCTCCGCCGCCGAGCGCATCGCCGCGGACCGGATCGCCCCGGTCGTCATCCTCACCGCGTTCTCCCAGCGGGAGCTGGTCGAGCGCGCCAGGGACGCCGGAGCTATGGCCTACCTTGTGAAGCCGTTCACGAAGGCGGACCTCGTGCCCGCGATCGAGATGGCCGTCAGCCGGTACACCGAGATCAAGGCGCTGGACCAAGAGGTCAACACCCTCAAGGACCGCCTGGAGGTCCGCAAGCTGCTCGACCGGGCCAAGGGCCTGCTCCAGTCCGAGCACGGCCTGACCGAGCCGCAGGCGTTCCGCTGGATCCAGAAGACGTCGATGGACCGCCGCCTGACGATGCGCAAGGTCGCCGAGGCCGTCATCGAGGGGACGCTGAGCGCGACCGCGAAGCCAGAGAAGACCGAAGAGAAGCCCGAGTAACCAAGAGGCAACCGAAGGGGAGCCCAGCAGACCCTCGGGCCCGTCCGCCGAAGGCGGACCGTCCCCCGGGAGATATCTGTTTGCTGGGGGTCCGACATGGTGGCGGTTCTGCCATCGGACCCCCAGCAAACAGACCCGGGGACCCGTTGGTACCGTGTCCGCCTTCCCCGGGCTGACACGTTCTCTACTTGGACCCCCGGGTCCGCTGTCGTTACGTTAGCGACATCGAGTCCCAACGGCAAAGTAGAGTTTGGCGGTTCGACCGCCGCAGGTTCCCTGCCGATTCCGGTCCGTTCACCCGATTACGTCACTGTTTGCCGTCTTTCGAACCCTGTGCGGCGGCTTGCGGCCGGCGCAGCGGCTGCGAACTGGGCAATCCTCCGGCCCCGGGACCGGCCCGCGAGCGTCCTAGCAGGCGGTTTTGGCAGCGGAGCGTGTCCGCCGGGCCATAGATAACAATCTCATAGCATCGGCGTGTCGCGGATTTGCGTGCGCTGCGATGGCGTCTATGGGCGGTCGGCCGCCGCGCGCGAACCCGCGCCAAGGACGGCCCGGATGTGCACGTTCTCACGACCGCAGACCAATCATCTCAAATGATCAAGTCTTTGGGCAGTTCTACGTGACAATCGCGTTGTTTGCGTTCACAATCACTTCTTAGGCATGCGCATGCTGGCCGGCCTACGGGGCCCCTTGAGGCCGGCCAACAGGTCCAGCGAAGGCAAAAACCCAACGAAGGGAAGCCCTTCATGCGCACAAAGCTCGCGAAGATTGGAACGTGGCGGCCCAAGAGAGCGCCCGTCATCGCCGGAGTCGGCATCCTGGCCGCCGCGACGGCCATCGGGGTGGCCGCGGCCGTCGCCCCCTCGTCAGCCGCACTGGCGGCGACCGCGCAGCCGGCGACGGCTCAGGCGAAGGCCGGGTCCGGCGGCGCGCCGAGCATCACCAAGCAGTCCTTTGGGAGCACGACGGAGCCGTACACCGGCAAGGTGACGCCGACGTACCGCTACACGCTGAGCAACGGCCACGGCATGTCGGTGGACCTGCTGTCCTACGGCGCGATCACCCAGGCGATCAACGTGCCAGGCAAGAACGGCACGACCGCCGACGTGGTCCTCGGCTTCAGCACGCTGCAGGACTACGTGGCCAATGTCAGCCCGCCGGTGACCGCCAACGGCGGCCCGTACTTCGGTGAAACGGTCGGCCGGTACGCCAACCGGATCGCCAAGGGCACCTTCCAGCTCAACGGCCAGACCTACACGCTGCCGATCAACAACGGCGTCAACGCGCTGCACGGCGGGCTCGTCGGGTTCGGCAACCACATCTGGTCCCAGGTCGGCGGCCTGATCCAAACCGGCAACGAGGTCGGCGTCACGCTGCAGCTCGTCAGCCCGAACGGGGACGCCTCCGGCGCCGCGGGCAGCCCCGGCTGCCCGAACGGCTGCACCGGCTACCCCGCGCAGCTGACCGTTGACGTCACCTTCACGCTGAACAGCCAGGGCCAGTACGGCATCCACTACTCGGCGCACAACGACGACGCCAAGCTGAGCACGGTCCTGAACCTGACCAACCACAGCTACTTCAACCTGGCCGGAGAGAACTCGGCGGCCGGCTCCGCCTACGGCCAGTACGTCCAGATCAACGCGGACAACTACTCGCCGACCGACGCTACCCAGATCCCGCTACCCGGCCTGCCCAACGGCGTCCCGGTCGCGGGAACCCCGTTCGACTTCACCACTCCGCACACCATCGGGTCGCGGATCAGCGACGTGAGCGCGCCGGATAACACTCCGGCGAGCGATAGCTCGCTGACCAAGGGCGAGAGCCAGCTGCTCATCGCCCAGGGCTACGACCACAACTGGATACTCAACAAGCAGACGAGCCAGAGCACCGGCCCGGACGGCCTCAACCTGGCCGCCCGCGCCTGGGACCCGAACAGCGGCCGCGAGCTGACCGTCTGGACCGACCAGCCGGGTGTCCAGTTCTACAGCGGCAACTTCCTCACCGGCACGCTCACCGGCATCTCCGGTGACACGTACCGTCAGGGCGCCGGCTACACCTTCGAGACCCAGCACTTCCCCGACTCGCCGAACGAGCCGTCGTTCCCGTCGACGGTCCTCGGCCCGGGGAACACCTTCGCCTCCTCGACCGTCTTCGCCTTCTCCGCATAACGGCGCATAGGCCAAGGACACGGCTGGTGCCCGGCGGACAAGCGTCCGCCGGGCACCGCCGCGCCATCATAGGATGCTAAGGGTGACGGACACGCTGCTGCTCCTCGACGGCCACTCGCTCGCCTACCGGGCGTTCTTCGCGCTCCCCGTGGAGAACTTCGCGACCACGACGGGCCAGCCCACGAACGCCGTCTACGGCTTCACCGCGATGCTCATCAACGTGCTGCGCGACGAGAAGCCGACCCGGGTGGCCGTCGCCTTCGACCGCAGCGAGCCGACCTTCCGCCACGAGCAGTACGTGGAGTACAAGGCCGGGCGCACCAAGGCCCCCGACGAGTTCCGCAGCCAGGTCAGCCTGATCTTCGAGGTCCTCGACGCGCTGGGCATCCGGCACCTGTCCGCGCCCGGCTACGAGGCCGACGACATCATCGCCACCCTGGCCACCCAGGCGGAGGCGGAAGGCTGCGACGTCCTCATCGTCACCGGCGACCGGGACACGTTCCAGCTCGTCTCCGACAAGACGACCGTGCTGTACAACAGCCGCGGCGTCTCCGACATGAAGCGCTACGACCCCGCGGGCCTGCTGGAGAAGTACGGGCTCACCCCCGCGCAGTACCCCGACTTCGCCGCGCTGCGCGGCGACCCGAGCGACAACCTGCCGTCGATCCCCGGCGTCGGCGAGAAGACCGCCACGAAGTGGATCGTCGAGTACGGCTCGCTCGAGAACCTCGTCAACCGGGTCGACGAGGTCAAGGGCAAGGCGGGCGACGCCCTGCGCGAGCACCTCGGCAACGTGCTGCGCAACCGCCAGCTGACCACGCTCCTCCGCGACCTGCCGGCCGAGACGATCGGCGCGACGCCGGGCGAGCTCGCGCCCGAGCCGTGGAGCCGGGAGAAGATCCACCAGCTCTTCGACACCCTCCAGTTCCGCGTGCTGCGCGACCGCCTGTACGCGACCTTCCCCGAGGGCCTGCCCGGCGCGGAGCGGTCCGTCGCGGCGGCCGCGGGCGCCGCTGACGCCGAGGGCGGCAGCGGGATATTCGAGGTCGACGCGTCCCTCCTCGGCCCCGACGAGGTACCCCGGCTGGCTCGCCGAGCACGACTCCGGGGAACGGATGGGGCTTGCTCTTGACGGCACCTGGGGACGCGGCCGGGGCACCGTGACCGGCATCGCGATCGCCGCGCCGGACGGCGCTGGCGCGTACCTCGACCCTGAGGCACTGACGCCGGACGACCAGCGGGCGCTCGCCGACTGGCTGGCCGCGCCTGACCGCCCAAAGGCGGTGCACGACGCCAAGGGCCCCATGCACGCGCTCGCCTCGCACGGGTTCGTGCTGCACGGGCTCACCTCCGACACCGCGCTCGCCGCCTACCTCGCGCTGCCCGGCCAGCGCACCTTCGACCTCTCCGACCTGGCGCTGCGGTACCTCGGCAAGGAGCTCAGCGACCCCGCGGGCGACAACGTGCAGCTGACGCTGGACGGCTCCGGCGAGGAGGAGGCGGCGCTCGCGCTCGCCCGCCGCGCCCAGGCGACCCTCGACCTCGCCGCCGCGCTCGACGCGGACCTGGAGAAGCGCGGCGCGACCCGGCTGCTGCACGAGATCGAGCTCCCGCTCGTCACCGTCCTGGCCGAGATGGAGCGGATCGGCATCGCGGCCGACAGCGACCACTTCGCGGAGATGTCGGCGACGCTTTACGGCGAGGTGAAGGCTGCCGAGCAGGCGGCCTACGCGGTCGTCGGCCACGAGTTCAACCTCGGCTCGCCGAAGCAGCTGCAGGAGGTCCTGTTCACCGAGCTCGGCCTGCCGAAGACCAAGCGGATCAAGACCGGCTACACGACCGACTCCGAGGCGCTGACGAACCTGCTCGCGTCCACCGGCCACCCGGTGCTCGAGCACCTGCTGCACCACCGCGACGTGGCCAAGCTGAAGTCGATCGTCGACTCGCTGATCCCGATGGCCGACGAGGACGGCCGGATCCACACGACGTTCAACCAGATGATCGCCGCGACCGGGCGCCTGTCGTCCACCGACCCGAACCTGCAGAACATCCCGATCCGCACCGAGACCGGCCGCCGCATCCGCGAGGGCTTCGTCGTCGGCGCCGGCTACGAGACGCTGCTGACCGCCGACTACTCGCAGATCGAGCTGCGCATCATGGCGGACCTGTCCGGCGACGCGGCGCTGATCTCGGCGTTCGAGTCCGGCCACGACTTCCACGCGGCGACGGCCTCCCGGGTGTTCGGCGTCGACGCCGGCGACATCACCCCCGAGCAGCGCGCCAAGATCAAGGCGATGAACTACGGCCTCGCCTACGGCCTGTCCGCCTTCGGCCTGTCGAACCAGCTGCGCATCTCCGTCGAGGAGGCGCGCATGCTGATGGAGGACTACTTCAAGGAGTTCGGCGGCGTCCGCGACTACCTGCAGTCGATCGTCGCCCAGGCCCGGCTCGACGGCTACACGTCCACGATCATGGGCCGCCGCCGGTACCTGCCCGACCTGACGTCGGACAACCGGCAGCGCCGGGAGATGGCCGAGCGGATGGCGCTGAACGCGCCGATCCAGGGCTCGGCCGCCGACGTCATCAAGGTGGCGATGCTCCGCGTCTCCGCGGCGATCAAGTCGGCGGGCCTGAAGTCCCGCATGCTGCTGCAGGTCCACGACGAGCTGATCTTCGAGACCGCGCCCGGCGAGCTGGACGCCCTGACATCGCTGGTCAAGGCCGAGATGGGCGCCGCCACCGACCTGCGCGTCCCGCTGGAGGTCTCCACCGGCACCGGCCGCAGCTGGGCGGAAGCGGCGCATTAACGGGCTTTGGGCGGAACAGTGGGGAAACGTTCAGTGTTTGTAAAGAAGAGTCCAAGGATTTTGAGCTGTGGCTGAGTTGTAGCCTGGCTTAATTGACCAGCCAGCCAGAACTACATACCCTGAACTCTGCGCTGTGTCCTCGTGCGGTCTTGTTGCCGCCACCGGCCCTCGTCAAGCGGGCCGCCTGGTTGTGAGACCGCCGGGGCGTGCCGTGGCCGCGACATGGCCGGGCAAGTCCCGCGCGTTCACTGCTTGAGTCCGCCGCGCGCACTATTCATCCCTGTCCGCATCCGGAGCCCACCAACTCATGACGAGCAGCACGCAAGCCACCCAGACCCCTAAGGTAGCGGTCAACGACATCGGGTCTGAGGAGGCATTCCTCGCCGCGATCGACCTAGACCATCAAGTACTTCAACGACGGCGACATCGTCGAGGGCACCGTCGTCAAGGTCGACCGAGACGAGGTCTTGCTCGATATCGGCTACAAGACCGAGGGCGTCATCCCGTCCCGCGAACTGTCGATCAAGCACGACGTCGACCCGCACGAGGTCGTCAAGACCGGCGAGCAGATCGAGGCCCTTGTTCTCCAGAAGGAGGACAAGGAAGGCCGCCTCATCCTGTCCAAGAAGCGGGCGCAGTACGAGCGCGCGTGGGGCACCATCGAGCGGATCAAGGAGGAGGACGGCGTCGTCACCGGCACCGTCATCGAGGTCGTCAAGGGCGGCCTCATCCTCGACATCGGCCTGCGCGGCTTCCTGCCGGCGTCGCTGGTGGAGATGCGCCGGGTCCGTGACCTCCAGCCGTACGTCGGCAAGGAGATCGAGGCCAAGATCATCGAGCTGGACAAGAACCGCAACAACGTGGTCCTGTCCCGCCGTGCCTGGCTTGAGCAGACCCAGTCCGAGGTTCGTCACACGTTCCTCAACACCCTGCGCAAGGGCCAGATCCGCAAGGGCGTCGTGTCCTCGATCGTCAACTTCGGCGCGTTCGTCGACCTTGGCGGCGTGGACGGCCTGGTGCACGTGTCCGAGCTGTCCTGGAAGCACATCGACCACCCGGGCGAGGTCGTCGAGGTCGGCCAGGAGGTCACGGTCGAGGTCCTCGACGTGGACATGGACCGCGAGCGCGTCTCGCTGTCGCTGAAGTCCACGCAGGAAGACCCGTGGCAGCAGTTCGCCCGCACCCACCAGATCGGCCAGGTCGTCCCGGGCCGGGTCACCAAGCTGGTGCCGTTCGGCGCGTTCGTCCGCGTCGAGGAGGGCATCGAGGGCCTGGTGCACATCTCCGAGCTGGCGGACCGGCACGTGGAGATCCCGGAGCAGGTCGTCCAGGTGGGCGAGGAGATCTTCGTCAAGATCATCGACATCGACCTGGACCGGCGGCGGATCAGCCTGTCGCTCAAGCAGGCCAACGAGGGCGCCGCCAGCGAGACCGCCGGGGACGAGTTCGACCCGACGCTCTACGGCATGCCCGCGACCTACGACGACCAGGGCAACTACCTGTACCCCGAGGGCTTCGACCCGGAGAGCGGCGACTGGCTCCCCGGCTACGAGTCCCAGCGCGAGGAGTGGGAGCGGCAGTACGCCGAGGCCCGCGCCCGCTTCGAGGCACACCGCCGGCAGATCGAGGAGTCCCGCGCCAAGGCCGAGGAAGAGGGCGAGGCCGGCGAGACGGCCGCGACCTCCCAGTCGGCGCCCCGCGCCCCGCGCGCGGCGGCAGCCGCCCGGCCGCGCCTGACAGCAACGCCCCGCAGGGCACCCTGGCCTCGGACGAGGCCCTGGCCGCCCTCCGCGACAAGCTGTCCGGTGGCCAGAGCTAACGGCTGACCAGAGGGCCGTCCCTAGCGGATGCGCTTTGCTGCCCCGCCGCCCCACCTTCGCGTGGGACGGCGGGGCATCGCCGTTCAGCGGGCTTAGCGCTTCGCGCGGGACGCCAGGTCAGCCCAGACTTCGGCTACCCGGCGGTCCAGGTCTTCCCGGGTGCCGGAGTTGTCGATGACGATGTCGGCGATGGCGAGCCGGTCTTCCCTGGTCGCCTGGGCGGCCATCCGGGCGCGGGCCTGGTCCTCCGGCAGGCCGCGGCCCGCGAGCCGGGACACCTGCACATCTGGCGGCACGTCGACGACGACGACCACCTCGAAGTCCGCGCTGCGCTGGCCCTCGGCGAGCAGCGGTATGTCGTGCACGACGACCGTGTCCGGGCCGCCGGCCCTGACGGCGGCGTCCTCCGCGGCCACGAGGTGCTGATGGATCAGCGGGTGAGTGATGGCGTTGAGCTTCTTGAGCGCGACTTCGTCGGAGAAAACGATCCCGGCCAGCTTCGCCCGGTCAAGCGACCCGTCGGCGCGCAGCACCTCAGGCCCGAAAGTCTCGGCGATCCGCGCGAGGCCCGGGGTCCCCGGCTCGACGACCGCCCTGGCCGCCTTGTCGCCGTCGAGCACGACGGCACCCAGCGCCGCGAGCCGTTCGGCCACCGCGCTCTTCCCCGACCCGATCCCGCCAGTCAGCCCGACCCGCAGCACGCTCGCTCCCTTCGCGAATAACGCGTTCCGGGTCACCATACGCCGCGATCCGCCGCCGTGCCCGACGTCACCCGCGTCATAGCTCGCCACGCTGGCCGAGCTGCTCGCGGAACTCATCGAGCGCCTCGTCCTGGTCGGTGCCAAGGTCGTCGAGCACCACCATCTGCGTGCCGGTCCAGTAGGCCCCCGCGTACCCGCCCGCCGCCCGGACGAGCAGGAAATCGTGCGCGATCTTGATGTGATCGCGCACCTGCTCCCACGACGTGCCCGGCGGGACCAGGGCGATCGACGGGGGCTCGCTGTCGTCGTAGGTCAGGCCGTCGAGCATGGACCACTTCCTCCCGTGAGCAACGGTCGCCGACACCTTAAGTCCGCGGCCGCCCTCGCGGCGTCTCATCGGAAGACGGCCGGCCCGGCGGCCATGGAGGCGGTGGCCGGGCTAGATCAGCTCAGTCGCCCGCTGGCCGTCAAGTTCAGCGTCACCGGGGTCAGCCCCGTCGAACCGGCCGCGCGCGCCCGCCGCGACGACGTCGGGCAGCGGCAGGTCCACCGTCCCGCGCCGCGCGCCGCCCGTTCCCTCCCGGTCCGCGAGCACCGACCACGCGTACAGGCTGATCGGGTAGATGAAGTAGCCGAAGCGCGTCGCCGGGGACAGCAGGAACAGCGCGGTCAGCCCGACGGCGATGCGCCGCGCCGCGGCGGCGGGGGTGGTCGGCGGCCAGATCACCAGCGAGGCCGCGGTGGCCAGGCCGGCCGCCGCGAGCAGCATCAGCGCGGCGAGGTGTCCGCCGGACCCGAGCGTCGCGATCAGGTGCCCGGGCAGCGGGCTCTGCGCCGGGGACTTCGCGGAGGTGAGCCCGAGCGGGTAGGCCACGGTGTTCTGCAGGATCGACGCCGGGTGACGCAGCGCCGCCGGCGCGAGCGCCGCCACCAGCGCGGCCGCGGCGGCGAGGACCATGGCGGTGAACCGGACCGCGGAGCGCACGCCGGTGCGCGCCGCGACCATGACGGCGATGATGGCCAGCGCCGGCCACGCGGTGTACTTCATCGCGCACGCGACGCCGAGGACGGCGGCGGCGAGCACGACGTCGCGGCGCCGCGCGCGGTCGCCAGGCGCGCGCCCGCTCCTGGCGAGCAGCGCGAGCGACAGGCAGGTCAGGGCGATCACCGGCGGGTCGGTGATGCCCATCGTCAGCGGGAACGCCATGACCGGGCAGGCCAGCCAGAACGCGGCGTGCCCGAGCGCGGCGCGCCGCCGGCCGTCCGCGCGCGGCCCGAGCGTGACCAGGAAGGTCGCGTACAGCAGCAGGAAGGTCCCGGCGATCAGCCACGGCCACGTCTTTCCCGGCAGCCCGAGCGCTCCGGGCAGGCCGAAGAGCGCCATGACCGGCAGGTAGGGGTTGTAGGCGAGCCAGCCGCCCGCGGACAGCGCCGCGACCGGCAGGTACGGGGTGCCGTGGTGCAGCAGCAGCACCCCGGACCTGGCCACGACCGCGACGTCCGGGGGAGTGGGCTCCTTGGTCATGAGCCACAGGGCCGGCGCGGCCAGCGCCCCCGCGAGGCTGGCCGCGACCGCGAGCCGCGCGCCCCAGGCGCGCCCCCGGCCTTGTCTCGGGGCCGCGACCGTGATGAGGGCGGCGATGGCGTAACCGCCCGCCGCCCAGGCGCCCCAGTAGTGGTCGAGCCCCGGCCCGCTGAACAAGGCGACCCCCGCCGCGTACACCGCGAACCCCGAATACCAGATGGCCCGGCGGCCCCCGGCGCCGGGCGTCGCGATAGCCCCAGTCCTCATGCGTTCGAGCATGCCGGGGACCGGGCCAGGAAACGATAGGGCTAAACCCCGATTAGACCCGGAACCTACCCGCACCCCGGCCCGGGTGCTAGGTACACCGGCTGCCCGAGCGGCCTAGACGGGCGACGGGGCGGCCGGGTCATCGAGCGCGACCTGGAACAGGTACGCGGTCGCCAGGCTGCGGTACGGCCGCCATGGCTCGGCGATCCGCAGCACCTCCTGCTGGCTGGGCAGGTGATCGAGCCGGTAGCTGCGCTTGATGGCCTTGCGCAGCGCGAGGTCGCCGGGCAGGACCACGTCGGCCCGGTCGAGCGCGATGATCAGCATGCCGTGCACCGTCCACGGCCCGATGCCGTTGATGACGGTGAGCCGGTCGATGATCTCCTCGTCGGTCAGCCGCCGCAGTTCCTCGTCGCTCAGCGAGCCGTCGGCGAACTCGCCGGCCAGGGCGCGCAGCGTCGCCACCTTGCGCCGGGACAGGCCGGCCGCGAGCAACTCGCCGGGGTCGGCCGCGAGCAGTTCGGCCGGGGTCGGCAGCCGCCCGCCGAACTGGTCCCGGATCCGGCCGAGGATGCGCGCGGCCGACCGCACGGACAGCTGCTGCCCGGTGACCATGAAGATCAGGGCGCCGAAGGAGTCCATGGCGGGCTGCTCGCGCAGCCAGCCGCGCGGGTCGAAGCCGGCGTGCGCGTCGATGACCCGGGCGAGCACCGGGTCCGCGCTCCGCAGGTGGGCGAGCGCCCGGCCATCAGCAGCGCTCGCCGCGGCGGGATCGGTGAGGGCGGCCATACGCCATCTAAGCACTCCCGCCGCGCGCTTCCGCGGCCAGCTCCGGTCACGTGAGGAGCTGGTGGGCCCGCTCCGTGACCTGGACCAGGACGCGGCGCGCGATCGCCAGGTCGGCCGGGTCGAAGCCGGCGTACAGCTCGCGGGTCGCCGGGGCGACCGCCGCCGTGAGGCTGGCGTGCAGCGCGGCGCCCTCCTCCGTCGCCGCGGCCGGGCCCGCGCCGTCGGCCGCGGTGCCGCTGGCGAGCCCGCGGGCCTCCAGTCCGGCCAGCAGCTCCGCGGCCGCGGCCGCGGTGAGCCCGAGCTGCCGCTGCCCGGCGAGGAACGCGTGCAGTTCCCGCGGCGACGCCCACGGCCCGCGCAGCGCGAGCACGCGCAGCGCGATGTAGTCCTGGCGGGTAGCGCCTTCCCTGGCGAGCGCCTGCTCGAGGAGCATGGTCACCGCGCCGTCCGCCTCGGCGATGTCCTGGCCGGTCAGTACGGGTGGTTGCGCCATCGCGGTCTCCTGTCGGATTGGGGTCGGTACAAGAAATACATTACATAGACATAGTGTCTATGGCAACTATAATCGCGATCCCGAACGGATTCAGGTGACTCCCCTGGGCGCCGCTCATTGAGTTGCCCTGGCGGCGGCGCGGCCGCCGCCTCGCCGCCAGGCGGCGGGTCCCCCTAGCCGTCGGCCTCCGGCGCGTCGGCGAGCTCGCGCAGCAGCCCGGCCAGTTCGGCGGTGCGCTCGCCCGCATTGCCGCCGAGCGGCCCGGTCAGCCGGTCGCGCATCGCCGTCACCAGCTGGATCCCTTCCCGCACGGCGTCCGCGCCCCGCGCGGTCAGCGCCAGTTCCACGGCCCGCGGGTCGGACGCCTTGACCGAGCGGGCCAGGAAGCCCTCCCGCTCAAGCGCGCGGACGAGCTTGGATATGTAGACCGGGTCGAGCCCGGTGAAGTCGGCGAGCTCCCGCTGGCTCGGCCGCGCGCCGCCCGCGGACATGCCGGACAGCGGGGCGAGCACCGAGTACTGGGCGTGCGTGAGGCCAAGCGGCGCGAGCACCCGGTCCATCGCGGCGCGCCAGCGCATCGACAACCGCCAGATGAGGAACCCGACGTTCCCGCGGACCTCGGTCTCCATGCCGCCGCTCACGGAACATACCTTACATGGCAACAATCGACGGGCGCCGCACCCGGGCCGCCGGCGGCTGGTTCGCGGTGATTTGCCCGGCATCCGTGGCTTTCCGTGCGATAGTGTCCGCTGACCGGAAAGGCGGTGGCGCGTGTCGGAAGGCATCGGCGAGGCTCGCCCGGAAGCCGAGGGCGAGCTCGCGCTCGCCCGGCTCGCCCTCGACGACGGCGAGCTGCCGCACGCCGCCGCGCACGTCGCCAGCGCGATCGCGCGCGACCCGACGCTGCGGGCCGCGTACGCCGCCCTGGACGAGCTCGCGGCCGCCGCTGCCGACGCCATGGCCCTGGTCCCCGTCGACGGCACGCCGCACGCGGGAGCGGTCGCGGCGCACTCCTATCTGATGGCACGCGGCGGGCAGCTCGACGGCGCGTTTTACCTGCTCTGCCGGGTTGCCGAGGTGGAACCGGACAAGCCGTGGGCGGCCGGCTGGCTGGCGGCGCCCGGCGCCGACAGCCGCGGGCTCGGCGCTCAGCTGAACCCGGAGCACGCGGGCACGTCGGTGCTGAGGCTGGCGCTCGGGCTGCCTGCCCCGGTCCCGGCCGGGCTGGTCGAGGTCCTGACGCCGTTCCTTGAGGCCGCCCGGGGCGTCGCGGACCGCGGCGCGGAATCGGTGCGGGCCCTGCCGTCCCTGTCGGGCCTGGCCCGCCGGATGGGCGCGCTCGATGAGGCGATCGACTGGTGCGAGCGCGCGGAGCAAGCCGAGCAGAGCGCTATCGCGGCGATCATGCTCGGCTCCGCGCTCCGCAACGCGGGCAGGCGGCCAGGAGGCGTACAAGGCGTGGCTGCGAGCGCTGGAACGCGAGCCGGGCAACGTCGACCTGCGGGTTGACATCGCCGAGCTGCTCGCGGACGGCGGCGAGCTGGCCACGGGCATCGGCGTCCTCGACGAGGGCCTGGCGCTGGCGCCGGATCACCCCAAGGCCTTCCCGTCCTCCTGCTACATGCGCTACGCCGCGCTTGGCGACATCGTCCACCTGGTCCGGCTCGCCGACTGGTGGCGGCAGCACCCGGAGCACGGCTACGCCGCGACGATGCTCGGCCAGGGCAGCCAGGGCAAGCCGTGGCTGTCCCTGGTCCCCGCCCCCGCCGAGGCCATCTGCAACCTGGCGGTCGCCCTGGCCGAACAGCACGGCGGCCCCGGCGCGCTCGCCGACATGACGGTGACGGGCACGCTGTCGGCGCTGGAAGCACCGAGCGCGATCGCCGCGGTCCGCGCGGCGCTGCCTGGCCTCACCATCGCCTCGCCGATACCCGTGCCTGACCCGGACATCAGGGTGCCCCTGGCCAAGGGCCGTCACCGGCTCTGGACGTACCGCGGCACCGAGGCGTTCCCGTCGGTGCCCCTCCCGTCGCCCGCGGCCGTCAAGGCGCTGCAAGCGGTGGCGGCCCAGGGGGTGTGGCCCCATCCGGTCGCGGCCTACGACTGGGCCGTCGGGCTGTCCGGGCTGGCGGTCGATGACCTGCTCGGCCTTATGGCCCACGGTGTCCCGGTGCCGGACGACAACGGGCCGTGGCAGCGGATGCGGTTGAAGAACCCGGTGTACTGGCCGCGATTTACCCAGGCGTGGGCGTGCCTCGGCGTGCTGCACCACCAGCCGGACGAGACGTGGCCGGACTCAACCCGCCGCGCCGTCCTCGTCGACCTGGTCAACGGCGTGGAGGACTGGGCCACCGACGCCGCGGCCAACGCGCTGGTCGTCGCGGCGTGGACCGATCCCGCCTGCCGGGCCGACGTCGCGGACGTCATCCGCGCCCGGTTCGCCGCCGCCGCCCAGGCGCGGGCCCGCCGGCCGGTCACCATCGCCGGCTCGCTCGCCCACCTGGTCGTTGTCACCCCGGAGATGCCGGACGCCGTGGTCAGGCTGGCCAGGACGCTGATCGAGAGCGAGACGGCCACGGCGCCGCCCGGCCGGCCGGCGGCGACGGGCCGGCCACGGCGCCGCTTGTTCGGGCGCAAGCCCTGATAAGGCCGCGGCGGGCACGGGCGGAATGTCGGACCCCCGACATAGAGTTGAAACCGTGGGCGGTCACGCGGAGACGGGCTGCCTGAAAAGCGAAGAGACCCAGGAGGTGGCGCCATGCGTCCGGTTACCGACCTGCAGCGGAAGGTGGCGCCCTTCGAGGTCGTCACCGAGATGACCCCGGCGGGGGACCAGCCGGCCGCGATCGCCGAGATCACCGAGCGCATCAGGGACGGGGAGAAGGACACGGTCCTGCTCGGCGCGACCGGCACCGGCAAGACGGCGACGGTCGCGTGGGTGGCCGAGCAGCTTCAGCGCCCCGTGCTGGTCATGCTCCCCAACAAGACCCTCGCCGCCCAGTTCGCCAACGAGCTGCGCGAGATGATGCCGAATAACGCGGTCGAGTACTTCGTCTCCTACTACGACTACTACCAGCCCGAGGCGTACATCCCGCAGACCGATACGTACATCGAGAAGGACTCCTCGATCAACGACGAGGTCGAGCGGCTGCGGCACTCCGCCACCAACAGCCTGCTGACCAGGCGGGACACGGTCGTCGTGGCTTCCGTCTCCTGCATCTACGGCCTCGGCACCCCGCAGGAGTACGTCGACCGCATGCTCAAGGTCAAGCTCGGCGACACCATGGAGCGCGATCAGCTGCTGCGCAAGCTGGTCGGCATGCAGTACACCCGCAACGACATCGCGTTCACCCGCGGCACCTTCCGGGTCCGCGGCGACACCATCGAGATCATCCCGCAGTACGAGGAGCTCGCGGTGCGGATCGAGATGTTCGGCGACGAGATCGAGCGGCTGTCCACCCTGCACCCGCTGACCGGCGAGGTGATCAGCGAGGACGAGGAGCTCTACGTCTTCCCCGCGACCCACTACGTGGCCGGCGAAGAGCGGATGGAGCGGGCCATCGCCGGCATCGAGGTAGAACTGGCCGAGCGGCTGGCCGAACTGGAACGCCAGGGCAAGCTGCTTGAGGCGCAGCGACTGCGGATGCGGACCACCTACGACATCGAGATGATGCGCCAGGTCGGCAGCTGCTCCGGAATCGAGAACTACTCGCGCCACATCGACGGCCGCGGGCCGGGGACCCCGCCCAACACGCTGCTTGACTACTTCCCCGAGGACTTCGTGCTCGTCGTCGACGAGTCGCACCAGACAGTGCCGCAGATCGGCGCCATGTACGAGGGTGATATGTCGCGCAAGCGGATGCTGGTAGAGCACGGCTTCCGGCTGCCGAGCGCCGCTGACAACCGCCCGTTGACCTGGGATGAGTTCGTCGAGCGGATCGGCCAGACGATCTACCTGTCGGCCACGCCCGGCCCGTACGAGCTGCAGCGCGTCGCCGGCGACGTCGTCGAGCAGGTCATCCGGCCCACCGGCCTCATCGACCCGCAGGTCATCATCAAGCCCACCAAGGGCCAGATCGACGACCTCCTCGAGGAGATCAGGCTGCGCACCGAGAAGAACGAGCGCGTCCTGGTCACCACGCTCACCAAGAAGATGTCCGAGGACCTCACGGACTACCTGCTCGAGAACGGCGTCCGGGCCCGGTACCTGCACAGCGAGGTCGACACGCTGCGCCGGATCGAGCTGCTGCGCGAGCTGCGGCTCGGCGAGTACGACGTGCTCGTCGGCATCAACCTGCTCCGCGAGGGCCTCGACCTGCCCGAGGTGTCGCTCGTCGCGATCCTCGACGCGGACAAGGAGGGCTTCCTCCGCTCGCCCACCAGCCTCATCCAGACGATCGGCCGCGCCGCGCGGAACATCAACGGCGAGGTCCACATGTACGCCGACAAGGTCACGAACGCGATGCAGCACGCGATCGACGAGACCAACCGGCGGCGGGAGAAGCAGGTCGCCTACAACACGGCCCAGGGCATCGACCCGCAGCCGCTGCGCAAGAAGATCGCCGACATCCTCG
The DNA here is from genome assembly GCA_963850115.1 of uncultured Actinomycetota bacterium. GTDB lineage: Bacteria > Actinomycetota > Actinomycetes > Streptosporangiales > Streptosporangiaceae > Trebonia. The sequence continues at coordinate 277,381 of CAWKKG010000010.1, forward strand.
ACGCGATCATCCGCGAGGACGCCGACACCGAGGAACTGATCGGCGGCGGCGGCCGTCAGCAGTCCCGCGGCAAGGCCCCGGTCCCTGGCCTGTCCTCCCGGGCGAGGGCGGCCGCCCAGGGCGCGGGCGAGTCGTCGCCCGGGGCCCGGGGCGAGGCCCGCGGCGACCTGGTGTCGCTGATCAGCCAGCTGACCGAGCAGATGCACGCGGCCGCCGCGGAGCTTCAGTTCGAGGCCGCCGCCCGGCTGCGCGACGAGATCAGGGAGCTCAAGCGGGAGCTGCGCGGCATGGAAGCGGCGGGGGTCTAGGCCGTGAGCCCCGGGGTCAACCAGCGGGCGCTGATCACCCTCACGCAGGATGAGGTCGACGAGCTGCTCGCCGGGCTCCGCTCCATGACGATGGCCTCCGTGGGCCCGGACGGCCAGCCGCACCTGGTCGCCATGTGGTTCGCGGTGCTCGACGGCGATATCTGCTTCGAGACCAAGGCGAAGTCGCAGAAGGCGGTGAACCTTCGCCGCGACCCCAGGATCTCCTGCCTGGCCGAGGACGGCGACGTCTACGAGGAGCTGCGCGGCGTCGCGATCGAGGGCCGCGCCGAGGTGAGCGACGATCCCGGGCTGCTGTGGCGGATCGGCGTCGGCATCTGGGAACGCTACCACGGCCCGTACCGGGAGGAGCTGCGCCCGGCCGTCGAGGCGATGCTGCGCAAGCGGGTGGCCGTGCGGGTCCGCGCGACGCGGGTCCGGTCCTGGGATCACCGCAAGCTCGGGCTGCCGTCGTCGGGCGCGGCGGCCGGGTCGACGGTCAGCGCGCCCGGCCGCCGGCCGCGCTGAGGGCTCGCTGCCCGGCTCGCGGCCGGATGCCGCCAAACACTGACGATGACCTATAAGGCGGGATTTGCCGGGATGTAGAGTGCGTCCCATGCCCTGGGTGGTCCGCGAAGCGGTGCGTGACGTCAACCGCGCGGTTGGCCGGCGCTGGCATGCCATCGACCCGCTGCTGCCCGACCCGGGGACGCTGCCGACCGGCTGCGGGGAGCCGCTCGTCGTCACCGGCGACAACGGGCGCATGGCGGGCCTCGGGGTGTGCGTCCACCAGCACATCCCGCCGCAGTCGCTGAACCAGACCTGGGGCGCCGCGGACCGGTTCACGCTGGTGCCCCGGCTGCCCGGCCAGGACGTCGCCGCGTCCGCCGGGCTGCTGCTCGCCCAGTGGCGCGATCACCTGGCGGGCATCGGCGCCACCCGCGGCCCCGACACCTCGGCGAGCGTGGTCTGGCCGAGCCTGGACATCACCGGGATCCAGGCCCTGCTCAGGCACGGCCTTCAGCCGCTCACGGTGATCGCCGCCCGCACCCGGCCGAACGGCCCGCCGCCCCCGCCGCGCCGCGCCTACGGCGTGACCATCCGTCCCGCGGGCCCGGCGGACGAGGACCAGGTGCTCGACCTCGAGCTGCGGCTCATCCGCTACGACATGCACTTCGGCGGGCCGGTATGGCGGACGGCCACCGCCCGGCTGGTCCGCGACGAGATCCGCGACAGCCTCGCCCGCCCCGACTCCTGGACCTGGCTCGCCGAGCGGAACGGCCGTGCGGTCGGCCTGCTGGTCGCCCAGCCGCCGCAGGACGCGGGCTGGATCGCGGGCATGACCAGCAAGACCCCGGCCGCCTACCTCCAGACGATGTTCGTCGAAGGGCAGGAACGCGGTACCGGGATCGGCGCCGCCCTGGTCAGGAACCTGCACGCCACGCTCGACGGGATGGGCGTCGCCGTCACCCTGCTGCACCACAGCCAGGTCAACCCGCTGTCGGCCCCGTTCTGGTACCGGATGGGCTACCGCCCGCTGTGGACGAGCTGGGAGGCCCGCCCGGCGAGCGCGCTGCGCTAGCGGGGCATGAGGCCCGTCATGCCTGGAAGCAAGCTGACCAGTTCCTGAGTGCCCGGCGCCGACGGGGTAGTGTGAGTGCGTGCTCGTCAGCCTCGTCGCCGCGTTCGTCGCGGCGCTGTGCTACGGGGTGGCCTCCGTGCTGCAGGCCGTCGCCGTCCGCGAGGCGAGCAACCGGTCCCAGGCGCAGGCCAGCGCCGGCGGTATCGACCCGGGGCTGGTGCCGCGCATGCTGAGCCAGTGGCGGTTCGTCGCGAGCGTCGTCATCGACCTGCTCGGCTTCATCGCGCAGCTCGTCGCGCTGCGGCGGCTGCCGCTGTTCGCGGTGCAGGCGATGGTGGCGGCGAACCTCGCGGTGGTCGCGGTCCTCGCCACGGTGCTGATCGGCGCCACGCTGACCCTGCGGGAATGGCTCGCCGTCCTCGGCGTGGTCGTCGGCGTGGGGCTGCTCGGCTCGTCCGCGGGCGCCGAGGGCGCCAGCCACGCCGGCGTCGCCTTCAAGATCGCCGTGATCGTCGCGACCGCCGTCATCGGCCTGGGCGGCCTGGTCGCCGCGCGGGTGCTGCGCGACCCGGCCCGCACGCTGGCGCTCGGCACCATCGCCGGCTTCGGCTTCGGCGCGGTCGGCATCGCGGCCCGGGTGCTCAACGGCTTCGCGCCGCTCACCCTGCTGCGCGACCCGGCGGCGTACGCGGTCGTGGCGGCGGGCATCGTGTCGTTCGTCTTCTACGCCACCGCGCTCGAGGGCGGCAGCGTCACCGTCGCGACCTCGGCGGTCGTCCTCGCCGAGACGCTTCCGCCCGCGGTCGTCGGCGTGCTCTTCCTCGGCGACACGACCAGGCACGGGCTCACCCCGGTGGCGGTGATCGGCTTCGCCCTCGCCGTGGCGAGCGCGGTCATGCTGGCGCGGTTCGGCGAGGCGGATCACAGTACCTCCCCCGGGGGGATGACCCCCCCGGCGACCCCCCCAAGCATGGCGGGGGCTTCGCCCCCCCATAGCCCCCCCACGGGGGGACGCGCAAAGAACGCGCGCCCCCCGCGTCGTGGCTGAGGTTCAGCGCCCTGTGGTTGATCTCAGCAGGCAGCGCACAGGTCGCGCTGCCTTGGGGATTCCGGGTCACTCTCAGGTGACGCCAGTGACTAAGGGAGTCTGTCCAGGTTAACTACCGGTCCCGTGTTATCCTGGTGGCCCGTGGACCTGCGGATTTATGCCGCAACATCGTCGACCACGGGAGCACATCTTGGCCGCTGCAGCCGCTCAGTCCAGGCTAGCCTCACAAAGGCCCATCAATACCAAGCACATCTTTGTCACCGGTGGCGTCGCCTCTAGCCTCGGCAAGGGCCTCACCGCGTCCAGCCTCGGCCGCCTGCTCAAGATGCGGGGCCTGCGGGTCAAGATGCAGAAGCTCGACCCTTACCTCAACGTTGACCCGGGGACGATGAACCCCTTTCAGCACGGCGAGGTGTTCGTCACCGACGACGGCACGGAGACCGACCTGGACGTGGGCCACTACGAGCGGTTCCTTGACATCAGGCTCACCGGCGAGGCGAACGTCACCACCGGCCAGGTCTACTCCAGCGTGATCGCCAAGGAGCGGCGGGGCGAGTACCTCGGCGACACGGTGCAGGTCATCCCGCACATCACGAACGAGATCAAGTCCCGGATCCTCGGCATGGCGGCGCCGGACGTGGACGTCGTGATCACCGAGGTCGGCGGGACGGTGGGCGACATCGAGTCGCTGCCGTTCCTCGAGTCGATCCGCCAGATCCGCCATGAGATCGGCCGGGACCGCTGCTTCTTCATCCACGTCTCCCTGCTCCCGTACATCGGGCCGTCCGGTGAGCTGAAGACGAAGCCGACGCAGCACTCGGTCGCCGCGCTGCGGTCGATCGGCATCCAGCCGGACGCGATCGTGGCCCGCTCGGACCGGCCGATCAGCGACGGGCTCAAGCGCAAGATCTCCCTGATGTGCGACGTGGACGAGGAGGCGGTGGTCTCCACCCCCGACGCCCCGTCCATCTACGACATCCCGAAGGTGCTGCACGGCGAGGGGCTGGACGCCTACATCGTCCGCAAGCTGCAGCTGCCGTTTCACGACGTGGACTGGTCCGCCTGGGACGACCTGCTGCGGCGGGTGCACCGCCCGGCCCGCTCGATCACCATCGCCCTGGTCGGCAAGTACGTGGACCTGCCCGATGCCTACCTGTCGCCGGCCGAGGCGCTGAAGGCGGGCGGCTTCGGGAACGACGCCAAGGTCACGATCCGCTGGGTGACGAGCGACGACTGCGAGAACCCCGAGGACGCGGCCGGCCAGCTCGACGGCGTGGACGGCATCTTGATCCCCGGCGGGTTCGGGGTGCGCGGCATCGAGGGCAAGATCGGCGCGATCAGGTACGCCCGCGAGCACAACATCCCGGTCCTCGGCCTCTGCCTCGGCCTGCAGTGCATGGTCATCGAGGTGGCCCGCGACCTGGCGGGCATCTCCGGCGCCAACAGCGCCGAGTTCGACCCGGCCACGCCGGACCCGGTGGTCGCGACCATGGCCGACCAGGAGGACGTGGTCGCGGGGGACCGGGACATGGGCGGCACCATGCGCCTCGGCCTCTACCCGGCGAACCTCGTGCCCGGCACCGCCGTCAGCGAGCTGTACGGCGGCGCCGCCCAGGTGGAGGAGCGGCACCGGCACCGCTACGAGGTCAACAACGCCTACCGGGAACGGCTTGAGCAGGCCGGCCTGGTCTTCTCCGGCTTGTCGCCGGACGGCCGCCTGGTGGAGTTCATCGAGCTGCCGCGCGACGCGCACCCGTTCTTCGTCGCCACCCAGGCGCACCCGGAGTTCCTGTCCCGCCCCACCCGCCCGCACCCGCTGTTCTCCGGCCTCATCGCCGCCGCGCTCGCCCGCTCGCGGGCCGGCGAGGCCGGTACCCGCGCGGCGGCGACCGCGTAGCGGGACCTAGGCTTCGGGTCTATGGTCGAGGATCTTCCCCAGGAAGGCTGGCCGGTGGCCGGCACCGCGGAGCACTTCAGGAACTGGCTGATTTCCGTCCGCACCGACAAGGTGGTCATGCCGGACAGCCATCAGGTCGAGCGGACCGTGATCACGCATATCGGCGCGGTCGCCATCCTCGCGCTCGACGAGCAGGACCGGGTGCTGATGATCCGGCAGTACCGGCACCCGGTCGCCCGGCAGCTGTGGGAGATCCCCGCCGGGCTGCGCGACGTCACGGGGGAGGCCCTCGCGGACACCGCGCGGCGCGAGCTGCTTGAGGAGACGGGGCACGTCGCCAGGGACTGGCACGTCCTGCTCGACTCGTACTCCTCGCCGGGGATCATCACCGAGCGGATGCGGGTCTTCCTGGCCCGCGGCCTGCAGCCGGCGGACTCCGGCTACCAGCGCCATGGCGAGGAGAAGTTCCTGGAGACCGCCTGGGTACCGCTCGCCGACGCGGTGGCGGGGGCGCTGGCGGGCAAGCTGCACAACGGCGCGACGGTCCAGGGAATCCTGGCCGGGTACGTCGCCAGCCTTGACCGGTACTCGGGGCTCCGGGCCGCTGACGCGCCCGAGGGCTAGCCGCGTCCCCGTAAGAATGCCGTCACTTTCTGTTAACCTACCGGCGCTAGATGGGTACGCTCCGTGTCTGGAGGGGGTTTCTTGGCGGAGCCCCGGCCGCCGTGGGCCGTAGGCCCGCCGGGCGCCGGACGATGGGGGAACACATGAAGGTTGGCGTGCCTGCCGAGGTGAAGGACAACGAGTTCCGGGTCGCGATCACCCCGGCGGGCGTGCACGAGCTCGCCCGCGCGGGACACGAGGTGTTCATCGAGGCGGGTTCCGGTGCGGGCTCGTCGCTGCCGGACGAGGAATTCGCGGCGGCGGGCGCGACGATCCTGCCGACGGCCGACGAGGTCTGGGGAACGGGCGACCTGGTGCTCAAGGTCAAGGAGCCGGCTCCCGAGGAGTACCACCGGATGCGGCCGGGCCAGGTGCTGTTCACCTACCTGCACCTGGCGGCCTCCCGCGAGTGCACCGAGGCGCTGCTGGCGCGGAACGTCACGGCGATCGCCTACGAGACCGTGCAGCTGCCCGACGGGTCGCTGCCGCTGCTCGCGCCGATGTCCGAGGTCGCGGGGCGGATGGCGCCCCAGGTGGGCGCGCACCACCTGCAACGCGACGGCGGCGGCCGCGGCGTGCTGATGGGCGGCGTCTCCGGCGTGTACGCGGCGAAGGTCGTCGTGATCGGCGCCGGGACCTCGGGGATGAACGCGGCGGCGATCGCGCTCGGCATGCAGGCCGAGGTGCTCCTGCTCGACAGGAACGTCGCCCGGCTGCGCCAGGCGGACGCGATCTACCAGGGGTACTGCCAGACGGTGACGTCGAGCGCCTACGAGATCGAGCGCGCGGTGTGGGACGCCGACGTGGTGATCGGCGCGGTCCTCGTGCCGGGCGCGAAAGCCCCGACCTTGATCAGCAACGAGCTGGTCGCGAAGATGAAACCCGGCTCGGTCCTGGTGGACATCTCGATCGACCAGGGCGGCTGCTTCGAGGACTCGCGGCCCACGACGCACGCGGCCCCCACCTACCCGGTGCACGACTCGGTCTTCTACTGCGTGGCCAACATGCCGGGCGCGGTGCCGCATACGTCCACGTACGCGCTGACCAACGTCACGCTGCCGTACGCGCTGCAGATCGCGAACCGGGGCTGGCGCGAGGCCCTCCGCAACGACGACGCCCTGGCCCTTGGCCTGAACACGCACGCGGGCGCGCTCACCTGCCCCCCGGTCGCCGAGTCGCTCGGCCTCCCGCACGTCCCGTTCGAGGAGGTGCTCGGCTCCTAAGGGAGCAGGCGGCGGGCGCCCCGATGCCGAAATTACCCCGTCGTGGTGCTTTCCCGCCCGCGAGTACCGGTGGGCCAGGCGGGCGTCAGGTAACTTGGTGCTCGGTCTTCCCCGGCGACAGGGCAGGAGCGGGGCGCGTTGAACGTAGTGCTGATTTACGTCATCCCCGTCGCCGGCGTCGTGCTGGCGGTCGCCGGGACCTGGTACGCGCGCTGGTCGGGAGGCCCGGCCGTGCGCGAGGAGCGCAGGCAGCAGAGCCGCGAGGGTTTCCGGGCGGTGCGCCGGTGGATGAGTGAGCCTGCCAACCAGCGCCAGGTCGCGGCGGCCGCGCACGGCACGTACGCGGAACTGCTCGCCCCCGCGCCGATGAACCTGTTCATCGCCGATCCGGCCTGGGTGCTGCCCGAGCCGCTCGAGCTCGACCGGCTGGCGGTGAAGCTGGTGGACGAGCACCACGAGCCACGGGTCGCGGAAGAGCGCTACGCGCCGCTGCGCCGGTACTGGCCGCTCGGGGCGGACAACAAGCCGGTGGGACGGTACCACGAGGCGGTCAGCGAGTTCGACACCCCGCCAAATACCTGGTTCAACGCGCCAAGCTACCGGCTGCTCGGCGTCGAGCGGGGCGCGGACGGCGGTTTCGAACTGCGCGTGGGAACCACCACGTACTGGGACGGGTACGACTCGTGGGCCGCGCTCCAGTTCGAAGCAGCTCACCAGCTGCGCAAATCGGGCGGGACGAGCCTGGCGGGACCGTACCGGCAGGCCCTCGGGAGTCCCTTTGACCTGGCCAACCGGGTCTGCGCGATCGGGATCAGCGTGCTGACTGTCTGCCGCACGGCCCGCGGCCCGTTCTTCTACCTGCAGCATCGCGCCGCGACCGGAGTAGCGACGATGCCCGGGCTGGCAGGCCTGGTCCCGGCCGGGGAGTTCCAGCCGACAAGCGCGGCCTACGCGGCCATCCGCTCCGACGCCGACGTCTGGCGCTGCGTCATGCGCGAGTTCGCCGAGGAGATCCTCGGCCGGCCGGACCTGAACGAGCAGCGCGGGGCGCTCGTGGACTACGAGCGCGAGTCACCGTTCCGCGAACTCGGGCTGGCTCGCCGCGTCGGCCGGGTGCGCCCGTACATCCTGGACATCGGGTTCGACCCGGTGAGCTGGAAGGCAGGCATCCGCCTGGTGTGCGTCTTCGAGGAGGACGCCTACCAGGAGATCTTCCGCGGAATGCTCCCGGGCAGCGATGAGGGTCACCTTGAGCTCTCCTCGCTGGTCCGCGACGGCGACGAGCCGCTGCCGGGGATGCCTTTCGACGAGGAGACCGTGCGCACGTATCTCAAGGCCCCGGCGATCACCGCGGCCGCGCGCCTGTGCATCGGCCTGACCTGGGAGCACCGCGAGAAGCTCGGCATCTAAGATCGCTGTGTGGCCAGCGTCGCGGAGGGGGTGCGGCAGTACCTGCAGTACCTCGTGGTCGAGCGGGGGCTCGCGGCGAACACCGTGCAGTCCTACGAACGCGACCTGCGCCGGTACGCGGCCTTCCTCGGCGAGCGGGGCAGGCCGGCCCTGGCCGACGTGACCGGGCTTGACGTCGCCGAGTTCCGCGCCGCGCTGCGAGCCGGAGACGACGCGCACCCGCCGCTGGCGGTCAGCTCGGTCGGCCGGGCGGTGGTCGCCGTGCGCGGGCTGCACGGGTTCGCGCTCAGGGAAGGGCTCGCCCCCCAGGACCCGGCCCGTGAGGTCGCGCCGCCCGCGCCCGCCAAGCGGCTGCCGAAGGCCATCCCGCTCGACGCGGTCGAGCGGATCCTCGACGCCGCCGGGTCCACCAGTGACCCGGACCCGCGCGCGCTGCGCGACCGCGCGCTGCTTGAGTTCCTCTACGGGACCGGCGCGCGGATCTCCGAGGCGACCGGCCTCGACGTCGACGACCTCGGCCACCTGGCGCAAGACCCGGCCGTCCTGCTCACCGGCAAGGGGGGCAAGCAGCGTTACGTCCCCGTCGGCCGCTACGCGGTCCAGGCGCTGGACGCGTACCTGGTCAGGGGCCGCCCGGCGATCGCCGCCCGGGCGAGCCGCAGGCCGAGCCCCGCGGTCTTCCTCAACGCGCGCGGCGGCCGGCTCACCCGGCAGGGCGCGTGGGGGATCCTGCGCGACACCGCCGTCCGCTGCGGTCAGCGCGACGTCTCGCCGCACACCCTGCGGCACTCGTTCGCCACCCACCTGCTGGACGGCGGCGCGGACATCCGCGTCGTGCAGGAATTGCTCGGACACGCCTCGGTGGCCACCACGCAGGTCTACACTCTGGTCACGGTGGACAAGCTGAGAGAGGTCTACGCGGCCGCGCATCCCCGCGCTTTCGGCTAGCCGGTTGTCGAGCGCGTCCGGGTGATCGTCCACGGAAAACTTGGCAGTCAACGGCGCGCCTGCTTGCAAGTACCGAGCGCATGGGCCTAGTGTCCCGAACAGTTCGCGACCTCTAGCCCCGGGAGGATTTTACTGGTGGCCGCATCGCGCGTAATAGAGCTTCTGCCGGGAGACATCGGGCCCACGGGCCGGCCGCTCCCCGCCTTTCCCGAGCCAAAGCCGCTGACCGAGCACGGCCCGGCGCGGATCGTGGCGGTCTGCAACCAAAAGGGGGGCGTCGGCAAGACGACGACCACCATCAACCTGGGCGCGGCCCTCGCCGAGCGGGGCAGGAAGATGCTGCTCGTCGACTTCGACCCGCAGGGCGCGCTCTCGGTCGGCCTCGGCATCCAGCCGCACGACATCGACTCCACGGTGTACAACCTGCTGATGGAGCGCGGCGTCAAGGCGCACGACGTCATCTTCGAGACCAGCGTGCCGAACCTTGACCTGCTGCCGTCCAACATCGACCTGTCCGGTGCGGAGGTTCAGCTCGTCCACGAGGTCGGCCGGGAGTACATCCTCGGCGGCGCGCTCAAGGACGTCGTGCCCGAGTACGACTACATCATGATCGACTGCCAGCCGTCGCTCGGCCTGCTCACGATCAACGCCCTCGCCGCCGCGGACAGCGTGCTCATCCCGCTTGAGTGCGAGTACTTCGCGATGCGCGGCGTGGCGCTGCTCATGGAGACCATCGACAAGGTGCAGCACCGGCTCAATCCGGAGCTGACGATTGATGGCCTGCTGGGCACAATGTACGATTCGCGCACTTTGCACACCAGGGAAGTGCTCGGCTCGATCGTGAACGGTTTCGGCGACAAGGTCTTTCATACGGTGATCAACCGGACAATCAGGTTCCCAGACGCTAGCGTTGCAGGTGAGCCCATCACGACGTTCGATACGTCATCGATGGGGGCCAGTTCCTACCGTGAACTCGCCAAGGAGGTACTCGAGCGGTGGCGCCAGGACGGGGACGGTCACGCCGGGTAAGCATTCCCGGGGTCGCGGAGCTGTTGCGCCCAGCCGTACCCCTCCCAGTCACCTCTGATGAACGCCAGGCGACAGGCAGGGAAAGACACGACCAGAAGATCACCGTCTACCTGTCCGCCACCGAGCTGCTCGAACTTGAGCATGCCCGGCTGAGACTGCGCCGCTTCGGTTTCGTCCTCGACCGGGGCCGGCTCGTGCGCGAGGCGATCGCTATCCTGCTCGCGGACCTCGACGCGCGAGGCAAGGACAGCCTCGTGGCGCGCCGCATCCGCTCCACCCAGGAACCGGGCAACGAGCCGGGCCCAGACGCGGCCGCGAGCGTCAGCCAGGGCAAGGACGAGGACAAGGGTTTGTCCGAGAGCACAGGATTTCCGGAGGATGGTATTCCGGGAGCACGGTTTCCGGAGAGCACGGTACCGTCGTTAACGTGGGCACAACGGCAGGCAGCACGATGAATAGCGACCTGACCGCCGGCGAGGCGGGCGACGCGCCCCGCGGCGCGGGCGCCTTCGAGGTCCACCTCGACGTCTTCGAGGGCCCGTTCGACCTGCTACTTGGGCTGATCTCCAAGCACAAGCTGGACATCACCGAGGTCGCCCTGTCGAAGGTCACCGACGAGTTCATCGCCTACATCAGGCACCGCTCCGGCGGCTGGGACCTGGACCAGGTCAGCTACTTCCTCGTGGTCGCGGCGACCCTCCTCGACCTGAAGGCGGCCCGCCTGCTGCCCACCGGCGAGGTAGAGGACGAGGAAGACCTGGCCCTGCTCGAAGCCCGCGACCTGCTCTTCGCCCGGCTGCTCCAGTACCGCGCCTACAAGGAGGTCGCGGCCGTGTTCGCGGGGCGGATGGCCGCGGCCGCGAAGCGCTTCCCGCGCCGGGTGCCGCTCGAGCCGCGGTTCGCCGAGCTGCTGCCCGAGTTGCTGTTCACCATCGGCCCGCAGGAGTTCGCGGCGCTCGCCGCCCGCGCGCTCACCCCGAAGGCGCCGCCCACGGTGTCGGTCGACCACATCCACGCGGCGTTCGTCTCGATCAGGGAGCAGGCCGTCCTCATCGCGGGCCGGCTGCGCGGCCTCGGCCGCGCGTCGTTCCGGCAGCTGTCGTCCGGCCCGTCGTCGTCGGGCACCGGCGGCAACTACGAGATCGTCGCGTCGTTCCTCGCCTTGCTCGAGCTGTACCGCGAGGACGTGGTGGCGTTCGAGCAGGTCTCACCGCTCGGCGAGCTGTACGTTACCTGGACGGGCGGCGACCGCGCGGTGAGCCTGGCGCCTCCCGGCGCCGGGGCGGGGGACCCGGCGTCGGCCACGGAAACCGAAGAAGAAGACTACATATGACGAGCGATTTCACGGGGGACCCCGGTGCCGGCCAACACGGGGCCGGCCGAGCACGGGCCGGCCAAGACGGGGCCGGCCAGTACGGCGCGGCCGGCACGCCGGCCGAGGAGCCCGCGGGCGCGTCGCCGCTGACCGGATCCAGGCGGGCCCAAGCCGCGAACCGGCGCCGCCGTCGAGCCTGCCGCGACCGCCAGTGCCGTGATCGACGGTGATGAGGGCGAAAGCGACGACGGCCCCGGCCTGCGCGCGTCGCTCGAGGCGATCCTGCTGGTCGCCGACGAGCCGGTGCCGGAGGTCCTGATCGCCCAGGTGCTTGAGCGCCCGCGGCACGACGGTCGCCGAGGGCCTGCGCGCGCTCGCGCAGGAGTACACGGACGACGGCCGGGGCTTTGACCTGCGGGAGATAGCAGGCGGCTGGCGCTTCTATACTCGGGAGGACTGCGCGCCGCTCGTCGAGCGGTTCGTCAGGGACGGCCAGGAGGTCCGGCTTACCCAGGCGGCGCTGGAGACCCTGGCGGTCATCGCCTACCGGCAGCCGGTCAGCCGGGCCCGGGTCTCGGCGGTGCGCGGCGTCAACTGCGACGGCGTGATCAGGACGCTCGTGCTGCGCGGGCTTGTCGAGGACTCGGGGACCGACCAGGAGACTGGCGCGATCCTGTACCGCACCACCGGCTACTTCCTCGAGCGCCTGGGCATGGCGTCCCTGGACGAGCTGCCCGACCTGGCGCCGTTCCTGCCGGAGAACATCGAGGACATTGAGGACAATGAACGCACGCGGCCGTAGCGGCCCAGGAGACGCGCAGCCAGAAGCACAGCCGGAGGCAGTGCAGCTGTCGCCAGAGGCGAGGGCCCGGCTCCGGGCGCTGCGCAGCATGGGCCTCGACGACGATGAGGACTTCGCCGCCGACGGGGGCGAGCGCGACGACCTCACCGACGTTCCCGGCGGCGTCCGGCTGCAGAAGGTGCTCGCGGCGGCCGGCGTGGGCAGCAGGCGGCACTGCGAGGAGCTGATCGGCGCCGGCCGGGTCGAGGTGGACGGGCAGGTCGTCCGGCGGTTCGGCGCCCGCGTCGACCCGGAGAACCAGATCATCCGGGTCGACGGCAAGCGCATCCCGGCCCGCCAGGACATCGTGTACCTGGCGTTCAACAAGCCGCGGGGCGTGCTCACCGCGATGTCGGACGACCGCGGCCGCAAGACGATCGTCGACTTCCTCGGCGACCGCGCCGAGCGGCTGTTCCACGTCGGGCGGCTCGACTACGACACCGAGGGCCTGATGCTGCTCACCAACGACGGCGAGCTCGCGCACCGGCTCGCCCACCCCAGCTACGAGGTGGCCAAGACCTACTGGGCCGAGGTCACCGGCCCGCTCCCGCGCGACCTGGGCCGCCGCCTGCAGGCCGGCGTGGAGCTCGAGGACGGCGTGGCGGTCGCCGACAAGTTCCGCGTCCTTGAGCAGTCCGGTGGTCGCGCCATGGTCGAGATCACGCTGCACGAGGGCCGCAAGCACATCGTCCGCCGGATGCTCGCCGAGGTCGGGCACCCGGTCAGCAGGCTGCTGCGCACCACGGTCGGCCCGATCAAGCTCGGCGGCCTCCGCCCCGGCGCGACCAGGGACCTGACCACGAAGGAGATCGGCGAGCTGTACGCCGCCGTCGGCCTGTAGGCGACTGTGCTTCCGGGCCCGGCGTCTTTTCGCTGGCCTTTCCGGTCGCACCGCGATCAGCAGTAGCCTTGAGGCTCAAGATCTTTAAGGAGCAGGCAGTGACAGTCCGGGCCATTCGCGGCGCGATCCAGGTCGACGCCGATGACAGGGACGCCATCTTGGAGGGGACCGCCGAGCTGGTCACGGCGGTGATGACCCGTAACGACCTCACGCCCGACGACGTGATCAGCGTCCTGTTCACGGTGACCCCGGACCTCACCGCGGAGTTCCCCGCGCTGGCGGCCCGCAAGCTCGGCTTCCACGCGGTGCCCCTGATGTGCGCGACGGAGATCCCCGTCAAGCGCGCGATGCCCCGCGTGGTGCGGCTGATGGCGCACGTGGAAACCGAGCATTCCCGCGCGCAGATCCAGCACGTCTACCTCCGCGGCGCCGTCGCCCTCCGCCAGGACATCGCGCAGTAACCGCCCGAGGCCAAAGACGATGATCCCGAACGGAAGCGGCCCTTCGCCCCTCAGCGCCGCATTCACTCCCGGGGCGCGGACACAAGGGGGCGCGCCATGATCATGCCCAAGCGGGTCCTTGTCCAGGGAACCGGGCTCATCGGGACATCCGTCGCGCTCGCGCTTCGCGACAAGGGGACGGAAGTCTGGCTCAGCGACGCCGACCCGGCGACCGCCAGGCTCGCCGCCGACCTGGGGGCGGGCACGGTCATTGCCGACCTGCGCGACGCCAAGGGCATCGCGGACATCGCGCTGCTCGCGATGCCGCCGGCCGTCGTGGGCAGGCAGCTTGCCCACGCGCAGGACTGCGCCGTCGCGGACGTCTACACCGACGTCGCGAGCGTCAAGGTTCTCCCGGCCAGGCACGCCCGCGAGCTCGGCTGCGACCTGGAGACCTACGTTCCCGCGCACCCGCTCGCGGGCCGGGAGCGCCACGGACCCGCCGCCGCGCAGGCGGACCTGTTCCTGGGCCGCACGTGGGCGTTGTGCCCGCTGCCGGAGACGGCGCCCGACGCGGTGGACGCGGTGACGGCACTCGCCGTCGCCTGCGGCGCCGACCCGGTCGTCACCGACCCGGAAACGCATGACCGGTGGGTCGCGCTCGTCTCGCACGCGCCGCACCTCGTCGCCGTCGCGATGGCCGCCAGGCTCGCGCCGTCCAGCGTCCCCGCCGACGCGCTCAAGCTCGCGGGCCAGGGGCTGCGGGACGTGACCAGGATCGCGGCGGGCGACAGCTCGCTGTGGACCCAGATCCTCGCCGCCAACGCCGGCCCCGTCGCGGAGGTCGTCGCCGCGGTCGCCGAGGACCTGGCCGCCGTCGCGCGCTTGCTCGGCGGGCTTCCCGCGGGGACTACCGCCGCTGTGCCTCCGACCACGGGGACTCCGACCACAGGGGTCACGAGCCTGCTCGACCGTGGCCGGGAGGGCGCCGGCCGCATCCCCGGCAAGCACGGCGGCAAGCCGCGGAACTTCACCGTGGTCCAGGTCGTGCTCGCCGACCGGCCGGGAGAGCTTGCCCGCCTGTTCAACGCGGCGGGCGCGGCCGGGGTGAACATCGAGGACATCCGCCTTGAGCACTCGCCCGGCCTGCCCGTCGGAGTCGCGGAACTGTCGGTCCGCCCCGACCAGGCCGGCCGGCTGCTCGACGCCATGGAGGCCGGCGGCTGGCCCGTGCGCCGCTAGAAACGCCGGGCGCGGGAAACCCAGTGCGTCATCCTGCGATGAGTATGCGAAGCTAGACACCATGACTGAGACCGCGAAGCAGGACACCACGAAGGCACCGGCCCAGCCCGCCGAGCAGGGGCCCGCCGCGACGGAGTCCGCCGCGACCAAGGCCGAGGCAGTCAAGGAGCCGGCCGCGGAGCCGGAAGAGACCACGGCGGCCGCCGCCGGGGAACCCGCCACGCCCGACCTTGACGAGACCAAGCGCAAGTTCCGCGAGGCCCTGGAGCGCAAGCACCAGGCACACAACGAGGCCCAGGGCCAGAGCGGCCGCGACGGCGGGAAGATCAACGGCGCGCACGGCCCGGCCGCGAGCCGCCGCAACTTCCGCCGCAAGAGCGGCTGACACAAGCCCCCGCCCGGGCAGTCCTGGCCCGTTCCCGAACCAGTAATCCGCCAGTCCCCGCACCGAAGTAGCGCCAGGTCCGTGTCCCCGCCGTCCCCGCCCGCCGGGGACGCGGCCAGCGCCGCGCACTCCGTCCGCGCTTCGGTTTCACGTGGCGTTTTGCGAGCGAACGGAGGGAATGTCCACCTCGCCTTGTACTCATGCTGGCATCCGCCCCCGTGTGACCCGCAATCTTGGCCGGACCTTGGCGGCAGTAAGGGCGAGCGGCACGGCCTACGTCTCGTAGATGCACCACGTTTCACTCGGCCAACGCGATTGCCTGTGTCTGCCGCGGCTAGACACCCGCCGCCCAGCCGCGGCTAGGCGCCTGCCTCCGCGCGGCCAAACGGCCAGAGGGCGACGGTTTGCACCCGTCGCTTCGCCAGGCCCCGGCGTTCCGGCCCATGGCGGGCCGCCGTCGTTCCGCGCGTCACCCGCCTCGCCGTAGGCGCGTGGCAGGCTTCCCTAACTTTCGAACCGAAGCCGAAAAGTTTCGATAAGATATTTTTGTAGCTATCTGTTATGTTATATCCGGATATTTCATGTCTTGCGTATTCAGATTTGCGCGCATTGGCTAGGAATTGCCCATTGACAGGGCCATAAGGACTCTCTAGCTTCCGATTTGACGCACATTTCGGCCCGAAATATTTCACATTGGGCCGAAATGTTTCGAACAATTTGGAGGCGAAAGATGAGACGTCGGTCAGTCTTGGCGGCAGGGGCGGCCAGCGCGGCAGCGGTAGTCGTCGGCGGTACCAGCGCCTCGGCCGCGGTCCGTTCCGGTGCGGTCTCTGGCAGTGCCGCCGGCGTGCCCACGACGGCGCCGCTGCGAGACCTCGCCGCGCCGATCGGACTCCGGATCGGCACCGCGCTGATCCCGCAGGACATAGAGACTCCCTCGTACGCGGCGATCGCGAGCAGCCAGTTCTCGGTGGTCACCCCGGGCAACGGGATGAAGTGGCAGATCGTCGAGCCGGAGCAGGGCGTATACGACTGGTCGCAGGCCGACCAGCTCGTCCAGTTCGCCCAGGCGAACGGCCAGCTTGTCCGCGGGCACACCCTCACCTGGCACAACCAGCTGCCCGGCTGGCTGACCAC
Organism: uncultured Actinomycetota bacterium; assembly: GCA_963850115.1. Taxonomy (GTDB): domain Bacteria; phylum Actinomycetota; class Actinomycetes; order Streptosporangiales; family Streptosporangiaceae; genus Trebonia. Next base: position 293,687 of record CAWKKG010000010.1, read on the forward strand.
CGGCGTCGCGAACGGCTCAATCAGCGCCGCGCAGCTCGCCACGCTGCTGCACGATCACATCATCACCGAGGTATCCCGGTACCGCGGCCGGATCTGGCAGTGGGACGTCTGCAACGAGTTCTTCACGGACACGAACCCGTCGACGATCAACCCGGACGACTTCTGGGTGTCCAACCTCGGCACCGGCGTCATCGCCGATGCCTTCCGGTGGGCGCGCGAGGCGGACCCGAACGCGCTGCTCTTTTACAACGACTACAACATCGGCGGCGAGGACGGCACCAACGCCAAGAGCGACGCCGTCTACGCGTTCGTGCGGCAACTGCTCGACGACGGGGTACCGATCGACGGCGTCGGGAACCAGGGCCACCTGGACACCCAGTACGGCTGGAGCCCGCAACTGCTGCGGCAGGACCTGGCGCGGTTCGCCAGCCTCGGCCTGAAGGTCGCGATCACCGAGGCCGACGTCCGCACGTTCGTTAATAACGCGACCGACCAGGTGCCGACCGACAACCTGGCCCAGTTCGCCCAGCCGTACGAGTACTCGGAGATGCTCAAGGCGGCGCTCGCGGTGCCGCAGTGCATCTCGTTCACTGTCTGGGGGTTCACCGACTCGGACTCCTGGGTTCCCGGGACCTTCGCCGGCGAGGGCTACGCCGGCATCTACGACGTCAACCAGAAGCCCAAGGCCGCCTACTACGCGGTGCAGTCGGACCTCGCGCTCGCCGCCTTCGGCGCCCCCCAGCGCGTCCGCACCTACCAGCCCCGCGCCTGACCGCGGCCGGCCAGGCACCGGCCCCTTCGCGGGCCAGGCCGGGGCCCGGCCCGAAGCACGGGCACTCTCCGGGCCGGCCCCGGCTGGCCGGAGAGTGCTCTGGCGGGGCGACAACGGCGTTCCCGGTACCATTCCTAGGTGGGATTCTCATCGCCGAACGGTTTCGTTGTAGCCGTCGACGGGCCGTCCGGGTCCGGTAAGTCGAGCGCGTCGAAGGGCGCCGCCCGCGCGCTTGGCCTCCGCTACCTGGACACCGGGGCGATGTACCGGGCGCTGACCTGGTGGTTCATGGCGCAGGGGATCGACACCGCGGACCCCGCGCTGGTCGCCGCCCGCGCGGCGGAGCCGTCGATCGAGGTCTCCACCGACCCGGATGACCCGTGGACCCGCGTCAACGGCCGCGACGTCTCCGCGGACATCCGCACCGAGGAGGTCTCCGCCCAGGTCAGCGTCGTGGCCCGGGTACCCGCGGTCCGTGAGCACCTGATCGCGGGGCAGCGCGCGATCATCGCGGCGGCCGACCCCGGCGTCGTGGCCGAGGGCCGCGACATCGGCACGGTCGTCGCGCCCGCCGCCCAGCTCAAGGTCTTCCTGACGGCGGACCCCGGAGCGCGGGCCAGGCGCCGCGCCGCCGAGCTGAGCGCCGACGCGGGGGAGACCGAGGCCGCTCAGGCCCGCCGCGACCGCCTCGACGCGGCGCAGTCGGAGAAGGCCGCGGACGCGCTGCTGCTCGACGCCACCGACCTGACCTTGGACGAGGTCATCGATACGATCACCCGGCTGGCCCGCGAGCGCGGTGCGAGCCTTTTTCTCCCCGAGGGCGCCGAACTGGTCGGCTTGCCGGGCCAAGGGCAGGAAGACCAGGGTTCCTGGGCCTGGGCCGGGGATAACAGCTGCTGATGGGGGAGAGACAAGTGACGGATATTGACGCGGCCGATGACGGCTGGGTAGACATCGGCGACGAATTCGACGACGCGGAATCCGGTGCCGCCGACGGCGCCGCCGGGCTCGGTACGGCGGGGCAGCCGGTGCTCGCGGTGGTAGGCCGCCCCAACGTCGGCAAGTCCACCCTGGTCAACCGCATCCTCGGCTCCCGCCAGGCGGTCGTGCAGGACGTGCCGGGTGTGACCAGGGACCGGGTCGCCTACGACGCCAACTGGCGCGGCAGGCAGTTCACCCTGGTGGACACCGGTGGCTGGGTGGCGAAGGCCCAGGGCCTGGCCGCCCAGGTCGCCGAGCAGGCGGAGATCGCGGTCGGCCTCGCCGACGCGGTCCTGTTCGTGGTGGACGCCCGGGTCGGCGCGACCGACGAGGACGAGGCGGTCGCGCGGGTGCTGCGCCGGGCGGGCAAGCCGGTCGTGCTCGTCGCGAACAAGGTGGACGACGCGAAGAGCGAAGCCGACGCCCAGTCGCTGTGGTCCCTCGGGCTCGGCGAGCCGGTGATGGTCTCCGCCATGCACGGCCGGGGCAGCGGCGACATGCTCGACCACGCGCTCAACGCGCTGCCCGAGGCGCCGCCAGAGGGCGAGGCGACGGGCGGGCCGCGCCGCGTCGCGCTCATCGGCCGGCCCAATGTCGGCAAGTCCTCCCTGCTCAACAAGCTGGCGGGCGAACAGCGGGCGGTGGTCGACTCGGTCGCGGGCACGACGCGCGACCCGGTGGACGAGCTGATCGAGCTGGGCGGCACGACCTGGCGGTTCGTGGACACCGCGGGCATCAGGCGGCGGTTCAGGGAGAGCCAGGGCGCGGACTACTACGCGACCCTGCGCACTCAGTCCGCGCTCGACCGGGCCGAGGTCGCGGTCGTCCTCATCGACGCGAGCGAGCCGCTCACCGAGCAGGACCTGCGCATCCTGTCCATGGTGACCGAGGCGGGCCGCGCGCTCGTCATCGCCTACAACAAGTGGGACCTCACCGACCAGGAGCGCCGCGATTACTTGCAGGACGAGATCGAGCGCCAGCTCTACCACGTCCGCTGGGCGCCCCGGGTGAACATCTCCGCCGAGACCGGCCGTCACGTGGAGCGGCTCGTCCCGGCGATCGAGCAGGCCCTGGCCGGCTGGGAGCAGCGCGTCGGCACCGGGCAGCTGAATTCCTGGCTGAACGCCCTGGTGGCCGCCACCCCGCCGCCGATGCGCGGGGGGAAGCAGCCGAGGGTGCTGTTCGCCACCCAGGCGGGCATCAAGCCGCCGCACTTCGTGCTGTTCACGACCGGCTTCCTCGAGGAGACCTACCGCCGCTTCATCGAGCGCCGCCTCCGCGAGGACTTCGGTTTCGCCGGCACCCCGGTCAAGCTGACCATGCGGCTGCGCGAAAAGCGCGGCAAGAACGCCGCCCGCCGATAACGCGAACAGATAACAGCAAGAAGCGCGGAGCGCAAGCCCGTCACGGGTAGCTGTGGTCTGATGGTGGATATTTGCGCACATCCCGATGTGCGCAAATATCCACCATCCTTGCCTACGCGGATAACAGCAAGAAGCGCTGGCGCTGTTCACCCATGCGGCTGAAGCGGGGGAGGGATCGAGTCGGCCGCCCTCGTTCGGGATAATTCTCTTCATGCTTTCTGCGGAGAAGCTGCTTGAACTGGACAGACAGCGGGTGTGGCACCCCTACGCGCCGATGCCGGGCGCGCGGCGGCCGCTCGTCGTCGAGTCCGCGAGCGGCGTCAGGCTGCGGCTCGCCGACGGGCGGGAGCTCATCGACGGCATGAGCTCTTGGTGGGCGGCGATCCACGGGTACCGGCACCCGGCTCTCGACGCCGCGGCGCGGGACCAGTTGGAGCGGATGAGCCACGTGATGTTCGGCGGGCTGACGCACGAGCCCGCGGTGGCCCTCGCCGGACGGCTCGTGGCGCTGGCGCCCGCAGGCCTTGAGCATGCGTTCCTCTGCGATTCCGGGTCGGTCTCCGTCGAGGTCGCGGTGAAGATGTGCCTCCAGTACTGGCGCTCGCGCGGTGCCCGCGCGAAGACGAGGCTGCTGACCTGGCGCGGCGGGTACCACGGCGACACGTTCATGGCGATGTCCGTGTGCGACCCAGAGGGAGGCATGCACCGCATGTGGGACGGCGTGCTCCCGAGGCAGGTGTTCGCCGGCCTGCCGCCCGCCGGCTTCGGCACCGGAGTGGACGAGGCGTACGCGGAACAGTTGCGGGGGCTCATCGAGACGCACAAGGCAGAGCTCGCGGCGGTGATCGTCGAGCCGGTCGTCCAGGGCGCCGGCGGGATGCGTTTTCATGATCCCGGCTACCTGCGGGTGCTTCGCGAGGCCTGCGACCGCAATGACGTGCTGCTCGTCTTTGACGAGATCGCGACGGGATTCGGACGCACCGGGAAGCTGTTCGCGGCGGAGCACGCCGGGGTCTCACCGGACGTGATGTGCGTCGGCAAGGCGCTGACCGGCGGGTACCTGACGCTCGCCGCGGCCCTGTGCACGGCCGAGGTCGCGGCGGGCATCGCGCGGGGCGAGCTTCCGGTGCTCGCGCACGGTCCGACGTTCATGGGCAACCCGCTCGCGTGCGCGGTGGCGGGCGCCTCGCTCGACGTCCTGCTCGGCCGTGGCCCGACCTACCCGCACGGCTGGCAGGCCGAGGTGACGCGGATCGAGGCGGCGCTGACGGCCGGCCTGGCCCCCGTGGCAGGCAGGCCGGGCGTCGCCGAGGTGCGGGCCCTCGGCGCGATCGGTGTGGTGCAGCTCGACCGCGAGGTAGACGTCGCGGCCGCGACGGAGGCCGCCGCCGGTGCGGGGGTCTGGCTGCGGCCGTTCCGCGACCTGATCTACACGATGCCTCCCTACGTGACGAGCGACGCCGACGTGGCCGCGATCTGCGTCGGCGTGCGCGCCGCGGTGGCGGCTGCTACCCGCGGGGCCTGCTAGCCGCCAGCGTGATCCGCCAGGTGGAACCAGACCGTGGTGCCGGCCGGGTCGCGCAGGTACCCCCACTGCGCGGCGAGCTGCTGCACCAGGTACAGGCCGTGCCCGTCGGCCGCGAACAGGTCGCCCTTGACAACGGGGGTGCCCGCCGAGCCGTCATCGATTACCTCGATGAGGACGCCGTCGGGCACGTCGACGATGACGATGGTGACCGAGCCGTCGCTAGCGCCGGAAGCGGTGTGCTGGATCGCGTTCGTGACCAGCTCAGAAGTCAGTAATGTCGCCGCGTCGGAGTCGACTCGCTGTCCCTTGCCCGTGGCGGCCAGGGTCCGCGTGATGAACGAGCGGGCGCCGGACACCTCCTCGGCCCGGCCGGGGATCGTCGCCGAGCCGAGGATCGCGGCCCGGTGCCTGGACTCCAGCGTGGGGGTCGGCCCCAGCGCGGGGCGACTCTTCAGGGGGGTGTCCATCTGCGCATGCCTCCCGATGTAGCGCATTCGGAACTTTCGGTACCTCGTCTTACCGCGCGAAAGTTGACCCGTTTCCTCGAGAAACGATTTCTCCGACAAGAACCATTTGTCCGTTTCGCGGCTCTTGCCGGTAATGCGGGGTCACGTGTCGATTGAATCCGCCCGTCGGCCTCGTGACTTCTCCGATGATGCACGTGCAAGCGCAGCGGGCGCAAGTGCGTAGAGCAAATTTTGCAGATGAAATCGCGGATGGGATTTCACTTCGCGAGCTTTCCCTGTATCGTTCTACTTGTCACCCTGCGTCGGTCATGAGATATGCTGCGCGCTTAATTAGCGTGCTCAGAGCAATGGCGACGTCTCCGGAAGGAGGTGGATCCGCGATGACGACCGGTCCGACCGTCCGTAGGCGGCGCCTTGGCACCGAGCTGCGCAAGCTTCGCGAATCCAACGGGTACAAGCTGGAAGAAGTGGCCGCGCAGCTTGGCGTTGCGCCGTCGACCCTATCGCGCATCGAGACCGGTAAGGCGCCAACTAAGTCGGCTTACCTGAATCAGATGCTTGAGATGTACGGCGTGGTGGAGCCCGGCCAGCGCCAGGTCCTCGTCGACATGGCGCGGGAGGGTCACCGCAAGGGATGGTGGGCCGCCTACGACGACGTCCTGCCGAGCGGCTTCGACATCTACGTCGGGCTTGAGGCGGAGACGGCCGCGGTCCGCGGCTACGAGATCTCCGTGGTGCACGGCCTGCTCCAGACGCCCGACTACGCCAGGGCGGTGCTTGGCGAGATGTTCCCGCGGCACGCGACCGAGCAGATCGACCGCCTCGTGGACCTGCGGATCGAGCGGCAGCGGCGGCTGGACGACGACCCGCCCCTGGACCTGTGGGCGATCATCGACGAGGCGGTCATCCGCCGCCCGGTCGGCGGGAACCAGGTGATGCGCGGCCAGCTTGAGCACCTGCAGGACATGGCGGCCAGGCCAGGGGTGACCATCCAGGTCCTGCCATTCGCCTGCGGTGCGCACGCGGGGCACGGCGGCCCGTTCTCGATTCTCGAGTTCCCGAACCGCACGGACTCCGAGGTCGCCTACGTGGAGTCCGTGGCCGGCTACCTCTACCTCGAGAAGGACAGGGAAGTGCGCACGCGGGTAGAGGCGTTCGACCGTCTCCGGGCGGCGGCGCTCTCGCCGTCCGCATCGGTTGACTTGATCGCGCAAGTAGCGAACCAGCTTTAGTGGGGCCGCGGCGGCTGGGGTGGTCGCCTCGGTGGGTCCAAGAAAAAGGGGAACACAAGGAGGTTCAACCGATGGAACCGAACCTGGGCGAACTGCACTGGTTCAAGAGCAGGGCCAGCGCCGCTGGCAACTGCGTCGAGGTAGCTCATCTGCCAGGCGGAGGCGTCGCGGTCCGTGACTCAAAGGATCGCGCTAAGGCGCCGCACGTCTACACCCGGTCCGAGTGGGAAGCGTTCCTGGTCGGCGCGAAGAACGGCGAATTCGACCTGCCCCTCGCCTAGCGAGCTGCCAGCCTCCCCGAGAGCGGCAGCTGGCCCAGGCGGCGGGTTTCGCCCCGCACCATGCGGGCCAGGGGGGAGAGAAGAACGGTGGGTCCCCGCGTGACGCGGGGGCCCACCGTTCGCCGTGCGCGGGTGCCCGGCCGCAGCCGCCGCCCGGCGCGTCACTCCTCGTCGGCGGCTTCGAGCTGCTTGATGATGTCGTCAAGGATCCGCGGGGTCTCTTGCGGCTCGTACGCCACGATGGAAAGGCGCTCCATGGCCAGCAGGTACCGGTCCACGTCGACCTGCTTGTCCAGGTAGAGCGCGCTGGTCAGGTTCTCGACGTAGACGACGTCCGGCAGGTCGCGCTCGGCGAACCGCAGGATGCTGAACCCGGTCGGCACCGCGTGCCCGCCCGCGCCGTACGGGATCACCTGGAGGGTCAGGGCCGGGCTCGCGCAAGTGCGCTGGAGGTAGCGGAGCTGCTCAAGCTGGATGGGGATGCCGGCGACCGGGCGCCGGAGCACTGCCTCGTCCAGGATGATCCAGAGCTTGAGCTTGCCCTCGCGGAAGCGGCGCTGCCGCTCCTTGCGCAGCACGACGAGCCGCTCGGCCTGGTCGATCGGGTGGTCGCCGAGCGAGATGACGGCGGTCGCGTACTCCTCGGTCTGCAGCAGGCCGGGGACGAACTGGGCCTCGTAGACGCGGATCGAGCGCGCCGCCTCCTCCATGCCGACGTAGGCCTGGAACCAGTCGGGCAGGATGTCGTTGTACCGGTGCCACCAGCCCGGCTTGTTGGACTGCTCGGCGAGCGTCAGCAGCTGCTCGCGCTCCCGCACGTCCACGCCGTACAGCGTCAGCAGGTCAAGCACGTCGATCTCGCGGATCGCGTTCCTGCCGAGCTCGATACGGCTGATCTTCGACTCTGACGCCCGGATCTTGCCGGCCGCCTGCCGGGCGGTGATGCCCCTGGCCTCGCGGAGTCGGCGCAGGTGGGACCCCAGCAGGATGCGCAGGACGGTAGGCCCGTCCGAAGAGTCAGGCACGCCGCCGACCTCCTCGTCCTTCCCGATGCCATGCGGCGCGGTGTCGCCCGCATGGCGTGTCTTACGCGGCTGATATTCTATTGCGTGGCACCGCGCAATTGCGTTGGCCGGGGTTCGCCGTCGCGCAGTCACCCAATGATATCGCATATGGGATTCCATGTCGGCTATCCGACCCTTAACATTACCGGTTAATCTCGGCTATGGCACCCCTGCGGGCGTCACCCGCGCGGGTGACGCCCGCGGAGCGGCCCCTTACCCGTTGTGCATGCACAGCCAGGCTTTTTGTGCATGCACAAGGCGCGAGATCCGCCTGTGGCGCGCGGGGGCCGTGAGGCCAGGCGCCGCGCCGCCCGGCGCGCCCGGCCGGCCGGAAAGGAGAATGTGCCCGCGGACGGAATTGCGTCGCGATAACCGGCAATTCGGTGTTCTTTGCTCCGATTGCCCGAAACTATTTCTGCGAACTGGCTTACCCCCCATTAGTGTCCGGGGAACTGGTTTATCGCCCAATGGTGTCCGGTCCGTACGTCCCCGGCCGCAGGCGGCCCGCCCGGGCAGGCCCGGGCGGCGAAACCGCCCTCCGTATGATCCAGTTATGCGCTATCGAACCCTCGGCGACTCCGGCCTGCTCGTCTCGGTGGTAGGCCTCGGCTGCAACAACTTCGGCGGCCGACTGGACGACGCGCGGACCCGGGCGGTGGTCGACGCCGCGATCGACGAGGGCATCACGCTCCTCGACACGGCCGAGTCCTACGGCGGGAAGAGCCGCGCCGGGCCGGCTACGTCACCGGCGCCAAGCTCGCCAAGGTAGAGGAGCTCATCGCCTGGGGCCAGGAGCAGGGCGTGTCTCTCCTGGAGATCGCGATCGGCGGCCTGGCGGCCCAGCCGAGGCTGCTCCTCGGTCATCGCTGGCGCGACCTCACCCGAGCAGGTCAAGGCCAACGCCGCCGCGGGTGAGTGGGAGGCGGCGGAGGAGCAGCTGGCGGCGATCGACGAGATCGTCCCGCCGCCCCGGCCGGCCGGGCTAGGCGCCCGGGCCGCGCCAGCGGCGGCCCAGCCGCATGCCGCCCGGGCAGTCGCGTTCCAAGGCGACGATGTCCGTGTCCAGCGGCTGCGCGTAGGAGGTATCGACCGGGCCATCCGGGTTGTAGTTCTCCTCGGCCACGGCGAACGCCTGCGCGTCGTCGGACAGCCTGCTTCCCGAGTAGCCCATCAGCTCCACCGCCATGGTGTCCAGGGTCGTCGTGTCGGCGCCCGTCGGCCTGCCGCGGTGAATGCTCGCCGCCCCGCCCGCGAGTTGCATCTCGGTGAGCGACGCGACCGCGAGGTCGGTGGTGAGCGGGCCGTCCTTGTACCCGGTGGTGTCCACGACGCTGCCGCACGTCAGGACGATCCCCGGGGCCGGCGGCGGCGCTGCCGCCCACCGCGGCCGGGCCGGCGCCCGACGCGCAGCCGGCGATCATGCCGGCCGCGGCGAGCGACACCGCCAGCGTGATCGCGGACTTGACTGCCATGACCCCCCCTGCCCGGCGCGCGGGCCGGTGACACTGGTTGCGGACGAACCGCGCGGCGGGGGTTGGCCCCGCTGATCGCACGCCGCTATTTCACCACAAGTAACTGATCAATTACGTTGAGTGCCCGAAAAGCATTGCGAGCAATCTCACAGCGCTCCGGTGCGGCGCGGCAAAGCGTCATTCCCCGATCATTGACCTCGGATATGAGCATTTATCGACGCGATAGCCCTGCTCGCCGCCGGCGTCGGCGGCGGGATCGCGGGCACGATGGCCAGCGTCGCGAGCGTCGTCTCCTACCCGGCCCTGCTGGCGCTCGGGCTGCCGCCGCTCGCCGCCAACGTCACCAACACGATGTCGCTGGTCTTCTGCGTGCCCGGGGCCGTGCTCGGCGCCCGGCCCGAACTGGCCGGGCAGCGCGACCGCGTCTTGCGCTACGGCGCGGTCATGGCGGCGGGCGGCGCGGCGGGCGCGGCGATCCTGCTGCTGGCCCCGCCGGGCGCGTTCGCGCTCGCGGTACCGGTGCTGATCTGCTCCGCCGCCGTGCTGGTGCTGCTGCAGCCGAGGCTCCGCGCGCTGTCCCCGCGGCCGGGCGCCGAGCAGTCAAAGCGCCGGCTCGCCGTGATGTTCTGCGTCGCCGCCTACCTCGGCTACTTCGGCGCGGCCGGCGGGGTGCTGCTGCTCGCCGCGCTCGCGGCCACCATCAGCGAGTCGCTCATCCGGGTCAACGCGATCAAGAACGTGGTCTCCGGCGCGGCGAACCTCGTGGCGGCGGCCGTGTTCGCCGTGTACGCGCCGGTGGACTGGGCGTTCGTGCCGCCGCTCGCGGCCGGCTTCCTCATCGGCGGCTACGCCGGGCAGCGGCTGGCCCGCCACCTCCCGGCCGCCGCGCTGCGGGTCATCGTGGCGCTCGCTGGCCTGGCGCTGGCCGTCAAGCTTGGGATCAGTGCCTACCGGTGAGAAACCTGCGACGCACGGGAATTCGCCCGCCCCGCCGATTCTCACGATTCGCAAAAATATGCGCACAACCATTTGTCATTACGCTATGGTTTTTGTATCAGCCAGCGTCAGGGTCCGCTGGCGGCTATAATCGGGGGCCGGCGCACTCCTGCCCCACGCGGCGCGAAAGCCGCGGTTGTCGCAGGCAGCGCAGGTAGCAGTTATTTGGGCACGTGCCTTTCGCGTCACGTGCGTCCGCTGCGGCATCGGCGGGAGCGGTGTCACATGGGTTTCATCATTATCATTGGCATCATCATCATCGTCGGGTATTACCTGTCGCTCAGGACTCACCCGTACACGAAATGCAGGCTCTGCAACGGGCGCGGCAGGCATTTCGGCACTTCTACACGTCCGCTTACCGCCGGTGCCGAAAGTGCGGCGGGACCGGGCGGAAGAACCGGTTCGGCGCCGCGGTTCGTCAACCGGAACCAGAAGAAGCCCGACTCAGTCGGGGCGAGAGTAAGACCTAGCCCAGCGCCGCCGGAGCAGCACGGCCCTGGCCGCCAGCCAGCAGCCGAGGGCGGTCCACACGCCGGGCAGGCCCAGCCAGTGGAAGCGGAGGACCAGGGCGGCGAGCGGCGCGAAGGCGAGGATCGCCAGGAGCATCGCGCGGCGCATGGCGGTGTAGTCGCCGAGGCCGAGGATGATGCCGTCGTAGACGAACGCGAGCGCGGCGAGCGGCTGGGTGAGGGCGGACCACAGCAGCCCGACGACCGCGGCGTGCCGCACCATCGGGTCGGTCGTGAACACCGCGGGCGCGAACAGCGCGAGCGCGGCGGTCACCAGGCCGAGCGCGCACCCGAAGCCGAGGCCGAGCGCGAGCGTGCGCCGCGCCGCGCGCTCGGCCGCCGCCCGGTCGCCGCGGCCAAGCTCCGCGCTGATGAAGACCTGCGCGGGCACCGCGAGGGCGTCGGTGGCCAGCGAGAGCATTGCCCACAGCCGGTAGGCGATCTGCTGCCCGGCGAGCGGGACGGGGCCGAGCCGCGCGGCGATCGCGGTCGCGGTCGAGCGGCACCACGCCGAGCGCGACCGTCCGCACCGACAGCCGGTGCCCGTCGCGCAGCACGGCGGTGACGTCCCGGCGCGCCGGCCGCAGCGGCGGGCACGGCGACCGGCGCGATGCGGCGCCGTACGCCGCCGCCGCGAAGACCTGCGCCGTGACCGTGCCCCACGCCGAGCCGACGAGCCCCGCGTGCAGCCCGAACACGAACCAGACCTCAAGCGACCACGTTCACGGCGTTGGCCGCGACCGCGATCGCCAGCGGCGTGCGCGTGTTCTCCAGGCCGATGAGGTGCCCGTTGCCCGCGTAGGAGAGGTAGAGGAACGGCAGGCCGAGGGCCGCGATCCGGATGTACACGGTCGCCGCGGACCCGATGCCGGCGTGGCCGCCGAGCAGGTCGACAAGGACCGGGGCGATGAGCATTACCACGATGGAAGTCACGGCGCCCCAGCCGGCGGCGACCGAGTAGGCGGCGCCGACCGCGCGCCCCGCCGCGCCCTGCTCGCCCACCGCGGCGTTCCGCGAGACCTCGGTCGTCGTGGCGGTCGACAGGAAGATGGCCAGCCAGGCCACGATCGACAGCGCGGAGGTCGCGATGGCCAGCGAGTCAAGCGGCGCGCGCCCGAGGTGCCCCACGATCGCGGTGTCCACGAGGTTGTACAGCGGCTCGGCCAGGATCGCGCCGAGCGCGGGAACCGCCAGCCGCGCGATCCGCCGGTCCAGATCGCGTCGGCTATGGCTCACGCCGCCAGGATATAGGTCACGGCCTGGGCCGATATCTCCCCGTGCGGTACGGTTAGATACTCGTGAGTCGAATCCAGTCGCCGCCGGCCGTTTCCGGTCCTGGGCATGTCCGGCTGGAGCGGGCCATGCTTGTCGTCGGCGTGCTCGCCCTCGGCTACAACCTGCGCGGCGCGATCACCAGCCTGCCGCCGGTGTTTCCCGAGCTGCAGTCCAGCCTCGGCCTGTCAAGCGCGACGATCTCCATCCTCGCCGCCACCCCGGTCATCTGCTTCGGCGCGGTCTCCGGATTCGCGGCGAGCCTGGCCCGGCGCGCGGGGGAGGAGCGGGTCCTGCTCGGCGCGAGCATCGCCCTGGTGATCGGCCTGGTCGCGCGCGGCGCCGCGCCGGGTGCGCTGCTCTTTCCCGGCACGATCCTGTGCAGCGGCGCGATCGCGGTCATGAACGTCTTGCTGTCGAGCCTGATCAAGCGCCGGTGGCCGGAGCGGGCCGGCTTCCTCATCGGCCTGTACATCATGGCGCTGTCGGCCGGCGCGATCGTCGCCTCGCTGGTCAGCGTCCCGCTCTGGCAGGGCACGGGCGGCTCGGTCGCGCTGACCCTCGGCTGGCTGGCCGCCCCGGCCGCCCTCGCCGTCCTGTTGTGGCTGCCGCAGGCTCGGTCGGCACCGCGGCCGACAGGCAACGGCGGCGGCGCGCCGGCCGCCCGGCCGCCCGGCCGCGCCCGGCCCGCGTGGCGGTGTACCGGTACGCGGTCACCTGGCACGTGACGATCTTCATGGGCATGCAGTCGCTGCTGTACTACGCGACGCTTTCCTGGCTGCCGACGATGCTCCGCGACCGGGGGGAGAGCGCCGCCGCGGCCGGCGACCTGCTCGCCCTGATGGGCGTCGGCAACCTGGCGGTCTCGCTGTTCATCCCGATGCTCGCGCAGCGGATGCGGTCGCAGGTCGCGCTCGTGGTGCCGACCACGATCGCCGTGGCGGCCGGCCTGGCCGGCCTGCTGTACCTGCCCCTGGGCGGCGCGGTCGGCTGGGCGCTGATCCTCGGCGCCGGCCAGAACGCGGCGCTCGCCCTCGCGATCTTCTTCACGGCGGCCCGCGCGCCGCACGCGGCGGCGGCCGCGTCGCTGTCGTCGCTCGCCCAGGCGGTGGGCTACCTCCTCGCCAGCGCCGGCCCGCTTGAGGTCGGGCTGCTGCACTCCGCGACCGGCAGCTGGACCGCGCCGGTCATGGTGCTGTTCGCGCTCAGCGCCGTCATGCTCGTCGCGGGCCTGCTCGCCGCTCGCCCGAGAATGCTGCCCGCCGGGCAGGAAAAGAATGAGATGGCAGAGCAGGCGGCGGAGACCGGAGGAACCGCGTGAGTCAGGCACCCGTCGGGTTCGACCTCGACATGACGCTCATCGACTCGAGCCGCGCGATCCTCGCGTCGTTCGCCGGCGTCGCCGCCGACACCGGGGTGGCGATCAACCCGGCGGACGTGCTCAGCCGCCTCGGCATCAAGCTGGAGGACGAGCTCGCCCACTGGTTCCCGCCCGCCGCGGTCGAGGACGCCGTGCGCGCTTACCGCGCGCACTACCTGCGGCTCTCCGGCCCGATGACCACCCGGCTCCCGGGCGCGGCCGAGGCGCTCGCGGCGGTCAGGGCGTCCGGTGCCAGGCCCGTGGTGATCACCGCCAAGCATCCCCTGACGGCCCGGCTGAGCCTGGAGGGTGTCGGGCTGTCCGCCGACGAGCTGTTCGCCGACGTGCACGGCCCCGAGAAGGCGGAGGTGCTCACGGCCATCGGCGCTGCCGTTTACGTCGGTGACACCCCGGCGGACATGGCGGCAGCGGTCACGGCGGGTGCTCACGCGGTGGGCGTCACCACGGGTTCGTTCTCCGCCGCCGACCTCCACGCCGCCGGGGCAGCCGACGTGCTCTCCTCGCTGGCTGACTTCCCCGCGCTGTACCGGAAGCTCGCCAGCTGAAGGCGGCAGCCCGCGGTCAGGATGCGGCGCGGCGCGGCCGGCCGGCCCGCTTGACCGGCCGCGCGCCGGCCAGCATCTCGCCCGCTGACTTCTCCGTCACCAGGGCGCCGAAGGCCTCGGCGTCCATGGTCACCCGCCGCGGCAGGTCCTCGCCGGGCAAGTAGAGGTCGAGCACCGCCACCCGGAGCGCGTCCTTCTCCATCGCCAGCGCCTCGTCCGCCAGGACCTCGATCTCTACCGGCCCGTCCCCGAGTTCTGGGTGCTCGTGGATCACGATGCGCGCGAGCGCGTCTTCCCGCATGATGAGCTGCCCACTCAGGTCGCTAAACCGGACAGTCTTCTGACCCATGATTCGACCCCTCTATCCGAACGCTCTTACTGAGCCTCGCCGACAAGGGTCAACCTAACCGTAAACCTGTTCGTTTGTCAAACGCCTGTTCTATCGTAGCAAACCTTATCCGAATCTCTGGTCGACGCGGCCGGGGCCGATCACACGTGCTTCTTCATCTGCAGGGCCGTGACCTCGTACCCGAGGCTCTCATACAGCGACCTGGCGACCATGTTCTGCCCGTGCACGTTCAGCCCGAGCGACGTCATGCCCCGTGCCCGCGCCTCGTCCTCGGCGAGGCGCATGGCGCCGCGCCCGTACCCGCGCCCGCGGAAAGCGGCCTCGATCTCGATCTCGAACACCCACGCCATCCGCGGGTCGGGATCTGGACCAGGCACGCCGAGCCACAGCCAGCCGACGCCGACCCGCCCGGCCATGATCCGGAAGACGAGCTGCCCCGGCGTGGCCGCGCCGCCGCCGAAGTACCGCGCGGTGTCCCGCTCCGCCTTCTCCCGCGCGGCCTGCGCGGGCATCGCGCCGGACGCCACGATCAGCGCGGCGTACGCCGGCTACCTGCCGCGGCAGCCACTCGTCGAACTCGGCGCGGGTCAGCGGGCGCAGTGTCAGCTCTGGCTCACTCATGGCACCCCATTAAACCGCCCCGCGCGGCCGGCCGGTGACGGCCGCGCTGTCGGACCCGCGCGATAGCCTCCGGGTGGAGGCCGCAAGCCGATTCCTGGAGGGAACCCGGGTGAAGGAAGGAACCGCCTCGCGCACCGCTCGCGGTGTCGCCGCCCGCCGACTCGAATACGACCGGGTCGCCGCGCCGTACGGCGACCCGGCCGCCGATGAGGCCCTGACCAGTGACGTCGCTGACGGCCTGACCCCGGAGCACAACCGGATGCACGAGTACATCCGGGCGCGGACCGCCTTCTTCGACCGGATAGTGGTGAACTCGATCGACCGTGGCGTCGCGCAGGTCGTGATCGGCGGCGCCGGCTACGACGGCCGGGCTTTCCGTTACGCCAAGCCGGGCGTTCGCTGGTTCGAGGTCGACCACCCGGCCACCCAGGCGGACAAGCTCGGCCGGATCGCCCGGCTCGGCATCGCGACGCCGCAGGTCAGCTTCATTCCCGCCGACTTCACCGCCGACCCGGTCGCCGAGCCGCTGCTGGCGGCGGGCCTCGATCCCGCGCCGCCTGGCGTTGTTCCTGTTCGAAGGCGTCGCCGTCTACCTGGAACCGCGCGACAACGAGCGCGTCCTCGCCGAGTTCCGCGAGGTCACGCCGGTCGGCAGCCTGCTCGCGATCAGCGTTTCCGTCGGTGGTGCGACCTCGCCTGCGCGCGCCGCGTTCCAGCGGCGGGTCGCGGCGATGGGCGAGCCTGCCCGCACGGTGCTCACCTACGGCCAGGCCGCCGAGCTCCTGGCGGCCGCCCGCTGGAAGGTCAGGGACCCGGGCGACCGGCAGCGGTCCGCGGGACTGCTGCTAGCGGACGCCGACCGCGGCAGATCATCCCGAACGGCCGCGGCCTGCTCACCGCCCGCCACCGGCGCGTCATCGGGCCGCGCTGGCCCCGGCTGACCGTCGGCTGCAGTCGCCGTACGGGTCGCCTGCCAGCCTGCCGTTGTCGGCCCTGCTGTCGCAGGCGCTCGTCGCCTTCACGGTCGAGGCCGACAACGAGACCGAGCACCGCCTGCCGCACCGCACCACGGACTACGGCCTCACGCCAGCCGCGCCGGCCGGCGGCCCGTGGCTCACGTCGCTGCTGATGTACGCGAACTGCCTGCGCCACCTGCCAGACGCGGGGGTCACGATCGCCGAGCTGCTCGGCCGCGCGCGGACTGGCACGAACCTGGACGGCATGCGCCGCTGGCGCTACGTCACGTTCGACCCCGACCCCGGCCCCGGCAGGCGGCCGCGACCGGACGCCCTTATCCGCCCGACGGCCTGGGGCATCGAGGCCCGCGATACCTGGCGGGTGGTGACCGCGGAGGTCGAGTCCCGCTGGCGCGACCGCCTCGGGGCCGGCGCGTTCGGCGCGCTCCGCGCCGCTCTCGTCGGCGTCGACGGAACACCTCGACCCGCTGCTGCCCGACTGCCTTCCGATCCTCGGCTACGGCCTGTTCACCCGGCGGGAAGGGGCAGGCGAGCAGGACACGGGACGCCCGGCGGCCCCGGCGGATTCGTCGCCCTTCGACCGACCTGCCGCTGTGGGCGCTGCTAGCGCGGCCGCTGCGCGCGTTCGCGGACCAGTACGAGGCCGAGCCGGGCCCGTCGCTGGCGATCAGCGCGAACATCCTGCGCGTGCTGACCGAGGCGGGGGTGCGCACCAGGGACATTCCCGCCCTCGGAGGCGTCTCCAAGGAGTCGGTGGCGATGGCCATGGGGGTGCTGCGGAAGTCCGGCGCGGCGGCCGAGGGCCCCGACCCGGCGGGCGGCCGGTTCAAGGTCACCCGCCTCACCGCCAGGGGCGTCGTGCTTCGCGACGAGTACCCGGCACTGGCCGCCGACGTCGAGCGCGACTGGCGCGGCCGTTTCGGCGAGGCCACGGTCACGGCGCTGCGGCAGGCCCTTGAGCCCCTCGCGGCGGGTGACCCGCCCCTGCTTTTCTCCGGCCTTGAGCCGTACCCGGACAACTGGCGGGCCCGGGTCCCGGCGCCGGCCACGCTCCCGCATTACCCGATGACCTTGCACCGTGGCGGCTTCCCCGACGGCAGCTAGCCCGGCCGCCATGGTGTGTGCCAGCCCGGCAGGATCGGTAAAGACCAGCAAGGAGGTGCTGAGCATGCGTCTTGGCAAGGAACAGGCCGCGGGTTACGTCGAGGACACGGGTCACCTCGAAGACACAGGACCGCGGCGCTCCCGGTGCCGGAGCCCCTGGTCGGTGAGGCCGACGGGATGCCGGCGACCACCGCCCCCGAGCCCCCGCTGACCGTCCGCTGACCTCACCGCGGGATAACGGCAGGCTCTAGCGATGGCCCGTCTTTCGCCGTGGCCGGGGGGCCCCGCCAAGGACGAGCGCCCGGACCGGCCATTCACCGGCTACAAGCTGGCGCACGCCGTGCTGTCCGCGGACGGGGCTACGGCCGGGCTTCGCCGGCCTTACGCTGGGCGCGACCAGCGTGTACGGCGCCGTCGCCGATGCGTGCTGCGTGTGGAACCATCGTCATGCCCCGCCGCGCCGCTGGTGCGGCTGCGGGTTCTACTGCCTGCACGACCTGGCCGACGCGCGCTCCCTGGCTTGCGCGACGGAGAACCGCCCGGCCCTGGTCCTCGAAGTGACGGCGTCCGGCCGTTACATCCGCTACGAGCGGGGCCTGCGGTACAGCAGGCAGCGCGTCCGCGCGATTCTTGACGCCCAGTGCGCGTGCGGACGCCCGGGCACCGCGCTCGCCGACGCGGGCAGCGGCCTGATCGGCTGGCGCCGCCTGGTCCCGGTCTGCGACCCGTGCGCGGCGGGAAGGCCGGCGCTCACCCTCGCGGAATTCACCGGCCGCCTTGATGGCGACGTCCGCGTCGCGACCCTGCTGTCGGGCAGCCCGTCGGCGCTCGGGGCCCAGGCAAGGCCGGGGACGCGCGACGTGCCGGCGGCGGGCGAGCCCCCGTTCGCGGTCCTCGCCGCGGAGATCGCGCTGCTGCACGCCCGCCTCGATGACCTGCAGTCCCGGCTAGACAAGTGATCGCCTTACCGTATTCACGGGGGGTCAGTCTGGCGTATCGAATGACCGTGACATGATTGGAATGTGGCTGCGGTAGCCGGCGGCCCGCTCTGGGATTTCAGTTACCGCACGATTCTAGAGAGCAGAGCTGCACGCAGATGGAACTCGCGATCTCGCTGTCACTTGCCGCAAGCCTGTGTACCGCCACCTCGTCGATCTGCCAGCTTGCCCTCGGCGTGTGGACGCTGAGCCGCAGCACGCCGATTACGCACGCTACCCAGCCGCGGAGGCCTGAGGCGGGTGAAGCTACAAACCGGGAACTGACCAGGAGATCCAGGTGAGGCACCTGACCAGGCCGGGCGAGCCCGGCAGCTATCTTGACGGGAAAAACGGCCCGGCCTGGGATCCGCCACGGCCTCGGTTGCCTGTTCGCCCGGAGGACCTGCCGGGCAACGGTCCCGGCACCGAGAAGCGCAAGGTGCTCATCACCGGCGGCTCCAGCGGCATCGGCGCCGCCGCCGCGCAGGCGTTCACGGGCCGCGGCTTCCGCGTCGCGATCACCGGGAGCGACCAGGTCGCGCTTGACCGGGTGAGCGGCGTCACCGGAGCCGTGGCCATCGCGGGCGACCTGCGCGAGCCGGGCCGGCCGCGGCGCGTCGTCGAGGCCGCGTCCGCCGCGCTCGACGGACTCGACGTGGTCGTGTCCAACGCGGGGATCGGCTGGTCGGGGTCGTTCGGGTCGATGACCGACGAGGAGATCGACGCGCTACTCGACGTGAACCTGCGCGCGTCCGCCCACGTCGCCCGGGCCGCGCTCGCTCACCTGCGGCCAGGCACCGGGCACCTGGTCTTCGTCGGGTCGATCGCCGGCCTGATCGGCGTGGCCGGGGAGGCCTGGTACTCCGCCACGAAGGCAGGCCTCGGCATGCTGGCCGACGTG
The DNA here is from genome assembly GCA_963850115.1 of uncultured Actinomycetota bacterium. GTDB lineage: Bacteria > Actinomycetota > Actinomycetes > Streptosporangiales > Streptosporangiaceae > Trebonia. The sequence continues at coordinate 312,480 of CAWKKG010000010.1, forward strand.
CTGCGCGCCGAGCTGCGGTCCGCGGGCATCGGAGTCACCCTGCTGGTCCCCGGCGTGGTCGACACTCCCTTCTTCGACCGGCGCAACGTGCCCTACCAGCGCCAGTTCCCGCGCCCCATCGCCGCGGAGCTGGTGGCGGGCGCCATCGTGGAGGCGGTGGAACGCCGCACCGAGACCGTTATCGTGCCCGAGCTGGCTCGGCTGGCCCGCGCGGCTGAAAGGCGGCCTTCCCGGCCTCTACCGGATGCTCGAAGGCCGGTTTGACCGTGAGGGAAGGAGGTTGCATGGCGGCAAGCGCGCTCCTGCTGTCGGGTCCCCTGGGCCTTGGCCACGAAATGCCGGTGCGTAGTTTCACGGACGTGCTCGCCAAGGCGGGCTGGCGGGTCAGGTCAAGGGACAGCATGTCGCTGCTCGGCGACGGTGCCGGCCGGGCCGGGCAACGAGTGTTCGACCGGCTGATGACGGTGCCCGGCGTCTACGACGGCCTGCACTTCGCCCAGTTCCGCACCGGGGGGCGGGTGGCCAGGCTCGCCGAGCGCCTCGCGGCGCGGCCCGCGGTGCCCAGGCTGCGCGCCGAACTCGAGCGTGACCCGGTCGACCTGGTGCTGAGCGTCTTCGCCACCGGCGCGCTCGCCGCCGCGGAACTCCGCGGGCAGCGATCCGGGGCGGCCCGGCGAGCGGCGACCGGACCCGTGACACCGGAGTTCCGCGCGGTCGTCTACTGCCCGGACGTCGCCGCGCACAAGCTGTGGGTGCACGAGGGCACCGACCTGTTCCTCGTCAGCTCGCCCGCCGCGGCCGCGTCCGTGCGGCGGTTCCTGCCCAGGGCGCCGATCGCGCTGGTTCCCTCGCCGGTGCGGGCCGCTTTCTACGACGCGCCGGGCCAGGCGGCAGCCAGGCGCCGGCTCGGCATCCCGGCGGCGGCGCGGCTGCGCGCTGCTGATCGACAGCGGCTGGGGCTTCGCGCCGCTGCCGGCGGCGGCGGCCGCCCTCGCCGACGCCGGCGTGCACGTACTCGCGGTCGCCGGCCGGAACGCGCGCGCCGAGCGCGAGCTCCGCCGGCTGGCCGCTACCCGTCCCCTGCTCCGGCCGTTCGGCTTCACCGACCAGGTGCCGGCGCTGATGGCCGCGGCCGACGTGGTCGTCGCCCTGCCCGGCGCGGCGACCTGCGCCGAGGCGCGAGTGGTAGGCCGCAGGCTGCTGCTGCTTGACGTCATGCCCGGGCACGGCCGGGACAACCTGCTGCACGAGCTCGAGCAGGGCAACGCGGAGGCCTGCGGTCCCGCCGCGGCGGACATCGCGGCGAGCGCCAGGGCAATGCTTGACAGTCGCGGGCTCGACAGTCCGGGCTCGACAGTCGCGGGCTCGGCAGTTCCGGGCCCGACGGCCCGGCCGGCGCGCCCCGGACGCCGCGCTGGGAGCCGGCGTTCGCCGCCGCGCTCGCCACGATCGGGCTTGACGTGCCACTCACTGACACCGATGCGAAGGGACCGGCGGCATGCGTACCCTCTTCCTTAACCCGCCGAGCTACGCGGGCTTCGACGGCGGGGCAGGCGCCCGCTACCAGGCGAAGCGCGAGATCCGCTCCTACTGGTACCCGACGTGGCTGGCGCAGCCGGCGGCGCTCGTGCCCGACAGCCTGCTCGTGGACGCCCCGCCGGCCGGCAAGTCCCTCGCCGACATCGTCCCGCTCGCGGCCGGCCGGGACCTGGCGGTCCTGTACACGAGCTCGCCCACGTTCGCGGGCGACGTCAAGGTGGCGGAGGCGCTGAAGGAGGCCAACCCGCGGCTGCTCGTGGGCCTCGCCGGGCCCGCCCGTCGCCGTCCGCCCGGCGGAGTCCCTGGAAGCCTCGACCGCCATCGACTTCGTGGCCAGGGAGGAGTTCGACTTCACGATCGCGGAGATCGCCGAGGGGCGGCCGCTGAGCGCGATCGACGGCCTGAGCTACACCGGCGACGCGGGGAACACGGTGCACAACGCCGACCGGGCCATCCTCGAGGACATGGACCGGCTGCCCCCCGTTCTGCCCGTCTACAAGCGGGACCTGCGCATCGAGGACTACTTCATCGGCTACCTCAGCCACCCGTACGTCTCGCTTTACACCGGCCGCGGCTGCCGGTCGCGGTGCACGTTCTGCCTGTGGCCGCAGACCGTGGGCGGGCACCGCTACCGCACCAAGTCGGTCGCGGCGGTGCTCGCCGAGGCGGCCCTCGCGAAGGAACTGTTCCCGCAGATGAAGGAGCTGTTCTTCGACGACGACACGTTCACCGACGACCGGCGCCGGGCGGAGGAGATCGCGGTCGGGCTCGGCAAGCTCGGCCTCACCTGGTCGTGCAACGCCAAGGCGAACGTGCCGCGCGAGACCCTGAAGATCATGCGCGACAACGGGCTGCGGCTGCTGCTCGTCGGCTACGAGTCGGGTGATCAGCAGATCCTCATCAACATCAAGAAGGGCCTGCGCGTCGAGCGCGCGAAGCAGTTCGCCCGGGACTGCCGCGATCTCGGCATCACCATCCACGGCACGTTCATCCTCGGCCTGCCCGGGGAAACGAAGGAGACCATCCAGGAGACGATTAAGTTCGCCCGCGAGGTCAACCCGCACACGATCCAGGTGTCGGTGGCGGCGCCGTACCCGGGCACGGAGCTGTACCGCCAGGCGCGGGAGAACGGCTGGCTGCCCGACGACGAGGGGGCGACCCTGGTGAGCCCGTCGGGCACGCAGCTCGCGGCGCTGAACTACCCGCACCTCGGCCACACCGAGATCCTGGACTCGGTGGACGACTTCTACAAGCGCTTCTACTTCCGCGCGCCGAAGATCGCCGAGATGTCCGCCGAGATGCTCCGCCACCCGTCCATGGCCGGCCGGCGCCTGCGCGAGGGCACCGAGTTCATCCAGTTCCTCGGCCGCCGCGACCGTACGAGCGGGGCAAGCACCGCCTAACGCTGCAAGCGGGACAGCAGCCACTCGTGAACCTCGCCGATGCGGGACTGGATGAGCGTCAGGTGCCCGTCGTGGTCGAGCAGCCGGGCGTCGACGCCGGGAATCCGCGCGGCGAGCCACTGCCCGTGCCCGAACGGCACGAACTGGTCCTCCCGGCCGTGCATGAGCAGCACGGGCACGGCGATGTCGGTGACGGCGAAGCCCCATGGCCTGGACATGGCCATCCCGTCATCGAACCAGCCCTGGCCGCCGGGCGCGAGCCCGTCCCGGCTGGTAAAGACCAGGTACTCGGCCAGGTCCCCGGTCAGCGCCGCCTTGTCGACCGGCGTCAGCAGGGTGGCGAACTGCGTGTGCAGGTCCTCGGCGCTGACCGCGAGCAACCCGTCGCGGTCCTTGTCCGTCTTCTCCCGCGCCGCCGCCGGGTCGCTCAGTGCGAGCTTGAAGTCGTCGACGTTCTCCTGGCCCATCCCGGCGAACCAGTCAATCCCCTCGGCCGGGTACGGCGCCAGCGAGGCGAGCGAGGCGGCCGCCGCCACCAGGTCGGGCAGGAGCGCGGCGCAGGCGAGCACGTGCGGCCCGCCGCCGGACACGCCCCACGTGGCCAGCCGCGAGATCCCGAGGGCGGAGCAGATGGTCCGCACGTCGTCGGCGCAGGAGGCGATGGTCCGGTCTGGCTGCGGGCTCGACTCGCCGTACCCGGGCCGGTCGTAGCCGATCAGCCGGATGCCGCGCGCGCCGGCGTCGGTGACGTGCGGCGAGTACAGTTGCCGCGAGTTCGGCGTGCCGGCGTGCACGAGGACCGGCTTACCGCTGGGATCCCCGGCTTCCTGCACGGCCAGGGTCCGCCCGTCAGGTGTCTTGATCCTGTGCTCCATCGGCCACTCCGCTCATCGCGCTCTCGCACTTAGCCAGTCGCCATCGTAGGCCCTTGGCACCGAAACCGGCACTGCCCGGGTGGCCCCGCTTGGCCCGTGACGACGCCGGAGACCCGGCCCTGCCGCGGTGACCGAGGCCGCCACGGCAGGGAAACGGGAACTGGTCAGCTCGCGGCCAGGGTCCAGAGGTGGTCGGGTGTGCCGTTGTCGGTCCACTGCAGGACCTGGGCGCCGGAGGAGGTGCTCTCGCCGGTGACGCCGAGCAGCAGCCCGCTGTTGTAGTTCTCGATCTTGTACTCGCCGCTGCCCGCGGAGACGAGCTGCCAGAGGTGATCCGAGGTGCCGTTGTCACTCCAGATCAGCGCGTCGCCGCCGGCGTTGATGGACTCGTTGGAGATGCCAAGCAGCAGCCCGCTGGCGTTGTTCTTGATCTCGTAGTAGCCGGAGCCCTCGGAGACCAGGGTCCAGTCCTGGGTGCCGCTGCTGTCCGCGGTGGCCTGGACGGCGAGGGTGCCCGCCGCGGTGCCGCTGCCGCTGGTGTCCAGCCGCAGGCCGCTGTGCGCGTTGGTGATCGTGTAGCTGCCAGACAGCGCCGGGCTGCTGCCCGGGGTGACCACCAGGTGGTAGCCGTTCGCGGCGTTCATCGAGCTGACCGGCACGGTGACGGAGCCGCCGCTGATCGTGTAGTTGCCGGCCGAGATGATGTCGGGGCCGACCACGGCCGTGGTGCGGCCGGCGGAGACGGTCTGCTCGAGCACGGCGTGGGCGGTGGACCCGAAGGCGGAGCCGAGCCCGTTGACGGTGACCGCGGTCGAGCCGCTGCCGCCGCCGAAGATGACGCTGACCTGGTTGCCGGCGGAGTTAACGGAGGCGGCCCCGTCGAGCCCGACCCCGTCGCTGCCCGGCGGGACGACGGTGACCATGTTCCCGCTCATCTGGCCGTACCAGCGGTACAGCCAGTAAGCGGCGTTCGGGCTGCCGCCCGTGTCGGTGAGGGTGTCGCCGAGGGTGCCGTAATGATTCCAGAAGGCGAGCTCGGCGTTGTTCACCCCGGAGCGCTCGAAGTTGGCGATGTAGCCGACCAGGTCACCGGGAATGCCCACCTGGCTGGTCTCGCCGTACTCCTCGATCGCGATCGGGCGCGCGCTGATGCCCAGGCTGGCCTCGATCGACTTCACGCTGGCGACGTCGGCGGGGATGCTGCCCGCGCCCCCCAGCTCGTGCCAGCTGATGATGTTCGGCAGCGTGCCGCTGGCCTTGGCGTCGGTCAGGAACGTGGTCATCCAGCTCGCGTTGTACGTGGAGTAACTCGGTCCCTGGATGACGGCGCTCGCGTCGTCGGCGCGGACCTCATCGAACGTGCGGGCCCAGCCGGCGTCGAAGGCGCCGGCCGCGGCGGTGTTCCAGGTCCAGTCCGGCTCGTTCCACAGCTCGAAGGCGCTGATGTTGCTGTCGCCGGACGCGAGCACGGCCTTCACCTGGGTGTCGACCGCGCTGAGCCAGTTGCTCCAGCTGACCCAGACGTAGGGGAAGTTCGGGTACCAGTCGGGCATCCGGACCACGACCTTCGCGCCCGCCGCGGCGGCCTCAGGCGCGACCACCAGGGCATCGCCGCCCGGCGTCGGCCTCGCCGTTGGGCAGCTGCTTGCCGCCCGGCGCCATCTGCACGAACGTGTTCGGGCGGAGCGGCTCGACGAGGCTGTCGGCGGGGACCGACGCGGTGTCGAGCCCGTACAGGGCACCCGACGGCCACGTGGGTGACGGCGCGGTAGGGCTGGTTGGCGTCCACCACGAGCGTGGTCGCCGCGGACGCCGTGGACGAGGTGGCCGCGGCGCCGATGGCCGCGCCCGCGGCCATGACGCCCGTGACCAGGACGCCGTGACGGTGAGCCGGACGGCGCTCCTGCTCGCCCGGCTTCTTGCCGTACTGACGGCCATTGCGCCGAAGCGCGGCAGCCGCAGTCGCGATCTGGACATCAGTGTCCTCCTCTAAGGACGGGAACCTAGGCGGTGCGATGGCCATCGCGGTGCTTGGAATGTAAGTCCGCGGCAATCGGTCGTGCAATACTTCACGCTAGTCGAATCGGTTCTCTTTGGTTCGACTACATCCGGCTAGAAAGCAGTGTCAGTACGTGCCTAATACTGCGAATTAGCCGGTCAGAGCGGGGATTCAGCAGGCCGGCAAGTTTCCGCGACCGGGTCTTGCGTGGCCCATCATGCGTGGTTAACATGGTCGAATCGGTTCGACATAAGGCAGGTGACGGTGCCGACCATCGAAGACGTGGCGCGCCGCGCGGGCGTTTCGCGCAGCACGGTCTCCTACGCGCTGTCCGGCAAGCGGACCATCTCGAGGGAAACCCGTGAGCGCATCGAGGCGGCCATCGCGGAGCTCGGCTTCACGCCGAACGCGGGGGCGCGGGCGCTCGCCACGTCCCAGACGATGGTCATCGGCCTGTTCGTCCAGTTCTTCGAGGACGAGTTCTCGCCGGCGATGCTGCAGTACGTCCTGCCGATCTCCGATGCCGCGCGCGAGGCCGGCTACGACATCCTCATGGTGACCGAGGCGGACGGCCCCCACGCGGTCCAGCGGATCCTCAGCTCCGGGATGGTAGACGGGGTGGTCCTGCTGAACGTCGCCTACGAGGACCAGCGCCTGCCGGTGATGCGGAAGATGAAGCAGCCAGGCGCGATGGTCGGCCTGCCGCGCAATCCCGACGACTTCGACGTCTTCGACCTCGACTTCGCCGAGGCCGGGCGCATCCTCGTCGATCACCTCGCCGAGCGCGGCCACCGCGAGGTCATCCTGATCACCCCGCGCGAGCACGTCTACGAGCGCGGCGGCGCGTACGCGTGGCGGTTCCGCGACGCGGCGCTCCAGCGGGCCGCCAGCTACGGCATCCGGGTCCGCTCGTACTACGGCGAGACGCAGCAGCCCGCCGTCAACCAGCAGCTCAACCAGATCCTCGACGCCAGGGACGAGTCGGCGATGATCGTGCACAACGACGCGGTGATCGCCGCGCTGCCGTCCGTGCTCTACTCGCGCGGCATCCGCGTGCCCGACGACCTGTCGGTCGTCGGCGTGTTCTCGGAAGATTTCGGGCAGCTGTTCTCGCTGCCGTACACGGCGGTCGAGACGTCGCCGAACAAGCTGGGCCGCCTAGCGGTCCAGGCCCTGGTGCAACGGATGGTCAGCCCGCAGGCCGCGACAGCGTGCCAGGTGGAACTCGTCGCACCCACATCACGGACCGGGGAAGCACCCGCTAACCAAAGCACGCGGCCACCTTCCGGAAGTGCGCCGCACTGTCGAACCGGTTCGACGACAAATACGACAAATACGACAAAATTCATAAAACTCATAGATAGCCTGTTCACTCCCCGGCTTCCGCTGGCACCGGAAGCCGGTCATTCAGAGAGGAATGACCGTGACACGTATCTCGCAAGGCGCGGGCCGCCGGCGCTGCGCTGCCTAGCCATCGGCACCATGGCAGCGGCACTCGCCGGCTGCTCAAGCGGCGGCAGCTCCGCTGCCCCGTCGTCATCTGGTTCATCAGGCGGCGGCACGTACACCTTCTGGGACCCGTATCCGCAATATAACGCCTCGTCCGACTGGACGAAGCTGGTCGAGTCCTGCGGCACGCAGGCCGGCGTGACGATCAAGCGCACCGGCTACGACACCACCGCGCTGACCACCCAGGCGCTGCTCGCCGCCCAGCAGGGCAAGTCGCCGAACATCCTGCTCGTCGACAACCCCGTGGTGTCCACGCTCGCCAAGGCGGGCGCGCTGACCACGACCGCGCAGAACGGCCTGTCCACCGGCGCCATCGCGCAGAACATCCTCGGCGCGGGCGTGATCGACGGCAGCACCTACGGCGTGCCGATCGGCGCGAACACCCTGGCCCTGTACTACAACCCGAAGATCCTGGCCGCGGCGGGCGTCAGCCCGTCCTCCATCACGAACTGGGCGACGCTGACCGCGGCCCTCGCCAAGGTCAAGGCGATCGGCAAGACGGGCATCACGTTCTCCGGCATCAACACCGAGGAGGGCAGCTTCCAGTTCCTCCCCTGGTTCTGGGGCGCGGGCGGGAACCTGACCAACCTCGACTCCGCGCCGGGCATCGCCGCCCTCACGCTGTGGACCACCTGGCTCAAGGACGGCTACGCGCCGAACTCGGTGATCCAGGACACCCAGACCACCGCGTGGCAGGAGTTCCAGACCGGCAACGTCGCGTTCGCCGAGAACGGCACCTGGCAGAAGGCCTTCGCCGCGCAGATGGGCGCGAAGGTCATCCAGATCCCGGCCGAAAACGGCGGGCCGGCCCCGGTGCCGACGGGCGGTGAGTTCTTCACCATCCCCGTGCAGGGCGACACCGCGACCTACGCCACCTCCGCCAAGATCGTCAGCTGCCTGTCGTCGACAACCAACATCGTCAAGACCGACAACACGCTGAACTACATCGCCCCGACGAAGGCCGGCCAGCAGGCGCAGCTGTCCGCCGACTCCTCGCTGTCCTCCTGGGTCTCCGCGGTCGGCGTCGCCAAGGCCCGCACCGGCGACAACCTGGGCACCAAGTACCCGGTCATCTCCCAGCAGATGTGGACAGCGGTGCAGAAGGCGGAAAGCGGCGCGGCGACGCCGTCGGCCGCGCTGGCGACCGCGCAGTCCGCGGTCACGGCGGCGCTCAACAAGTAACCCGAGGTAAGCCGACGTGAAAGTCATGACAGCGGAACGGTCAAGGATGCGGTCGGCTGCGCGGCCCCGTGGTAGCCAGTTCCGTGACGGGGCGGCGCAGGCCGCCCCGTCACGGGGGCCACGGCGGTCGCGCCGGGCACGACTGCTTCGCAGCACGCAGTGGACCGCCTGGGGCTTCCTGGCGCCGGTCGTGGTCTACCTCGCCCTGTTCTACGCCTACCCGCTCTACCGCAACATCGACCTGTCCGTCCACAGCTACACCGTGACGTCCTTCGTCAGCGGCAACGCCCCGTTCGCGGGGTTCTCGGAGTACAAGGGCATCTTCACCAGCCCGACGTTCGCTCCCGCGCTCGTCAACACCGTGATCTTCGTGTTCGTCTCGATCGGCTTCCAGTTCGCGATCGGGCTGGCGCTCGCGGTGTTCTTCCACCGGAACTTCCGCCTCTCCGGGCTGCTGCGGGCGCTGTTCCTGGTCCCGTGGCTGCTGCCGCTGCTGGTGTCCGCGTCGACCTGGTCGTGGATGCTGAACAGCGACTCGGGGATCGTGAACGCGTTCCTCCAGGCGATCGGCGTCAGCCCGATCGACTGGCTGACCTCCCCGACCTGGTCCCTGGCCGCGGTGCTGATCGCGAACGTCTGGATCGGCATCCCGTTCAACCTGGTCATCATGTACAGCGGCCTGCAAAGCATCCCCACCGACGTCTTCGAGGCCGCGTCGATCGACGGGGCCGGCGGCTGGCAGCGGTTCTGGCGGATCACCTTCCCGCTGCTGCGCCCGGTGTCCGCCATCACCCTGCTGCTCGGCTTCGTCTACACCCTGAAGGTCTTCGACATCATCTGGATCATGACCAGGGGCGGCCCGGCGACCTCGTCGACGACGCTGGCGATCTGGTCCTACCAGCTCAGCTTCGGCTCGCTGCTGCCCGACTTCAGCTCGGCGGCGGCGGTCGGCAACGTGCTGATCATCATCGCGGTCGTCTTCGCCCTCGTCTACGTCCGCGCCCGGCACCGTCTGGAGGCGGCGTGAAAAACCGGAAACGCCGCTCCTGGTGGCTGACCGCGGCCGGGGTCCTCATCACCGCCGTGATGCTGTTCCCCGTCTACTGGATGATCAACGTCTCGCTGACGCAGACGTCGAACATGCGCAAGAGCCCGCCCAACCTGATACCGATCGACGGCACGCTGGCCGGCTACACGGTGGTGCTCAGGCAGCAACTGCCGTACCTCGGCACCAGCCTGCTCGTCGGGATCGGCACGGTGCTGCTCACGCTCGTGCTCGCCGCGCCGGCGGGCTACTCGCTGGCCAAGCTCCGGCCGCGCGGCCGCGGGGTGGTGAACCTGCTGCTGCTCGTCGCCCAGATGATCCCCGCGATCGTCATGGCGTTCGGCTTCTACGCCATCTACATCAAGCTCGGCCTGCTCGACTCCGTCTGGGGGCTCATCCTCGCCGACTCGACCATCGCCGTGCCGTTCGGCGTGCTGATCTTCAGCGCGTTCATGTCGCGGATTCCCGATGAGCTGATCCAGGCCGCCCGCATCGACGGCGCGGGCACGCTGCGCACGTTCGGCTCGATCGTCCTGCCGGTCAGCAGGAACGCGGTGATCACCGTCTCGCTGTTCGCGTTCCTGTGGGCGTGGTCGGACTTCCTGTTCGCCAACACCCTGGACAACGGCGGCTCGCTGCAGCCGATCACGCTCGGCATCTACGCCTACATCGGCAACAACAACCAGCAGTGGAACGCGATCATGGCCACCGCCGTCGTGGCGTCGGTCCCCGCGGCCGTGCTGCTCGTCATGGCGCAGCGCTACGTCGCCGCCGGCGTCACGTCGGGGGCCGTGAAGGACTAGCGACCGGAGGAAGACCCGCAGGAACCGGCCAGGCCAGTCAAGGGACTGCTCCTCCGGCCGCCGCCGCATGCTCACAGTTGGGATCGAACAGCACTGATGGTGACCTACCGCAACGACAACGGGGTGCTCGAAGTACGGCACCGCCACGAGGTGATCCGCATCCAGGCCTGGGGCGCCGACAGCGTCCGCGTCCGCGCCGCGCAGCACCTCATCCCCGGCGGCAGCGCCGGGGCGCTCGGCGACGCGCCCCCGGGCGACCAGGGACCGGCCCCGGCCGGCGCGCGCATCGAGCTGTCAGGAACGGGGGCGGCGCTGACCAACGGGCGCCTGCGCGTCGAGGTGACTTTCGATACCTCCGCCAGCTACCCCGAGCCCCTGCTCTGCTTCCGCGACCACGACGGCGGCGAACTGCTCGCGGAGAGCCGTGAGCACTTCTGGCTGCCGGGGGCGCGCGTCTTCACCGGCAACCGGTCGGGGGCCTACGAGGTCCACCAGCAGTTCGCGGCCTACCCGGGTGAGCGCCTGTACGGCATGGGGCAGCGAACCCACGGGCGGCTCAACCTCAAGGGCCTCGCCCTTGACCTCGTCCAGCGGAACGGGGAGGTGAGCATCCCGTTCGTGCTCTCCAGCCGAGGCTACGGGCTGCTGTGGAACTCGCCGGCCGTCGGCCGGGTCGAGTTCGCGGAGAACGCGACCCGCTGGCAGGCCGGCCAGGCGCGGGAGATCGACTACTGGGTCACGGCCGCCCCGACGCCGGCGGAGATCCTCGGCCGGTACGCCGACGCCACCGGGCACGCCCCCGAGCTGCCCGCCTGGGCGAGCGGGTTCTGGCAGTCCAAGCTCAGGTACCGGACTCAGGAAGAACTGCTCGCGGTGGCCCGCGAGTACCGGCGCCGCGGCCTGCCGCTGTCGGTGATCGTGGCCGACTTCTTCCACTGGTCCGCCATGGGCGACTACCGCTTCGACTCCGCCGAGTGGCCCGACCCGTCCGCGATGGCCGCCGAGCTGCGCGAGCTCGGCGTTGAGCTGATGGTGTCGGTCTGGCCGACGGTCTCACCCCTGTCGGAGAACTACGCCGAGTTCTACGACCAGGGGCTGCTGGTGGGCACCGATCAGGGGCCCGAGTTCCACCAGACCATCCGGGACAAGGGCATGTCAGCCGCGCTGCCGGTGGCGTTCTACGACCCGTCCAACCCGCGGACGAGGGAGCGCCTCTGGGAGCTGATCGAGCGGAACTACCTGGCGCACGGCATCCGGGTCTTCTGGCTGGACGCCTGCGAGCCTGAGCTCAACCCGGCCCAGCCGGGCAACCTCTCGTATTACGCGGGCCCGGGCGCGGAGGTCGCCAGCCTCTACCCGCGCGACAACGCGCGGCTGTTCGCCGAGGGCATGGCCCGCGCCGGGCAAGAGCCGACCGTCCTGCTGTGCCGGTCCGCGTGGGCCGGGTCGCAGCGGTACGGCGCCGCCGTCTGGTCGGGGGACATCCCGGCCACCTGGGAGTCAATGGGCCAGCAGGTCCGGGCCGGGCTGAGCATCGCGATCGCCGGCATCCCCTGGTGGACGACCGACATCGGCGGGTTCCACGGCGGCGACCCGGCCGACCCGGCCTACCAGGAGCTCATGGTTCGCTGGTTCCAGTACGGCGTGTTCTGCCCGCTGTTCCGGCTGCACGGAGACCGGGAGCCCAGGCTGCCCACCGGCTACGCGATGACCGGCGGCCCCAACGAGGCATGGTCGTACGGCGCGGCCGCCTACGAGCGGATCGCCTCCGCCATGCGGCTGCGCGAGCGGCTGCGGCCCTACATCCACGATCAGATGCGCGAGGCGGCGCTGAGGGGGACGCCGCCGATGCGGCCGCTGTTCGTCGACTTTCCCGACGACCCGGGCGCGTGGCTGGTCGAAGACCAGTTCATGTTCGGGCCCGACCTGCTCATCGCGCCCGTCCTTGCGCCGGGGGCGCGCGGCCGCGACGTCTACCTGCCCGCCGGCCGCACCTGGGTCGACGCCGCCACCGGCGAGCGGCATGCCGGGGGCCGGGCCGTCGCGGTCCCGGTGAGCCCCGACCGCATTCCGGTCTTCTCGCCAGAAGGAGCGAAGGTACTTGATGTCGTCCGCTAAGCAGGGCGGGCCGGTCCGGCCCGCCACCTCGGTCTGGCGTCCGCTCGGGACCGACGAGATTCAACTGACCGGGGGCATCTGGAAGGAGAAGCAGCAGCTCAACGCCGACGTGATCGTCGACCACTGCGAGTCGTGGATGGAGCGGATCGGCTGGATCGGCAACTTCGACCGCGCCGCGGCCGGCACCATCGGCACGGGTGATCCGGAGAAGGGGCACGTTGGCATCGAGTTCGTCGACTCGGAAATCTACAAGCTGCTTGAGGCGATGGCGTGGGAACTCGCCGTTTCCCGGCGACCCGGCGCGCACTCCGCCGCCCTTGAGGACCGCTATCACGCCCTCGTGGCCCGGGTCGCCGCGGCCCAGGAGGAGGACGGGTACCTGCACACGAGCTTCGGGCGGCCCGGCCAGCGGCCCCGGTACTCGGACCTGGAGCACGGCCACGAGCTCTACTGCTTCGGTCACCTGATCCAGGCGGCGGTCGCCCGGCTGCGCACCGGCCACGACGACCTGCTTCCGCAGGTCGCGCGGCGCCTGGCCGACCACGTCGACGAGGCGTTCGGGCCGGGCGGCCGCGTGGCCGTGTGCGGGCACCCGGAAATCGAGATGGCCCTGGTGGAACTGTCACGGGCGACCGGGGAGCCGCGCTACCTGGAGGTCGCCCGGCTCTTCATCGAGCGGCGGGGCGCGGGAACGCTCGGCCCGCATCCGTTCGGGCAAGGGTACTTCCAGGACGACCTGCCCGTGCGCGCGGCGACGACCATGCGCGGCCACGCGGTGCGTGCCCTTTACCTCGCCGCGGGCGCGCTCGACGTGGCGACCGAGACCGGCGACCGCACGCTGGCGGCGGCGGTGCGGGAGCAGTGGGCGAGCGCCGTGGCCCGCCGCACGTACATCACCGGCGGTGTCGGTGCGCATCACCAAGACGAGGCCTTCGGCGACGACTTCGAGCTGCCGCCCGACCGCGCGTTCGCCGAGACGTGCGCCGGCATCGCGTCGGTCATGCTCAGCTGGCGGCTGCTGCTCGACACCGGCGAGGACAAGTACGCCGACCTCATCGAGCGGACGCTGCTCAACAGCGTCCTGGCCTCGCCGAGCGCGGACGGCCGGGCCTTCTACTACGCGAACACGCTCCACCAGCGGACGCCGGGCCCGGCAGGCGACGACTCGCACCCGGCCAGCGACAGTGTCGCCAGCCACCGGGCGCCGTCCGGGCTGCGCGCCGCCTGGTTCGACGTGTCGTGCTGCCCGACTAACGTGGCGCGCACGCTCGCCAGCGTCGCCATGTACTTCGCCACGGCCAGCGGCGACGGCATCCAGCTGCACCAGTACGGCGACTACCGGGTGTCTACCGACCTGGCGGCGGGGCCGGTCACGCTCCAGGTCTCCAGCGGCTATCCCGCGGCCGGGACGATCGTGGTGACCGTCGTCGAGGCACCCTCGAGGACACCGCTCGCCCTGCGGCTGCGGGTGCCGGGATGGGTAGACGGCGCCTGCGAGGCGAGCGAGCCGCCCGCCGCGCGCACGGCGGGGTCGGTGACGTTCCGGCGCATCTTCTACGCCGGGGACCAGCTGCGCGTGACGTTTCCCGTGCGCGCGCGGGCCACGTACCCCGATGTCAGGATCGACGCCGTCCGCGGCACCTTCGCCGTGGAGCGAGGGCCGCTCGTGCTCGCGCTCGAGTCGCCCGACCTGCCCCCGGGGTGGAGCGTGAACGAGCTCACGGCCGACCCGGACAGCATCGCCACCGACGAGGCCGGCACCTCGGTTGAGGTGTACCGCCACGCCGCCGCACCCGCGGGGTGGCCCTACCATCGCCGGCCGCAGCCGGGCCAGGGCGGGCCCGCGCGGGCCCGCCTGATCCCCTACTACCAGTGGGCCAACCGCGGTCCGGCCACCATGCGGACCTGGCTTCCGCTGGTCACGCGGGCGCGCCGCCCGCCGTCGGCGGACAGTGCGCCGCCACCGCCTGAACCACCTGCCCCCGCCTGACCGTCCGGCTGCCCCTGATCTATCCTTTCTGCCACAGGGTCACTCCGGCCGGTCGGTACTATCGCGGTGGCCCGGCAGTGCGCGAACGGGCGGGATTCGCGGTTGAGGTGGTGCCCTCGGTGGTTGAGTCTGGGACGGAGCTGGCTGGCCGGTACCGGCTCGACCGGCGGCTCGGCGTCGGCGGCATGGGCGAGGTCTGGCAGGCCCGTGACCTGAAGTTCGAGCGCGACCTGCACCTGCGCCGTGACGTCGCGATCAAGCTGATGCACTCCACGCTGACCGGCAGCGACATGCTCAGGCGGTTCCAGCTGGAAGCCGTCATCCTGAGCAAGCTGAACCACCCCCACATCGTGCGGATGCTCGACGCGGACTGGCACGAGGGGCGGCTGTTCATCGTCATGGAGCTGCTCGCCGGCCAGGACCTCGGCCAGCTGCTGAGCGCGTCGCCGCGCGGGCTCCCGGTCGGCCGGGCGGTCGAGCTCGCCCGGCAGCTCGCCGCCGGGCTTTCCGTGGTCCACCAGCAAGGCATCGTGCACCGGGACCTGAAGCCGGCCAACCTCTTCGTCCTCCCTGGCAACCTGCTGAAGATCGGCGACTTCGGCATCGCGAGAGACAGCAGCGCGCACTCGGTGCTCACCGCGCAGGGCGTCATCATGGGCACGTGGGCCTACATCGCGCCCGAGCGGTGGCTCGGCACCTGGGCGGGCGAGCCGAGCGCGGACCTGTACTCGATGGGCTGCATCCTGTACGAGCTGCTGACCGGGGAGACACCGTTCGTCGCGGATTCCATGGCGATCATCCGGATGCACTGCGAGGAGGTGCCGCTGGCGCCGCTGGCCCGCAACCACGACATCCCCGAGCCGCTGAACAAGCTCGTGCTCCGGCTGCTCGAAAAGGATCCCGCCGCCCGGCCCGCGAGCGCGGCGCAGGTCGCCGACGCGCTCGCCGAGATCGCCGGCGCCCTGGCCCGCACGGCCGCCACCGTCGACGCTGGGCCCGCCGACCAGCTCGCGCCGGACGGCCAGCAGCAGGCGGCCGCCGCCCGTCCCCGGGCCGCCAGGACCGGCGGCGCCCGCGTCACCGGTCCCGTCGCGTGCCTGTCCCTGTCCAGGGACCACCGGCACTTCTTCGCCCTGGCGGGCCCGCGGAGCCTGAAGCACCGCGCCTACTGGCCCAGCCAGGCCTGGACGACCTGGCATGACATGGGCCCGCTGCCGCCGGGTAACGCCGCCGCGATCGCGGCGCAGGCCTACGGCGACCACCAGAAGATCGCCCTCGCCGCCGGGGACGGCGTCTACCACCGGTGGCGGGCCGGCAACCCCGGCGGCGGGTGGTCGGCCTGGGAGGCGCTGCCCGGGCTCGGCACGCCGGCGATCGACCTCGCCTTGACCCCGGTCGCGGCGGGCCACTGGGAAATGTTCGCCGTGGACTCCCGCGAGACGATTCACCGCAGCGCCTGGCGCGACAGCGGAGGCAGCGGGGCTGGCTGGTCCGCGTGGACCGGCCAGCCGGCGCCCGAGGGGCTGCCGGTGACCTCGATCGCCGCGAGTTGCGCGTCGCTGCTTACCCAAGACCAAGAACAAGACCAGGACCAGGGCCGGGTCGGGAGCCACCGTCAAGACCTGGTGGCCGTGGCGGGCGGCCAGGTCTGGCACCGGCAGCGGCGGGGGACGCCGGAGGCCACGTCCTCCTGGTCGGACTGGGAGCCCCTGGCCGGCATCCCGCTCACGGTGACGGACGTCGCCTGCTCGTCACGGGACCCGGGACACGTCGAGGTGTTCGCGGTTGACTCCCGCGGCCGCCTCAGCCGCCGCGACTACACGGAACGCGGTGGCTGGTCCGCCTGGCAGGACCTGCCCGGCCCGGCCGGGCAGCACGTCGCCGCGGTCACCTCGACCTCCCACCCGTTCTCCCCGTACCAGAAGCTCGCGGTCCTCACCACGGCCGGCCGGGCCTACCACGCCTGGCGGAGCTCCTTCGGCCCCGGCGGCGAGTCCGGCTGGACCCCGTGGCGCGACCTGCCCGCCCTCGGCCCGGGGTAACCACGCCGCCCGGGTAACCACGCCGCCCGAGGTCACCGGGGTCGGCCTGAGTAAGCCGACTCCTTCTGGATCATCCAAGACCTCAGCCGCTGGCTAGGCCGCAGCCGCGCGCTCACCAGTTGCCGCGGTGCTCCGGCACGAACCTGACCAGCGGCAGCAGCAGCACGAGGATGCCCGCGAACACCAGGAACACGTGCGCCTGCATGATGCCCGCCGCCGCCGT
Organism: uncultured Actinomycetota bacterium; assembly: GCA_963850115.1. Classification (GTDB taxonomy): domain Bacteria; phylum Actinomycetota; class Actinomycetes; order Streptosporangiales; family Streptosporangiaceae; genus Trebonia. The sequence goes on from CAWKKG010000010.1 coordinate 329,208, forward strand.
CCCCGACGTGCGGGCGATCAGGGCGGTGGTCACCGACACGGCGGTGATCGCCCCCGACTGCCGGAACATCCCGCGCAGGCCGGCGATGGCGGCCACCTGGTCCGGCGCGAGTTGCAGGCTGGCGTTGTTGGAGGCGGGAACGGACAGCCCCATGCCGAACCCGGTGAGGCCGGCCCCGATGGCCAGCCACCCGTACGGGGAGATCGGGGCGGCGGCCGCCAGCATCACCAGCCCGCCCGCGAGGACCACGAACCCGAGGATCATCGGCCACCGGTACCCGGTGCGGCGCAGCGCCATGGCGGCCACCCCCGCGACCGCGATCATCCCGATGGCCCGCGCGGTCAGCAGCGTCCCCGAGGCGAGCGCGGAGATCCCGTAGCGGTCGGTCGCGTACAGCGGCACGAGCGCGGCGAACCCGAGCGCGGCCGCGCCGTACAGGTAGTTGATCAGGTTCATGATCCCGAAGCCGCGCCCGCGCAGCAGCCGGTAGGGCACGAACGGGGCGGGATCGGTGCGCGAGTGCCGGACGAACCGCCATCCGAGCACGAGCGCGCAGGCCAGGCTGCCGAGGAAGACCGGGCTGTAGAACGGCACGTCCCCGCTGCCCAGGTACGTGATGCCGAACATCCCTGACCCGATCAGCCCGGCGAGCAGCAGGACCCCGGTGACGTCGATCCGCGAGGACGGCCGGAGCGCCGAAGCGGGAATGAACCGGGCCGTCAGGGCAATGAGGACAACCCCGACCGGCACGTTGACCAGGAAGATTCCCCGCCAGGTCCAGTAGTTGACGAACAGTCCGCCGAGGACGGGGCCGACGATGCCGCCGATCGGGAAGATGGAGGTGAACATGCCGACCGCACGGTCCCGCTGCTCGCCGAAGTGATCGGACACGATCCCGGTCGCCGACGGCATGAACGCGCCGCCGCCAAGCGCCTGGATGAAGCGGGCGAGCAGCAGCACCGCGATGTTCGGCGCGAACCCGCAGCAGAGCGAGGAGAGCGTGAAGACCGCCGCCGAGATCATGAAGACCTTCTTGCGGCCGTACATGTCGCTGATCTTGCCGGCCATGGGCATGGCGATGACCTGGCCGAGCGCGTAGATCGAGATCGTCCAGGCGCTCCAGTTGATGGCGGCGTGCAGTTCCTTCTCGATCGCGGGCAGGGCAGTCGCCACAATGGTCTGGTCAACCGACGCCATGAACAGCCCGATGGATACGATCGCGAAGATCAGCTTGCGCCGGTCCCGCTGCCGCGCCCCTGGAGCGTCCGAGGCGGGCTCGCTGGTTCTCGCGGTTTCTCCGGTCAGGCTCACATGCAATAAGGTTAGTTGCTTGCTAGCAAGCATTCAAGTTGATTCCGGAGACGTGATGGACAGCGAACTCATGGCGCGGCTGCGCGCGGTCATTCCCCGGCTCGCCCGTGTGCTCAATGACACGTCCACGGGCGAGGACCTCACCCCGACCCAGTACTCCGTGCTTGCCCTGGTCCGCGGCCGCGGACCGCTCGGCCTGACCGAGCTGACCGAGCTCGAGGGCCTGAACCCGACCATGCTGTCCCGGGTGGTCAAGGCGCTGGACGAGCGCGGCCTCATCCGCCGCATGCCCGACCCGGGCGACCTGCGCGCGGCCCGCGTGGCGGTCACCCCGCTGGGCGAGCAGGTACACGAGCGGATCCGCCAGCAGCGGACCAAGGTCCTGTCGGAGTGCCTGCACGACCTGCCGCCGGACACGGCGGCCCGGCTGCTCGCGGCCGTCCCCGACCTGGAGGTCCTCGCCGAGGCGCTGAAGCCCATGCCCAAGCCCGTCAAGAGCTGACGTTCTCAGGGCTCGTCCCGCAGCGTCACGTTGGGGAACCCGAGGTGCAGGTAAGTGACGAGCCGCGCGCCGGGCGGCCGCAGTTCCGGCCTGGCCTGCCGCTCGAAGTACTTGTCGGCGACCGCCGCGAGGTCGTGCCCGAGCCGGGCGAGCTCCTCGGCGGTGAGCCAGAGGTAGCGGTCGCCGATGAACGCGGCCCGCTGCCACTCCTCGCTCTCCGCCGACCGCCGTTCGAGCCACCGGGTGAGCTCGCCGAAGTACGACTCGGCGAGCACCTCGGCGAGCTGGCTGGCCGCGGCCGTGCCCTCCGCCGTCTTCTGGACGTCATCCCAGCTGGTCGACGCGGTGGTCGCGCGCCACGGCTTCTCCCGCCCGGTCCCCTCACCGGTCTCCTCGACCAGCCCGTACTTGGCGAGCTGGCGCAGGTGGAAGGAGGACGTCCCGGACGACTCGCCGAGCAGCCGGCCCGCCTGCGTCGCGGTCAGCGGCCCCCGTGTGCGCAGCGCCAGTATCAGCTTCATGCGGACGGGATGCGCGTACGCTCGCAGCGCCGTCGCGTTGTCGAGCCGAGTGATGCTCTGCCCGGGCACCTGCTCCTCGTGCTCCTCGTGCATAACGCAAAGCTAAGTTTGCAAAGACTTCTTTGCAATAGCGGCGCGTCTCCCGCGGCCGGATGACCTGGGCGGACGAGGCCGACAGGGGCGGCGGGGCTGGCTCGCGGAGCCTCAGGCGGCGATCGCGTACGGCTGCGGCGCGCGCCGCAGCCACTGCCAGAACGACCGCCGGGGCGGGCGGGCGACGATGTGCCCGCTGCCGCACTTCCCCGCGACGGTGATCCGCAGGGACACCGGCACGCCGTCGCCCCAGGGCGCGCGCACCTTGACCTGCCCGCTGCGCACCGACACGTCGTCCATGTCGACGGCGATGCCCGGCCTGGTGATCATGACGATGTGCCCGCTGCTGACCTCGGCGTCGATGTGCAGCGTGGGCTGGGTGATGACCGCCTGGGTGAAGTCAAGCTTGATGTGCCCGCTGCGTGCGATGAGGCCCATCCGGGCGGGCACCGTCCACCGGCCGACCCGCTGGCTGTGCCCGCTGGTGACGTGGATCTTGATGAGCTCCTTCGCCGGCGCCGTCGGCGGCTGGGTTCCCGGCACCGGGGCGAGCGCGTGCCCGGCGGGCGGCAGGTCGGCGACGAGCACCGCGAGGTCGTCGTAGGTCCGCGCGGTCAGCGCCCGCTCCAGTCGCTCGTCAAGCTCGTCCGACGAGAGCCGCCCGTCCCCGGCGGCGACCCGGAGCGCCTCGGCGACCTGGTCCCTGTCCTCGTGTGAAACCCGCAGCGCCCCGCGCCCGTCCCCGGAAGCCGCCGGGCGCGCCTGATCCTGATCCGACATGGCACAAACTGTAGGACACCGGCGGCCTCTCGCCTACCGTTCACAAGCCGATATGTCGCGATCGGCCCAGGGGGCCCGTCGTACCGCTTGCGGCCGCGCATTTGTCTGACTAAGGTCAGCGATTATGGCAGATCCTGTCGCCGTCGTGCGCCGCTTCAACCGCTCCTACACCCAGCGCATCGGGGTCCTCGACGACTCCTTCCTCGGCATGGGGATGCCCCTGGGCCCCGCCCGCCTGCTGTTTGAGGTCGGCGCCGTCCCGGTGACCGGGCTGGTTCCGACCACGCAAACGCTGCGCGAGCGCCTCGGGCTCGACTCTGGCTACCTCAGCCGTCTCCTGCGCCGCCTGGAGCGCGAAGGGCTCATCCAGGTGACCCCTGACCCGGGCGACCGCCGGCGTCGCCAGGTGATCCTGACGGCAGCGGGCCACGAGTGCTGGAAGGAGCTCGAGCGCCGCTCCGATGACCAGGCGCGCCTGATCGTCGACCCGCTCACCGAACGCCAGCGGGAACGCCTCGCCCGGGCACTGAGCGAGGCGGACCTGCTTGTCCGCGCCGCGACCGTGCGGCTCGAGCCGGCCGACCCCGCCTCGCCCGTGGCCAGGGAGGTGGTCGGCAGGTACTTCGCGGAGATCGGCCGTCGCTTCGGCTTCGACCCGGCGGGCGAGGCGGAGAAGGACGCGTCGTTGCTCATACCGCCGACCGGCGTCTTGGTGGTGGCGCTCTCCGACGGCGACCCGGTGGCCTGCGGCGGCCTGCAGGCGATCGACCGCCTCGCCGACGGGCGGAGCGCCGGCGAGCTCAAGCGCATGTGGGTGCACGACGACTGGCGCGGCGCGGGCCTGGGGTCACGGCTGCTGCGTCACCTGGAGGACCAGGCCCGCGCGTTCGGCCACGACATTGTCCGGCTCGACACCAACGGCGCGCTGACCGAAGCGATCGAGATGTACCAGCGCGCGGGCTACCGCGCCATCGACCGGTACAGCGACAACCCGTGGGCCACGCACTTCTTCGAGAAGCGCCTTTAACTCGAAATATTTCGGCCGAAGAATTCTGCGCCACGCCGAGGTCGGTACTACTCATCGAATGCCTGTCCGATAGACTGAGTCTCGTAGCGCGAAGCGGGCCGCCCCGATGCGGACGCGCAACGGAACGGCCCTGTGATCGAACCTCATCTACACCTGAGGAGCGACCGTGCAGCCATCATTCCCGTTCGCCGGCACATTCCACCGGCCGCCGCGTTGGTAGCCAGGTAACCCTCAGGCCGGTGCCCCGCCCGCTCGGCCCTCCCACCCCCCAGGGGGCCCGCTGGCCCGATGCGCTCCGGGCCAGCGCGGGCGGGGCACCTTCTGAACCAACGGTGGCTGCGCGCCGTTCTCCGTTACGTACGGCATTAAGTTCGTCACGGGTGTTACGCCCCCGCGATCTTCTCGGGCGTAGCGACGCCTACGAACATGGTGAAGTTCGACCGAACATCGCCGGGAAGTACCCGGACGAGTTCAGAATCACGGACTATAAGCCGTCTCACAGCGACGGGCCGCATCATTCCCGCGGAGGTGGATCAGGATATAGCTTCGAGAGAATCGGGGGCGCCGACATTGGGGAGTCACCACCGAGAATTGGCGGTCACTGGTTCAACGCGGTTAACGACTCTGGCACCATTAAAGCGGTTGACGGCCAGACTGCCAGGATAGAGTTGTGGCCTCCATCGGCGAGCGTGCTTGGGTTCGATGAGACAATGATGAAGTTGTCCGACGCGATCTTCTTTACTCCAGACGGAAAGGTTGCCAGAAATGATCACACGTGACCAAGCGGAACGCATCGTGGCGGAGATGGCAGGTTCTCCCGCAGACGACCCAGAGCGAGGCTGGGAACTGGAAGAGTTCAGCGCAGGCTGGTACGTCATCGAACACGCGAAAGAAGGCCGACGTGGCGGCGCTGGCCATGTCGTAGAGCGAGAGTCGGGGCGCGTATTGAGCTTCCCGTCCGCGATTCCGCCGGTCCGCATCATTGAAGAGTATGACCAGGTCGTGCAGTTCGGCAGCCCCGAAGAACTCTGACTTGTCCCGGCACTGGCCGCGGCTGCTTACCTGGCGGCGGCTAGAAACCTGCGCCACGCTTCGGCGGAGAAGTGGAGCAGGGCGCCGTCACGGTCCTTCGTGTCTCGTACGAGAATCGTCGATGCGTCCCCGCGGCCGACTTCGATGCAGTTGCCGCCGTCGTTGCCGCTGTAACTGGCTGTGCGCCACAGAGCGTCATTCATGTCTTCCACCGTTCCTCTGCTACCTTCGTTATCAGGTCTCGTGAAGTCGCTTGGGGTAGTGCCTCGCTGCGTATTGAATCGAAGCGTAGCGCGATCTCGAACACAGTCAATGCGTCCTCGGCAACCCGGCCGCCCGAGACGTCATCCATAAATACGATGCTGGGATCTCCGCGGATTTCGGCGATCACGAACGCACCAAGGAGCCCTGTGTGCCCGCCCGCCGCATATGGCACCACTTGAATGGTGATGTTAGGCAGACGCGACATGCCGAGCAGGTGCATGAATTGGTCATACATGACTGGTGCCGGTGCCACCGGACGGTACAGGATCCCCTCATCGAGGAGGACCCAGAACAGGGGCGCCGCGGGTTCCGCCCGCGTGAGTATCCGCTGACGCGAGACGCGGTCCACAACCGATGCCTCGATCTCCGCCTCGCTGGCATTGGGCGGCGTGGCGAGCACCGCGCTCGCGTACTCGTGTGTCTGAAGTAGACCCGGCACAAGCGAGTGCTCGAAGGTCCGCAGCGCAACCGCCCGGGTCTCGTGGTCAGCGAACGACCGGAACGCGGCCGGGAACGAGACGGTCCGCACCTTGCGCTGCAGGCGGCTGAACGTATCCGGGGTGCCAAAGGCGGCGTCAAGGGCCCTGGCCAGCGACTCGGTGGGCGGCCTGCGGTAGGTCTCCACCATGGCGATCAGCGACTCGCTGTACCGCGAGGCGTCGGCTAGCTCCCCTTGCGACCAGCCGCGCTGCTCCCGCATGGCCCGCATCTCGTCCACGAACACGCTGAGCGTCTCCCGGTCCCGCTCACTTAATGCGGCCATTCCTCACACCTCCCGCACATTACCTACTCGACTACTCACGACCATTCGTGACCTATGACATACGGTACGCCATCTAAGGCATGGTTGTCACGCGCCCCGGCCCGCGAGCAACCGTCCACGCGGGCCGGGGCGCCACCGCTACACCCCGGTGACGCCGTCGATGCGCTCCCGAAGCAGGTCGGCGTGGCCGTTGTGCCGGGCGTACTCCTCGATCATGTGGACGTAGATCCAGCGGAGGCTGACGTCCTGCTGCATGAAGCGGCCAGTATCGGCCAGCTCACGCTCGGCGCATTGCTTGCGGGCGGCGGCGATCTCCGCGTGCCAGGTGGCGAGTGCGTCGCGCAGGGTGGCGCCCGCCGCAAGGTCGAAGCCGCCGTCGGGGCCGTCCGGGTCCGCCTGCGGGTCGTAGATCGGCGGCGCCTGCTCGCCGGCGAGCACCCGGCGGAACCAGTTCCGCTCCACCTCGGCCATGTGCTGGACGAGGCCGGTCAGGGTGAGGCCAGACGGCGGCGCCGACACGGCAGCGGCCTGCCCGTCATCGAGGCCCTCGCACTTCATGGCGAGGGTAACGCGGTGGAAGTCAAGCCAGCCTTCGAGCGTGGCGCGCTCATCGGCGTTCAGGGGCGGCAGCGGGCGATCGATGGCATTCACTGGTCGATTATCTTCCCCGCGACCGTCCCGGCGCCCCCGGCACTCCGTTCGCGATCCACCGCCGGATCTGCGCTGCCGCCCGATCGGCCACTGGATGGCCGGGCGGGCGGGTAACCAGGTCGCTGAGCGCGAACATGTCCAGGACGTGGCCGAGATAGGCCCACTCGCTGGCCCGGGGCAGCCCGGCGGGATGGTAAGCGGCGAATCCGGACAGGAAGCCGTCGGTGAAACGAGCGGGATAGTCGCCGCCGAACCGGGTCATGTTCGCCGCGTCGGCGTACGGGCACCCGGAGAAGCTGAACTCCCAGTCCAGCACGGCGTCCACTCGCCAGCCGCCAGCGACGTGCGTGACCAGGATGTTCTTCGGGTTAGCGTCCGCGTGCACCAGCCGGGCCTGCCCGTCCACCGCGGTCAGCGCCGGCGCGTGCGCGGCGCATAGGTCGGCCCAGTCGCGCCGCGCGCCCGGGTCGAGACGTTCCCTGGGAACCGCGTCCATGCAGTCGGCGACCATCTCGGGCAGTTGCGCCGACCACGGCGGCAGCTCCCGAACGGAGAGTTCCCGGTCGCGGAAGAACCCAGGACGGTCGAACGTCGCCCCGCCAACACGCGCGATGACCCGCCCGACCGTGACGCCGAGCTCGCCCATGCCTTTCCCGCGGCCGCCAGAACGTCGCCGAGTGGCGTCCCGGCCACGAACTCGAGGACCATGGCGGGCCGGACGCCCTCGCTCGCGGCTGGCACGACGCGGAGCACCTGGGGAACGGGAACCAGCTCACGCGCCCGGTCCATGACCGCTGCCTCGACCGCGGGATCCGGCCCGCCAAGCCGCACGACCACCCGCTCACCGTCCGCCAACGTCAGCAGGCAGGTCTCATGAGAAAACCCGCCGGCCAGCGGACGGACCTCAAATACGGCGCGCCCGAGCGCCTCGGCGATCGTGTCAACCTCCGCAGCGCGCACCGGACCAGTCTGTCGCAAGTCCCGGCGTAAGATCAGCAGATCGAAAAAAGATCTTGTAGTCCAACTTGATATACAAATATCGAACTGATACTCTAGTATCAAACCTGGATAGGGCCGCAGCCGGTCATTCGGCACAGGAAGCGCAACGCAAGTTAGCGCAGGTAGTCGGCAGAGGGGCAGCCAGATCCATCCAGGAGGTGAGGCCACGATGTGCACCGCGGACGCCGTGCAGCCGATCGGCAACGCCTTCAATACCGGGTCAGACGCTGCGAGGGTTCGGCACCGCATTGGACTACCTCAACTCCGACGGCGTCGCCGACTTGGGCGGACTGCCTGGCGGCGAGTTGTGGATCAGCCTGAAGTCATAAGCAAGGGCAGCCGTGGGTGACTCTGTGAAGTCTTGTGACGCGAAGTTCGACCTGCGCGACCCAGCCAGCGCCTACGTATTTGGCTTCATGCAGGCTGACGGGCACCACTACGCCGGGAAGGGGCAGAAGGGGTCAATCACCATCGAAATCAAAGCGCAGGACGCTGACCTCCTACGCGCCATGCAGCAGGTGCTGCCTTGGCGTACATCGGTCACCTTCCGTACGAGGGCAACGAACTTCGCCGAGTCGTGCGAGCTGGCCACGCTCACCCCGTGCGCTCTGGAAGCGCGCGCACGACTCCTTGAGCTCGGGCTGCCGGTCGGCCGCAAGAGCGCCATCATCGCGCCGCCCGCGGAGCCGTTCAGCCACCGCGACTACCTGCGCGGCCTGATCGACGCCGACGGGTCAGTTGGTTTTACGGCCACAGGACTACCGTTCGTGGGCCTCGTCACCGCGAGCCCGGCGATCGCCGCATACGCTTGCGCCGAGATCCTGCGCATCACTGGAGCGCGTCGGACATCGAAGCCGAATAAGCGCGACGGCGTGGTGAACTTGATGGTCGCAAGCGACCCGGCCGCCGCGCTTGCCCGCTGGCTATACAAGGACGCGCGTATCGCACTGGAGAGAAAACACGCGGCGGCCCTGGCGTGTCGCTTCATGGACGCGTCCGCACGGTATGCGCGCGCAGGAGCGCTCCCAAGCGCTGGACAGCCGACGAGGACGCAACGGTCCTGCGCATGCCTCTAAGGGAAGCCGCGCTCCAGCTTGGTCGCACTGTGCAGAGCGTTAACCTGCGACGCTGGCGGCTCCACCAGGCTGCCAGCGTCAAAGGTAGCTAGGTGGACTTGCAGGAAGGCCTGGTAGCTAGGTAGCTCTCGAGCGTGCGTGCCTGGCGGCGCAGCCGCTCGGCTGCTTCCGCCTGGCCGATTTGGTCGTAACGATCAGCTTCGCTGAAATGCTTGGCGATCTGGCCTTCAGGACGTGACGGATTTCGCTGGCGCTGAGCTGCTGTCGGACGGCTTCCCGTGGATCCGACGCCGACCCTGTCCTGAGCGGATCCTCAGCGCGTCCAGAACTTCCACTGTGTCCGGAGTCGCTACAGTTGTCGGCGTGACATCCGTCCCCACGACCCCGCAGCCGATGGCGACGTGATGAGTCTGCCGACCCGTGTGACCATGCGGCCCGTGAGCCCGCATATCGTGGCCGGGCCGCGCTCGGGCGCCCTGCGGCCGACGGAGGTAGCGAACTCCGGCGTATTCGGCGCGCTAGCCGTGATCATCGTGTCGGTGGGCACGTTCCTGCCGCACCTCGGCGTGGTCATGCTGCTGTCGACCGTGCCGTTCGCGATCGTCGGACTCCGGTACCGGGCCCGCGCGGTCATCGCGGCGGCGGTCGCGGCGGGGTTCGTCGCCTTCCTCGCCGCCGGCGCGTTCGCGACCGTCGTCATCGCGGGCTGCGCGGCGCTTGGCGGGCCCTGCGGGATCATCCGGCGCCGCGGTCGCGGATCCGGTACCGTCGCCCTGCTCGCCGCGGGGCTCGCACCCGTATCGGCCGCCGTTGTCGTGGGCCTGTCGTACCTGTTCGCGGGCATACGCCAGCTGACGCTCGGGACGATACAGGCGACCGTCACCGGCGTCGTCCACATCGCCGAGTCTCTTCGGTTCCCCGCGCCGGCCGGCGACGCCGTGATCAGATTTACCGATTCGCTTCTCGGCGCCTGGCCGGCCGTGGTCGCGGCGGTGATCGTCGTCGGCGTGCTGGTGGAGATGCTCCTCACGAACGCCTTCGTGATCCTCGCCGCGCGCCGCGTCGAATGGCTCGCGCAGACCGACCCGTTCGACGCCGCCGCGCGCGCCGACGCGGCGACGGACGCGCCCGTCGCGCCGGTGCCGCTTGAGCTGTGCGGGGTCGGCTTCGGCCACCGCACGGGGTCCGGGCGGGACGCGCTCGTCGATGTCGACCTGACCGTCGAACCGGGGGAGTTCGTCGCCGTCGTCGGCCCGAACGGGTCCGGGAAGTCCACGCTGGTGTCGCTGCTCGCCGGCGCCGAGCCCACGAGCGGCTCGGTCCGCCGCCCCGGCCGAGTCGGCATCGGGCTGCCCGGCGGCACGGCGGTCGTGGGGCAGCGGGCCGAGGCACAGGTGATCGGTAGCACCGTTGGTGAGGACTTGCGCTGGGGACTGCCTCCTGGCCACCCCGTTGACGTCGAGGCGCTGCTGGGCTCCGTCGGCCTGGCCGGCCTCGCTTCCGCGAGCACCGAGTCCCTGTCCGGCGGGCAGTTGCAGCGCCTGGCCATCGCGGCCGCCATGGCCAGGCGCCCCGCCCTGCTCATCTCCGACGAGTCGACGTCGATGCTCGACGCGGCTGGCCGGGCCGAGATCCTGGACCTCCTCGCGTTCCTTCCGGCCCAGGCGGGCACCGCCGTCGTGCACGTCACGCACGACCCGGCGGAAGCGGCGCGGGCCGACCGCGTCATCGGTCTCGCCGATGGCCGGATCGTTGCCGCCGCGGCCATGGGACACTCCGCTGTCGTTGAACACAGTGGCGCTGAACACGGTGGCGCTGAACACGGTGCGCATTGAACACAGTGCCATTGCGGCGGCGCCTGACGATGCCCCGGACGACGGGGCTGGGGCCGGTCACGCGCCTGGCTCATCGGGTGAGCCGGTGATCAGCGTTCGCGGCGTCGGCCACCGCTTTGACGCGGGCACCCCCTGGGAGGTCACCGCGCTGCGCTCGGTTGACTTGGACGTCCGCGAGGGCGAGGGACTCTTGATCACCGGGGAGAACGGGTCGGGCAAGTCGACGCTCGCCTGGGTGCTCGCCGGGCTGATCAGGCCGACCGACGGCACCGTCACGATCGACGGCGCGCCCGTCGCGGACTCGGTTGGCACGGTGGCGCTGTCGTTCCAGCACGCGAGGCTGCAACTACAGCGCCCGACGGTCGCCGAGGACATCCTGGCCGCCGCCGGGTTCGACACGAAGCTGGCCCCGGAGGAAGTCCACGCATTCGTTCGGACGAGCCTGCATCGTGTCGGCCTGCCCGCGGATCTCGGCGGGCGCAGCGTCGATGAGCTGAGCGGAGGCCAGCTGCGGCGCGTCGCGATCGCGGGACTCCTGGCGTCGCGGCCGCGGGTCCTCGTTCTTGACGAACCCCTCGCGGGCCTCGACCGGGAGAGCCGCCAGGGGCTCCTTGAGCTCCTGGGGCACATGCGCCGCACCGAGGGGCTGACGCTCGTGGTCGTCTCGCACGACCTTGAGGACATGGGACTCGCGTGCACCCGGACGATCGAAGTGACCGACGGCACGATCGCCGCGCAAGGGGCTTCACCGGGGCAGTCCGCCGCGCGGCGGCCGGCCCGCCCGCGGCGCGGCGGCCTCGTGTTCCGCACGGTGCCTGGTACCTCCCCGCTGCACCGGCTCGGGCCGGCGACGAAGATCGGAGTCCTGGCGGCCGCGACCATAGCGTCCTTGGTCGTGCCCGAGTGGCCCACCATCGGGGCGCTCGCGGTCCTGCTGGCCGCGGGGGTAGCCGCCGCGAAGCTGCCGTCGACCGTCATTCCGCGCATACCGTGGCCGGTCGCGGCGATCCTCGTCCTTGGCGGCGTGGCCGCGGCCGCGGGCGGCGGAATCGTCCTCTACGCGCAGTCGATGCTGCTCACAGCCCTCTTCTTCGCGCTGTCGCTGCTCCTCATCTGGACCACGCGGGTTGAAGAGCTTCCGGCGGCGTTCACGCGCGTCGCCTCCCCGCTGCGCAGGATCGGCCTGCCCGTCAACGAGTGGGCGCACACCCTGACGTTCGCGGTGCGGACGCTCCCGCTGCTCCGCGACGAGTTCCGCGTGCTCATCGCGGCCCGCCGGCTCCGCGCACCGTTGCGCGCGGCCAGCCGGCTGGAACTGGCCGTCGCCCGCAGCCGCGAGCTGCTCGACCTCGTGATCGCCGTCGTGGCCTCGGCCGGCCGCCGGGCCTCCGACCTCGGCCGGACGGCGACCCAGCGCGGCGGCATGCGATCGTTCGGTCACTGATCGGTCCCACCGCTAGACTGGCCGTGGGCGTTCGGGGCGCCTCCGGTCCGCGGACAGGGCTGAGCCCACCCGGAGCTGATCTTGCATGCACGGCCACCGAGCCTCCTTTCGGCCTGACGTAGCGGACCGCGGGTAATGAAAGGAGGTCGCAGTGGCGACCGCGCGTCTTCCCGACGACCCCAGCTTCGAGCAGCTTCGCAGGCAGGCGAAGGACCTTCGTGACCTGAGCCGGGCTGGCCTGCAAGGCGCCCTCGACCTGGTCGGCGCCCATCACCCCGACGGCCCGCACGCGGTGTCCCTCGCGGGCGCGCAGTTCGTGGTTGCCCGGCACTACGGGTTCTCCTCGTGGGCCGCGCTCAGGCAGCACGTCACCACGATCGAGCGCTACCGCCGGGTGCCGGACGAGCTGGCCGAGGTCGCCGCAGGCCGGCCCAGCCGACGAATTCCTCATGCTCGCCTGCCTGCGCTACGGCGGCGACGACGCCCCCGAACGCTGGCAGCGCGCCGCCCGGCTGCTCGCCGGGCACCCGGAGATCACCCGGACATCGGTGCACGCCGCCGCCGCGGCGGCCGACGCCGACGCCCTGGCGGCGCTGCTTCGCCAGGACCCGGGGCTCGCCAGCGCGGAGGGCGGGCCGTACCGCTGGGAACCGATCCTCTACCTCGCCTACGCCCGCCATGACCCGTCGATCAGTGAGGCGGCGGCCGTCCGGTCAGCCCGGCTGCTGCTTGACCACGGCGCCGACCCGAACGCTGGCTACCTGTGGCACGGGCTGATCCCGGCGTTTACCGCGCTGACCGGCGCCCTGGGGAGCGGCGAAGGTGACCAGCCGCAGCACCCGCAGGGCCCCGCGCTGGCCAGGGCGCTGCTGGCGGCCGGGGCGGACCCCAACGACGGGCAGGCGCTGTACAACCGGCAGTTCGGCAGCGACGACAGCCACCTTGCGCTGCTGCTCAGCCACGGGCTGGGCCACGGTGACGGCGGGCCCTGGCGGGCACGCCTCGGCCGGCGGACCGACTCACCGGCCGAGCTGATCCGCGGACAGCTGCGGTGGGCGGTGACGCACGACATGAGCGACCGGGTGCGGCTGCTCGCCGACCACGGCGCCGACCTGCTGACCCCGTTCGAAGCCGGCGAGGAGAGGCTTGTGCGGTGCGTGAACGCCAGCGATAACAAGACTCCCGCCGAGGTGGCGGCGGTCTGCGGCTGCTGGGCCGTACTGGACGTGCTCGTCGGCTACGGGGTGCCGCGGCCCGCGGCCGAGGGGGCGGACGGGCTCATCGCGGCCGCGCTGGCCGGCGACCGGCGCACCGTTGAGCGGCTTGCCGGGCACGCGGAAGCGGCTCGCGCGCAGCGGCCCGGGCTGATCGTGTGGGCCGCCAGCCGGCGCGCCTGGGACGCCATCCCGCTGCTGGCCGGGCTCGGCTGGGACGTGAACGCCCGGGCCCGGGCCGACTTCCCGATCGAGCAGGAGTGGGAAACCGCGCTGCACGAGGCGGCGGCGGCCGGCGACATCGACGCCGCCCGCATGCTGATCGAGCTCGGCGCCGACCCCGCTGCGCGCGACGCCCGGTTCCAGGCGACGCCACTCGGCTGGGCCGAGCACTTCGGCCAGCAGGCCATGGCCGGCTTCCTCCGGCCGCTGACCCCGGCTGAGTGAAAGCCGGGAAGCGAGCGGCCTGGGTGATGAGCTCAGTCATGCTCCCAGCGCGTCGAGCCTGCGAAGCTCCTCTGGGGTCAGCTCGAAGTCGAAGACAGCGAAGTTCTCCTCAATGCGCTCCCGGCGCCGCGAGCGCGGGATCACCACGAAGCCGTGCTCTACGTGCCACCGGAGGATGACTTGCGCGGCCGTCTTGCCGTGCGCGGCGGCGATCTCCGTCAGCACCGGATTGCCCAGGTCGCTGCGCTTGAGCGGGCTGTAGCCCTCAAGGACGACGTGGTGGTCTCGCAGCTCGGCCACTTCCCGCTCGTTGAAGACGAACGGGTTCCACGGGATCTGGTTGAGCGCCGGCGCGCGGCCGGTGGCCGTGACGAGCTCGTCGATCTGCGCGATGCTGTAGTTGCTCACGCCGATAGCGCGGGTCTTGCCCTGCTCCAGCGCCCCGACGAACGCCTTCCACATGTCCGGCCTGGCCTCGCCGTGCGGCGGCCAGTGGATGAGCCACAGGTCGATGAAGTCAACGCCAAGGGCGCTGAGGCTGGCATCGAGGGTCTGGGCCTCCCGGCCGGCGTTCCCCGGCGGGCACTTGGTGGTGATGAAGACGTTCTGGCGGCCGAGCCCGCTGTCCCTGACCGCGGCGCCGACCCGGTTCTCGTTGCCGTACGCGGTGGCGGTGTCGATGTGCCGGTAACCGATGTCGAGCGCGGCGCGGACGCCGTTGTAGGCGTCGTCGCCGTCGAGCTGCCAGGTGCCGAATCCGATCAGCGGAATAGACACGCCCTCGGAGAGCAGCACGCCCTCCTGGCCGGTGCGCGCTGTCATGCGCGTCCTTCCTGTCGCTTCTCCATTGCCTGCCGTTGCGCGGGCCTTCGGGCGCTGATGTCAGCTCCCGCGCACCAATCACACCAGATCGCCCGCAAGTACCCGACAGCGGCTCCGCTCAACGGCAGCGCGTGACGGGCCGGCCCATCAGGCCTCCGGGGCCGAGATGCCCCAGCGGATGGCGGTTACCACCAGGTGGCCGGCCGGGCGGGCCAGGGCGGCGTCGGCCAGCGGCAGCACCGGGATCTTGAGCTCCCGCCTGGCCCAGCGGGGCAGCAGGGCGACCGCCGCCGCGGCCAGCCCCGCGTATACCGGACGCAGCACCAGGGGGAGAGGCGGCTCCCTGAGCAGGAACCGGGCCGCCTCCCAAGCCTGCGGGGTTCCGGCCAGCTCGGGGCGATAGCGGCTGATGGCGGCGAGGACCTCGGCCTCGGTCCTGGGCGGGTCCGGCACTCCCAGCTCGGCAGCGATCAGGGCCATGTCCGCCACGTACCCGTCGCGGGCCGCCTGGCGGAGGGGGCGCTCGCCGTATACCTCGTAGGCGCGCAGGAAGGCGTAGGCTTCCGCGACGTGCACCCAGGTCAGCAACTGGGGGTCGGAGGCCGCGTACGGCCGCCCGTCCGGCGCGGTTCCCGTGACGTGCTCGTGAACGGCACGGACGTTCGCGATGGCGGCCATCGCGTAATCCTTGCGGCCGAAGGTCGTGGCCGCGACGAAGTGACTGGTCCGCTGCAGCCGTCCCCAGGGATCGCTCCGGTAGCCCGAGTGGTCGGCGACCGCCGCCATCGCCAGCGGGTGCAGCGACTGCAAGAGCAACGCCGCCATGCCGCCCACGAACATCGCGCAGTCATTGTGGACCTGCCGGATGGGACGGTCCGCGGCGAACCAGCGGTCGGCCTCCGCAATCCGGGGCCGCTCGCCTGGCGCCCGGCGCCGCGGTCCGCCGACTCGTTCGATGACGGCGTCTCCGATCCGCCTGCGCAGGAAGTCGGTAACTGGCATGTCCGGACAACACCCCACAGGGTCAGCTGATTTCACCGGGCCATGAATAATTCGATCGGTGGCGGGCGAGGCGGTCGCGAGCGGCGGGTGGTTTGGTGCCGCCGACCAAGCCGATTATCCCGAACGAAGGCGGGGTTTCCTCGGTCCCTCCACTCTTTGCACGGGGCTGGAGGGCGGGCGATGATGGCCGCATGAGGCTAGTGCCCGGCGGGCCGGACGAGGTGCGGCGACTGCTGCGCGCGCACGCGGGCGAGCAGGCGGCGCTGCTCGTCCCCCGCCCCGGGTACCCGATCTACGGGCTGACCGACCCGGCGCTCCGGTTCGCCTGGGTGAGCGAGTCCACGTCCTACAACGGCCAGTGGGCGTCGGTGACGCTGTCGTACGGCGACCCCGATGACCAGGGCGGGCCCCGGGTCACGGTGACCACGAGCGCGCGCGACGCCGACTTCATGGTGGCGTCCAGCCAGGAGCGCCGCCCGGACGCGGTGACCCGGCGGGACGTTGAGAACGTCACGGTGACGGTGGCGACCTGGGAAGTTCCGGCGGACGCGGTGCGGACCGAGCCGGTGCCCGACCTGCGGCCGCTGATCGAGGGGGCGCTGGCGGACAGGATCGCGCGCATTGAACGGCGGCAGCGCGAGCCCAGGCCCCCGCAGCCGCCACCCCCGGATCTCCCGCCGGCCGAGGGTGCCGCGGCGCTGCGCGCGCTGGCCGACTTCACCCTGGCCGCCCACCGGGAGGGCCGCGAGTCGGCGCGGAGCCGGCAACGGCCACGGCACCCGCCCGACTGGGGCCGGATGCGCAGCGCGCTGTGGCAGCGGGCGGTCAGCGAGCGGCGGCGAATCGCCGGGTCCGGCGCCGAGGCGGCTGACGCGGACGTGACCTCGGCCGTCAACCACCTGGGCCAGTTGCTTGAGCACGCGCCGTGGTTCGAGGCCGACGCCCGGCTGCGCGAGGCCGCGACCGCCGAGACCGTGCGCTACGCGATGCTGGGCGAGACCGTGCCCAGCCTGCGGGCTCAGCGGGCGTGGGCGGCGTACTGGGACGCGCATCTCTCGGGGGCCGGGCAGGCGTCTCCCATTGAGTGGATCGACGCCCGCCTGCCGCTGCTTGATGACTGGCTCGCCGCCTGGGACGCCTGGACCGCCACCGCCTGAGCGCATGGAGGGGTCCATAGATGGCTAATGGTACAGTCGACCATGTTCACGCTTAGTCGACTTAGGTGGCCTAATGCTCACATTGGACGCTTGCCTATTCGGGAGGAGGTCCCCGAGATGACCATGCTGGGAGAGGCGTTGCGGCCGGACATGTTTGAGCGGCTCCGTGAGCTGGAGTCCTTCCGTGAGTACGAGGCGAAGGTCGAGGCAAGGGCTGAAGCCAAGGCCGACGCTGCGGCCAAGGCTAGGCGACGTGCGGCCAAGGCTGATGCCGAAGCGAAGGCTGAGGCTGAGGCCGACTCCACCATCGCCGGCAACTTGAACGAATTCCTTGTGCTGCGCGGAGATGCGCCCTCCGAAGCATGCGATTAACACGATCAACGCCTGCCGTAACGCGGGCGTGCTCTCGGCGTGGCTGAGGCGTGCTTACTTGGGGGAGACCTCCGCTCAGCTCTTCCCGGAACCGCCTGCAAACTGAGCCGTTCAAGCCTTGCCTAACTGCGGCCTCGTCCGGTCGCCGTTGCTGGGAACTCCGGGTACCGGGATCTCAATGGCCGAATAGTTCAGAAAGCACCGCGTCGTCGCCGTTGCCGTGGACCACGCGCTCATAGAGATCCTGGCCAACCACGTGCGGCGGCTCGTCTTCGCTCGGGCCAGGCAACCGGATCAGCCCGCCGGGATCGGCTGCCTGGCAGATGTACGGGCTGTGGGTGGTGACGATGAACTGAATGTTCGGGAAGTGCGCCTTTTAGCCACATGCCGATCCGACGCTGCCAAGACAAGTGCAGGTGCGCGTCGACTTCGTCGATGAAGACCACGCCCGGGGCGGTGACCACGGGCACGCCCTCGCGTACCTCGAAGTGCAGGTCGCCGTAGCAGTCATGGACTTGCTTGATGAGGTCGACAACCAGGGCCGCGATGCTGCGGTAACCGTCGCTCATCTCCGGCAAGGCGAACCGATGTCCGCGGTGGATGACCCACAAGCCATCGGAATCGACTTCGGAGACCTCGTAGTCGTCGGGCAGCAGCCCGTCGGCCAAGACCTGGATCGCGGCCCGGCCGAGCTCGCCGGCCCATTCCTTGCCTTCCAGTGAGCGAAGGTGCTTGTCGATCAGCCACTGCACGCCCTGAGTCAAGGACGCGTCTTCGTAAAAGAGGCTCCCCAGGCGCGCCACCAGCCCAGGTGTTGACATCAGCCGCTGCGTTTCGGCGGAACCTCCGACAAGGCGCCGGAATGGTCCGTAGGCGGCACAGAACCAGCCGATCGGGTCGGGTTGCCACGGAGTCAATACGAAGGGATTCGACTCAACCGTGACGCGCGCATCAAGAGCCACGGAATGGTGCATCACTGGTTGCGAGCCGGGCCTGGACGTTTCCCGGTCCAGATCTACATCCCAGTTCAGGCCTATGCTGAGGTTGCTGGCGCGCTTGCTGCCGTCGGTGGGCTGGAAGTCCTCCGAAGCTGCGATGAGCCGCAGTTCAGTAGTGCCGCCGCGCTGTCCAGCCGTCGTCCATGTACGAAAGTCAGGGATGAGGTTAGGCGCTACGAAGGGGCCGCTGATAGTGAGGGCAGCGGCCCGCAGCAGAGAAGTCTTACCTGATCCGTTCGGCCCCGCGAGCACGGTCCAGCCCGCGTGCGACCCGTCGGGACGGGTGAGCGTCAGGTCGACGTTCCGGCGGCCGGAGAAGCCCCGGATGTTTTCCAGCCTGACCCGCGAAACGTACATGCGAGACGCCGAGCCCCTCTCGTTGCTGCCGGTCTTGAGCCCTGATACCGCTAGAGCATGGTCGACCATACTCGATATTCAGGGTGCAGGAGAAGAATTCGGCTTCCCTTCACGCCACGATCAGCACTGCGGCAGCGAGTGCCGCGGTGAGGAGTCGGTGCCGCTTAGCGCGAGCGCCCGGCCCCCGGAAGTCGCTGAGAATAACTACGTGATATTGCGTGTCGACGTTTAGTTAGTACGCTTGTTCGGGTACATTCAAGTCATCAGCCCAGGTCCGCCCTGGAACTGGGCGGGCCGGGACGATGCACCACCATCACCCCGGCCCTGGACCATCCACCGCACAACCGGAGGACGACCGTGAACGCAAGCATTACTCATCCCGCCCCCGCCGCGCACCTCATCAACGAGGTCCCGGGCAAGGACCGCATCCTCGGCCGTTCCCAGGCCGACCTCGCCGATGCGATGACCTGGCTCGCCTGGTACGCGCCGGGCACCTTCACGGCGGTCTTGGACTACATGGACACGGTGGACGGCGAATTGATCCCGGCTCACTGACAGCGGCGACCCCCCAAGCTGAAGCCCCGCGCGCCTAGCCCCCGTATAGGCGCGCGGGGCTTCGCGTTTGATCGGTGTACCTAGACGGCCGCCGCTCGCGTGACACCGGTCACGAACAGGAGTTAAATGAGTGAAAGCAGTGACGAAAGGTGGTTAGGCAGGCATGTGATGAAGCTGTCGATGGTCGCAGTGGGGGCAGGGCTAGTCGGGATTACGGCGTGCGGGACGACTTCGGTCACCGTGATGCAGACACCCGCAGCGCACTCGGCCGCGTCGGCTAGTCGCGACGCCACCAAGGCGGCTGCCCCCACCAAGACCGTGGTCAAGTACCGGACGATTGTCCCCGCGCCGTCTGCCGCGCCCTCAACGACCGCGGCGCCTCCCGCCGCCCCTGCCCCGGCAGCGCCGCAGCAGCAGGCCGACCAGAACGTCACGGATCCGTGGGCCGTGGTCTCCGCCTACTACGGCGACATCGAGTCAGGCAACTACGCGCAGGCCTACGCGCTGATCGGGGAGGGGGCGACGACCGGGCAGACCTACCAGCAATTCGCCGACGGCTTCGCCTGCAGCGGGTCGCAGTCGCTGACCGAGAACTGGGATGCGGGCGACCAGGTGAGCTTCGACCTAGCGGCTGTCGACGACTGCACCGGCGCCATGCAGTACTACACCGGTACCGACACCGTGCAGAGCGGCATTATCGTCGCGGCGAACGTGGTGCAGACCGGCTAGCCAAGCAGGGAGGCTCCGTCGCTTGAGGATAGAGGCCGCCGGGCCGTGGCGTTGCTGGGCAGTGACGACATGGGCTGCGTGTCCTGTTTCGCATGACGGGCCGTGGCGCCGGGGTTGCCCGGCTGGATGACGGCTAGCCCGGAGGCTTCGTCGTGCGCGGCGCGGGGCTGGGGGAGCAGTTCGCGCAGCATGCCCTCGCTGAGGCGGCGTCCGGCGAGCACCTGGGCATCGATTACCTGCAGTTTCAGCAGGTCGATGGCGGCGTCTAGTTTTCCCTCCAGGCCAGGCGTTGACTAGGGCGCTGCGTCGCCGTGCCTCTTCTAGCGCGACTTCGGCGTCGGTCTTCGCCTTGATGCGTGCGACCTTCTTGGCGCTCAGCGCCGCGATTACGCCGGGCAGCGCGGCGCTTAGTTCGGCGACAGCGTTGCTGGCGACCGCGGCACCCGCGCCCACCGCAATCGCGGCCGGCGCGCTCGGGCCGTGCATGATGGCCAGGGTGCTGAGCACGCCCGCGCCGCCGCAGCCCGCGGTCCAGCAGGCACGTTTCATGGCACTACGTTGCGACTTCAGCAACCCTCGCATGTGATCATCCTCGGTCCGGTCCGAAAGAAATGCACGTGCATCGGCACACGCATTAGCGCGTGCATTCGCACTGGTATTATCTCCGTTGTTGGCTGCGTGCGCACGTCATTGCAATAAGTGATGGCCTCCGGGTCCGCCAATTGGCCTTTGACGCGCCGCGTTACGGGTGCTGTTGCCAATCATGGTAAGGAAACTTCTCTAGAGATGAAATAATCTCTCTAGAGAGATTTCCCTTACCTGGAGACAGGTCTGGTCTGTGGTCAGGGGGCCAACAGATAGGATTAGCTCTCTAGAGATGTTGGGGGAGAGGCGACGGACGTGACGACTGCGGACGGTCGGCCGAAGTACTGGCTCATCGCGATGGCCCTACGGGAGGCCATTGATTCCGGCGAGTACCCTCCGGGAGCGCGCTTGCCCGGCGAGAACGACGTCATCCGAGACCACGCCGTCGCCCGGGCGACGGCCCGGCAGGCGCTCGCCCAACTGGTCAACTGGGGCCTGGCCGAGGCCCGCAAGGGGTCGGGAATCTACGTGCGGGACTTCCGTCCGATCGTCCGTGACGGCATCGGTCGCCTAGGCGGGTCTACGTGGCCGTCTGGCACGTCGGTCTGGAGTGCCGAGACCGAGGGCCGGGACCTGGTCGTCGATCAGCTTGAAGTGTCGCAGGCCGAACCCCCCGGCCACGTGGGCCTGCTGCTCGGCCTGCCTGAGGGCGACGAGGCAGTTCTCCGCGGCCGTCGTTACGTCCTTGACGGCAAGCCGGTCCTGCTGTCCCGTTCCTGGCTGCCGGCCCGGGTGGCGGCGGGCACCCCTATGGCCCAGCCCAACCCCGGACCGGGCGGCGTCTACGCCCGCCTCGCCGAGCTCGGCCGCGCTCCGGCAAGGTTCCGCGAGGACCTTCGCTCCCGGATGCCCCAGCCGGAGGAGGCCGAGCGCCTGGCGATCGCTCCGGGAACGCCCGTCGTGGAGATCTGCCGCGTCGCGCTTGCCGCCGACGGCACTCCCGTCGAGGTCAGCGAGATGACCGCCGACTCAAGCGCCTACATTTTCCGCTACGAGTTCGACAGCCGCTGACCGGATTTCAAGATTCTCCTGCGGCTGCCGGAGCGGGCGCGGCGGGCGACAACCGTTCAGCCGAACTCGCACGGCAGGTGCTTGATCCCGTTGATAAAGCTGGACAGCAGGTAGTCCGGCTCCCCGGCGGCCCGGATGTCTGGCACCCGGGTCAGCAGCTCGCGCAGAACGGCGGTGATCTCCCGCCGCGCCAGGTGCGCCCCGAGGCAGAAGTGCGGCCCGGCCGAGCCGAACCCCACGTGCGGGTTGGGCGAGCGGGAGATGTCGAACTGGTCGGCGGTCGGGCCGAACACCGTCTCGTCCCTGTTGGCCGCCTGATAGAACAGCAGCACCTTGTCGTTCTCCCGGTACGCGTGCCCGTTCATGACCGTGTCCGCGGTGAGGGTGCGACGCATCCAGATGACGGGGGAGACGTAGCGGACGATCTCCTCCACGGCCGGGCCGATCCGGCCCTCGAGGTCGGCGAGCAGGAGGTCCCGCTGCCCGGGGTGCTCGGTGAGGAGCAGCAGCGCGTGCGAGATCGCGTTCCGCGTCGTCTCGTTGCCCGCCACCACGAGCAGGACGAAGAACGACGCGAGTTCTGCCGGGGTGAGCTGCTCGCCGTCGATGTTCGCGGTCGCCAGCGACGAGACGAGGTCGTCCGCGGGCGACTCCTGCCGCTGCTCGGCCAGGCCGGTCACGAGGGCGGCCAGGTCGCCGCCCGCGGTGAGGATCTGGGTCAGCGCCTCGTTCAGGTCCTCGCTGATGAACTCGGGGTCCGCGCCGGACAGGATGATGTTGGTGTTGCGCAGCACCATCTCGTAGTGCTCGTCGCCGACGCCCATCATCTGGCAGATGATCTTCAGCGGGAGCCGGGCGGACACGTGCTGCACGAAGTCGCACGGGCCGGCCGCCAGCAGGTCGTCGACGATGACGCCCGCGGTTAGCTGCACGTCTTCCTCGAACTTCTTGATCATCTTCGGGGTGAACGCGCGCGAGACGATCCGGCGGAGCCGGGCGTGCCGCGGGTCGTCCATGCTGATCATCGAGCCGAAGTACTCGTTGAACTCCACCGGCAGGTCAAAGATGCTCGTGGCCCCGGCGGCGGACGAGAACAGCTGCGGGTTCCTGCTCGCCTCGGCCACGTCGGCGTGCCGGAGCAGGGCGTAGTAGCCGCGTTCCTCGGTGCCGAACGGCGACTCGCCCGCCTCGAAGAACGGCGGCGACGGCAGCGCCCGCAGCGTCCGGTAGGCGGCGTAACGCTGCTCCGGCGGCTGCGCCCAGAACTCGTTGTCCGACAGGTTGAGGTCGCTGGTCCAGGTCTGCGAATCGGTCACGAGAGAACCGCCCTCCGAACTGCTTTGTCCGCCTTCCTCATATAACACGGAGAACGCCGGGCAAGGGAGAGCGCACATCCGATCATTGGCCGGGCAGGCAGCGCAGCGCGTCGAAATGGCCCTCGAAGGTCGTGGGACCCGCGCCGTAGGGCACCAGGACCGTGGAGCCGCGCCGCACCGGAAGCGTTCCCGCCGGGTAGGTGACAAACCCGGCCCCGGAGACCACGACCAGGATCGCGTACCCCGGCTCGAAGGTCAGCGGCTCGGCCACCTCGACGAGTGAGGCGCGGAAGAACGGGTCGGCACGCAAAGGCAGCAGCCGGGTGACCCCCGGCCGCTCGGCGGCGCCGGGCCGCGGCGCGTGCAGCGCGCCCAGCCGCCCCGCGTCCCACCCGCTGACGTCAAGCGCGGTGAGCGCGACATCGAAGCCCAGGCCCAGGTGCCCCTCCCGCGGGCCGTCGATCCGGAACCCGGCCCACTCCAGGAGAATCGAGAAATCCGTGGGCTCCTGCAGCTCTACCAGGGTGACCCCGGCGCCGATGGCGTGCGGTACCCCGGCAGGCACGAGCCAGGTGTCCCCGCTGGCAGCCGGCACCTGGTTGAGCGAGGACAGGATGGCGGCCGTGTCTTGGTCAGCGACCCAGCGCCGGATAACCGCCGGATCGGCGTCCTCTTTGAACCCGAGGTAAACACAGCCCGCGTCGCCGGCGGAGGGCGCCGCGTCCAGGATGATCCACGCCTCGGTCTTGCCGTAGCGCGACCCGAGGTGCCGTCCGGCGAAGTCACGGTCGGGGTGGAAGTGCACGACCAGGCGCTGGCCGGTGTCGAGCATCTTGACCAGCAGCGCCGGGTCGGCGCCGAACCGGGCGACGTGATCGGGCCCGAGGAAGTCCTCCGGCGCGGCGGCGATGGCCGACTTGAGCGTCGAACCGTCGGGAAGCCGGGTCAGGCCCACCCCGGGCCGCGAGAACATCGAGGTCGTGGACCCGATCCAGTCCTCGGGGGAGTACTCAGAAGGCTGCGGGATGCCGCGGAAGCGCGCGATGCCGGCCCCGCCGAGGTAAAAGTGCGCGGGCTGGTTCGGGCCGAGCACGATAGGAGCGTCGACCACCGTCATGACTTCCTTTTACGAAAGAAGTCTCAGGTAAACAAGCCGGTGGCCGCCGATTTTTCCGCTCCGGAACGGATTCGGCTTCCTGTCCTCCCCGCGGTGACTGCCTAACGCGGGGTGCGGGCCCTCGCCCGCGGCGCGCTGGGCGAGGGCGTACCCGACGAGGGCGGTCGCGTGGCCGTGGCCGATGCCGTAGTCGGCCTTGAGCCAGTCAACGAGCTCCTTGTGCTTGGTCAGCTCGCTGGACTCGATGAGGCCGAGCCAGAAGCTGACGGGCTTGCCGTACTTCTTCTCGATGGACGGGAAGTAGAACGCCGGGCCGGTGACGCGCTCAGACATGGTGGCCTCCCGTCCCCGGGGCGTCGCGGTCGAAGGCGATGGTGGTGCCGTCGCGTGAGGCAGTGGCGTGCATGACGGTTCTCCGTGATTCGCGCGGCCGAAGTAGACGGCCGCTCTCACCCGTACTTCGAACGGGTGCCCCCGGAATGGACACCGCCAGCCGGGCGATTTGCCAGCGGACCGCGCGTTAATCGCTCGGCTTGCCGCCCTCGGCCTGGGTACCATGAGTACATGAACGCGTTCAGCCTGATGATGCCCCGCTCGCGGGGCCGCTGACGCTGCACGGACGCACGTTTCCGAGGCCCTGTCTCAAGGGCCTCGATTCATGTCCGCTGCCTCGGGTGGGCCGTCGGAGCCCCCGTCCACCTGGAGGCTCTGATGAACAGCACCTACATCACCACGACGATCCCGTACGTCAACGCGCGCCCGCACCTGGGGTTCGCGCTTGAGCTCGTCCAGGCCGACGTGCTCGCCCGCTATCACCGGATCGCCGGCGAGCGGGTCAGGCTGCAGTCCGGGACCGACGACAACTCGCTGAAGAACGTGCTCGCCGCCGAGGCCGCGGGGGTAGGCGTGCAGGAGTTCGTCGACGCGAGCGCCGCCGCGTTCACCGGGCTGGCCGGGCCGCTCGGCCTCAGCGTCGATGACCTGATCCGGACCAGCAGCGACCCCAGGCACCGGGCCGGGGTCGAGCGCCTGTGGCGCGCCTGCGCCGCCCGCGGCGATCTGTACCGGAGGCATTACGAGGGCCTGTACTGCGTCGGCTGCGAGCAGTTCTACACGACGGCGGAACTGAGCGACGGGCGCTGCGCGGAGCACGGCACGGTCCCCGACCTGGTGTCGGAAGAGAACTGGTTCTTCCGCCTGTCCCGCTACGCCGGCCGGCTGCGAGGCCTCATCGCCGGCGGCGCCATCCGCATCGAGCCGGCCGAGCGCCGCAACGAGGTGCTGGCCCTTATCGACTCCGGGCTCGACGACTTCTCCGTCTCACGCAGCGTCGAGCGCGCCCGTGGCTGGGGCATCCCGGTACCCGATGACCCGGGTCAGGTCATCTACGTCTGGTGGGACGCGCTCGGCAACTACGTCACGGCGCTGGACTACGCCGTCGGCGGCGCGGACCTTAGCCGCTGGTGGACCGCGGTCGCGGCGCATCCACCTGCTCGGCAAGGGGGTGCTCCGGTTCCACGCCGTCTACTGGCCCGCGATCCTGCTGTCCGCCGGGGAGGCCGTGCCCACCGACATCCTCGTCCACGGCTACCTCACCGAGAACGGCCGCAAGATCAGCAAGTCGGGCCGCGCCCCGGACCCGGCCGCCGCTGGAACGGCCAGTAGCGTCGACCCGTACGACCTCGTCGGCCGGTTCGGGACGGACGCGGTGCGCTGGTGGCTGCTGCGCGAGGTGCCCAGGGGCGCGGACGCCGACTTCACGGTCGGCCGCCTCGTCGCCCGGGCCAACGACGAGCTCGCCAACGGGTTCGGCAACCTGGTCAACCGGGTAGTCAGCCTGATCCACCGGTACTGCGGCGGGCACGTCCCGGCCGCGACCGGTCCCGGACCGGGGAGCGGCGCCCTCGACGCGGCCATCGGCGACGCCCCCGGCCTGATCGCCGAGGCGCTGGAGGACTACGACTTCCGGCGCGCCACCGAGGCGGTCTGGCGGATCGCGGACGAGGCGAACCGCTACGTCAACCGCGCCCGCCCGTGGGCGCTGGCCACGGCGGGCGACGACGCCGCGCTGGCCACGGTCCTGTCCCGGCTGCTGCGGGCCTGCCAGGCGATCGGCGAGCAGCTGCGGCCGTTCCTCCCCGACGCGGCGAGCCGCATCACCGGGCAGTGCGCGGCGGACGCGGCCGGGCGCCTTCCCGGTCCCGTCCCGCTGCTGCCAAGGATCCCCCGCCCGGGGCCGCTTAGCTCGCCTGCCTGACCTGGTACCCGCCGGCTTCGGTGCGCTTGCCCTGGTCGACCGCCGCCAGGAACGCGGTGATCGCGTCCGCGACGGCGCTCGGAGCGCACCGCGGCAGGTGATGGCCGGCATCCTCGACGAGCAGCAGGGACGCGTCCGGCAGCATCGCGGCGAGCCGGTGCGAGGTCTTCACGGGCACGACGCGGTCGCGGGGATCGGCGATCAGCAGCACGGGAACCCGGATGGACGCCGCGGCCTCCTCAACTTCCGCGAGTTCGAGCAGCAGGGCGCGCTGCTCGGCGAGGAAGGTGCGCCAGAGCGGCCAGTCGCTCTCCGCGGGCTCCCCCCAGACCTGCAAGCTCGCGGACTCGCCCGGGTACAGCGCCCGGCCGTACCTGCGCCGGAGCCAGGCGAGCCGGGCCCGGGCGATCCACGGGGTCCAGCGAAAGGCCAGCAGCGAGCTGAGCGCGCCGATGCCCGGAGCCGCGAGCAGCCAGTCCAGGGAGGTGAGGCAGCCAGGCCCGACGCTGGCGAGCAGGACCACCGCTTGCACCCGGTCTGGGGCCAGGCTCGCCGCCCGCAGCGCGACCCCGCCGCCCCAGGAGTGGCCGACGAGCACCGCGTCCCGCACGCCGCGGGCGTCCAGGTCATCGAGGACGGCCTGAGCGTTGGCCGTGAACCCGGCGGCCGGTCGCCGGCTCGCGCCGTACCCCGGCCGGTCGGCCGCCGTCGCGTGCAGCGGCGCGGGCAGCCGCGCGGTCACCGCCTGCCAGTCGGCCGGGGAGCCGGGCTGCCCGTGCAGCAGCACGAGCTCATGACCGTCTGGCATCGCCGGCGCGTCCGCCGGGACCGCGGCCTGCGGAACGGCCGGCAGCGCCACCAGCGGAGCCTGCCCGCGCACCCGGCGTAGCAGCAGGACCAGCCACCCGGCGACGGCCACCAGCCAGAAGCTGACCAGCCGGTAGAGCAGCGCGGCGGCCAGGGCCGGGCCGGCGTGTACCCCCGACGCGACCAGCGACACGCTGATTGCTCCCTCCGTGATGCCGAGCCCCCCGGGAGTGATGGCAAGGCTCTTAGCGGTAACCCCCGCCGCGTAGACCAGCAGCAGGTCACGCCACGGGACGGCGGCGCCAACCGCGAGCACGCTCACGGCCAGCACCCCGGCGTCGGTGAGCCAGTTGACCAGCGCGGCACCGGACGCCAGCGCCCAGCCCGACGCGGGAAGCCGCAGCGCGCCCATCCGGTCGGTCCAGGCCCGGACGGTCAGCGCGGGATTCCCGGCCGGCCGGCGCAGCAGCCTGGTGGCCTCCCGCAGTGCCCAGGCGACGTATCGCTCCAGGGCGGCCCGCAGCCGTGGCTGGCGCACGGCGGTCGCGGCCGTGGCGATGGCGGCCACCGCGAGCACAGCGCCGGGAATGGTGATCGCCGCCGCCAGTGCGTGCCCCGATGCCAGCCCGCCGGCGGCCAGCAGGAGAACCCAGGCGGCCGTGGTGATGACCCCTCCGGCCAGCAGCGCCCAGCCGGCCAGCAGGCCGTCGGCACCGTGCCGGGTGAAGCGCCGGAACAGGATGGCCGTGGCCAGCTCCGGCCCGGCCAGCGGGACCGTCACCGACACCGCGTTCGCCTCGTAGACCGTGGCCAGCATCGAGACGCGACCGTGCCGGAAGCGGCCCGCGGTCAGCAGCCGGCGGAACATCCAGGCGAAGGCGGCCATCGATGCGGCCTCCAGCGCGATGGCGGCCGGGAGCCAGGACCAGCGAAGGTGAGCAAGGACCGTGAGTGAAGCGGCGACCCGGGACCGCTCGGTCA
Source organism: uncultured Actinomycetota bacterium (assembly GCA_963850115.1). Taxonomy (GTDB): domain Bacteria; phylum Actinomycetota; class Actinomycetes; order Streptosporangiales; family Streptosporangiaceae; genus Trebonia. Next base: position 357,293 of record CAWKKG010000010.1, read on the forward strand.
CGCCCGTTCCGGCCAGGACCGCGACGGCGACCACGGCGATAACGACCGTGGTCCTCGTTCCCTGGCGGCCTGGCAGGGCGCTGTCGGTCACCGGCGCTGTCCTTTCTGGTCAGCCTCCGCTGAAGATCGCATCTTCAGTCTGAGCGGTCCCCGGCGTCCCGGCTAGTGCCAGATGCCCCGATTTCAACGTGATTCATCCCGGAGCCTACGTGCGTTTTCCCTGTACTCAGCTGGGGAACAAATCCGAGTCGCGTGGAAATTCCGCGCTGACGCCGTGCTGGGCGAGCAGGTCGTAGAGCAAGTCGTGCCCGTCGTCGAGGCACCACTGCTCCGCGCTGAGCCCGGCCGCGCGGGCGGCGGCGACGTTCTCCGCGTTGTCGTCGATGAACAAGATGGCCGCGGGTTCCGCGCCGATGCGCCGCGCGGCCTCGGTGAAGAACGCAAGGTCGGGCTTGGCGGCGCCCAGTTCCCATGAGTAGCAGCTGACGTCGAACAGGCCGTCGTAGCCGAGCACCTCGCGCATGTGCGCGGCCCGGTACCGCTCCTGGTTGGTGCCGAGGTGAACGCCGTACCCGCCGCTGGCGCAAGGCACGGACCACGGCGAGGGACGCCGGCACGGGCTCCACGCTCAGCCAGATGCCGCGGTAGACGTCGGCGACCGGGACGGTGACGGCGAAGTCGGCGAGCGTCGCCGTCAGGATGGCCAGGTGGTCGCCCTGCCCGGCGAGCGTCGGCAGCTCGGCGGCGTACGACCGCTGGAGGAACTCGAGCGCCCGCCCCCCGAAGAACGGCTCGGCCGCGGCGATCCAGCCGCCGGGAAGGTGCTGGAGCACCCCGTCCGCGTCGAACATGACATGCCGGATAGCGCGGGCGCCGTGCTGCTGCTCACTCACTCCGCGAATTCTCCCTTATGCCGCGGCTGGCCGGCCAGCCCGGGCTGGCCTTACTAAGCTCGGTATGGCGACGACACCGGGCGGGCAGTCACGACCATCCGGTTCTGGCGCTGAGGGCCGGGCCCCTAGCGGCCGACCCGCCGCTATGGCAACGTGAATGATCATGAGTGAACTGAAGGTCGAGGTCGATCCCGCCGAGGTCGGCTTCGCGGCCGACCGACTGCACCGCCTAGACGATAACTTCGCCCGCTACGTCGACGCCGGACTTATCAACGGCTGGCTGCTCGCGGTCAGCAGGTACGGCAAGGTCGCCTACGTCGCCCATGGCGGCCACCGGGACAAGGAAGCGGGGCTGGAGGTAACACCCGACACCCTGTGGCGTATCTACTCGATGACGAAGCCGATCACCTCGGTCGCCACGATGATGCTCTACGAGGAGGGGCGGTTCGAGCTCACCGACCCGGTCAGCAAGCTCATCCCCGCGTTCAAGGACGTCCGGGTCTTCACCGGGGGCAGCGACCAGCGGCCCGTCACGGTCCCGGCGACCGAGCCGGTGCGCATCCACCACCTGCTCACGCACACCTCGGGGCTCACCTACGGGTTCCACCGGAACCATCCGGTGGACGCCATGTACCGGGCGGCGGGCTTCGAGCTCGGCGACCCGCCCGGCGTCACGCTCGCCGAAGCGTGCGACATCTGGGCGGGCCTGCCGCTGCTCTTCCAGCCGGGCGCCGAGTGGAACTACTCGGTCGCCACTGACGTCCTCGGCCGCGTCGTCGAGGTCGCGTCCGGCCAGAGCCTGGACGAGTTCTTCGCGCAGCGCGTCTTCGAGCCCCTCGGCATGACCGACACGTCGTTCGGCGCGAAGCCGGACGACCTGCCCCGGCTGGCCGCGCTGTACGGCCGGGGGGCCCTCGATGGCAAGGCCGCCAGGATGGACGGCCTCGGCGCGGCGGCGCGGAAGAAGCCGGTCATGCTCAGCGGCGGCGGCGGCCTGGTCTCCACGGCGGCCGACTACCACCGTTTCATGCAGATGGTGCTCCCCAGGCCGGACAGCCCGGGTGGCGAGCTGGACGGCGTGCGCCTGCTCAGCCCGCGGACGGTCGCCTACATGACCCGCAACCACCTCCCGGGCAACCAGGACCTGGCGCACTTCGGTCGCCCCCTGAACGCCGAGTCCCCGCAGGTGGGCACCGGCTTCGGCCTCGGCTTCGCGGTCACGATCGACCCGGTACCCGGCAAGGTGGTCTGCTCGGAGGGCGAGCTGTCCTGGGGCGGCGCGGCGTCGACCGCCTTCTGGCTCGACCCGGCGGAGGAACTCACGGTGAGCTTCTTCACCCAGCTCATCCCGTCGAGCGCGCACCCCATCCGCTCCCAGCTGCGCCAGCTCGTCTACCAGGCACTCATGTAAGCGAGGCCGCTACCAGGCGAGTCGAGCCGCCAAGGGTGTAGGGGAACGTCGTGACCCTGCCGTTCCCGATGTACGCCTCGTCGTTCGACGTGGTCGACACCGGGTTGTCGCTTGGGCCCGTTATCACCGTCGGGTTCCAGGCGCCGATGACCTCGGTGCCGGACGGGTTCGCCCAGTCCACGCTGATGGGGCCGTCGAGGGCTGACACGTTCCGTGGTTCCTGAACGCGGCCGAGGACGCGGGGCCGCGTCGGCGTCGCGAGCGGGTACGCCAGCCAGACGGCCGACAAGCGCTTGTCGGCCGCCGAGTAGGTGGCTGTTGCCGCACACCACCGCCTGTCCGTTCGCGGTGAGGAACGGCGTGTCGCACGCGTGCGCGTGTTGGCTCAAGGGCCAAGATCGTGGCCTTCTCCTCGGGCGTGAGGCGCGACGCCGGGACGTACTGCGACCAGACCACGCGGCTGTCGGCGAGGAGAGTGGCACCGGACGCGCTGACGTCCAGCGTTCTGACCTCTTCGCGGACCGCCGGGGTATAGGTGACCGCGAACCCCACGGTGCTGTCGCCCACCCAGCTCAGGTCGGAAATCGGGGTCCTATTGGCTTGCGTCTCGTCGATCCCGGCGGGCCAGGAATGCTGGAGCCGCCCGGTGGCGACCGAGTAGACCTGCAGCGTGAGCGGCGCCCCGACCGTCCTGGACTCGCCGATCTTGACGGACAGGACAGCCAGTTCGGTCCCGTCGCCGGACAGTGCTGTCTCCCGGACGTCCGCATTCGCCGGTAGAGCCGGCATGGGCAACCTGGTCACGCGGACGGGCTGGGCCGCGCCTGGAGAGATTCGCACCAGGTACCACGTGGCGGCCTCCTGGACGGGGGTCTTGCCCGGGTTGGTGCCCCGGACGGCGGGAGGTGTGGAAGCGGACACAACGAACGTCCGGTCGTCCGCCGCGCCACTGACCGCCGCGTTCGTCATCACCTGTCCTGGCGGGAGGAGATAGGTGCCGATCGACTTCCTGGCCTGCTCGTCGCCCACGATGATGGCCCAGTTGCCCTTGGCTCCCACGCTTGTCGCCGTGCCGAGCTCAACGTAGTACCTTGGCACCGGCATCCGCGCCGAGTCCGGGACCCGCGATGGGGCCGGGGCTCGTCGCCGGGCCAGCCGTGTGCCCGTTGCTGAGCGACTTCAGGGTCACCAGGGCGGCGGCGACGAGGACCACGGCGGCCGCGGCCGCGGCCGGGACCAGCCACGCGCGCCACCGCCAGGCCCGGAGGGCGCCGGGCCCGGCCGGCGGCTCACGCGGAGCGAGCGCGGCGGGCAGGTCCAGCGGGCGCACCTCGCGAAGGCGAGCCGCCTCGGAGCGCAGGGTGTCGCGGATCTCGTCTTCGATCGTGCTCATGATTCCTCCTTGAGCATCCGGCCAACGGCGGCGATGGCCCGGGACGTGGCGGACTTGACGGTGCCGCGGCTGACCCCCATCGCCCGCGCCGCCTGGTCCTCGGTCATGTCGAGGTAGTAGCGCAGCACGAGGGCCTCGCGCTGCCTGGCCGGGAGCCGCCGGATCGCGGCCAGCATCACGCGCTGCTGCTCCGTCTGCATCAGGGCCGCCTCGGCGGACTCCAGGGGCCGCTCAGCGGCGCTGGGGACCGGCCGTGAGCGCCGCTTCAGCAGCGTCCGGCAGCCGTTGAGCACGCTGGCGCGCAGGTAGGCGGGCGCGGCGTCGACGCTGGCGAGCTTGTCCCAGCGGCGGTACAGCCCGAGGAAGGCGTCCTGCACCACGTCTTGCGCGGCGTCACGGTCGCCCAGCATGAGCAGCGCCAGCCGGGCCAGGCTCAGCGCATGGGCCTGGTAGAGGGCGGTGACGTGCCGGTCCGCGGCGGCGTGCGCCGCCTCGGGAGCGCGGGTGTCCATGTGGTCCACGTAGTAAAGACTGCGACCGGCAGGAAAGGTTGCCGCGCGCCAGGAATGGCGCCCACGAGGGTCAGCCGTGGGTGCTCCCGGCCGGTCGGGTCGATCTACGCCGGCACCCACTCGGTCCAGGTGGTGACAGCGGCGAGCCGCTCGGGAAGCGGCGTGACCCCGAGCCCCGGCCCGGCGGGCACGTCCAGGTGACCGTCCGCGGACAGCACGAACGGCTCGGTGATGTCGGTCTTGTAGTACCGGTCAGACGCGGAGGTGTCACCGGGCAGCGTGAACCCGGGCAGCGCGGCGAGCGCGATGTTGGCCGCCCGGCCGAGCCCGGTCTCCAGCATCCCGCCGCACCAGACGGCGATCCCGTTGGCGAGGCACACGTCGTGGATGCGCCGCGCCTCCAGGTACCCGCCGACCCGGCCCGGCTTGATGTTGATGATCGAGCAGGCCCCGAGCCTGATGGCCGCCGCCGCGGTCCGCGCCGAGGTGATCGACTCATCCAGGCAGATCGGGGTCTTGACCTGGCGGGCGAGCTCCGCGTGGCCGAGCACGTCCTCCTCGGGCAGCGGCTGTTCCATCAGCAGCAGGCCGAGCTCGTCCAGCCGGGCGAGGTGCCGCGCGTCCTGCAGCGTGTAGGCGGTGTTCGCGTCCACCTGGATCAGCAGGTCGTCGCCGAACCGCTCGCGCACGGCGCGGACGGGCTCTAGGTCCCAGCCCGGCTCGATCTTCAGCTTGATCCTGACGTACCCGGCGGACACGTACCCCTCGACGGATTCGAGCAGCGCGCCGATGGAGTCGTGGATGCCGACCGACACGCCGCACGGCACCCGGTCTTTGGTCGCGCCGAGCTCGCGCGCGAACGACCGGCCGGCGGAGCGCAGCTCCGCGTCGAGCACCGCCGTTTCGATGACCGCTTTGGACATCCAGTGCCCCTTGAACGGCTCGAGCGCGGGACCGACCGCGGCGCCGTCGACGTGGTCAAGCGAGAAGAGCTTGGGCAGCATGAACCGCTTGAGCACGTCGACCGACGCGTCCACGTACTCCGACGAGTACAACGGGTCGGACATGGCGACGCACTCGCCCCATCCCTCCGCCTGCCCGTCGAGTACCGCCCGCAGCAGCAGGATGTCCCGCGTGGTCTCCACCCCGAACGAGGTGCGGAACGGCGCCACCAGCGGAATGGTAATCCGCCGCAACTCAACCCCGGTCAGCTTCATCTTTCTTCCCTTCCCGTGGAGACCACGTACCAGCCGGTTCGGTCAAAGCCCGTCACCCGCGCCCCGCCGGCGACGAGCGGCGAGAGGACGTCCCGCAGCGCCGTCCGCCAGGCCGCCGCGCCCGCGGGATCGGACAGCCGCATCGCCTCGATGTCGGGGGGCACGCCGACCAGCAGCCTCCGCGACCCCGGGCCGCCCGACAGCGGCAGGCCGGGCACGGGCAGGCCGTCAGGGTCGGCGGACAGGGCCACGACGGCCCCGCGGGAGCGCTCCGCGTCGAACGACGTCGGCCGCGGCCGCCCGGCACTCGCGTCGCGGGCTACGTCTGATCGCAGGTCCCAGTGCACGAGCATCCGGTCGGTCTCGGTCCCGCCGTTGATCGCGTCGTCCATCACGCCGTAGAAGTTCCGCAGGTACTCCACCGGCCTGGCGCCGAGCTTGACCAGGTTAAAGTAGGCATTTCGCCTGATCAGCGGGTCGTAGGTCCACGCGATCAGCCGCACGTCGCGGCGTAGGCACCACGCCCGCTGGTGCACCTTCAGCGCGAACCCCACCGACCGGCCGAGCCCGGCGGGCACCACCCCCGCGATGTGGCTGTGCAGCTCCGCGCGGGACGGCGGCCCGAAGAACCCCATGCACGCTCCGACCAGCGCGCCGCTCGCCACGTCGTAGGCGCCCGAGGCGTAGTTGCCCGCCTTGGTCATCGCCCGCAGCAGGTCAAGCCGCACGGAGGAGTTGTCGCCGTCGGGATCCCAGATCTGGTCGAACACGCCGACCATCGCGTCGAGCTCGTCCAGGGACGCGAGCTCCCTGACCGCGACACCCGCCGCCTTGGCCGCGCGGGCGGCGGCGCCGTCGGCGTCCGCGAGCACGTCCAGCGTCATGCGTCCACCTTAGGACCGGCCGATGACCGGCTCCACGAACGGGAGCTGGTCGGGGGACGCGGCCCGGAGGAAGTCGTAGTCGCAGCCCTCGGGGGCCTGCAACACGTGGGCCCGGTGCAGGACCGGCCAGCCGCGCCGGTCGGCGATCACGGGAAGGACCGGGTCGCGGGCCGCGAGCACGTCGGCCGGGACGTCCGCGGACAGCGTGCCCGCGACGGCGTCGAGCGTGACGACGTCACCGTCGCGCAGCCGGGACAGCGGGCCGCCGACCGCGGACTCCGGCGCGACGTGCAGCACGACGGTGCCGTAGCCGGTGCCGCTCATCCGCCCGTCGGTGACCCGCACCATGTCGGTCACGCCGGCCCGCAGCAGCTTCGCCGGGACCGGGATGTTCCCCGACTCGGGCATGCCGGCCCCGGCCGGGCCGCACCCGGCGAGCACGAGCACTGAGTCGGCGGTGACGTCCAGGTCGGGGTCGTCGATCCGGCGGCGCATCTCATCGTAGGAGTGGAACACTACTGCGGGCCCGCTGTGCCGCAGCAGCGAGCGGCTGGCGGCGGCGGTCTTGACCACGCCCCCGTTCGGCGCGATGTTCCCGCGCACGACGGTGAACGCGCGGCACCTCGGTGACCGGGTCGGCGGGCGGCCGCAGCGGCCACTTGGGCTCGGTCAGCACGCCGGACAGCACCTCAGCACGGCCGGCACCCCGCCCGCCGCGGCCAGGTCGGGCATGAGCCCGGCGCCGGTGGGCGCGATGTCCGCGATCACCGGGGTCCGCGCCGCGATCCGCGCGAACTCGTCAAGTGGCAGGGCAAGGCCGCGCCGGCCGGCGACCGCGACAGGTGGATGATCGCGTTGGTCGACCCGCCGACGGCCGCCAGCACCGTCAGCGCCCGCTCGAACCCGTCGCCGGTCAGCAGCGACGACGGCCGCGTGCCCGCGCGGACGAGCGACCCGATCCGCCAGCCCGCCTCCTCGGCGAGGATCGCTTGCCCGGGGTCACCCGACTGGATGACCGCGGTGCCCGGCAGCGTCATCCCCAGCGTTTCCGCCATGATCGCCATGGTCACCGCGGTACCCATGGTGTTGCACGCGCCGATCCCGGCGCCGAGGCACCCTTCGAGCCGCGCCCACTCCGCGTCAGGCACCCGTCCCGCGCGCCGTTCGTCGAACTTCTGCCACAGCGCGGTACCGCTGCCAAGGCGGACACCGTCGAGCACCGGCACCGGGCGGAAGCCGCCGGTGACGATCAGCGCGGGAATGTCCGCCGAGGCCAGGGCCATCAGGTAGGCCGGCACGGACTTGTCGCAGTTGCCGAGCGCGACCACCCCGTCGAGTGGCTGTGACCTGATCGTCTCCTCGACCTCGATCGCGAGCAGGTTCCTGTACAGCATCGCGGTCGGCTTCATCAGGTCTTCCGACAGCGACATCACCGGGAACTCGAGCGGCAGCCCGCCCGCCTCCAGCACGCCGCGCTTCACGGCGGCGGCAAGCCCGGTCAGCCCGCGATCGCACCGGTTCAGGTCGGACGCGGTGCAGGCGATCCCGATCAGCGGGCGCCGCCCGGGACCGGCCGGGCTGACCGGCCACCTCGATCCGGTCAGCCCGGCGGCGCGCAGCGCCGCCCGGTGGTTGAGCGCGACCTCGTCGTCGCCGCCCAGCCAGGCGGTGCTGCGCAGTTCGGAAACACGGGGCAGCGTGGGATGGTCACACACTGGTCGTGGCCGGCTCGCTGTCGGCGGGCTCGGTGTAGCGCTCGCGGCGGGTCGAGAAGAACGGCGACTTGGTCAGCGCCTTGGACAGGAAGGCGAGCGGGATGCCGACAAGGAACAGCACGACCGCGATGATCAGCACCGGGTGTGCCGTGGCGGGGATCGCCTTGACGATCACGTACACCAGCGTGCCCGCGCCCATCAGCGGGAGCAAGAGGCCGAGCACGCACTCCCTCACCGACTTGAAGACCACCGAGCGGTAGTACCAGACGCTGTAGACCGAGATCACCACGTAGTACCCGGCGAACAGCAGCCCGCCGGTGGAGTCGATGTAGACGATCGCCGTTTGCAGCGAGGTGGACGCGAGGTAGAGCGCGAGGGCGAGCACCGGGATCAGGCCCATGACCACCAGCCCGGCGACCGGCGTGCGGAACCGCGGGTGCACCCGGCGGAATACCGACGGGATCGTGCGGTCCCGCCCGAGCCCGAAGAAGATCCGTGACCCGTCCACGATCTGCGACTGGATCGTCGTCGCGAACGAGGCGATGACCGCGATCGCGACCAGGTCGGCGAAGGCCTTCGGCGGCGAGGGTGCCGGCCAGGTACGGCAGCACGTTCGCCGAGTTGGCGGTGATGTCCTTGGCAGGCGCGCAGCCCCTGCAGGCAGAGAACAGGAAGATCACCCACAGCGTGCAGAACGTGATCGAGAGCAGCACGGACCGGCCGGGGTCTTCTTGTGCTGCTGCTCGTCGCCGAGGTAGATGGGCGAGACCCAGCCGCCGAGCAGGAACGTCGCGATGACACGCCGCGATGAGCCCGGTCGACGCGGGGGAGTGCGAGGTGGTGAACAGGACCAGGACGGGGCGGTGATCCCCGCGCGTGCGAGGTGAGCTCGCGCGTCAGGCCCAGATCGCGAGCGCCAGGATGATCGCGTACTCACCGGCCACGATCCAGCCTGGAACTGATCGTCGTCTTCACGCGATCACCGCGATGGCGACGATAGGCAGATACGTGGCGAGAAGGTAGCGGCTTGTGTTGATGGGAGGGGGCACGAGCGACAGCACGTGGAGCGATCAGCGTGATGTTGCAATGTTGGAAGTAGCGCGGTATCAGCACAGGATGCCGACCCGAACCGATGATCGGCGAGAGCCGCGGGCGACCCAGTGCACTGGGGCGCGCGGCTGGTCTGCAGGCGTTGAGCGGTGGTAGGCGACCGCGCAGCACAACATCGCCGCGCGGTGATGAGCAGCGCGAGCGGCGACGCGAGCACGGCCGCCCCGATCAGCGCCGTCATGGTCAACGTGGTCGCGGCGGTGGCGCACGTTGGTGATCGAGGCGATCCAGTCGCCTTGAGACCGACGGATCTCTCGCGAGACCGATGATGACCTTCAGACATTGACTTCCAAACCTTTCATCCGAACGGGTGGTGGTTACACGGGCAGATTCGGCCGCCCCGTGGGCGTGGGTGAGGTCATCGGGGACCCGTCTGATCACTCGACAACGGGGATGCCGGAAGGCCGAGCGCCGCGCCGGCTTGGAGCTGCGCCAGGCCGGGGGACAGGCGCTCCGGCCGCTCGAGCGCGACCGCGGCCCGGTGCACCTTCTCGACGCAGTTGGCGGCGGCGACCACTTCCAGGTGGCGGCCGCTCGGGTAGACGGGAGCCGCGTTGCGCAGCCGAACTTGGCGTACAGCGGCGCGCCCGCCACGATGAGGTCGCCGACCTCGTTGCCGCGCACGATGCCGCCCAGCGCGTCCGGCGACTCGACGTACAGGTCGATGGGGACGCCCGATGGCGGCGCGCATCTCGGCGAGCTCGCCGATCGTCACGTCCGACGGGACGTTCACCGTGGCGCGCTGCCCGCCGAGCCCGCTCGAGGAGCGTGAGCGTGAGCGGGTTAGAGGGGGCCATCGCCGCTGGAGACCTTCAAGACGATGCCTTCCGGCAGGTCGCCGCGTTCCTGCGCCTCCGCAGCGCGCGCGACGAGCAGGCCCAGGTCGGCGACGAGGAAGGACCTGATGCCCTGCCCGCGGCGCGCAGCACGTCTTGGAGCGCGTAGCCGAGCTGCTGCCTGGTGCCGCGCACCTGGACCCCTGCGCCGACCCGTCGCTCGACCAGGGGATGGGCGCCGATGCAGTACCGCTCGGCGGGCCGATGAACGGGCGAGCCTACGCCGGCATCGTGCACCGGCGTGCGCCATGGCGCGCAGCTCGCTGGCCCGCAGCAGCCCGGCGCCGCTGCCCTGGGACACCCGGTTGACCGTGATGCCCTCGTCCTCGGCAGCGTCGAGTACCGCCTCGAGGACGCGGGGACCTTAGACGCTCGGGATCTCGATGCGAAACGCCGCCCCGTCAGGAAAGGCCTTGGCCTCGTGCTGGCCAGGCTCCCGATGGCCCGAATTCCTAGCTCGCTGAGCAGGGCCGCGACCCACTGCATCGTGTCCGCACTCCTTTTTCGTTTGGCAGAGCCGAATAAGTTTTTCCTCATGCGAACAGACGCGGACGCACACACATCACACGACGGCGTAAGGTTCGCTGTCAAGACGTGGCCGTAGAAACGCTCCTCAGCGCGTGACGAGCAGGGTTTGACATAACGAGGCGGTAATGGGAGCCCTGTTTTGCTGTGCCGAATGACGATAGGGAAATCACGAGATGACCGACGATGACAGCGGTACCGGCTGCAGAGCGTGGACCGCGCGCTCGACGCGCTCGAGGCCCTGACGACATCGCCGCGGTCGGCCCGGGCGGGCTGTAGCTGAGCGGAGGTCGCGGAGGGGCTGTCGGTCTCCAAGTCCACCGCGTTCTCGCTGCTGTACACGCTCACCGCCCGCGGCTACGTCGCCGAGTCGGGCGACCGGCGCAGCCGCCGGTACCGGCTCGGCCTGTCGCTGGCGAAGCTCGGCGACGCCGCCGAGCACCAGTCGCCGCTGATGAGCCTCGCGATGCCGGTGCTCCAGTCGGTCACCGACGCGACGGGCCTTACGTCGCGCCTCGTAGTGCCCGACGGGCCGTACGCGGTGCGGTCGCCGGGTGGACGCGCCGGCACGGTCCGGTTCGCGTCCTACCTCGGCACGCGGGAGTTCCCGCACTGCACGTCCGCGGGCAAGGCCTGCTCGCGGCGCTGGCACCGGACCGGGCGCGGTCCCTGGCGGCCGCGACGGGCTGCTCGCGCGAGACACCGCGGACGATCACCGATCCGACGCCCTGGCCCGTGACCTGGAACTGACGGCGACGCGCGGGTTCGCGATCGACGACGAGGAGGACTGCGAGGGGGTTTTCTGCGTAGGGTCGGCGGTCTACGACCGGAGCGGTGCGTGCGTGGCGGCGATCAGCGGCACCGGCGTGAAGCTGAACCGTCCCACCTGGCAGATCGACGAGCTCGGCATGGCACTCCGCGATGCGCCGATTCCCTGACATCGTCGCTTGGCGGACCGCTGTTCGCCGAGCGGGCCGGGAAGTAACGCCATGAATGACCGCCGGGCGCTTGTCATCGCTAAGCCTGGCTCAATCCAGCTGGAAGAAGCAGCGCCGCTGGCGCCTGGGTACGGCGAGGTTATTGCTCGTCCTGGGTTTGTCGGCATTTGCGGGACTGACCTTGAATTGCTCGACGGCGTGGTAGATCCGGCGTACGTGCGTTACCCGCTTGTACCTGGACACGAGTGGGCCGGCGTGGTCACCCGGGTCGGGCCTGGGGTGTCCGGGCTTTCTCCTGGCCAGGTGGTTATCTCCGAGGGGATCATTCCTGACCGGGTCTGCGCTCAGTGCGTGCGCGGGAACACGAACCTGTGCGTTGTCTATGACGAGATTGGGTTTACCCGGGCGGGGGCCGCTGCTGACCAGATTCTGCTGCCCGCGCAGGTCGTGCACCCGCTTCCGCCGGGGGCTGACCTGGCTGAGGCGGCGCTGGCCGAGCCCGCGGCGGTTGCCTGGCGGGGGATCTCTCGCGTGCGGCCTCGTCCCGGCGAGCGGGTGGCCGTTGTCGGGGACGGGACCGTGGGGCTGATCGCCGCGCACCTGCTGCGGCTGTTCTCGCCGGCCCGGCTTGTCGTCGTCGGGCAGCGGTCCGAGCAGGCGGGGCTGGCTTCCGCCCTGGGGGCCACCGGGTTTGAAAGGGCGGGGGAGGCCTCCCTGGACGGGAGTTTCGACCTGGTCGTTGAGGCGGCGGGGACGCCGGGGGCGGTGGAGAGCGCGTTCCGGCTGGCACGGCGGGGCGGGCGGGTCCTGCTCCTCGGGCTCGCGGGGAATGGCGTCAAGGCGGGGCTGCCGATCGACGACGTGGTGAACAATGACCTGATGATCACCGCAAGCTTCGGCTACACCTCGGCCGCCTGGGCGGAAGTGACCGGCCTGCTCAGCGCCGGCCAGCTCAGCCCCGGCGCGCTCATCACGCACCGCTTCCCGCTGGACCGGTACGCCGACGCCTACGCGACCCTGCGGCACGGCACGGGACCGCGCGGCAAGGTCCTCATCGAGGTGACCGCCTCATGACCAGGCAGCTGACCGCCGACATCGCCGTCCCGAGTCAGTGCTACCTGGCCGAGGGCCCCGTCTGGGACCAGGGCGCCGGGGTGCTGCGCTGGGTGGACATCAACCCCGGGCACGTGCACGCCTTCGACCCGGCCACCGGCGCGCACGCCCGGTTCGCGCCGGCCGGCGCCGACGGCACCGCGGCGCCGCGCGACGACGCCGTCCCGGTCGGCGCGATCGGCTTGACCACGGGCGGCGGGCTCGTCCTCGCCCTGGTGGACGGATTCGCGCTCGGCCCCGCCCAGCCCGGCCCGGAGCGGGACGGCACTGGCGGCGGTTACCCGCTCAGCCGGGTCGGCGGGTTCCGCGTCGACGCCTCGGTGATCCGCTTCAACGACGGCAAGCCGTCGCCGTGGGGCGACTTCTGGGCGGGCACCATGCCGTGGAAAGAGGGCGGGCCGTCCTGCGCGCTCTACCGCCTCACCCCCGACGGCCAGGTGGCGGAGCTGTTCGGCGGCGTCGGCCTCTCCAACGGCCTCGACTGGTCCGACGACCGCGCGGCCTTCTACTACGCCGACAGCCGCAGCGGCGGCGTCGACGTGTTCGCCGCCGACCCGGAGACCGGCGAGCTCGGGGCCCGCCGGCGTTTCATCACCGTGGAGGCCGGCATCCCCGACGGCCTGACCCTCGACGTCGACGGCTGCCTCTGGCTCGCCGTCTTCGGCACCGGGGAGGTCCGCCGCTACACGCCGGGCGGCGAGCTGGACACCGTCCTCCGCCTCCCGGTCGACCAGCCGACGTCGATGGCGTTCGGCGGCGACGACTTCTCCACCCTCTACGTCACCACCGCCCGCGAGGCCCTCACCCCGGCGGAGGTCGCCACCCAGCCGCACGCGGGGGACATCTTCGCCTGCACCCCCGGCACGGCGGGCCGCCCGCCGAACCTCTTCGCCGGCTGACCCCGTCCCGTTGCCGGCCGGGAAAGCCGTTCGGCGCGTTGTCGATTGCGCGCGCCCCCGTTCGTGATCATCATGAAGAGCGCGGCGGAGCCGGCCACAACGACGGAGGGAACCACCATGAAGCAGTACCTGCTTGCCGTGCACATGGTCGAGGGAGAGCCGGCCCCGTCAGAAGCGGAGATACAGCGTTCCTACCAGGCGGTCGACGCGTTCAACCGCGAGCTGATGGAGTCGGGGCAATGGGTCTTCGCCGGCGGCCTGCTTCCGCCGGACACCGCCACGGTCGTCCGGGCGCAGGGCGGCAAGGTCGTCACCACCGACGGCCCGTTCGCCGAGAGCAAGGAGCAGATCGGCGGCTTCTGGGTGATCAAGGCCGACGACCTGGACGTCGCCCTCGAGGTCGCCGGCCGCGGCGCGGAAGCGTGCGGCCGCCCGGTCGAGGTCCGGCCGTTCCAGGACGTGCCGGACGCCGGGTAGGTGGCCGGTTCCGCGGAGAGCGTCGTCGCGCGGGTCTTCCGCGAGAGCTCCGGCCGCGCGGTCGCCACGCTGGCCCGCGTCTTCGGCGACATCGACCTCGCCGAGGACGCGGTCCAGGAGGCCTTCGCGGTCGCCGTGCAGCGCTGGGCCGCCGACGGCCTGCCGCCCAACCCGGGCGGCTGGATCGTCACCACCGCCAGGAACAAGGCACTCGACCGGCTGCGCCGCGAGTCGACGCGACCAGGCCGCGAGGCCGCGTCGGTGGCCCTCGTCGGCGAGCCTGAGCCAGAACCGGAGGCGGGACCAGTGGAAGACGACCAGTTGCGCCTCATCTTCACCTGCTGCCACCCGGCCCTCGCCCAGGAGGCGCGCATCGCGCTCACCCTGCGGCTGATCGCCGGGCTGCAGACCCCGGAGATCGCCCGCGCCTTCCTCGTCCCCGAGCCGACGATCGCGCAGCGCCTGGTCCGCGCCAAGCGCAAGATCAGGGACGCGGGCATCCCGTACCGGATACCGCGTGACCACGAGCTCCCCGAGCGCCTCCCCGACGTCCTCGCGGTCGTCTACCTGGTCTTCAACGAGGGCTATACCGCGTCCGCGGGCGACGACCTGACCAGGCAGGACCTCAGCGCCGAGGCGATCCGCCTGGCCCGGCTCCTGCATTCCCTGATGCCCGACGAGCCGGAGGTCAGCGGGCTGCTCGCCCTGCTGCTGCTCGCCGAGTCCCGCCGCGCCGCCCGGACCACGCAGGCGGGCGACCTGGTCCTCCTCGCCGACCAGGACCGCACCCGCTGGGACTCGGAACTGATCGCCGAGGGGCAGGGCATCGTCCGCGCCTGCCTGCGCAGGAACCAGCCGGGCCCGTACCAGATCCAGGCGGCGATCGCCGCCGTGCACAGCGACGCCAGCGAGGCGGCGCTGACCGACTGGCGCCAGGTCCTGGCGCTGTACGACCAGCTGGCGGCCATCGCGCCGACCCCGGTGGTGGCCCTGAACCGGGCGGTCGCCCTGGCCGAGGTCGCCGGTCCCGCCGCGGCACTCGGCGCGGTCGACGAGCTGCCGCTGCCCGAGTACCACCGGTACCACGCGATCCGCGCCGACCTGCTCCGCCGCCTGGGCCGCGTCGCCGAGGCGGCTGCCGCCTACGACAAGGCGATCGCGCTGGCCGACAACGCGGCGGAACGCGCCTTCCTCACCGCCCGCCGCGCGGCCTGGCCTAGCCCGCCGCCAGAACCGCGCCCGCCATCATCGTGTGAATTTCGCGCACCGTGCCCGTGCTGAACTCACACAATCATGAAACCAGCGCGGACATTCCTGGCATCACGGGCGCGACGTGGCCGCTGCCGACACAGGTCGCGCTCGGTGACTAGCTTGCGGGGGCCGCGAGCGGCGGTATAGGCTCCTTCTATAAGTTGCTACTTATGGAAGGAGCGGACGTGAGCTTCGATCCAGTGGCCACGGCGGGGCTGGTGACCCGTGAGGTCCGCAGCGGCTCGCGCGACGGCACGCCGACGAAGATCGCCATCGCCCGCCGGAGCTACCCGACCGACCGGGCCGACCTCTGGGACGCCCTGACCAACGCCGAGCGTATTCCGCGGTGGTTCCTGCCGGTCAGCGGTGAGCTCAAGGTCGGCGGGCGCTACCAGCT
>CAWKKG010000011.1:0-111149 GCA_963850115.1 uncultured Actinomycetota bacterium
CAGCAATACGTACTGTTCTTCACCGCTCGAACAACTCTTCGTAGCGCCGAACAAGATGTACGCCTTCGGGTTGGTCACCCCGACGATCAGCCCGTCCCGCAGCGCCCGCCAGCCGTCGCTCACGCCGCTGGCCTGCGACATCGCCGACGCGAGTGAATGCCGGTGGCGGATCGCCTGGACGCCGAGGTAAATCAGGTAAAGCGCGCCGGCCAGCTTGACGGCGATGAACACCTCGGCGGACCGCTGCAGCAGGGTCCCGAGCCCGACCGCGACGCACGTGGCCACGATGTAGTTGCCGACCGCGTGCCCGGCCGCGGTGGCGACCGCGGTGCGCCGCCCGTGGGCCAGCGCGCGCCCGATCACGAACAGCACCCCGGGCCCGGGGATGACGATGATGACGAGCGACGCGAGCGTAAAGCCGATCAGGTGCCCCGACGAGATCATTGGCCGGCGTCCCTCGCGGGTGCGGCAACGAGGCCGCATGTCGCGCTCATGGACCCATTGAACCAGCCGCCCGGTTAAGTCGGTACCTCCCGCACGACCTCGCGCGGGTCCTTGTCGTCGCGCAGGCCCTGGAACCGGGGGTGGCGCAGCTCGCCGTCGTCGGTCCACTCGGAGAAGCCGACCTGGCCGACGAGCGGGGCGTGACCCAGTGCACGCCGCGCGGGCTTGGCAGCTTGCCCTTGGCGAAGGGGCGGAGTCACGCTCCAGGCCGGCCAGCACGCCGTGCAGGCTCTGCAAGGTGCGGGTGTCGAACCCGGTCCCCACCTTCCCCGCGTACACCAGGTCGCCGTCGGCGTCGTAGTAGCCGAGCAGCAGCGCGCCGAAGCCGACGCGGGAACGCTGCGGGTCGGTGTAGCCGCCGATCACGAATTCCTGCGCGTTCTCGCACTTGAACTTCAGCCAGTTCTTGGTCCGGCCGGCCAGGTAGGGCGCGTCCGCGCGCTTGGCGACCAGGCCCTCCCAGCCGTCCTTGCAGGCCTGCTGCGAGAGGGGCACGCCGTCCCGCTCCCGGTGCTCGGTGAACCGCAGCGGGTCACGGAAGTCGAGCAGGCCGGCCAGCAGCCGCTTGCGCTCGGTGAGCGGTAGCGCCCTGGTGTCCCGGCCGTCCGCGTAAAGCACGTCGAAGATGTAGTAGTACACCGGGTAGTCGTCAAGCAGCTGCGGCGACGGCGTCGCGACGCCGAGCCGTTGCTGCAGCCGCTCGAACCGCGTCTGCGCGCCGTCAAAGGCGACGATCTCGCCGTCGACCACGCAGTCGCCGTGCCGCTGGGCCGCCAGTGCCCCGGCGATCTCCGGGAATCGCGACGAGATCTCGTGCTGGCTGCGGCTCTTCAGGCTGACGCCGTCGGGACCGCAGAACGCCAGGCAGCGCTCGCCGTCGAGCTTGCGCTCGAAGATCCAGGCCGGATCGGAGAAGCGCTCGCGGGTGAGGGTGGCGAGCTGCGGTTCCACCCAGGACGGGAACGCGGCGGCCTGCGCAGGCCCGGATTCAGTCATATCCCGTGACCTACCATGATCACCCGGACTGTAACCGTGCCCGAGTGGCCGCCATCGCCCGGGACTTGGCCCGGGCGCGGTCGCGGAAGAACTGCACGATCATGAGGACCGGCAGCACGAACACGTAGAGAAAGAGCACGTAGTGCCCGCCGTTGAAGGCAAGCAGCAGGTACAGGCCGTAGACGGTGAAGCCGGCGCCGAGAATGAAGTTAAGTACCTGCCGCCGCTTGGCGTAGTCCGTCCGGACGAACGCCATGACCAGCATCGCGATGCCGCTTAGGATCAGGAACAATACGTACACATCAAACATTTCCGGTCACCTCGTCGTCCAGGCCTCGCCTCCCGTGGACCGGAAGGCACCACATTCGACCATGAGCCACGGTTCTAGGCTGGCGATTAACGGCGAGTGTGCCCAATTCGTAGTTTTAGTCAGAAGAATTACGTAGCATTTTGTTAGGCAATCTTTCCCGGAGGGGTGTTGTGCGGCTTATCAGGTTCCTGGCTGGAGGCGGCGAGCCCCGCGTCGGGGCCCTCGACGGCGACGTCGTCACCGAACTGGCGGCGGCCGGGTCGCTCGGGGACCTGCTGGCGCTGCCGCTCGACCGGATCCGGGAGATCTGCGCGAACCCCGGCGGCGCGCCGGTCGCGGCGGCCGAGGCAAGGGTGCTCGCCCCGGTGGACGGCCGCATGGAGGTATGGGCGGCCGGCGTGACCTACGAGCGGTCAAGGACCGCGCGGATGGCGGAGAGCGAGCAGTCCGCCGACGTCTACGACCGCGTGTACGCGGCGGAGCGGCCCGAGCTGTTCTTCAAGTCGGCGGCGTGGCGGGTCAGCGGACCCGGCGAGCCGGTCTCCGTGCGGTCGGATTCGACCATCGACGTCCCTGAGCCCGAGCTCGCCGTGGTGCTCAACGCGATCGGCTCGGTCGCCGGCTACACGATCTGCAACGACATGAGCTCGCGCTCGATCGAGGGCGAGAACCCGCTGTACCTGCCGCAGGCCAAGATCTACCTCGGCGGCTGCGCGGTCGGCCCGTGGATCGTCCCGGCCTGGGAGGTGCCCGACCCGTACGCGCTGACCATCGAGCTGGCGATCGTCCGGGCGGGCGCGACGGCCTGGACGGGCAGCGCGAGCACGGCGGCCCTGCACCGGAAGATCCCCGAGCTGGCCGCCTACCTGTTCCGCGCCGATGAGTTCCCGGCCGGCGTGATCCTCTCCACCGGCACGAGCCTGGTCCCCGACCTGCCCTTTACCCTCCAGGCGGATGACGAGGTCCGCATCCGGATTTCCGGCATCGGCGAGCTGGTCAACCCGGTGGTCCGCGGCAAGCCCGCCTGGCGGCACAACCGGCCGCGGCGCGACGGCGGCGCCCGGCGGGCCTAGCCGGCCTCGGCGCGCGCGGCGGCGATCGCCGCGAGCCCGCCGATGAACAGGTCCACGCCGAACTGGTAGTGCTCCTCCGGGTCGTCGCACGCGGTCATCGGGATGGCGCACTCGACCAGCCGGGGGTACTTGGCCGGGGGCTGGGTCGCCAGCTCGACCTGCTTCTTGCGCTGCAGTTCGGTGCGCTCGGCGTCGTCGAGCTGCTCGATTCCCGGCTCGCTCATCACCAGCGTGATGCCGGTCCACAGGGCCGAGCGGGCCGCCATGCTCGCGTCCTGCGGGCTGAACCCGGCCGTCCGCAGGATGTCGAGCGTGAGCTCGGTGGCGTTGAGCGCGGCCGGCGCTGTGCAGCTTCTCCCCTGCAGCAGCAGCTGCGACGCGGCCGGGTGCGCGCGCAGCACCCGCAGCAGCGACTCGAGCAGCCCGCGGATCTGCTCCGTCCACGGGGCCGCGCGGTCGACGGTCAGGTCGACCTCGCTCCATAGCCGGTCGCGCGAGCCCCTCGAGCAGCTTCTCCTTGCCGCGGAAATGCCAGTAGAGCGCCATCGGGGTCACGCCGAGCTCGGTCGCGAGCTTGCGGATGGTCAGCGCGTCAAGCCCTGACTTGTCGGCGAGCGCGAGCGCCCGTTCGGCCACGGCGCCCCTGGTCAGGCGGGTCCGCTCGCTCGTCGTCGGTGCTGCGTAAGAAGAAGTCACTTGACAACTGTACGGCGTACAAGGCAGGATCGGCAATGACGACTTATACGTCGTATAAGAACAACATACAGGTACGGCTTACAGGTACGCCGTACATGAGATCACTCCGGGGAAGGTGCAGGACCCATGGCGGAACGGGCACGGTGGTGGGCGCTGACGGCGGTCAGCCTCGCCACCTTGATGAGCTTATCTCGACAACAACGTGATCAACGTGGCGCTCCCGACCATCGAGCGCAGCCTGCACCTGTCGGTCAGCGGGCTTGAGTGGATCGTGAGCAGCTACCTGCTCGTGCTCGGCGGGCTGCTGCTGGTCGGCGGCCGGGTCGCCGACGTCTACGGCAGGCGCCGGATGTTCCTGGCCGGCCTGGTCATCTTCACGCTCTCCTCGCTCGCGGCCGGCCTGGCGGGCAGCGGCGGCGTGCTGATCGCCGCCCGGGCGGTGCAGGGACTCGGCGCGGCGCTCATCCTGCCGGCGTCGCTGGCGATCATCGCGGCGACGTTCACCGATCCCCGCGAGCGGACGACCGCGATCGGCATCTCGGGCGCGATCGGCGCGCTCGGCCTCGCGCTCGGCCCGGCGATCGGCGGCGTCATCAGCCAGCACCTGCACTGGGGCTGGATCTTCCTGATCAACGTGCCGCTCGGGGCGATCACCGTGGCGATCGCGATCCCGTTCGTCGCCGAGTCGCGCGGCGACGGCAGGCGGGCGTGGCCGGCGCGCGGCCCGGCCCGGCTGGACGTCCCCGGGCTGGTCACCTCCGCGCTCGCGCTGTTCGCGCTGACCTACGCGCTGATCGAGGGCGGCGACAAGGGCTGGACCTCGCCGCTGATCATCGCCGCGTTCGCGGTCGCCGCGGTCGCCGCCGGCGGTCTTCCTGGCGATCGAGTCGCGCAGCGCGCACCCGATGGTCCCGCTGCCGATCTTCCGCTCCGCGGCGTTCAGCGGCGGCATCGGCACGATGATGATCTGGTCGTTCGGCGTCCTCGGCATCTACTTCTTCACCTCGCTGTACCTGCAGGGCAACCTCGGGTTCTCGCCCACCAAGGCGGGGCTGGCGTTCGTGCCGATGGCGCTGTGCCTGGCGGTGGCCGCGGCGCTGTCGCCGCGCGTGGTGCCGCTGCTCGGCGCGCACCGCACGGTGGCGCTCGGCATGGCGGTCATGACCGTGGGCCTGGTGCTGTTCGCCCGGCTCGGCGCGGGCGCGACGTTCGCCTCGCTGCTGCCCGGGTTCGTGCTGTTCGGCCTCGGCGCCGGCCTGATGAACGTGCCGCTGACCAACGCGGTACTCGAGCAGCGCGCCGACCGTCGCAGGCGGGCGATCGCGTCCGCGCTGCTCAACGCGTCGCGGGAGGTCGCGGGCCTGCTCGGGGTGACGGTGGTCGGCGCCGTGCTGCGGTCACGCGAGAGCGCGCGCGCTGCGGTCGGGACGCACCCGGCCCAGGCGTTCATCGACGGCTACCACTCCGGCCTGTGGCTGACGATCGGCCTGCTCGCCGCCGGCGTCGTGCTCAGCTACATGACCCTGCGGCCGCGGCAGCAGCCGCCTCCGACGAGAGCGCCGAACTCGGGCTCGCGGAGCTTGTCCTGGGCGAGCCGCTCAGCGACATAGCATCCGGCGCGGGACAAGCGGCCAGCGCGGAAACCGGCCGCGCCATGCCGAGCTCGCGGGAGCAGTAGCCGACCACATGGGGGCGTTGCGCCAGCCCGCGGAGCCGCCCTGGTCCCGCGGGCTGGCAAGCTGATTCGGCGTGGCCTCAGTGGATGATGTTCTCGATCCCGCTGATGATCTTGATAACAGTTAGCGCTGCCTGTGCCACCGGGCCAACCTTCCCGGTGCCCGCCAGCACGGCGTTCATCAGGGTCCGGAGGCGGCCGGTGTCTGGCGCCGCCTCGGCAGCCTCGGTCACCGCCTCGTTAGCAGCCGTCTGAGCCTGCGGCGGGACGCCGTGCTGCCCGGCGAGCCGCACGAGATCGTCGAGCAGACTGCGCAACTGGGTGAGCTGGCTGGCTGGATCGGCGTGGACGTTGATGGTTCCCGACTCCACATGGTGGCCGGTGCCGCCGACGATCATGACCCCGGCCTCGACGCTGCCGATGTTGATGTTGTCGCTCATGACTTCCTTCCCTGATTAGGGGGCGCCTGCGGATCCTTGTCCTGACGGCCCTGCTGCCTGGCCGCGCGCTTGTGTGGGGCTGAAGTTGTTGACCGCCCCGTGCCCGGTGATGAGGTGACCCTGACCGCCGACGACCGCGGTTCCCGCCTGAATGGTCCCGATGGTGACTTGCTGGATGTTCCGGCTGAATTCCGAAGCGTCGATCCCGTGGTCGTCGAGGAACTGCTTTACGAGGCCAAGCAGGCGGCGGTCGAGAGCCTGCGCCTCGCGGAGGATGTCAGCCTGGTCGAAGTGGTCTCTCATGAAGTACGCGGCGACGGCCTCCCGCAGGCTCGTCCGTGCGCCATAGTCGTGCTGGTATCCCTTCCGGATCTCGCGCCGTGCCTCGGTCTCTTCCTTTTCGAGTGCCGACTCGTAGTTCGCCTGCTCCCGTCCGCTTAGGGACTTGCCTGCCAGCATCGGGAGGACCCGGCTGGCAGCGGTCCTCAGAGGCGTCAGGGTCATGGTGGCAAAGTCGTTCGCGTCGAGGTCAAGCGTTGGCTTGAATCGGTCCCGAATGGGCGGCAGGAAGTACAGAGACCGTTCGATGAACAGCAGGTCCCGTTCCAACTCGGCCCGTACGTACATGCCGATGACAAGCTCGCCGCCTTCGCGTACCCGCTCGGCGCAGACATAGGTGCGCCCGGTCGCCGTGGGCTGTAGCGCCCCCGACCGCACCTGGTCGGGCTGGACCCGTGAGCGCGGGCTGCTGTACTTATCGGGCAGGAGGCCAGCGATGTCCCGGGCGCAGTCACCGCGGACGTACAGCCGGTTCTTGACCTGCAGGCCAAGTAGCCCCATGGCGAGCATCTCCTTGGCCAGGTATGTGTGGAGGGTGATGGCGTCGAACGACTTGATCGCTGACTTGTTCCCGCTGGCATCCGTGGCCGGACAGGCGATGTTGACCGGGCGCACCTGACCGAAGTCCTGGCGCACCCCGCTGCCGATGAAGGGATCACCCTCGCCTGTGTTGTAGACGATGACGTTGGATTTCTCCACGTCCTGGAGCCGGTCCTCGATGTCCGAGTCCAGCGGGCTGACCTGGTCCCCGGGCGGTGACGAGCTGACGATGGCCTCCCGGGCTCGGCGGAGGCCGTCGATCAGGCTCCATGCCAGGACGCCGTACGCGGTCACGATGGTGGCGATCAGCAGGCCGATGGCAACGAAAGGCTCGCCCGTGAGGATGCCGATCCCGATGGCGAGGAGCACGCCCACGCGGCAGGCGATGAACGCATTGCGCCGGGTCTGGACGCGCTGCCTTGCGGCGACCGCGTGCCGGGCGACCGCGACCAGGTTGACACCGAAGGACGGGCACACCGCTCGCAAGTGCGGGTTGACCACCGTGTGCAGCACGTAGTCGCGCAGATTCTCATCGCGGTGCACGGCGTGGCAGAGGTACCGGGTCACGGCGTCGGCGGGCATCCTCGGCAAGGGGGGAAGCGTGCGGGGCATCAGGGATCACCGTCCAGGTCGCGGTTGTCGCCGATGACAAGCTGGTCGACTACCTCGTCGGCGACGGCGGGGTGGTCGTCTAGCTTCCGCGCGCCGCCTTCGGCGAAGCGGTTGGACAGCAGGGCGCCGAGCCGCTCGGGGACAATCCAGGTGACCGTCGCCTCGCTTGTGAGGTCGCCGTAGATCCCCGTGGTTACCGCGTCGGCGAACGGCGCGTCGGCGGCGAAGAACACGACGGCCGGCCGCCGGGCTGGTGCGTCTCGCCCCCGGGCGAACGTGGCCTCGCGTTTCACAGCGTTACGGACGATATTCAAGACGCGCGGGAAGTCCAGGATGCGCGCCGGGCGGCCTATGTCACGGCGGGCAAGGTGTCCCGCTTCCCGGGGCTCGGTCATGCCGGCATCCCCCGCGCTGCGCAGCGCTCGGACCCGGTAGGCGGCCCGGCGCGCGAGCTTGTCGTCTATCTCAAGCAGGACCGCCTGGCCCCGTCGCCAGGCGGCCCGGCCGCTCATGCCCTCATCGCCGACCAGGGCGAGGAAGACGAGCATTGAAGGCGGGGGCTGCGTTTCCCGCTCGTCCGCGGCCCTCGTCGCGCCCCGTCCGCCGAGCCAGGCTGGCCGCCACACCTCCCGGACGCGTCCGGCCCCCCGCCACCGCCCCGGGAGCGGGTCCGGCGGTGAGGATGCGGGCAGCGGCCGGGTCGGCCGCGGCGCCAGCTCACGGCGCGGCAGTGCCACTTCAGCCGTTACCGGTGATGGCCAAGCCAGTGATGGCGATAGTGCGGGGAGGTAATGCCGCATGCCTGGGTGCTCGGGCACCGGGCTCAGCTCGTCGCGCGTCGCCCACGGCCGCACATCCGTGTCATGCCCCGCGGCGGCCTCCAACTGGCCGAGCTGCGTGACGCTCAGCCCGGCCTCCGTCCCGGACGTGAAGTCCTGGAGCATTTCCTTGGCGAACCGCTGCGCTTCGTGGACTAGCCCCGCCCGACGCCATCCCCCGGACGCGGCGACGAGGATGTCGGCGAACGGGCTTTCCTCGGCCGCGTCGCGCTGGACCGGGATCCCGGGCCCGGGATCCCGGTCCTCGACGCTCGCCAGCCCACGGCACCGGATCGGCAGCCTGCTGACCACGGGATGCGCGCCGCATTCGCCCAGGAGTTGCCGAACCACTGCCGCCGACCGGTCGGCCGCCAGGAGCGCGAAGTAGTGCCTGGCGGCGCGTCCGGCGGGCCGGGTGAGGGCGAAGCGAGGCGGGCGACGGCCGCGCTCCTATCCCCGTCTCGCGCCGGACGCGGGCCCAGCCCGACAAAGCGCACCTCGAAGAAGTCCGCTAGCTCCGGGCTCACGTTGATCCGGGAGACCGCTTCCTCCGTGAGCGCGCGGAGAGCGGGTGAGATGTCATCGTAGCCCGCGACGACCAGCAGGCAGCCCACCGAGTCCTGCTGGCTGGCCCCGGCCCCGGCCTCATCGGCGGTCATAGGTCTTTGCCATCGGGCAGGTACCAGGGGCTCAACGGGTCATGGGGGTCGTGCCCCGCCTCGGCCTCGTCGCCTGGCGACGCGCTCCCGTTGCCCGTGGGCGGGCCTCCATTCGCCGACGGCGAACCCCCGCTCTCGGTCGGTGCGCTCCCGTTCTGAGTCGGCGTGTCCACGCTGGCCGCGAACTCGTCTTGGGCGTCGCGGCTCCACTTGTCAAGCACCTTCCCGAGGATCTTTTTCATCTCTTCGGCCACATGCGCGTTGGCCTGCTTGCCTAGATCCTCTTTTCTTGCTGCCATGTCGGTCGCGACGCCTATCCGGGCCGCGGACTCGACCTCCGCGATGCGCCGGTTTTCCGCCAGGTCCTTGCGCGCCTTGTCAGCCGCCTCCTCATTCCTGGCCCGCGCGACGAGATCGTACGGCGTCGGCGGCGCCAGGCTGAGCAGGACCTTCACGGTGACAGGGAGGATCTCGATCAGGAAGAACACCGCCAGCACCGCCAGCCGCGCGCCGTTAAGTGCGGGATCACGCGCGCTGGCGTCCGAGAGTGCCTGCAACTGGGCCAGGATGCCGGTATTCGCCTGGTTAGCCTGCGTGTCCTGGGCCTGCATGCTTTCGATGACCGGCTCCAGCTGGGCGACGAGCCGGTCTGGGTGACCAGGTCCTTCTTGGCCTGCTGCTGGTCGGTGGCCAGCGCCGGTCGTCTGCAGGCTGTTAGCGGCCGCCTGGTCGGTTTTCTCCTTCGCCAGCCAGTGCTGCAACTGGGCATTGTCCTGGTTGTATGTAGCGGCGTCGCTTTCGTAGGCCTGCTGGTCGCGTGGCCGCCCTCGGCCCGTTGCCCGACAGGCCGGACGTGCTCGGGCAGCCCGCGCCGGTCTGGCCGCTAATCTCGCACTTCCATTTCTCGTACGCGGCGTTTTCCTGCTGGAAGTCGCCTTGCACGATGGGCGTGAGCCTGGCCACGTTCGCCATGTCGGTCTGCAGCGGCGTGTACGCGGTCGCCGGGACATGGCCGGCGAGGATGGCCTGATCCGCCGTGATCTTCTGCTGTGCCTGGTTGTAGTCCTGGACTTCCTTGCTGTTCTTCTCCAGCTTCGCCTCGTTGGCGGAGTTCACCAGCTGCGTGATCTTGAGCTGGGCGTTGATGTCGCTGGCGAAGACACGCAAGACCAGGGGGGTCGAGATGACCAATGACAGGACCGCCGCGAGCGCGAGCCTGGGCGCGGCCATCAGCAGCAGGTTCCACCGGCTGCCGGCGATATCCATGCTGAGTACCAGGAAACGGTCCAGGTTAAGGATGACGAAGCCCCAGAGCACGCCGAGCACCAGCGCGGTGAACAGCGGGATCTTCACCCCGTCGTGCAGCGCGAAGATCATCGAAAGGACGGCGATGCCCGACGTGGTCAGCAGGACTCCGGCCATCTGGACGAACCTTGCCCGGCTCTCCGGCATATCGTCCAGGATCTTGCGGTCACCGCCACCAAGCCAGGACATGAACTCTGTGACTCGCTCGATCATTGCCTGTTCCCCGTCTCCTTGGCGACGCTGTGCAGTGCCTCCCGCAGAACCCGGGCGGAGACGGCCGAGGCCGCCTCGACGAATTCGCCGTAAAGGCCATGGAGATCTGGCCATGGGATGACTGGTGCGCCGTCAGACGTCAGGCCTCCCAGGATCCCGCTGGCGTCCAGTGCCGGCAGGGCCGGGAACTGGATCTCGGGCACGCCGCCGGGCAAGAGGTCGGCGAGGACGCCGGCGATAGCTGGGGCTGGGACCGGGGGAATCTTAGGAACCGAGGCCAGGACATCCGGGTCGCTCCTGAAGGCAGCGGAGAACGCGTCGAGGGAGACAGCCCGCACTGCCGGGATGGGCGGAGTGGGCAGGTCGACGACGGGGAAGCTGAAGTCAGGCAGCTCGAATAGCGTGACGAAGCCAGCGCCTGCGGCGGCGCTTCCGTACGCGTTGGTCACCTCGACGCGGACCGGCCCGGGCGCCAGCGGGCGGAAGGAACAGCCCCGCGGGTGCACGCGCACGTCCACCTGGGCCACCTCGTCGCTCCCGACCCTGACGGTGACCTGGCCGGGACCCTCGATCTGCCAGTCAACCCAGGCCTCCTGGCCACGCTGCACGACCGGCGTCGGCAGCCTCGCCATCGTGATCGCCGGCGGCGCGATGCGTGCGGAGACGATGGCGTAGAGGTAGGCGTGCAGTTCTTTGGCTGTCGGCCGGGACGCGCGGTCGCTCGACAGTGCGCGCGTCACCAGCCGGACGCCCGCGGCGTCGAGCGCATCTTGATTCGCTGCGGTCCCTGGACTGGGCGGCGACGGGGACCTGGCGGTGCTGGGGGCCTTCGGCTGGTGTCAGGCAGCGCACAATGGCCAGCCCGAGCTTGTAGACGTCGGTGACGGTGTCCTGCAAGTTATGAGGGTGCGGCCGGGCGGGGGCGGCGGGCATTCGGGCGGGTACCAGTGCGGGCTTGAGGCCTGCTTGCGCCCGGTGTCATCGAGGGCCGCTGCGCCGTCGCAGTCCAGCAGCATGATCCTGGGCGGGTTCAGCGCGAATACGGCGTTCTTGAAGCTGAGGTCGCCGAAGACCCAGCCGTGCCTGTGGAGCCGGCCGATGGCGTACACGAGCTGTGTGACGAGCAGCAACCGTTCAGTGTCGTCAATTGTCGGCAAGTCGATCCGGACGTCCCGGCGCTGTTTCGCGGCTGGCAATCAGCCAGCCCATCTCCCTGGGCTTGGGGTACCAGGTCCCGCGCCGGCGTCGGCCAGGCGGCAGAAGAACTCCGCGGGGACAATGGGCATCAGCACGCCGAGACGCGGCGTCTCTGTCTCGGTCACAATCGCCCGGGGCCATGCCGAAGTATAGATCCAGGTTCGCGCGCTCGTCCGCGTCGCTGAGCCTGTCCCGGAACGCGACGGCAGCGCTCGGCCGATTGGGCCTGCGCGGCATGCTGCTGAGGTGAACTCCTTGTAGGCCAGCGGTGCTCGGTCGCCGCGCAGGGTGAACTGGTCGGCGCGGAATACCCGGCCGAACCCGCCCTCGGCCAGGAAGGTCAGCTGTCCAAGTTTCGTTTTCCTGACCTTCATCTGCCTCACCCGGGTCGGGCCAGATGCCTATGACGGTCCGGTCGTCCATATGCGACTTGCGGGCGAAGCCGACCTGCGCCGCGAAGGTGAACGGGTCGGTGACCGGGTCCACCAGCCGGCCAGCGTTTCCTGGACGTCGCTGCTCCAGCAGAGCGGGTTCGCGACGCCGTCTGACATCACGAACAGCGCCCCGGCGCCGACCCGGAACTCGCGCGAGGTGCACCGCGCCGTCAGCTGACGGGCAGCGGCCGGACTGCCGTGGAGTGGTAATCGGTCGTCGTCGTCGCCGGGTGCGGATCGCGTGAGCAGCGTCCACCGGGACTCAGCGCTCAGGTGCCACAGCGTGGAGTCGCCGACCCATGCCGCTTCTCCGGCCCATCCGTCACCGTCCCGGCGAACCGACACGGCCACGGCAGTCGTGGCCATCCCGTTGGCGTCTTGTCGTCGGCCCTCCGGCCGCGCCTCTGCGGCCATCTTGGCCAGTTCCTCGTTGGCACGCGCGAACCCGTCCGGCCACGGCATGTCCCTCCATGCCGAACTCCGCCAGCCGGCAACTGGTGGCATGGCGGCTTCGGTCCGACCGGCCGAACTGGCCCACGCCGTCACAGACGACTGCGATGAGCTGGCGCCGCCGTCAGTGTCCACGACCTGGCCAAGCGCGAACGCGTCCTGGCGCGGGGTGCCGTGGCCCGGTGCATCAGCCCCCGGCATGTGGCGGCCCTGATGAGCATGCCCGGCAGCGATGCGGCGCTGAACTCGACATCCGCCGAGCCCGATACGCGCGATCGGAGGGCCGCTCTCGGGCAGCTCCGCCGCCGCGCGGCCCGGGATCACCAATAGCTGAAACCAGCGCGGCATTCCACCGCGTCGCCATAACCACGTAGTTGGGGTCGTATTGGTCAAATGAGTCGCCTTGCTCGATCGGGGATCCCTGCGGCGGCGGCTGCTGGGCGATGTCCGGATTGGCCGGGTCCGGCGCTATTTGCGCTGGTCACCACGGTGTTCATGATGATGTCCAGGATGCCTTTCAGTGCCTGGTTGACATCGTCTGTCTTGGCGTGATACCACTTCCCGCGGTCTTTCGGGATAGGCCAGTTGCCGAAGCACGTCCTCGGGGGCGTCCCTGAAACCGAAAGGGACGAAGATCGGGTGTGCCTCATGCCGTGGCGGACTGCAGGTCATAGGTGAGTGTGCCGTGAATGTCTGATGACCAGTCCCGGTCGTTGGGTTCGCCATCGGTCAGGAAGAAGGCGCACGGCCGGTACACCCTGTTACCCGTGGCGCGGAGGACCGCGAAGTGTCCTGACCCGATGGCCTGGGCGAGCGCGCGGAACGCCTCGCCGTAATAGGTCCCGCCCTCATCGATGCAGGCGAGTTCCGGGACTGCTTCCCGCTCATCTGGCCCATAGGGCATGACGACGCTAGTCGTGTTCGAGAAGGACATGACGCAGATCTGCGCAACATCATAAACAACTGGCTGGGCGAGGATGGATCCCCAGAGCCGACGCACGCCGTCGTTCAGCGCCGCCATGTCATGCACCATCGAGTAGGACACGTCACAGAGCAGGTAAAACGGCATCACTATCTGGCCCTGGTTGACGGCGATTCGCTCTGCGCTCATCATGCCCCCTAGAGTTCCCCGACTCCTATTATTCCAAAAGGAACGCTTTCGTAACTAGTTAGGCCTGCCTGATTCTTTGTTACGGGATTGTCGTGACAGTTCGGCGTTGGTCTATTTGACCAGCGGTGCGGGAGTGGACAGTGCGACGTAATTCGCTGAATGCTACGCACGGCTGACCGAAGATTCTGGCCCGGCTCGCCCGGCGCTACTTGCTGCTGGGGCGCCCTCATGGCCCCGGCAACATCCGGCGGGCAACTGACCTCAGAGGGTGCCGAGGGCCGCGCCGAGGTCGCTGATCGCGCTGGACAAGGTGGTCACGGCCGGGCCGGTGATCTCCCCCTGGGACTTGGCCTGCGTGTACTGCTGGACCAGCTGCGAGTACTGCTGCTGTAGCTGCTGGGCGTCCTGGCCCGGTGGGGGGAACAGCAGCTGCTGGAGCTGGTTGAACAGGTTCTGGCCCGCCTGCTGTGATACCTGCCCGTCGGTGACGCCTTCTTTCAGGTCGCCCACCAGCGCGCCCGCCGCGGCGGCGGCTGAGGACACGCCGGCCGTCGCGGACGCCGTCTGGCTCGGGTGCGCGACGGTCGAACTCGGCGTGCCCGCCGGCTCTCCGCCACCCGACTGGCCCGTCGTCAGCACGACCGCGAGGGCCACCAGCGCCGCCGCGAACGCGGCGGCGAGCACGATCTCGAGCGGGCTGAGCCGCCGTCGCGGACGCGGCCTGTCCGGCGCGACGTCGAGCACGGCGGTACCGCTGGTCCCGACGGGACTGAGCACGGCGCGCAGCCCGGCCCGGGCCGCCGCGGCGCTCGACGGCCGAGCCGCCGGGTCCTTGGCGAGCAGGAGCGCGGTGATCTGGTCCAGCCGGGCGGGCAGGCCGGGGCGCCATGCCGATGGCGGTCCCGGATCGTCGTGGACGTGCCGGTAAGCGAGCCCGACCGGGGTGTCCGCGGTGAACGGCGGCCTGCCGGTCAGCATCTCAAACAGCACGCAGCCGAGCGAGTAAAGGTCGGACTGCGGGCCGGCCGCGTGACCCGAGGCCTGCTCGGGTGACAGGTAGGCAGCAGTGCCGAGCACGGTCCCGGTCGCGGTCGCGGCGCGGGTCCCGTCGGCCCGGGCGATCCCAAAGTCCAGGATCTTGACCTCGCCCCCGTTGAGCACGATGTTGGCGGGCGTGATGTCGCGGTGCACGAGCCCGGCGGCGTGCGCCGCCTCCAGCCCGTCGCAAACCGCGGCGGCGACGGTGACCGCCTGCTCGGGCGGCAGCGCTCCGGTCTCGTCGAGGACCCGGCGCAGCGTGCGGCCGCCAAGCAGCTCCATCACGATGAACGGCGTGCCGCGCTCCACGCCGCAGTCGAACACGGTCACCAGCCGGGGATGGCTGACGGCGGCCGCAAGCCGCGCCTCCCGCTCGAACCGGGCGAGGAATTCCGGCTCGGCGGCCTGCTGGGGACCGAGGACCTTGACCGCGACCTCGCGGCCGAGCATCTCGTCCCTGGCCCGCCATACCGTTGCCATTCCGCCGGTTCCCAGGATCGCGAGCAGCGTGTACCGGCCACCGAGCACGTCGGCGTCTGTCAGCGTCATGACTCGTTCACCCGCATTTCCGCCTCGCTCCCCGTCACGCCAAGGGTGCGTACTATGCACTGCTTGCCAGCTAACCACGCCGATGACATCCACGTGTCTTTCATCCGCCAGGCAGCCACTCGCGACTGAGCTGAGCCGGCGGCGGGCGCGCCCGCCCCGTTACCCGGGTCCCTTGCCTACGGGGTCAACCTCGTCTATCAGTTCTTCGTTCACACCGAGACGATTAAGAAGCTGCCCCGCCCGGTCGAGCTCGTGTTCAACACGCCGTCACACCACCGGGTGCACCACGGCTGCGACCCGATCTACCTGGACAAGAACTACGCCGGCATCCTGATCGTCTGGGACCGGATGTTCGGCACCTTTCAGCCGGAACTTTTCCGCCCGACCTACGGCCTCACCCACCCGGTGGAGACGTACAACCTGGTCAAGCTCCAGTACGGCCACTACGCCGAGCTGTGGCGGGACGTCCGCCAGGCCACCTCATGGCGCGACCGCCTCGGTTACCTGTTCATGCCGCCGGACTGGCAGCCCGGGTCGGCCAACGGTTAAGGTCGCCAACGGTTAAGGTCTCAGAAGTATTGCGCTTCCCAAGCGATGGCGGATTCCCGACATCGGCGGCGCGCCCGCGCCTATCATCTAGCCTATGTGGCCGACGGGTCCGATTCCCCGGTGGCGCGCAACCGATGGTCCTGACGCCGCGCCGGTCGGGCCCGCGCTGACCACCCTAAGGTCGGTGATCGCCTACCTGGCCTCCATGATCCGCTGCGCGGGCATCGCGTACATCGTCGTCGAGGTCACCCTCTGGCACTCGTTCTACGTCGCCTCGGCCTGGCGCCTCATCGCCCCCGCCGTGGCCGTGGCCTGGGCGGTGACGGTCGTGGCCTACCTGCGCAGGCGTCCGCTCGCTCCGCTCTTCGCCTGCGCGGACTCCGTCTTTTACGTGGCGCTCGCCCTCGGCGCGCAGGCGTGCGTCCCGCCCGCCGTCCGTGACGGCGCGTTCAGCTGGCTGGTCATCGCCATGTCGGGCCAGCTCATCGTCCCCGCATGGGGCGCGCCCCGCGTGTTCTCCGTGTTGCTTGCGGCGGCCTCGCCGCTGGCCTACTGGGTCGGCGCGACGCTGCAGCCGGTCACGGACCGGCGGACGATGACCGGAGCGGCGATCCTGCTGCTCGTGATTGGCGTCGCGCACGGCTACGGCCGGCGCATGCTCTACCGCCGCGCGGCCGTGGCGGATGCCGAGCTGGACCGGGCCGACCGGGCCGTCAGGGAGCAGTACGCCATCCTGTGCGGGAACATAGCGCGCCGCGAGCACGAGCGCCTGGTGCACGACACGGTGCTCAACACGCTCACCGCCGTGGCCAGGGGCAGTGGCGACGCCGCGGCCGAGGTGGTGACCAGGTGCCGGCAGGACGTGGCCCTGATCGAGGCCGCGCTCGGCGGTGCCGATGACCCCGACTCCGACGGTGCCGCCGCCGACGGGCTGCTGAGCGAGGTGCGGGCGGTCGTCGGCGACATGCGCGCTCGCGGGCTGACCGTCCACCTCGAGGGAAGCGAGCACGGGGCTGGTCGTCCCCGCCCGGTCATCACGGCGATCTCCGGCGCCGTCCGCGAGGCCCTGTCGAACGTGGCGGCGCACGCGGGGACCGGAGAGGCCTGGGTCACCGTCCGCGCCGCGGCACCAGAGGACCCGGGCCTGCTGCGGGTGGTCGTGCGCGACCAGGGCACCGGATTTGACCCCGACCGCGCCGACCGGTCGCGGCTCGGCCTGCGGCGGTCCATCGCGGAGCGCACCGCCGAGTGCGGCGGGCACGCGGCGGTCTGGTCCGCGCCGGGGCGGGGCACCGAGGTGTCGCTGACCTGGCCCGCGCCGGACCCGTCGGCAGGCTCCCGGCCCGGTCACGGGCTCGTGCGGCCGGGGCCGCGGTGGTAAGCCCGGACCAGGTGGCCAGGGAGACCGCGGAGGTCGGCCTGACGCGGCTGGTCCGCGCGCTCGCGGTGATCATGCCGTCCCTCGCGCTGCTCCAGGCGCTGGCCAACGCGCGGTGACTACCGTGATCCCGCCGCGGTCATCGTGGTCTGGCTCGCGGTCATCGGCGCGGGGGCGTGGCTGGTGCCGCGGCTGCGCGCGGGCGGCCTCGCCGCGGGCGAGACGGCGGCGGCCGTCGCGATCGCGGTCGCGGCCGTCGCCGCGATCGGCGCGGTGCACCGAGCGCACGACAGCGCGAGCGTTGACCTAGCCATCCTTGGCACGGCGTGGCTGATTCTCCTTGTCGTCGTGAGCCACCCGGCCCGCGTGTGGGTTCCGGTCGCCCTGCTCGTCTTCGCCGTGCAGGGCGCGCTGCTCATCCGCGAGCAGGGGCTGAACCTGCTGAGCCTGTCTCAGCTCGGGGCGGCGGGCTACATCATCGCGACCGTCCTGATCGCGTTCGCCGCCTTGCGGCCGACCCTGGACCTGCACGTCAGCCTGGCGGCGCGGCAGGCCTCCCTGGCGAGCCGGTCGGCGGCGGAACGCGCCGCGGCGGCCGCCATCAGGCAGGAGCGGCACGACCGGCTCGCAGTGCTTGAGAAGGAGGCGCTGCCCCTGCTGCGCGCCATCGCGGACGGGACACTTGACCCCGCCGACGCGGGCGTCAGGGAGCAGTGCGCCGGGCACGCGGCGCTCCTGCGGCGCGCCCTTACCGACAGCGCGGCAGGCAGCGAGCTCGCGGCCGGCCTCGAACTGGCCCTGCGGCCCGCCGCGGCCCGGGGGCTGCTGGTGACGGTTCAGCTGATCGGCGACCTGGGATCCCCGCCGCCGCCGGTCGTCCGGGCCGTCCAGGCCACGCTCGACGCCGTGCTCGGCGCGCTCCCGCCGCACCAGGCCGTGCTCACCGTCCTCGCCGCCGGCCAGGACATCGAGCTGTACCTGATCTTCGGCGCCCCCCTGCGGGCGGCGCCCGACCTGACGCGCGTCGGGCCTGACCTGGCCCGCCGCCGCGCGCTGGCACGCCGCGTTGAGCGGGACGGAAACAGGAGGCGGAGTCCTTGAGGTCAGCTGGCGGAAGGACGGTATCGCTTGACGGGCGTAATTGACGTCGCGGCCGTGGACGATCATCCGATCATCCGCGACAGCGTCGCGAGCTGGGTGACCGGGAACCAGGACGACATCCGGGTCGTCGCCACGGCGGCGACCGTGGCCGCCCTCCTGGGAGGCGCGGGCCGCGGGGCAGACGTCGTGCTGCTCGACCTTGACCTGGGCGACGGTACCGCCGCGGAAGACAACGTGGCCGCGATCCGCGCGGCCGGTCCCGAGGTGCTTGTCCTGTCCGCGTCTGACCGGCCGCCCGCCGTCCGGGCGGCGATACGAGCCGGGGCCCGCGGGTACGCGCTGAAAAACGAGCACGCCGACACGATACGATCCGCGATTAGAGAGGTTGCCGCAGGCAGGGACTGGATTTCTCCCCGTCTCGCCTACATCTTCGCTACCGATGACGCGGCCGACAGGCCAACTCTGAGTCATCAGGAAAGGCGGGCGCTGCAACTCTACGCGACCGGCTTGCCATTGAAATCAGTGGCCAGGAAGATGGCCATCAGCGAGGAAACAGTCAAACAATATCTGGGGCGCGTGCGACAGAAATACACACTTGCCGGACGGGCCGCGCAAACGAAATTGGAGCTGTATCATCGAGCCGTCGAGGACGGACATCTCCCACCCCCTCCGTAACCAGCCACCCCCCATGGTTAAGGAGCCGGAAACGCCCGTCCTCGGCCTCGTTCCTTAGCTAAGGTACTAGCGGTTGTCGCCTGCTGTCATGACCCCCATTCGGGGGTCAGGGCAGCGTGACCTCGTGGTTATTGCCGTTACCTCCGGTCGACGCGATGACCGACTACCGACGAGCGCCCATGGGCGTCCGGCGCGCGACTCGGTATGGTTCGGGCATGACGATCGTGAGCGGTGCCGGAGTCGTGGTGACCGGCGGTGGCGGCGGGATCGGGCGCGCGATCGCGCGCAGGCTCGCGGCCGACGGTGCCAGGGTGGTGGTCAACGACCTCGATCAGGCGGCCGCGCAGGCGGTGGCCGCCGAGATCGGCGGCCTCGCCGTGGCCGGCGACGTCGGGACTGAGCGAGGCATCGAAGAACTCGTCGGCGCGGCCACCGGGTTCCTCGGCGAGGTCGACGTCTACTGCTCGAACGCCGGGACCGTGGCAGGCACCGGGCCGGAGACACCGGACGAGCTGTGGCAGCGCGCCTGGGAGGTCAACACGCTCGCCCATGTCCGGGCGGCGCGCCTGCTGCTGCCGCGCTGGCTGGCCCGCGGCTCGGGAACCTTCGTCGTCACCGCGTCGGCGGCCGGCTTGCTGACCATGCTCGGCGCCGCGCCGTACTCGGTGACCAAGCACGGGGCGGTCGGGTTCGCGGAGTGGCTGGCCGCCAGCTACGCCCACCGCGGGCTGGCCGTGCACTGCGTCTGCCCGCAAGGGGTGCGCACGCAGATGCTCGCCGGTTCCGGCCGGGCGGGCGACATCGTGCTCGCCGCCGCCGCGATCGAGCCCGAGCAGGTGGCCGACGCCCTGGCGGCGGCGATGGAGGTAGGCCGGTTCCTCGTGCTGCCCCACCCCGAGGTCCGCGATTACTACGTGCACCGCGCCACCGACACCGACCGCTGGCTGCGCGGCATGTCGCGGCTCCAGCAGCGAATCGACGACGCGAACGACGCGAACGACACGACCGGGGAGACAGCGTGAAGGCCTGGCAGCTGAGCGGGTACGGCGAACCGGAAGACGTCCTCGAGCTGACCGACGTGCCCCGCCCCGCGCCGGGCGCCGGCCAGCTCCTGGTCCGGGTGCTGGCCGCCGCGGCGAACTTCCCCGACGTCCTGCAGGTTCGCGGTACCTACCAGGTCCGCCCGCCGCTGCCGTTCACCCCCGGCCTCGAGCTGTGCGGCGAGGTCGTCGAGGCCGGGGCCGGCGTGACGCGGTTCCGCGTCGGCGACCGGGTGATCGGCGGGGTGGCGCTGCCGTTCGGCGCGTTCGCGGCCTACGCCGTCATGGACGAGGCACGGGCGTTCCCCGCGCCGGCGGAACTCGACGACGCCGAGGCGGCACCGTTCCTCGTCACGTACCAGACCGGGTGGTTCGGGCTGCACCGCAAGGCCCGGCTGGCGCCCGGCGAGACGCTGCTCGTGCACGCGGCGGCCGGCGGGGTCGGCAGCGGCGCCGTCCAGCTTGGCAAGGCCGCGGGCGCGCGGGTCATCGGCGTGGTCGGCGGCGCACGAAAAGGCGCGGCTGGCCGCCCGGCTCGGCGCGGACGTGGTGGTCGACCGTTATGCCGAGGACTTCGTCACGGTCGTCAAGGAAGTGACCGACGGCCGGGGCGCCAACGTCGTCTACGACCCGGTGGGCGGCGAGTCATTCCGCCGGTCGACCAAGTGCATCGCGTTCGAGGGGCGGATCGTGGTCGTCGGCTTCGCGAGCGGTGAGATCCCGTCGGCCGCGCTGAACCACGCGCTGGTGAAGAACTACGACATCCTCGGCTTGCACTGGGGGCTGTACGAGCGGCTCAACCCGGCCGCCGTCGCCGAGTGCCAGGCGGAGCTGACCAGGCTCGTCGCCGCCGGCCGGATCCGCCCGCTGATCACCGAGCGGCTGCCGCTGGCCGACGTGCCCGACGGCCTGCGCCGCCTCGCCGCGGGCGCCACCACCGGCCGCATCGTCTTCCAGCCGTAGCCGCCCGCGGCGCGGCAGCACCGGTGAGTTCGTGCGGCCGAGCCAGTGAGCTCCCACCAGGATGGAAAAAGTTCACTAATTCCAAATCCGGGCCGAACGGGGACGGCAATTTCTATTCCGTCCCAGCGGCGCCCTCGATCACTGGACACTCCTCAGTAAATCAAGGGATTACCCTGGTTGCGCGCGGTGAAGCGGTGCGCCCCGCAACAATGAAGACCGTCTCGCGGCTTTCTGGCGCAGAATGTACTAATTGGGCGGCCTGTGCGCGAGGGGTCCTGGCATCAGCCGGCTTACCGGGAACGGCGGGCAAGTTCCGCCGGGCCCGCGCCGCTGAGCTGGTGCAGCGTCCAGCCGTGGCCCGCCGGGTCCAGCGGCCTGGTCAGCGTGGTGAACAGCTCCGCCGCGCGCCGGTAGGACATGCGCGCCTGCCCGGTCACGGGCCAGCGGTCGGCGGCCGTGCCCGTGGCCCGCGCGCGGTCGGTCACGAACACCGGCCCGGCGGTCCGCCCGGCCAGCAGCCAGCGCAGCACCTGGCTGGTCGCCTCCTGCCAGGCGATGCCCGCGCCGGGCCAGTCGACGGACCTGGCCCGGGTCCGGTGCCGGGCCAGGTCCACGTGCTGGACGTCGAGCGTGAGCACCCGCGCCGCGCCCGCGCCCGAGTCGTACAGCAGCCGCCAGAACGCGTGCTCCCGCAGGCTGACGGGAAGGCGCAGCAGCTCCTCGACCTGGGCGGCCCGCAGCGGGGCGGCGAGCGGGTCCGGCGGCCGGTGCCGCAGCCCCGTGGTCGGGTCCGCGCGGATCCAGCCCTGGTCAAGCCACCAGCCCGCCGCGCTGCGGAGCGCGGACAGCTCGCGGTTGACCGTGCGCGCGTCGGCCAGGACCGCGCGCTCCGCGAGCGCCGCGCTCAGCCGCGCCGCGGTCCCCGGCTCGTCGAGCAGCGCCAGCGGCACGATCGGCGGCGCCGCGCCACGCCGTCCCGCGCCCGCGGGAATCGGCTTCCCGACGATCGGCCAGGCCCACCCGGTCAGCGAGACCCGGTAGACCCGGCGCGACCCGGGGCCGAGCGCCGCCTGGCCAAGGTACTCCTCGACCGCGACCGCGTACTCCACCGGCGCCTGCGACCACACGGCCACACCCATTTTCCGCACTCGCCTCCGCGCGCTCGGGACCCCTGCCTCCTCCCTCGTCGCTCGTCCGCTCCTTCGTCGCTCCCTCCCTCCTCAGTCTGGGGGCAGGGGCGCGCGCTTCGGCTCGCGCTCAGATTTCCCGCGAACCAGTCCTGCACTCCATCATAACTCTTCCCGATAACGCATTTACTGCGGTAACAAATTCTTGCGGAAAGCATTTATATTGCAGGAATGGTGAAATTCTTGGCATTCAAAAACCGCAGTAAATCATCATCCAGAACGACCGCGGCTTACTCCCGCAGTAAATATTTCCCGGAAAGGCTCGCGGTGCTGCGCGCCCGGGATTTCCGTCTGTTCTACGCTGGCTACTGCGGCTCGCTGCTCGGCAGCGCCATGTCGTCGGTCGCGATCGCCTTCGCGCTGCTCGGTGACGGCGGCACGGCGACCGGGCTCGGCCTCGTGTTCACCGCGGAAATCGTGCCGATGGTCGCGTTCCTGCTGTTCGGCGGCGCGCTCGCGGACCGCCTGGGCCGCCGCCGGGTGATGCTGACCGCCGACCTGGTGCGCGGCGCGGCCCAGGCCGTGCTCGCGGCCGCGCTGGCCATCGGGCACCCAGGCCTCTGGCTGTTCGTGGGGGCCGCGCTCGCGGTCGGGACCGGCAACGCGTTTTTCCTGCCGGCGCTTTCCGGCTTCCCCGTGCAACTCGTGCCGCCCGCCCGGCTTGGCGACGCGAACGCGCTGCTCGGCGCGGCCCAGGCGGCCGCCCAGGTGGCCGGCCCGGCCCTCGCGGGCCTCCTCATCGCGGTGACCAGCCCCGCCCTGGTGATCACCGTCGACGCGGGCAGCTACGCGCTGAGCGCCCTGGCCCTGGCCCGGCTCCGCCTGGAGCCCGCCGAGCCGCCGCGGCGGCGGGCGCGCCCGGCCCGGTCATTGCGCGGTGAACTGGCCGACGCATGGACGGAGTTCAATGCCCACCCCTGGCTGTGGCCGCAGACCGTGCAGTTCGCGCTGTTCAACCTGGTGACCTGGGGACCGTACCTGGTACTCGGCCCGGTCCTGGCCCGTCAGTACCTTGGCGGCGCCCGGGCGTGGGGCACGATCCTGGCCTGCTACGGCGGCGGCGCGACGCTCGGCGGCCTGCTCGCCCTCGGCCGCCGCCCGCGCCGTCCGCTGCTCGTCTCCACGCTGACCACGTTCGGCTTCGCGTTCCCGCCGCTCGCGCTCGCGTTGCGGCTGCCGCTGCCCGCGGTCGCCGCGGCGGCGCTCGCCGCCGGCCTCGGCACCGCGTTCGGCGACGCGTTCGATTCAACCGTGAACCAGCGCCTCATCCCCGCCGCGGCACTGTCCCGGGTCGGCGCGTTCAACATGGCCGGCGCCTACGCGTTGGGCCCCGTCGCGTTCGCCGCCGCGGGCCCGGTGGCCGCCGCCCTCGGCGCCCGTGCCGTCCTCGCGTTCGGCGCCGCCTGGTCCGTCGCCACGACCCTCGCCGTGCTCACCGTCCCCGCCATCCGCCACCAGCCCTGGCCAGAACCCGGCCAGCCCACCCCGGCCCCGCCCGCCGGACCCGCCGCCCGCCCAATTACCGGGTAGATCAGCGCACGACGAGGACCGTCTTGCCGGGACTCCGGGCCCCGCCACCGCTT
Organism: uncultured Actinomycetota bacterium; assembly: GCA_963850115.1. GTDB lineage: Bacteria > Actinomycetota > Actinomycetes > Streptosporangiales > Streptosporangiaceae > Trebonia. Next base: position 23,436 of record CAWKKG010000011.1, read on the forward strand.
TCGAACGCATTGCGCCCTTCGGCGAGCGGGAAGGTCTGGCTGATCACGCGCGCAGCCTTCCGGTGTCGGCCAACTCCGCGAGCCGGGCGAGCTCGTTAGCGTCCGGCTCGACGACGAAGAACATCGCGTGGACCTTGTGCCGGCCCGCCCGCTCCTGGTCCGGGGGCGCGCCGAGGGTCACCAGCCGACCGCCCTCGCGCAGCAGGCCGTAAGAGCGGCGTCGGAGGACGGAATACGCATCGCGGACGATGCCCGGGCCGCGACGCGTGACCTACGGTGGAGCGGTGCATAGTCGGCTGACGGACCTCGGGGTGGCCGCGATCCCGCTCGTGCTCGGGGTGGCCGGCCCGGGCGCGCACGGTGCCGGCTGGAGCCTGCCGCTCAGCGCGGCGATTAGCGTGGCGCTGTACTGGCGGCGTCGTTTCCCGCTCCCGGTGCTGCTGGCCTGCTTCCTCCTCGGGCTGACGCAGCTGACCGCCGCCCTCGCCGGCGGCGCCATCGACCGGACGCTGCCTGGTTTCTACGATGCCGGGATCATCATCGCGATCTATTCCGCGGCGGCCTACGGGACCCGCGCCGACGCGCTTGATCGCGCTAACCGGCGGCATCGGCGGGGCCGCCGTCGCGGCCCTGGTGTGGGCAAGCCTCGTCAGGAACACCTTGAACGAGGTTGTCGCCTGGTCCGCCCTGTTCGCGCCGGTGCTGCTGGCCTGGGCGTTCGGGACCGTCGCGCGCACCCGCCGCGCTTACCTGGCCGGCCTGGAGGACCGCGCAGAACGCCTGCAACGCGAGCGCGAGGCGCTGGCCCGGGTGGCGGTGGCGGAAGAACGCGAACGGATAGCGCGAGAACTGCACGACATCATCGCGCACAGCGTGAGCCTGATGGTCGTTCAGTCCGACGGCGCCGACGCCGCGATCGAGCAGCAAGACATCGGCGAGGCACGCACGGCCGTCGCCGCCATCGGCCGCACGGGGCGCGCCGCCCTGACCGACCTGCGCCTGCTGCTCGGCGTGCTGCGGAGCGACCGCGGCATAGCGGAGCCGCAGCCGGGGATCGGCCAGCTTCAGGACCTGATCGAGAGCGTCCCGCTGCCGGTGCGGCTCCGGGTCGACGGCGAGCCGCGCGACCTCCCGCAAGGGCTGGCGCTCGCCGTGTTCCGCATCGTGCAGGAGGCACTGACGAACACGGTCAAGCACGCCGGCCCGGAAGCGTCCGCGGATGTGCGGCTGAGGTACTGCGAGCAGCGCCATGGAGGTCGAAGTGGCGGACGACGGCCGCGGGCTGACCGCCCCGGGCCGGAGCGGCCATGGCCTGATCGGGATGCGGGAACGGGCCGCCATGTTTGGCGGCACGTTCACCGCCGGGCCCGGGGCGACCGGCGGGTTCCGCGTCCTGGCCTGGCTGCCGTGGGCGTGATCCGCGTTGTCCTGGTGGACGACCAGGAACTGGTCAGGACCGGATTCCGGCTCGTCCTGTCCGGGCAGCCAGACCTGGAGGTGGTCGGCGAGGCCGGCGACGGCGCGGAGGCCATCGAGCTCATCGCGCAGGCGCGGCCCGATGTGGTGGTGATGGACGTGCGGATGCCGCGGATGGACGGCGTCGAGGCGACCCGCCGCATCCGGGCCGGCGACGATGCCCCCCGCGTGCTCATCCTGACCACGTTCGACCTGGACGAGTACGTCTACGAGGCGATCAAGGCCGGCGCGTCGGGCTTCCTGCTGAAGGACACAGGGGCCAGGAACCTCATCGAGGGGGTGCGGATCGTCCATTCCGGCGACGCCGTCGTGGCGCCAAGCACCACCCGGCGGCTGCTCGCCCGGTTTACCGCGTCGGCGCCCGTCTGGCCCGGACCCGGCGGGCAGGCCGGGACCGCCCCGCAATCAGCGCCGGGAGCCGGCGCCCCCGGGCCCGCGGGCGGCCCGCTGACCGCGCGGGAGACCGAGGTCCTGCGGGAAGTCGCCCTGGGGCTGTCCAACGCGGAGATCGCCGGGCGGATGTACCTGTCCGAGGCGACCGTCCGCACGCACGTCAGCAACATCCTGGGCAAGCTCGGCCTCCGGGGCCGGGTTCAGGCCGTGGTCTACGCCTACGAGGCCGGGCTGGTACGTCCAGGCGCGTAGCGCTACGCGGGGGCGCGTAGCCGCGAAACCGGCCGCGCGCCCGAGGCGCCCACCCCGGGCGGTTCCCTACCGTCGAACCCATGATCATCGCCAAGGACGTCAGCAAGACGTACGGGCAGGGCCAGAACGCCGTCCTGGCCCTCGACCGCGTGACGGTCGGCTTCGACACCGGAGCGTTCGCCGCCATCATGGGGCCATCCGGTTCCGGTAAGTCGACCCTGATGCACTGCCTGGCCGGGCTGGACACGGTGACGTCCGGCTCCATCCTGGTCGGCGACACCCAGATCAGCGGTCTATCCGACCGGCAGCTCACGCTGTTCCGCCGGGACCACGTCGGCTTCGTCTTCCAGTCGTTCAACCTGCTGCCCGCGCTCACCGCGGAGCAGAACATCCGGCTGCCGCTTGAACTCGCCGGCCGTCAGCCCGACCCGCGCTGGTTCCGTGAGGTGGTCGACGCGCTCGGCATCGGCGACCGCCTGCGGCACCGTCCCAGCGCGCTCTCCGGCGGACAGCAGCAGCGGGTCGCCTGCGCCCGCGCGCTGATCTCCCGCCCGGACGTCATCTTCGCCGATGAGCCAACCGGCAACCTGGACTCCCGGTCCGGGGCGGAGGTGCTCGGGTTCCTGCGGCAGTCCGTCCGCGAACTCGGGCAGACGATCGTCATGGTGACGCATGACCCCGTCGCGGCGTCCTACGCGGAACGGGTCGTTTTCCTGGCCGACGGGCGGTTCCACGGCGAGCTGATGAGCCCGTCGACGGCACAGCTGCTTGACGCGCTCAAGGGGCAGGAATGCTGACCGTCACGCTCGCGGGCCTGCGGGCCCGGTGGCGGAGCCTGCTGCTTTCCGCGGCCGCCGTGGCGCTCGGCGTCGCGTTCGCGGCCGGGACGCTCGTCAACACCGCCACCGTCCACGCGGCTTATTACCGTCAGTTCGCGGCCCAGGCCAAGAACGTCGACGCGTCGGTCGTCGCCCGCCAGCGGGGCCCTGCTTCCGCTTTCCGACCTCGGCGCGGTGCGCGCGGTGCCGGGCGCCGCCGCGGCCGAAGGCAGGATGCGGGGCCCGCTGCCGATCGTCGGGGCGGGCGGCCGCGCCTACGCCGGCATCGCCGAGGACCTGCCCGCCGACCCGCGGTTCCGTGACTACACGGTGCTGTCTGGCGGCGGCAGCGTGCTCCTCGACCAGGACACGGCGGCGCTGGATCACGTGACGGCGGGAACGCGGATCACCGTCATCGATAAGGACGGCCACGCGCGCGGGCTCGTGGTCACCGGGATCGTCGACGTGGGCATCTCGCACGACGCGGCCGGCGGGTCGGTGCTGATCCTGCCCGCCGCGACCCTGCGGGCGCTCACCGGCGCCGGCGGCTACGAGCGGATCGACGTGGCGGCCGTGCCCGGGGTAAGCCAGTCCGCGCTGGCAGCCCGGCTGGCCGGCCTGCGGCTCGCTCGCGCGTCCACGGGAACCGGCGGTCAGCTCGTCGCGTTGCTCGCGGAGGAGAACGCGGGCGGAGAGGGCCTGCTGTCCACCGGCCTGCTGATCTTCGCCATGGTGTCGCTCGTCGTCGCCGCCCTGGTCATCTACAACACCTTCCGCACCTTGCTCGCCCAGCGGCTCCGCGAGGTGGCGCTGCTGCGCTGCGTCGGCGCGACGAGGCGTCAGGTCCTGGCGGACGTACTGACCGAGTCGGCGGTACTCGGGCTCGCGGCCAGCATCGCCGGGCTCGGCCTCGGCACGGTGCTGGCGGCCGCGGTGAACTCGGGCAGCGTCTCGCTGACCCCCGCCACCGCGGCATTGTCCCTGCTAACGGGCACGGTCGTCACGGTCGGGGCCGCCCTGCTGCCCGCGGCGGCGGCGGCGCGGACGGCTCCGGTCGCCGCCCTGGCCACCCCGCACGAGGGCGCCGTGCGCGGCCGGAAAACGCGGATCATCCTGGCGACGGTGCTTGGCGCCGTCGGGCTCGCGCTCACCGCGAAGGGCATCCCTACTGGCAAGACCGGCCTTCTCATGATCGCGGCCGGCGGCACGATCTTCTTCCTGGGTTTCCTGGCGATCGGGCCGCTGGTGGCCGGGCCGCTGGCGGCCGCGCTCGGCTGGCTGCCGTCGCGCCTGCTCGGCGTGCGCATGCGGCTCGCGACCGCCGCGCGTACGCCGCAACCCGTCACGCACGGCCACCACGACGGTGGCGCTGACCATCGGGATCGGCCTGATGACGCTCTTCTCGGTCGTCCTGTCCACCGCCGACCAGTTCGCCACGCACGAGGCGAACCGTCACTTCCCCGCCGACTACCTGCTGTCGGTGAAGCAGGGAGGCGTACCCGAGCCGGTCGTGAGCAGCCTGCGGGCCAGCCCGCGGATCGCCGTCGCGGTCGGGATACGGGAGGGCGGCGCGTCGCTGGACGGTCATCAGGCGCAGGTTGCGGCGACCGAGCCGTCGGCGTACCGATCCGTGTTCATGCCGCTGGTGACAACCGGATCGCTGTCGCGGGTCGAGGGCGGCACCGGCGGCATCGTGCTGAGCGGCATCGAGGCCAGCGCCCTGCACGTGGCGGTGGGCGGACAGGTTGCGGTCGACGGGCATCCGTTCGTGGTGGACGGCACCTTCTCCGACGGTGTGCTTGACGAGACCGCGTTGATCTCGTGGACCGACTTCACCAGGTACCTCGGCCCGGGTGAGGACACCGAGGTCGCGGTGAAGGCCCGTCCAGGCGTCTCGACCGCGGCCTCCGCCGCTGCGGTGGACGCCGCGGTCGCCGATTACCCGCTGATCGATATCACCTCGGAGGCATCGCTGCGGGCCCACATGATCGCGTCGGTCCAGAAGCTGGCCACGCTGCTCGACGGCCTGCTCGCCACCTCCATCGTGATCTCGCTGTTCGGCATGGCCAACACGCTGTCCCTGGCCGTCCTGGAACGGACCAGGGAGTCCGCGCTGCTGCGCGCGCTCGGCCTCACCGGACGGGGACTGCGGTGGATGATCAGCCTGGAGGCGGTGCTGCTCGGCCTCATGGGAGCGGTTGCGGGGGTGGCATTCGGCGTCGGGTTCGGCTGGGCGACGGGACGGGCGTTCCTGCGCACCGACGGCGGCCCCGTCAGTTACCCGGTCCTGCAGATCACCGGCTACATCGCGGTCGCCGCGGTCGCGGCGCTACTGGCCTCGGTGCTTCCCGCTCGCCGGGCCGCCCGGCTCACCGTCATCGACGGCCTCGCCGCGGAGTTACCCAGGCTCGGCCGCGAACGTGCGCCCGGCCTCACGCGGGCAGGCCGGGCCGCGCGGCCCGCTGGCTCAGCGCGGTGGCGGTCGCCTGGTCGGCGGGCAGGAACGCCTCCAGCTTCAGCTCCGACACCGTGACGTCCACCGCGGTGGCGAAGCTGGTGATGGTGGTCATGAGCCGCAACTCGCCGTGCGGCGTGCGCAGCTGGAGCGGGACGGCGAAGCCCAGGTGGCCGGGCGCGACGCGGGCCGGCGGGACGTACTCGGCGAGCTCGGCGTGCAGCGCGGCCAGGCGCTTGTCGGGATTGCGGTTGAGCTCGGCCGTCATGGCGTTCAGCACGTGCCAGGCCCACTCGGCGAAGTTGGCGATCCGCGGCTGCATGCCCTCCGGGTGCAGGGCGAGCCGGTAGGCGTTCGCGCGGACGTGCTCGGCGGACCCGTCGGCCAGGATCCGCTGGCCCGCGTTGGCGGCGACGATGTCGCCGTACCGGTCGACGACGATGGCCGGGTAGGGCATGTGCGCGTCCAGTACGTGCCTGAGCGCGCCGAGCACGGGGGCGAGGTCGGGGCTGTCGAGCGCCGTCTCCGGGTAGGCGGGCGCGTAGCCCGCCGCCAGCAGCAGCTCGTTGCGCTCGCGCAGCGGCAGGCCGAGCGACTCCGTGAGCCGGACGACCATCTCGCGGCCGGGCAGCGAGCGGCCGCTCTCGATGAAGCTGAGGTGCCGCTGCGTCGTCCCGGCGAGCAGCGCCAGCTCAAGCTGGCTCAGCCGGCGGGCGGCGCGGCGTTCCTTCAGCGCGACGGGGAAGTCCACAGGTTCCAGTCTTAGCCGCCCCGGTGCGCTCGCGCGATTCCCTGCCGGGAATTGCCGGCCCGCGCGGCGGCCCGCAGCATGGCTCGCATGGATGACATCAAGCTAGGCGTGCTGATCCCGATCGGGCAGGCGCAGTGGGGCCAGGGAATCGACCCGCGCGAGCTGCTTGACTTCGCGGTGCGGGCGGAGGAGCTCGGGTACTCGTCGCTGTGGGTCAACGACTTCCTGCTCACGCCGCGCATCGAGGCCCTGACGATGCTCGCCGCGGTGGCGCCGCTGACCAGCCGGGTGACGCTCGGCACGGCGGCGCTGCTGCCGGTGCTGCGGCGGCCGGTCCAGGCGGCGCAGACGCTGGCCTCCATCGACCTGCTGTCCGGCGGCCGGCTCGTGCTGACCGTGGGCGCCGGCTTTCCCGGCGCGTTCGGCGTGCCCCAGCACGTGCTTTCTGAAGTGCCGTGGGAGCGGCGGTTCACCCGCCTGGACGAGACTGTCGCGCTGTGGCGGCAGCTGTGGGCGAATCCCGGGGGAGGCGGCTCGTTCCACGGGTCGCTGCTCCGCTTCGAGCAGCTGCCGCCGATGACCGCGCCGTCCCGCCCGGGCGGGCCGCCGGTATGGCTTGGCGGCGCGTCCGAGTCGGCGCTGCGGCGCATCGGACGGCGCTACGACGGATGGATGCCGTACCCGCCAACGGCGGCCGCATACGCGGAAGGGCTGGCCACCGTGCGCGTCGCGGCCAGCGAGGCCGGCCGTGACGCGGCGGCGGTGACACCCGCGCTGTTCGTGTCCGTGGTGGTGACGGACACCGTCGAACGGGGCCGTCAGTTGCTCGGCACGTTCGCCGAGGCGAGCTACGGACTGCCGCTGGAGCAGCTAGAGCAGATCCAGGCGCTCGCGGCGGGACCCGCCGACGTGGTCGCGGAGAAACTGCGCGGGTACGTGGAGGCGGGCGCCAGGCACCTGGCGGTGCGGATCGCGACCACGACCCTGGAATCGCAGCGCGAGCAGCTTGAGCAGATCGTCAAGCTCAAGGAGTACCTGCGATGACCACCAGGCGCCGGTGGTGACTCCGTCGGCCGGCGGGACCGGGTTCGACTACCAGTTCATCGACTTCTGGCGGGGGCGCGGGCGCCGCCGCGGTCAGAGCTCGATGCGCGACCCCATGATGACGGTGCGGTCGCGGGGGAGCTTGAAGTACTCGGCGGCGTCGGCCGTCAGCCGGGTGGTGGCGATGAACAGGCGCTTGCGCCAGCGGCTCATGCCTGGCGTGTTCCCCTTGCGCACCTCGATGGTGGACAGGAAGTAGGAGACACCATGTCGTCGTCGAGCTGCCCCTCCGGGCTGGCCTGGCGGATCAGCGGCAGCAGCGGCGGGACGGCGGGGGTGTCCATGTAGCCGAAGCGGGCGCGTGACATGGTAGATCCGGTCGTCCTTGTAGCCGAGGTCGTCGATCTCCAGCCGGTCCTCGCTCCGGCACGTGCGGGACCGGGAGCGTCTTGACGGTCAGGATGATGACGTGGTCGTGCAGCACGTGGTTGTGCTCGACGTTGGCCCGCAGGGCCAGCGGGGCGGTGTCCTTGCCGCGGTTGAGGAAGATCGCGATGCCCGGCACCCGGGGCAGCGGCGGCTTCTTGCCGTGCAGCTCGTCGATGAACGTCGCGCAGCGATCCCTCGTCGAGCATGCGCTGGCGGCTGACCAGCGGCCCGCCCCTTCTGCCAGGTGGTGAGGACGGTGAACACCACGATGCCGATGGCGAGCGGCAGCCAGGCCCCGTGCGGCAGCTTGGTGAGGTTGGCGGCGAAGAACAGCAGGTCGATGGTGAGCAGCACGGCGGCGCCGGGGAGGACGAGCCACAGCGGCTTCTTCCACTGGCTGCGGACGATGTAGAAGAACAGCAGCGTGGTGATCGTGATCGTGCCGGTGACCGCCACGCCGTACGCGTAGGCCAGCGCGGTCGAGGTGCGGAACGTGAAGACCAGCGCGAGCACCGCGACGCACAGCGCCCAGTTGATCCACGGGACGTAGATCTGCCCGACCCGTTCCTCCGAGGTGTGAGCGATGCGCAGCCGCGGCAGGTACCCGATCTGCGCGGCCTGCTGGGTCAGCGAGAACGCGCCGGAGATGACCGCCTGGGAGGCGATGACGGTCGCGGCGGCGGCCAGGATCACCATCGGGATCCGCGCCCACCCGGGCACCAGCAGGAAGAAGGGGTTGCTGATCGCGCTGGGGATGGGACAGGATCAGGGCGCCCTGCCCCAGGTAGTTGAGGATGCAGGCGGGGAACACCAGGAACAGCCACGCCCGGGTGATCGGGCCGCGGCCGAAGTGCCCCATGTCGGCGTAGAGCGCCTCGGCGCCGGTCACCGCGAGCACCACCGCCGCCAGCGAGAAGAACGCCGTGCTGAAGTGCCCGAACAGGAACGAGACCGCGTAGGTGGGGGACAGCGCCTTGAGGATCGACGGGTTGCTGACGATGCCGCGGATGCCCCAGGCGGCGATCACGATGAACCAGAGGGCCATCACCGGCCCGAACAGCCGCCCGACCGCGCCGGTGCCGAGCCGCTGCAGCAGGAACAGGCCGATCAGGATCACCGCGGTGATCGGGAGCACGATGCTGCCGACGGACGGCGCCGCGACCTGCACGCCCTCGATCGCGGAGAGCACCGAGATCGCCGGGGTGATCATGCTGTCGCCGAAGAACAGCGACGCGCCGAATACCCCGAGCGCGGCGAGCGATCAGCGCGATCCGCCGCCTGCTCGGCGCGCCGCGGCGGCGGATCAGCGTGATCAGCGCCATGATCCCGCCCTCGCCGTCGTTGTCGGCGCGCATCACCAGGGGCACGTAGGTGACCATCACGACGGCCACCACCGCCCAGAAGATCAGCGAGACGATGCCGTACACGTTCTCGGTCGTCACCTTGACGTGGTGCGGGTCGGACGGGTTGAAAATCGTCTGCACGGTATACAGCGGGCTCGTCCCGATGTCGCCGAATACAACACCAAGAGCACCGAGCTCCAGCGCGCCCCGCGCAGTGCCGCCCCTCATCACCCTCCCCGTCGGCCCGATAGCCCGTACCGCCAACCACAGCGTCAGGCATCCATGCGGTCGGTCGCCGCTGCGATCGCCACGAGACGCAGGTGACACCCCACTGGTACCCCGGTCACGCGCGATGGAAGCCCGTCACTTTATCGCGGCAAAAGGTTAGTTATCGCACTAGGGGCGGCGTGTCACGGTATGTGGGGCAGGCGATCCGGTGCGTTAGGGAGCGCGGTGACCCGGGTTACTCCGGCCGCATCAGCAGGCAGCTGCTCGTGGCGGTGACGTACACCTTGCCCGCGGCGTCGGTGATGCGGGCCTCGGCGAGGGCGGTGCGCCTGCCTAGGTGGACGACGGTGCCCTCGGCGGTGATCGGCCCGGTCTGGACCGTGACCGGGCGGAGGAACTTCACCGACAGGTCCAGGCTCGTGTAGAAGACGCCCGCCGGCAGCATCGTGTGCACGGCGCAGCCGCACGCGGAGTCGAGCATGGTCGCGAACACGCCGCCGTGCACCGTGCCGAGCGGGTTGTAGTGGAACTCCTTCGGCGTCAGGAGGAACGCGGCCCGCCCCTCGCTGAAGGAAATGCCGTCGAAGTCAAGCGCCCGCATCACCGGCGGCGGCGGGATCGTGCCCGCGCCGATCGCGTCGAAGAACTCCATGCCGCTCATGCCCGCGCCCGCGCGGGCGATGGCGGCCGGATCCGCCCAGGAGAACGTCCGCTCCCGGCGCGGCGCCTCCGGCTGCCCGGCCTCGCTATCGGGTACTGGCTCGGTCTCTGCCGCTGTCGTCATGGCCACCTCGCACTGCGTCTGAGTTTCTAAAAGCAACCTAGCACGCGTACCATGCCAGCCATGAGGCCGTATAGCGCTTACGACAGTGATGCCTGCTCGATCGCCAGGACGCTGTCCGTCATCGGCGACCGGTGGACGCTGCTCGTGCTGCGCGACGTGGCCAACGGCGTCGGCCGGTTCGACGAGCTGGCCAGCCACCTGGGCATCGCGCGCAACGTCCTGTCCAAGCGGCTCGCCCGGTTGAGCCAGTCCGGCCTCGTCGAGCGCACCGCCTACCGCGAGCCGGGCGCCCGCGAACGGCACGAGTACCGGCTGAGCGGGCCCGGCCGCGAGCTGATCCCGATCCTGCTCGCGTTCATGGACTGGGGCGACCGCAACCTCGCCGGCCCCGAGGGGCCGCCGGCCGTGGTCAGGCACGCCGGCTGCGGTGCCCGCATCCGGGTCACGCTGACCTGCGAGGACGGCCACGAGCTGGGAGACCGCCCGCGGCTTCGCACGGAACCGGGCCCGGGCAGCCGGATCAAGTCGGGCGTGTCCTAGTCTGCTGCCCATGAGCGACTCCGCGCCCGCGTGGGTGGTGGCCGGACCGCCCGGCGCGGGCAAGACCACGGTCGCCCGGCTGCTCCTCGCGCGGCTTGCCCCGGTGCCCGCGCTCCTCGACAAGGACACGATGTACGGCTCGTTCGTGGCGGCGACCCTGGCGGCCGCCGGCCGACCGCCGGGCGAGCGCGAGGGCCCGTGGTACGACGAGCACGTCAAGGTGCACGAGTACGGCGGGATGACCGCGACGGCCCGCGAGATCCGCTCCTACGGCTGCCCGGTCCTGCTGTCCGGACCGTTCACCCGCCAGATCCACGACGGTGACGCGTGGCGGTCATGGGTCGACGGGCTTGGCGGCGGCCCGGTGCGGCTCGTCTGGGTCCGCGCGGACGCGGCCACGCTGCGCCAGCGGCTCATCGCCAGGGGGTCGGGCCGGGACACGGGCAAGCTGGCGGACTTCGCCGCGTTCACCGCCCGCATGCGCCTCGACGACGCCCCCGCCGTCCCGCACACCGTCATCGACAACCGGCTGACGTCCCCCGCTCCACTGGACGACCAGCTGACCGAATTGATCGCCGCCAGCACCACTTGACCCCTCCGTTGCCCCTTTCTCGCCGTCGAAGGTCTGGCGGTTGTGCTCCAGTCGCGCGGGCCGGGCAGGTTCCACACAACCGGTAAGCTTTTCGCAAGCCGAAGGAAAAGCGTGCGTGAGGAACGTTTTTCTTACATCATAAAAATTGTTTACATGGTGAGCGGAGTTTACCTGCTAATCCGTGGCCCGGATATCATTAAATGCCGGGTATGGGCCAGCGAACTTAAAACGGGGCCCGGGACGCGGCTCACGCGTCCCGGGCCCCGGCTGTCAGCCGGCCGGGGTGGTCCCTGGGGATGCCCCGCCGGTTGAAGACGCCGCCCCCGTGCTCGACCCGCTGCTGTCCCAGGTCACGCTGAACGCGTTGGCCCCGGTGAGCGCGGAAGGCGTGGCTTCGGTGACACCAGCGCCCGACACCATGGTCAGCGCGTCGGGGTTCTCGTCGCCGATCGGCTCGTTGTCGGCCGTGGCGTTCGTGAAGTTCACGGTGCCGAAATTCGACAGCGGCAGCACGGTCCCGTTGCTCGGGGCCTCCGCGATCACTTCCGCCGAGCCGAGTTCCGCCGTGTTCGAGGTCTGGTTAGTGGTCTGCGTCCAGTTCTGGGTCGCGTCCGTCAGCGTCAAGGTGAACGCGCCGCCGCCGTTCGCCACCACCGAGGCGCTCATCGCGTCGCCGGGCATGACCGGGTTGTTGTAAAACACCGGGGCGTTCGGGAACATCTCGAACCAGCCCTGGTACGCGGCGGTGCCGTTGTCGCAGTCGGCCTCGGTGCCGGTCTGCTCCACCGACGGCGTCCCGTCACCGTCGAGGCCGACCCAGAAGCTGGAAAAGGTGTTGGTCGCGCCGCAGGTCACGGTCGGCTGCGTCCACGACGCCGACACACTGGTGAACGCTCCCGCGTTGCCGGCGGCGGCGTAGCCCGACCAGTTCTGGCTCGTCACGGCGGCGTTGGCGGCCGGCCCCGACGTCACGGAGTTCCCCGGCCCCGGAGCGGTCGACGCCCGGCGCAGGCGCGGTCGACCCGGCCGGCCCGGCATCATCGTGTAGCCGCCCCGGCCCCAGCCGCCGACCCCGGTCGTGGAGCCAGTCGCGGAACCACTCGCAGGACCGGCCGCCGAACCGCTCGTGGGACTGAGCGTCGAGACATTGGCCGTATTAGTCGCGGCCCCGTCGTGCGTCGCCGCCACGGCGTAGCCGACGACGAAGACGGGGACGCTGGCGCCCGCCGCGATCAGGGACACTCGCAGGGCGGTACGCGACCCGGTGCGTCGTCTCGAATTGCGGTGCGTTTTGCGGGAATACATGAATTTGCCTTCCCTTCCTCAGCGCTTCTTCGAGAAATTCCCGGCATGCCTGCAGGCCACACAGCTGAGCTGGTAAACCGCCGTATCCATCCAGGCGGCACATCCATGGTTATAGATTAGAGAAACGCGAATCCGCGCGCACGGCGCGAGGGAATAGCGCAAGAAGTCCGTAATATCCCACAGGCAACCCGCACGGAAAACCGCACGGCGGCCGCGCACCGCGGCCGTGTCACCAGCCTCAAGGCAGAGCGGCTAGGCGGTGACCGTGCGGGTGCGCGCGAAGATTTCCGGCCCCTGGGTCTCGAGCCGCCGGACCGCCGCCCGCGCCGAGCGCCGGCTCAGGAACGCGGCCCAGCCGATGGCGACCGGCACCGCCAGCCAGCGCAGCAGCAGGCTGTGGACGATCGTGCCGGGGACGAGCAGGGCAACGGCGGGGAAGAGCACGACAACCGGGAGCACGATCAGCGCGACGTGCGTCTTCAGCACCCGCATGGGCGACGGGCCGCCGTCGGGGGCGGGGCCGTTCACCGACCAGGCGCCGATCGCCGCGAGCAGCCCGGCGCAGCCGATGACCAGGGCGGGCTCGGCGGCCAGGACCCAGGGCCAGGCCCAGGCCTGCCCGCTGACCGCGGTGAGCACCACGGTGAGCAGCAGGCCCGGCCGGCCCGACGACGAGGAACCAGGCCCACACCCGGCCGCGGACGTCCGGCCGGGCGGCGCCGGGCACGACCAGGGTGAGCCAGAGCGACGTGCCGTCGTCGCCGTAGCAGTTGGTGAAGCAGCCGGCCGCGATGAGCGTGAACAGCAGCCCGCAGAACGGCAGCGCCGGTGGTCTTGCCGCTGAGCCGCGCCGATGATGGCGACGACGCACGGCCGACCAGGAACGAGATCATCAGCAGCATGCTGCGCAGCATGGAGCGCGAGTACAGCCGCAGCTCCCGGCCGAGCACGGCGCCGAGCGGGGTGGCGGGCAGCACCCGCCGAGCGGCAACGCCGTGACCGTGCGCGTGACCATGACCCGCGACCACCCCGGCGGGCGCCGCCGGGCGCCATCGTCAGGCGGCGGGCGAGCAGCGAGGGCCAGGCGAGCACCAGCACGGCGATGAGCGCCACCAGGCCGGCGAGCGACAACGCGACCAGCCCCCAGTCGGACCGGCTCGCGGCGTCCACGGCGACCGCGCCCCAGCCGGAGGGGAGGATGCGCACCACGGCGGCGAGCGCCGGCGAGCGGCCGTCGGTCAGCCGCGCCGCGACCAGCGGCACCAGGCTGGACGCCACCGCCAGCAGCGTGATGACCAGCGCGAGCAGCATCGCGGCGAAGTCCCGGCCGCGGCGCGAGCTGATCACCGGGCCGAACAGGGCGATCGCGACCTGGCGCGGCGACGACGGCGAGCACCAGGTCGAGCAGCATCGCGGCGGCCCCGGTCAGCGCGGCCGCCGGGCCCGACTGGGCGCCGAGCGCGATCAGGGCGGCGAACGCGACCAGGCTGAACGCCAGCGACACGTCGGCGAAGGCGGCGCCGAGCATGGCGTAGCGCGAGCTTGCGGGCGCGGGATCGGCAGCAGCTTGAAGTAGTCCATCCGCAGCGCGGCGTCGTCCCCGGTGAGCAGCGGCCCGGTGACCCAGCCGAGTAGCCAGCCGAGGCAGAGGGTCGCCACGACGTTGGCCCCGCGCCGGCGTAATGGTAGTGCGCGAGGCCCGCGAGCAGGGTGAAGACCGCCAGCAGGAGTGACGAGCAAGACAAGCAGCAGGGCGCCGACGTGCCCGCTTGCCCGTCGTCTGCCGCCGCAGTGACGGCGGCCCGCATCTCGATCAGGACGCCAACCACGACAGCCCCTCCGCGCCGTCGGTGCGCGCGCCGACGATGCCGACGAACGCGTCCTCGAGGGACTGTCGCGCCGCGCACCGCGTCGAGCGACCCGGCCGCCACCACCTTGCCCTCCGCGAGCACGGCCAGGTGATCGCAGAGGCGTTCGACGAGCGCCATCACGTGGCTGGAGAAGATCACCGAGCCGCCGCCCGCGACGAACCGCTGCAGGATCGTGCGAATCGTGGCGGCCGACACCGGGTCGACCGCCTCGAACGGCTCGTCGAGCAGCAGCAGCCGCGGGCTGTGCAGCAGCGCCGTGGCCAGCGTGATCTTCTTCCTCATGCCGGTCGAGTAGTCGACGACGGCGGTGGTTTCCGCGTGGTCGAGCTCAAGGACCCTGAGCAGCTCGTCCGCGCGCTGCTCGACCACGTCCCTGGGCAGCCCGCGCAGCAGGCCCAGGTAGCGCAGGATCTCCCGGCCGGTCAGCCGGTCCGGCAGGGCCAGGCCGTCGGGCAGCACGCCGATCAGCGCCTTGGCGCGCCACGGGGTCGGCCCAGACATCGTGGCCGAAGATCCGGACCGTGCCGCCGTCCGGCCGCAGCAGGCCCACGGCCATCGACAGCGAGGTGGTCTTCCCCGCTCCGTTCGGGCCGACGAGGCCGAAGAAGGAGCCCGCCGGGACAACGAGGTCGATGTGGTCGACGGCGACGTGCTCGCCGAACTGCTTGACCAGCCCGGTGAACTCCAGGGCCGCGAAGTCGTTCCCGTCCATACGGCTGACGCTCATATAGGATCGTCCGTACTAATATCAAGCTATAGCGTACGTAGCTGATGACGACGATGCGCGCCGCGAGGCGGCGGGCAGCAAGGGCACCTTCACGCAGGCGGCCAGGAAGGCCCAGCTGGTCGACCGCACCATCGACGCCCTGGCCGAAGTCGGCTACCAGCAGACCACCGTGGCCGAGGTCGGGCGGCGGGCCGGGGTGAGCAAGGGGGTGGTGACCTACTACTTCCCGGCCCGCGACGACCTCGTCTGGGCGGTCGTGGGCGCGGTCTTCGCCTCGGTGGGCGAGCAGGTGGGCACCCGCCTCGCGGACGTGCCGCCTGCCAGCTTCGTGGCCACCTACCTGGGGGCGTGGGTCGACTTCTACCGGACCCACCGGCGGGAGATGATGGCGATCGCGGAGATCTGGACCAGCTTCAGGGACGCCAGCGGCCGTCCCCACCTCGACGCCAGGACCCTTGGCCGGGAGCGCGCGCTCGTGGAGGCGGCCCTGGCCGCGGGCCAGGCCGAGGGGACGCTCGGCGATTTCTCCCCCCGGGTGATGGCCGTGACGTTGAAGGCCGCCCTGGACGGGCTGCTCGCCCAGCTGGCCATGGAACCCGCCCTCGACCTCGACGCCTACCGGGACGAGCTGGTCGCCCTGTTCGACCGCGCGACCCGCGCGGCCTAGATAAGCACAGGCTGAACAACGCCGAGTGGTTTCCCCGGCCGCAGGCATGGGAGATGATCCGGTATGGGAGAGATCCGGGTCGGCACGGCGGGGTGGACCGACAAGACGCTGATCGACTCCGGCTGGTACCCGGACGGCGCCAGCAATCCCGGAGAAGCGGCTCAGGTACTACGCGAGCCAGTTCCCGCTGGTCGAGGTGGACTCCGCCTACTACGCGCTGCCCGCCGAGCAGACCGCGAGGCCTGGGCGGAGCGGACCCCGGCCACTTCACCTTCAACATCAAGGCGTTCAGCCTGTTCACCCAGCACCCGACCCCGGTAAAGGCGCTGCCAGCCGACCTGCGCGAGGAGGCGGCCAAGGCGGGCAAGGACCGGGTCTACCTCAAGGACGTCGACCCGGAGCGTGAGCGGCGAGGCGTGGGACCGGTTCCTCGCCGCGCTCGAGCCGCTGCGCTCGGCGGGCAAGCTCGGCGCGATCCTGCTGCAGTTCCCGCCGTGGTTCCCGATCGGCCGCGCGAACAAGCAGTACATCCTGGACTGCGCCGAGCGGGTCGCGCCGGACCGGGTCTGCGTGGAGTTCCGCAATCACACCTGGATGACCGAGGACAACCAGCAGGAGACCCTGGAGTTCCTGTCCGCGCACGACCTGCCCTACGTGTGCGTGGACGAGCCGCAGGGCTACTCGAACTCCATCCCGCCGGTGCTCGCCGCCACCAGCGACCTGGCCGTGCGTCCGGCTGCACGGCCACTCCGACCAGTGGGAGAGCAAGAGCATCCAGGAGCGGTTCGGCTACCGCTACAGCGACAAGGAGCTGGAGGAGTGGGCAGGCAACGTCAAGAAGCTGGCCGAGGACGCCGACGAGACCCACGTGGTCTTCAACAACTGCTACCGCGACTACGCCCACGTCAACGCCCGGCAGCTGGAAGGCCTGTTCGGCCGCCTGACCTGCCGCAGCGCGGCATTTGACTTCAAGCGCTTGAGGTATGTGACGCTGAGGTCATGACAGCGATGACCATCCAGGAGGTGTCCCGGCGCAGCGGGCTGAGCGAGCCGACGCTGCGCTACTACGAGGAGGTCGGGCTGGTCGGCCCGGTCGACCGGGACGAGCGCAGCGGGCACCGCCGCTACGGCGACGAGGACCTCGACGTGCTCCAGGCGCTCGCCTGCCTGCGCGCGCTCGGCATGGGCATCGAGGACATGCGCACCTACCAGGCCAACCGCGGCCGCGCCAACCGGGGCGAGCACGCCGCGCGGTGGCGGCCGAGCAGCGCGACCTGCTGCTGCGGCACGCCGAGCGGCATCGACAGCGGAGATCGCCGCGCTGCACACCCGGCTCGACTACCTGCGCGAGAAGGCGGCGCTGTGGGATGCCCGGGCGCGCGGCGACGCCGCCGCGGAGGCCGAGGCGCAGCAGCGGGTGCACGCCGCCCTCAGCCGCATGGACATGGAGATGGAGATCAAGCGATGAGCCAGATTCTGGTGACCGGGGCATCCGGGTACGTGGGGACGCAGCTGATCGCCGCGCTGCTGCGCGGTCGGCAACACGGAGACCAGACGTGCGCGCCAAGGTGCGCTCGGCCGCCCGCGAGGACGGCCTGCGCGCGCGCGGTGCCGCCGCGGCGGTGCGGACGACGCCGGCCTGGAGGTCGTCACCGCCGACCTGATGTCCGACGACGGCTGGAAGGCCGCCATGGCCGGGGTGGACGAGGTCTACCACGTCGCCTCGCCCATCCCGCCCGCCCAGCCGAAGGATCCCGACGAGCTGATCGTCCCGGCCCGCGAGGGCACGCTGCGCGTGCTGCGCGCCGCCCGCGACGCGGGCGCCCGGCGGGTGGTGCTCACCTCGTCCTTCGCCGCGATCGGCTACACCCCCAAGCCGGGCGCCGAGTTCACCGAGGACGACTGGACCGATCCCGACATGCCCGGCCTGCCGCCCTACCCGCGCTCCAAGACGATCGCCGAGCGCGCCGCCTGGGACTTCATGAACAGCGAGGGCGGCGGCACCGAGCTGGTCGTGGTCAACCCGACGTTCATCCTCGGCCCGCCGCTGACGGCCGCGACGGGCTCCTCGCTGTACCTGATCAAGGCGATGTTCGGCGGGGACGATGAGCGTCGCGCCGCGGCACCGCTTCGGCATCGCCGACGTCCGCGACGTGGCCGACCTGCACATCCGGGCGATGGCCGCGCCCGCGGCGGCGGGCAAGCGCTTCATCGGCGTCTCCGACCGCCCGGCGATGAGCTACCTGGAGCTGGCCGAGATCCTGCGGCGCCGGTTCGGCCCGCTGGCCGCCAGGGTGCCCACCGAGGAGGCGCCGGGGGATGACCTCGCCGCGGCTGGTGATCCACAACGACCGGGCCAAGGACGAGCTCGGCTGGCGCCCGCGCCCGGCGGAGACGACGATCGTGGACACGGTGGAGAGCCTGCGCGAGCGCGGCGACCTCCGAGTAGTGGCGGTGCCGGAGTCACCCGCTACGTTCGGAATAATCAAGAGAGCATCCAGAACGGGCTACGTGGTTCCCCGGCAACCCAGCCGGCGCCCTGGTCAGCGGGCTAGTAGTACCAGGGGAACCGCTCCCAGTCGGGGTTGCGCTTCTCCAGGAACGCGTCCCTGCCTTCGGCGGCCTCGTCGGTCATGTAGGCGAGCCGGGTGGCCTCGCCCGCGAACAGCTGCTGGCCGACCAGGCCGTCGTCGATGGCGTTGAACGCGTACTTCAGCATCCGCTGCGAGGTGGGGCTCTTGCCGTTGATCTTCGCCGCCCACTCCAGCGCGGTGCTTTCCAGGTCCGCGTGCGGCACCACGGCGTTGACAGTGCCCATCCGGTGCCCTTCCTCGGCGTCATAGGTGTCGGCGAGGAAGAAGATCTGCCTGGCGAACTTCTGCCCGACCTGGCGGGCGAGGTAGGCCGAGCCGAAGCCGCCGTCGAAGCTGGCCACGTCCGCGTCGGTCTGCTTGAACCGCGCGTGCTCGCGGCTGGCGAGCGTGAGGTCGCAGACGACGTGCAGGCTGTGCCCGCCGCCCGCGGCCCAGCCGGGCACGACGCAGATGACGACCTTGGGCATGAACCGGATGAGGCGCTGCACCTCCAGGATGTGCAGCCGCCCGCTGCGCGCCGGGTCGATGGTCTCGCTGGTCTCCCCTTCCGCGTACCGGTAGCCGTCCTTGCCGCGGATCCGCTGGTCGCCGCCGGAGCAGAAGGCCCACCCGCCGTCCTTCGGCGACGGGCCGTTGCCGGTCAGCAGCACGCAGCCCACGTCGGAAGACATCCGCGCGTGATCGAGCGCGGTGTACAGCTCGTCCACCGTGTGCGGGCGGAAGGCGTTGCGCACCTCGGGCCGGTTGAACGCCACGCGGACGGTGCCGGACTCAACCGCGCGGTGGTAGGTGATGTCGGTGAAGGAAAACCCGTCAACCGCGCGCCACCGCGCCGGATCGAAGATCTCAGAAACCATGGGGTCCATTCTGGCCCTGCCCTCGCCGGCCCTGCCCGTCGCACGGCGCTGTGGCGCACCTCACCGTGGACTGGGTGGCGAAGTTAGGTTAGCCTAACCATGCTTACCCCAAACGAGAGGAACGTCCGGGCGTGTTCGCGTGCATCTGCCGGGCCGTGACAACTGACGATGTCGGCGCGGCGATGGACAACGGGGCGGCCACGGTCGCGGCGGTGGCCAAGGCGACGGGTGCCTGCACCAGTTGCGGGATATGCAGGGACCGGATCAGGGCCATGCTCGGCGAGCGCGACTCGCAGTGCCCGCGTGTTGCCGCGGCGTGCCCAGGTGGCGGCGGTCTAAGCTGAGGGGATGCGTGGAGACGACCGGGTCCTCGAATTCCTGAACGAGCAGCTGACGGCCGAACTGACGGCGATCAACCAGTACTTTCTGCACGCCAAGATGCAGGAGAACTTCGGCTGGGTGAAGCTGGCCAAGCACACCAGGGCCGAGTCGATCGACGAGATGCGGCACGCGGAGACGCTCACCGACCGGA
Organism: uncultured Actinomycetota bacterium; assembly: GCA_963850115.1. Taxonomy (GTDB): domain Bacteria; phylum Actinomycetota; class Actinomycetes; order Streptosporangiales; family Streptosporangiaceae; genus Trebonia. The sequence goes on from CAWKKG010000011.1 coordinate 43,094, forward strand.
TCCTGTTCCTCGACGGGCTGCCGAACTACCAGCGCCTCTTCCCGCTGCGCATCGGCCAGACGATCAGCCAGATGCTCGAGGCCGACATGGCGGTGGAAACCGAGGCGGTGGACCGGCTGCGGCGCGGCATCGAGTACATGCGCGGCATGGGCGACGTCACGAGCGCGAACATCTTCGAGGGCATCCTCGAGCGACGAGGAAGAGCACATCGACTACCTGGAGACCCAGCTCGGCCTGGTCGGCAGCTCGGCGAGCAGCTCTACCTGGCGCAGCTGGTCGAGCAGCCGAGCGACTGAGGCGGCGCGGTTCTCCGCTTAATTCTCGACCGTGACCGCCGGCGCGTGCTCGTACCAGCTCGCGATGAGCGAAGAGACTAGCGCCCCCGAGCTGAAGTCGACCCGCAGCCAGTCCGTGCCTGACCACGTCTGGACGGAGTAGCCGGCGGCGGGCACCGCCGTCACCAGCTGGGCCGAGTCGCCCGTCAGCTCCAGCGTCACGTCCCCCCGGTCAGCGCGTAGGCGTGCACATCGCCGGACGCGACGGATGATGAAGTGGATACGCGGGCGGACGCCGCCGGGCGGCCCGTGCTGACCGGCGGGCTCGCGGGCCGGCTCGCCGCCGCCCGGCGCGGCGGAGTCCCCGCTGCGCTCGCGGTCGGCGTGACTCGGGCCGGAGGGCGCCGTGGGCGGACGCGGAAGCGGACGCCGTGGCCGACGGGAGCACCGCGGCATTGATCACGGGTATGCCCGGCCCCACGCCGGCGTTCCTGACCACGACGTTCGCGCCGAGCCAGGCGACGCTGACCGCGATGGCGGTGCCGGCCGATCCAGGCCGCGAGGCCGACGATGAGCCGCCACATATCGGCAATAATGCCGCAAGCGACCCCTCGAATACGTACGGTTCGCATTATGGCCCGTGTGCTCATCGTCGAGGATGATTCGTACGTGCGCTCGGCGATGGTCGCCGACCTCACCCGGCGGTCGCACGTCGTCCGCACCGCCGGCACCGCGCTCGACGGCATCAGGGAGGTTAGCAATCATCCGCCGGAGCTCATCGTGCTCGACCTCGGCCTGCCCGACCTCGACGGCGGCCAGGCGCTGAAGATGATGCGCACGGTCACCGCCGCGCCGGTCATCGTGGCCACGGCCAGGGACGAGGAAGCGGAGATCATCCGGCTGCTCAACGACGGCGCCGACGACTACGTGGTGAAGCCCTTCTCCGGCGAGCACCTGGCGGCCAGGATCACCGCCCTGCTCCGCCGGGCGTCCCCGGGGAGCGCGCCGGCCGCCGTCGTCGCCGTGGCCGGGCTGAACATCGACCAGGCCCGGCGGGAGGCGCTGCTTGACGGCCGCCGCCTGGACCTGTCGCGCCGCGAGTTCGACCTGCTCGCGTACCTGGCCGCGCGGCCCGGCATGGTCGTCTCCCGCCGGGAGCTGCTGACCGAGGTGTGGCACCAGGCCTACGGCGACGACCAGACCATCGACGTGCACGTCTCGTGGCTGCGCCGCAAGCTCGGCGAGACCGCCGCGCGGCCGCGGTACCTGCACACGGTGCGGGGCGTCGGCGTGATGCTCGACGCACCCCGGTGACGAGCACGGGATGATGCGCACCGAGATGGCGAGCTCCGCCATGACGGCTCCGGGGCGGAACTCGGTCAGGACCACGCTGGCGCTGGTCGCGGCCGCGGTCACGTCGATGGTCGCGATCGCCTTCCTGATCCCGCTCGCGGTCATCGTCAAGGACGTGGCCAGTGACCGGGCGTTCACGTCGGCGCAGCTGACCGGGGCCGCGATCGAGCCGGTGCTCAGCATCACCACCGATCCGGAGACCCTGGAGCGCGCGATCGTCAGCACCCCGGCGGGCGCGCTTGGCCAGGTCGCCGTCTACCTCACGACCGCGCCCTCCGCCGCCCTCGGCGGCGGCGATGGCGAGCACCGCGAGCCCGCCGGGCACGCTGATCGGCGGCCCGCAGCGGGCGAGCATCGCCGACCTGCGGATGGCGGCCGCCGGGGCCAGCTCCTTCATCGCCCCCGTCCCCGGCGGCTACGCCGTTCTCCAGCCGGTCGCCCTTGGCGGCGGGCGGCTCGCGGTCACCGAGGTCTACGTGCCCGCCGCCCAGGTGTCGCGGGGCGTGGCCGCGTCGTGGGCGGTGATGACGGGCGTCGCGCTGGCCCTGATCGCCGTCTCGGTGATCGTGGCCGACCGCCTCGCGTCCCGCGTCACCCAGCCCGCCCGCGAGCTGGCGCAGGCCGCCGCGCTGCTCGGCGACGGCGACCTGAGCGCGCGCAGCACGGCCCGCGGGCCGGCCGAGCTGGCCGCCGCCGGGCGTGCCTTCAACGCGATGGCCGAGCGGCTGACCGGCCTGATCACGGCGGAGCGGGTGATGTCCGCCGACCTCCCGCACCGGCTACGCACGCCGCTGACGGCGCTGCGGATGAACGCCGCCGCGCTCGGCCCGGGCCGGGCCGCCGACGACACCAGGACCGCCATCGACCGGCTGGAAGAGCAGGTCGACCTCATCATCAGGGCCGCGCGCCGGCCAGGGCCGGACGAGCCGCCGGGCTGCGACGCCGCCCGGGTGCTGACCGACCGCTTCGAGTTCTGGTCCGCGCTCGCCGAAGACCAGGGCCGCAAGTGCCGCCTCACCGGCGCGGGCCTGCCCGTTCCCGTGCCCGTCCCGCGCTCCGACCTGGCGACCGCCGCGGACGCGCTGATCGGCAACATCTTCAAGCACACGCCGGAGGGCACCGGCTTCGCCGTCACGCTGCACCGCGGCGAGGAGATGGTGCTCGTCTTCGTGGCCGACGCCGGGCCCGGGATCGCGGACACCGGGCGCGGCCTTGCGCCGGGGGAGCAGCGGCGCGGGCTCCACCGGCCTCGGGCTCGACATCGCCAGGCGCGTCGCCGAGTCCACGGGCGGCGGGCTGAAGATCGGCACCTCCGCGCTCGGCGGCGCGCAGGTGCAGCTGCTGCTGCGTACCGGGTCGCCGGCGCCGGCCGGGCGCCGGGCCCGGAGGCGCCGCTTATCGGCCCATGAGCCCCGCCTTAAGCGCTACTTAACTCCCCGGGCGCGGGCATGCGCCCTCGTTAGCGTGTCGCGGGAAGTCCCGTTCCCGTGAAAGGTCACCGATGTCACGTTCGCGCAGGCGCCGCGGCCCGCTCCGGCCCGTACCGATCACCGCCGCCGTGGCGGCCGTCGTCGCCGTCGCCGTCGTTTCCCTCGTTGTCGCCCAGCGCGGCTCAGGGGTGACCATCCACGACGCCGCCGACGCGGGCGTTCCCCTCGAGGCCAGCTACCAGGCGGGCGCCGGCTGGGGCACCGGCTACGACGGCCAGTACACGATCACCAACCCGGGGACCGCCGCGGTCACCGGCTGGACGCTCGCCTTTACGCTGCCCGCGGGGACGAAGGTGAGCTCGCTCTGGGACGGCTCGTACACCGACAACGGCGGCCAGGTGACGGTGACCAGCGACAGCTGGGACGCCACCATCCAGCCGGGCGCGACGGTCACGGTCGGCTTCGTGACCAGCTCCTCCGGCCCGGCGGGCCAGCCCACGGGCTGCACCATCAACGGGGCGGCGTGCCAGGGCACGGGCTCCGCGCCCCCGTCGGCGACCGCCTCGGCCTCCGCCGCGCCGAGCGCCTCCGCCACCCCGACGCCGACGAAGTCAGCGAGCGCCGGGCCGACCAGCCCGGCCGGCTCCTCGCCGACCGCCTCGGCCTCTTCCCCGTCGTCGAGCCCGTCGGACGGGTCGGCGTCGGCCGGCGCGGCCGGGTTCGCCCCGTACGTCGACACCAGCCTGTATCCGCCGTTCAACCTCGTCTCCACGGCCCAGGCAACCGGCGTGAAGCAGTTCAACCTGGCCTTCGTCGTGGCCGGGGGCAGCGGGGGGTGCACGCCCGAGTGGGGCGGGGTGACCGCCGTCGGGTCCGACCCGGTCGCCGCCCAGATCGGCGCGCTCCGGGCGATCGGCGGCGACGTGCGGATCTCCTTCGGCGGCCAGGCCGGCAGCGAGCTGGCCGTCACCTGCACCAGCGTTTCCCAGCTGCAGGCCGCCTACCAGCAGGTCATCTCCGCGTACGACGTCAACAAGATCGACTTCGACATCGAGGGAGCCGCGGTGGACAACACGGCGGCCAACGCGCGCCGCGACCAGGCGATCGCCGCGCTCCAGGCGCAGGACTCCGGCCTCCAGGTGTCGTTCACGCTGCCGGTGCTGCCGTCCGGCCTCACCGCCGACGGTGACGCGGTGCTGACCGGCGCGGTGCAGGCGGGCGTCAAGATCTCCGCGGTGAACGTGATGGCGATGGACTACGGCGACGGCGCCGCGCCGAACCCGAGCGGCCAGATGGGCACGTTCGCCATCGACGCCGCGACGGCGACGGACGGCCAGGTCGCGTCGGCGCTCGGCATCAGCGACGACGCGGCCTGGTCCGAAGGTCGCGGTCACCCCGATGATCGGCGTGAACGACACGAGCGACGAGGTCTTCACGGTGGCGAACGCGCAGCAGCTGGCGGCCTTCGCCGCGGGCAAGCACCTCGCCTGGCTGTCCATGTGGTCCGCCGCCCGGGACACCGAGTGCCCCGGTGGCGCGCAGAGCTTCGCGCAGCCGACCTGCAGCAGCCTCGTCCAGACGCCGGACCAGTTCATGGACACACTGGGCGCCTACTAGCCACCGGGCTCACTACCCACCGGGCTCACGACCCGGCGGGCCCACGAACCACGGGTCGGCTAACGGGTCGGCCCACTAGCCAAAGGGTCGGCTAACGGGTCGGCCCACTAGCCAAGGGTCGGCTAACCGGCGGGCCACTAATCGCGGGCGCCACTACCTGGCGGGGCCCACAACCTGGCGGGCTCACTAACCAGGGGCCTGCTAACCACGGGCCCCACCAGCCACGGGGAGAACGGGGAAACGGGGAAACGGGGAGCGCGCCCCGGCTTCTCAGGACCGCAGACCTGGGAAGCCGGGGCTTCGCGCATAAGGGCCCGCCTCCGCGCCCGTTCTACCCGGAATGTCCAGGCCAGCTTCATGATTGTGTGAATTCTGGATGTCTACGGGCACGTCGGTTTTTTACTTGGCTGTCCCGGGCGTGTTGCGGGTGGTCGGGTATCTGTGTGTTCTGAAGTGGCCGGGCATGGGGTGCCCGTTTTCCGGGATGGTCAGGGGGATGCCGGCTGCGGTGGCGTAGGCGAGGAGCTCGGCTGGGGTGCGGGGGAGTTTCCCGGTTGGCGGGGTGCCGGGCAGTGTGATGCGGGCTGCGCTGAGGAGCTCGCGTGCCAGGGCGGTGGCGCGGCTGGCGGTCGAGGGATCGATGCCGAGCAGGGCGCCGACGGCTTCGCAGGGCAGGTTCAGGTGGTCGCGGAGGCGGAGCACGAGGAGGTGGTCGGTGACGTCGAGCCGCCGGCTGCCGTGCGGGGTGCCGCTGAGGACGGCGGTGGTGCGGAAGCCGCGCCGGGTCCGGTACTGCAGCTGGAGGCGGGCCTCGAACTGGGGTTGCAGGGCCGCGGCCAGCGCGGTCATGTCCCGGGCGGGGACGCCGGTGAGCGCGGGGTGGTTCAGGACGGCCCGCGGGACGCGGCCGGGCCCGGCCGGTTCAGGTTCTGGTTCTGGTTCCGGGGCCGGCCGGGGGGCGGGCAGGAGCGTGTAGTTCCACTCGCCGTGGAACCGGCCGCGGTCCAGGACGCGGTCTTCGAGGTGCCGCATCCGGACGTCGCTGACCTCGGCTCCTCCGGGGTACTCGGCCTCGTCGAGGACGGCGGTGCACTTCAGGCCCTGGTAGGTGACGGTCGCGGCGATGCCGGCCACGGCGTCCTCCTTCGTCATCAGGGGCCGCGCCTTCCAGGTCCGGGTGATGTGGCAGAACAGCCGGTGCTCGATCTTGTTCCACTTGCTCGTGCCCGGCGGGAAGTGGCAGACCGTGATCTCCAGCCCGGTCTCTTCCGCGAGCCTGGCCAGCTGGTCCTTCCAGAGCCGGCACCGGTAGCCGTTCGACCCGCCGGCATCGCAGGTGACCAGCAGCCGCCGCGCCCCCGGGTAGCGGAGCACGCCCTCGGCCAGCCACCAGCGGCGCAGCGCGCTCACCGCGAACGCGGCGGTGTCACGGCTGGTCCCCACCGACACGAACCCCCGGTTCGCGGCGATGTCGTAGACACCGTAAGGGGTGACCTTCCCCGGCTCCTCATCCGGGAAGTCGTGGTCGCGGACCCGCACCGGGTCCCCTCCCGGCCGCCACGACCGCCCCGCCCGGTGAAACGGGCCGAGCTGCTCCTTCTTCTTCCCGTCGACGCTGACCACCGGGTCGCCCGCCGCCGCGAACTCCGCGACCAGGGCGTTGATGCGGCGGAACTGGGCGTCCCGGTCCGGGTGCTGCCGCCCCTCCACCACCCGCGACATCCCCTGCAGGCTGTAGCCGGCCTCGTGCAGCATCCGCGCGATCGCGTCCTTCCCGCACCGGAACCCCAGCGCGGCAAGCTCCCGCTCCAGGTCCCGCAGCGACAGCGTTGTCCACGTCACCGCCACCACCGGATCGCCCCGCGTGCCCGCCTCCAGCAGCCTCCGCAGCGCTTCCCCTAAGCCGCGGTCCCCGTCCTCCGCCCTCGGGCGGCCCCCGCCCGGCCGCCGCACCCGCCCCGGCAGCGGCCCCTCCCCGTCGGCCAGCTCGCCGCGCGCCCGCCATCACCGTCGTCCGCGACACCCCCGACGCAGCCGCCACTACCGCCGCCGCGGCCGCGATCCCGCAGCCCGCCTCACGCTCGTACGCCCGCGCCTCCGACCCCAGGTAAACACGCCACGCCCGCTCATCCGCATGCGGCCGGAACTCCGAGAACTTCTCCGCCAGCCGCGCCACCACTACCCCGTCAGCACCCATAGCACGATCCTGTCCGAACCGCCCCGCAATATCAGCTAGATAACCGACAGAGCCTACGACGCGCAAAATCCACACAATCACGGAAGGGGAGGGCGCCGCGACAATTAGCGCGCCCGGTTTGCGGCAAATGAGGCGCGTGCTGCCAAGCGGAAAGAGCTTCAGGGGCCAGGCGGCCCGCAGCCCTGCCGGATATTTCACGAAATGCGGGCGCCGGTCGGGGGCGACAAGATAGTGGATCGCCGAGCACGCTACTGAGGGCAACGCCAGGAACCACAACGGCCCCGGTTCCTATAATTCCCGGCAATGCGCCTATAGCGTGTCCAGCGATCCACTATCCCGGCCCCCGAATTGCGAGCCGCCCGCCTTGCCTAGTTCATCCGGGCGAGCGGTCGCCTTATTAGTTCAATTCCGATAAGACATTAGTTCAATTCCGGTAAGGCGCGCCGGGCGGAGCCACCTAGCCGAGGCTCAGCGTGTACACGCCCTGCCCGTACCACCAGGAGGTACCCGAGCTCGTGTAGGAGGGGCCCGAGTACTTGAAGACCCCGCCGGGCGACATCGAGGCGGGAGCGTAGACGTTGCCCGACAGGCCGCCGCCGGTGTTGTTCCCCGGGATGAGCTTATTGTCTCCGTAGGAGAACTCGCTGTTCGCGGTGACGATGGTGGTGTTGGAGTTCAGCGTCGTGCCCGAGGCGATGGCGATGGCCCAGGACACCATCACCTCGTGGCCGGTGGGCAGGAAGCGGAAGGCCACGTGCCCGGTGATGCCGGTCGGGAAGCCGCTGCTGTAGGTCGCCCAGCCGCCCGGCAGCGTGTTGTCCCCGCCGGTCTGCCCCGTGAAGTAGTAGACGTTGCCGCTGTTGTTGGACGCGGTGAAGGTATCGCCCGCGGCGCCGAAGTTCAGCGCGCCGTAGCAGCCGCTGATCGAGTTGCCGCTGGCGCCGAACACGATGGTCTGCGGCGTGTAGGTGCCAGTCTTGCTTGCGCACTCCACGCCGATGTCCACCATGCTGTCCACGATGCCGGAGTAGGCCGGGTTGCCGTTAACGGTCTGGTAACCGGTGAGCCGCAGCGCCGCCGAGGTCACGGCGGCGCTGCCGTACCCGAAGTTGCCGCGGATCTTCAGCGACCCGTTGGTGACGAACGCCCCGTTCTGGAACACCACCCCGTCAAAGCTGGCGCCATCCTGGTCAATGTAGATGTCCAGGTCGCAGCGCTCGAAGCTGCCGGTGGCGGTGGACGCGGCACCGCTGCTCACGTCGAACACCACGTGGCTCGCGCATTTCTGCGCGTAGATCCGGCCGAACATCTGCTCGGTCCAGAAGTAGTTGTTGTCGAAGTGGACCCCGATGCTGCCGGACTTCGAGAAGTTCTGCACGGTCAGGTCCACTTCGTACTGCAGCAAGTCACCCACGTGCAGCCCGGTCGCCGCGCCCGTGGCATTCGTCCCGTCGATCGTGATCCCCACGACGCCGCCGCCGAACTTCGTCCTGGTGCCATAGGTCGAGTCGTCGTAGATCCGGAAGCAGTCGCCCGACCCGTAGAACAAGATGGTGCTCGCCCAGGCGCCGTCGCCGACGAAGTAGACCGGCACCGTCGTGCAGGTCAGCGTGCCGGAGATCTTGTAGTTGCCCGCCGGGATGTACACCACGCCGCCGCCGGCGCTGTTGCTTGGCGGGCTGGCGGTGAACGAGCTGATCGCGTTCTGGAAAGCGGTGGTGGAATCGGTCGCCCCGGTCGGGTCGGCGCCGTAGGACGTGACGTTGACCCAGTCCGGGGTCGTCGCCGTCGTCGCGGCGGCGGCCGGGGTCTGGCCGGCCACGTCGGTGGCCGCGATCGCGGCGCCGCCCGCGAGCAGCCCGGTCGCGCCCATCGCCAGCAGGGACCTGCGCGTCGACGCCGGGTGCGACCCGCCGTGAAGTTTGGATGCCAAGAAAATTCTCCTAGTAAGCACGAGTGAGTCATAGGCGCCCCCGCCCGGGTACTTTCAAACCGCTCGGCGGTTACTAAACACGACCCGGCTACGGGTTCGCTACGGAACCGCGGTGCGAGCCCGTAGCCGGGTCGGCGGCGCCTCACCAGGCATCCCTCATCCGCGGCCAGCAGGCTAGTCGGCGCGCGCTAGCTCCGCGTTGCGCAGCTCGATCCGGCCCGGGCCGGCGAGGAAGACGCCGAAGATGACGGTGCTGGCATCACCAGGGATCCGCACCGTGACCTGCGCTCCGGCCCAGTCGTGGTCGCCCGGGATCGGCACGAGGTGGTTGCCGGGGTCGTCGACGGCGGCCCGCTTGGTGAGCGGCATCCGGTTACCCTTCCCGCTGACGACCCGAAGGAACAGCCCAGCGCGGCCTCCGCCGCCCTTGCCGACCGGGCCCGCGCTCGCGGTGCCGTGGGTGCGGAACTCGCCGCGGAAGGTGACCGTGTCGCCGCGGTAGTCGTCGGCGAACATCTCCTGGGCGAGGAAGGCGAACCCGGCGGGCCGCGGCACGGTCGCCGACAGCACCGCGACGCCGTCTTCCGCGCCACCGGAGTAGTCCTGCCAGTGCGAGTGGCTGGCGTGCTGGGTGAAGCTGCCGCCAAGCAGCCAGCCGTCCAGGGCCCGGGCGAACGCCAGGTTGCGCGGCTCATAGCGTTGCCGGCCGACCGGGCTCAGGACGGCAAGCGCGGCCGCGGGCTCGGGCAGCGGCACCGGTCCCTCGTCCGGCAGCGGCACCGCCAGCCGGTCCATCACCGGCTCGGCCACCCGGACCGGCGCGCCCGCCGTGAGCGCGACGGCCAGGCCCTCCGCGACCCGCGCGGTAACGCTTCTGGTTCCCGCCGCAGTAGCCAGGCTGATCCGGGCGGCGGGCGGCATCTCGGGGCCGAGCTCGTCGATTTCCACCCCGGTCACGTCGGCCCCGGCCGCGCGCAGCAGCCGGGCGGTGAGCTCGTCCACGGTCCGCGCCGCCGTCCCCGCCTGTTCACCGTCCGCGGCCGGCGGCTCGAACCGCCGAGGGTCGACCTCCTGCAGCCACAGCGGCAGGGCCCGGCGGCCCGCGTCGTCGGCGAGGATGACGACGTGGCTGGGGAAACCGATCGGCGAGGGGCCGGGCGGGATGCGGCGCTCGGTACCCGCGAAGCGGACGGTGATCATGGCTACCCTCCTGGTGGCGGCGGGGATGAGATCGGGACGGTGCTCGGTGATGTAGGCGCGCAGCCTGAGCCGGGCCTTGTGCAGGCTGGCCCGGGCCGCGCCCGCGGACTCGGCGATCTGACCGGGCGGCAGGTCGGCGTAGTAGTGCAGGGCGATGGCGCGGCGCTGCCCGGCGGGCAACCCGGCCACGGCCGCGCGCACCGCGTCCGTTCGGTCCAGGTCCTCGGCCGAGGGCAGGCCGGCGGCGGGGTGCAGCGGCTCCGGCCAGTCCGGAAGCAGCGTGACCGGGGAACGGCGCTGCAGGCCGCGGCAGACGTTCGCCACGATGCCGCCGAGCCAGCCGGCGAACCGGTCCGGGTCACGCAGCCGGTCAAGCCCGGTGTACGCCCGCAGGAAGGACTCCTGCACGACGTCGTCCACGTCGCTGGGATTTCCGCACAGGCCGCGGGCGCGGGCGCGGGCCATCGGCTGGTGCCGCTCGACGAGCAGCCGGAACGCTACCGGATCGCCGTCCCGGGCGAGCCGGACCAGGTCGCCGTCGGAGACATCGGCATTCATGAGCGTCAGCCGCTCTCGCGCCCGCCGGCCGGCTCGGCGGCCCGCAGCTCCGGGTTGCGCAGGGCGATGCCGCCGCTGCCGGTGAGCATGATGCCGAACCGGATGACGTCCGCGTCTTCCGGGATCAGCGCGGTGATCTCGTGCCTGGGCCAGTCGGGACGGCCGCCGGCGACCGTGAGGCCGTGGTCCTCGCGCGGGCGCCCGGTGCGCCACCAGTGCCTGAGGATCTCCAGGCGCAGCCCCGCCTGCTCGGTACCGGGCTCCGTGCGGATCTCGCCGCCGAAGGTGACCGTGGCGCCGCGGTAGTCGTCGGCGAAGATCGACTGGATCAGCGCGCCGACGCCGGCGGGGCGGGGCACCACCGAGGACAAGACCGCGGACTGACCGTCGGCCCCGGCCGCGTAGTCCTGCGGGCCGGACGGGTCGCCCTCGCGGCGGCAACTGCACTCAAGGTCCCACCGCTCAAGGCCGTCAGCGAAGTCCAGGTTGCGCGGCGCGAAGCGGGGCCGCCGCCCGGGCAGGCCCGCCACCGGCCAGCCCGCCAGCCCACGGCCGGGCGGCACCCGGGCGAGCGGCGGCACGTGGTCGAGGAGCGGGCCGAGCAGGTCATCGCCGGGCACCGGCACGGCCACCCGGTCCATGACCGCGTCGGCCAGCCGCACCGGGGCGCCCGCGGCGGCCGCCATCGCCAGGCCAAGGCCCAGACTCGCCGGGACCTCCTGGCTGCCCGCGGGGCCGGTGAGCCCGATCCGCGCCACGGCGGACCGCGGGGTCAGGGCATCGCTGTCCGCGCCCGTCACGTCGATGTCTACCCTGGTCACGCTGGCGCCGGCCGTGAGCAGCAGCCCTACGGTGAGCTCCTCGGGAGCAGCGGCCGGTGCTGACCTCCTCGGCCGACCCGGCCGCGGCTTCCATGAGCCGCGCCAGGTCGGCCGCGCCCGGCTCGCCCCGCAGCCAGACCGGCACCGCCCGCTGACCGGCGTCGTCGGCCAGCACCACCAGCCAGCCCAGCGTCTGGAATTCGCCGTTTTCCAGCCTTCCCGGCTGGGGCTCGGCATGCGCGATGCGGACGGTGGTCATGGGCGGCCTCCGGGATGACGGCGAAGGAAAAGGGGCTCCACACCCCCTAGTGTCCGGCGACCACCGCGTTGTTACCTAGGCGCGCGGACTAACGGCGGCTGTCGTTGCCGCCGTTGGCCAGGTCTCGCCAGCTTGACTCGGATACCTCGACGCCGTAGCGCTTCGCGGCCGCCTGGATCCGCTTCCAGGCCTGGTCGCGCTCGGCGTCGGTCACGCCCTCGACCTGGTCGAAGCGCGCGATCGCGTTGCGTACGTGCCGGGCGTCGGTCAGCGGCTCCTTGCGCTCCTTCGGGAAGGCGAAGTCCTTGTCCGCCAGCTCGTCCTTCTCGGCGGTGCTCAGCCCCTCGCCTTGCCGGGGAATGTCCTCGCCGTGCGCCCGGGCGCTCTGCACTTCCCTGGCCTTCTCGATGTTCTCCCTGGCCGCTTCCTTCTGCTTTTCTGTAGCCATGGTGCTTCCTTTCCGTGCTGGCGGGCGCGGCACGACGGCCTCTTACCCCGGTCCGTCTTACCCCGGTCCTTCCGCCCCATGCACGGCGCGTCACCGGCCCGCGGCGGGACCGGCCCCGCGCGGTCACGCCTGGACCGCGTACAGCCCGTCGTCGGAGGAGCCGATGAAGACGAGCCCGTTGGCGACCACCGGGTTGCCGAGGAGCTCGGCGTTGTTCGGCGCGCTGAAGGCCCACACCGGGTCGCCCGACTTGGCGTCGAGCGCCTGCAAGGCGAGGGCGGTGGTGTAGTAGACCCGGCCGCCCGCGACCGCCTGCCCGTATATCCCGGTGGCGGTGGCCGTCTTCGCCCATAGCGGCTGCTTGTTCGCGGCGTTGAGGGCGTGCACGGTCCCGTTGTTGTCCCTGAGGTAGACAACGCCGTCGGCGACGACGACAGCGGACTCCATGCCGCTGCCCGGGTGGTAGGTCCAGAGAACCTGCCCGCTCGCGGCGTCGATCTTGTACAGCGCGCCGGAGACGGTGCCCGTGTAGACGCTGCCGCTGTCGACCGTCAGGCCCGTCCCCGTCACGTCGTCGCTTGAGAGCAGCTGCTTGTGCCAGATCTCGGCGCCGGTGGCGGCGTGAAAGGCGTAGATCACGCCGACCGCGTCGATCGCGTAGAGGACGCCGCCCGCCGCGCTCAGCGCCATGACGTAGGGCTCTTGCGTGCTGTAGCGGACACCCGGCGTGCCCGTGGCCGCGTCGTACGCCTGCGGCGGCGTGGCGTCCGTGCCGAGGATGACGTTGCCGCCGTCGACCGCCCAGGTCCGCTTGTAGGTCGCGGGCACGCTGGCGTCTACGTCCCAGGCGCGCTTGCCGTCGGCGGCGCGCAGGGCGTAGAAATGGCCCGCGCTCGTGGACAGGCAGACCACGTTGCCGACGACCTCGGGAGCGGCGGTAACCGATCCCGCCGCGAACGTCCAGGCCTGCCGTCTGGTCGCGATGTTCACCGCGTAGACGTTGTTGTCGGTGCTCGCCACGCACACCAGCCCGCCCCCGGCCCCCGGGTTGGCCTCGATGGCGTTGCCCGTGGGAACCTTCCACGCCGCCGTCCGGCGCGTCCCCGCGCCGTAGTACTGCTGCAGCGACCCTCCGCTCGGCAGTCCCGGCAGCCGTCGGCAGCGTGGTGTTCCCGGTGCCCGCCGCGGGCGTGCCGCCGGTCGACTGGGCGCTGAGCGCCCAGCCCAGCGCGCCGCCGACGACCGCGATGCCGCCCGCGCCGGCCCCGATGAGCAGTCCCCGGCGGCTGGTGCCGCGCGCCCCCACGGCCGTGCGGAGCGGCGAGCCCGCCCCGGCGATTCCGGTGCCCGGCCCGCCGGCGGCGGCCGCCCGGGCCGCTCAGCCCGCCGCCGGTGACGGGCCCGACGCCCGCCGCCGGACCGGGATCGGTGACGGGCGCAGGCGCGGGGCGCGGCCAGGTTGCCGCCGGCCCCCAGGGGCCTTCCATCTGCGTGCCCGGAGCGACCCGGAGGGCCTCGATCCGCGCGGTCAGCGCGGCCTGCTGCGCCTGGATGACCGTGGCCACCTCCTGCGGCCAGAAGGCGGCGGGCGACAGCCCGAGCCGTTCCGCGGTCGCCGTGCTGTGCGCCGCGACCCGGGCCAGGTCCGGGCGCTGCCGCGGGTCCTTGGCCAGGCACGCCTCGACCAGCCCGCGGACCTCGGCGGGAACTCGCGCCGAGGTCCGGTTCCCCGTGCACGATGCGGAACATCACCGAGGCCGACGGCGCGCCCGGGGCCACCTGGAACGGGGCGGACCCGGACCCGGCGAAGGCGAGAACGGAGCCGAGCGAGAAGACGTCGCTCGCGGGCCCGGTGTCCAGCGCCTGCACCTGCTCGGGGGACATGTAGCCGAGGGTCCCGATGATGGCCCCGGTGGCGGTCAGCCTGGTGTCGGTGACCGCCCGGGAGATGCCGAAGTCGATGACCCGGGGCCCGTCCAGCGCCAGCAGCACGTTGGCCGGCTTGAGGTCGCGGTGGACGAGCCCCGTCCCGTGGATGGCGCGCAGCGCCTCGGCCAGCCCGGCGGCCAGCCGCCACACCGCGGGGAGCGGCAGCGGACCGTGCCGGGTGACGATCTCCTCCAGGGACGGCCCGGGGACGAACGCCGTCGCCAGCCACGGCGGGTTGTCGTCGACCCCCGCCGCCACGACGGGCGCCGTGTACCAGCCGCTGACCTTCTGCGCGGCCTCGACCTCGTTGCGGAACCGCCGCAGGAAGTCCGTGTCCCGGCACAGCTCCGGGTGAATGACCTTGACCGCGACCATCCGGCCGGCCAGCGAGGACGCCAGGAAGACCTGTCCCATGCCGCCCGCGCCGAGCCGGGCGAGCAACCGGAACTCTCCGACGGCCCGCGGGTCCGTCGCGCTCAACGAGTCCATCCCTGATCAGCTCCAGTAGCGGTCCGCCGGCACGATCAGGGAGAGACTATTGCGGCGATGGGCGAGAAATTCGGGAATGCGGTTTTACACCCCGCCGGTCAGCGTCACGCCGCCGTCGAGCACCACGGTCTGGCCGGTGACCCAGCTCGCCTGGTCGGACAGCAGGAACACAACCGCGCTGGCGATGTCCTCGGGCACGCCGAGCCGCTTGAGCGGGTAGGCGGCCGCCACCTGCTCCTCGCGCCCCTCGTAGAGGGCGGTGGCGAACTTGGTCTTCACCACGGCGGGCGCCACGGCGTTGACCCGGATCCGCGGGCCGAGCTCAACGGCGAGCTCCGTGGTCAGCCGGATCAGGGCCGCCTTGCTGACCCCGTACAGGCCGATCCCCGGGCTGGCGCGCAGGGCGGCGACGGAGGACACGTTCACCACCGAGCCGCCGTGCTCGCCCATCCACGCGTCCCGCGCCCGCCGCGTCCAGGCGATCGGCGCGAGCACGTTGACGGCGAAGGTCTTGGCGGCCGCCGCCGGGTCGACGTCGATGAGCGGGCCGTAGACGGGGTTGATCCCGGCGTTGTTGACCAGCATGTCCAGCCGTCCGAACGCCTCCATCGTCTTGGCCACGGCCTCCGCCTGGTGGTCGGCGTCATCGGCCTTGCCTGCCACCGCGATGGCCGCGCCGGGCCCCCCGAGTTCGGCTACGGCCGCGTCCAGCGCCTCCGCCTTGCGCGCGGTGACGCACACCCGTGCGCCCTGCCGCACGAGTTCCGCGGCGATCCCCAGGCCAATGCCCCGGCTAGCGCCGGTGACGATGGCGACGCGATCCTTCAGCGATTCCATGTGCCTCTTCCCAGCCGTCCGTCTCGCTCACGGCGACCGTATCAGCCGGGCGCGCGCAAAGCGGACAGGACATGAACCGCAGGCGACCGCCCGAGAAGTGCCACGGCGAAGCCGGGGCAGGAGTCAGCCGCATCCGTTCGGGATAAGGAGTCGGATTATCCCGAACGGATGCGGCATTCCCCTAGCCGGAACTATGAATTCGCCGGCCGTCGCCAGGCCCGGCATCCGGACCTACGGCAGGCCCACGAAGCCGTCGGTGTTGCCGGCGGCGTCGGTGTAGAAGCCGACGATGTCACCCTCGTTGTTCACGCCGTTGACGGCGGTGGAGCTGGCGCGCCGAGTAGTTCACGGTCGTCCACTTGCCGTTCAGCCAGGTGAAGCCGTGCGTGACGGCGTTGTTGCCGGTCCCGACGGTGTAAGTGCCAACGACCTCGCCGCGGTCGTTGATGCCGAACGCCTGGGTCATCGACGCGCCGGGCACCGCGAGCGTGGCGGTGCGGCCGTTGGACCACTTGACGAAGCCGTCAACGGCGCCCTTGCGCGTTGGTGAAGAAGCCGGCGATCGTGCTGGAGTCGTTGACCGCGGCGGCGGTCAGCGAGGTCGCGCCGCGGACGGTGACCGGCTTGAACCAGCCCCCTGCGAGGTTGTACGCGTAGCCGTGGGCGTTGCCCTTGCTGTCGTTGTAGAAACCGACCGCCCAGCCGGTGTCGTTGACGCCGAGCAGCTGGTTGACCGGCGGGTTGGAGTTGTTCCTGGTCGGGAAGTCGACCTTGTGGAAGCGCCCGTGCTGGCTCCAGAACCCGAAGTTGTTGTCGTCCGCCGGGGTGGCGCCGTTCTGGGTGGAGAAGAAGCCGACGGTGACGCCAAAGTCATTGAGCCCGGTGACCTGCGTCTGCCCGAGTGGGGGACGTTCTCGCTGTTGAAGTCGCCCTGGGCGAAAGGCGGGGCAATCACGTATCCCTTGTTCGGGTGGCCGGCGTTGCCGCTGCCGAAGTAGCCCGCGATCTGGCCCTCGTTGTTAATGCCGAGAAGCTGGTTAAACGTAACGTCGCGGGCGCTATTAAGCGTGAGTACCTGGAAGCCGGCGGCCTTTCCCGCGACTATCTGCGCCGCTGCGTTGCTCGTGGTCGAACCGGCAAGCGACACGCTCTCGGGGGAGCCGCTCGCGCTCGTGCCGCTAAGCGCGGAGCAGCCGGCGGCGGCCAGCGCCGCGGTGATCACCACTGCACCAGACAGGAGTGCGCGCGGGCGGAGTCGGCCGGGAACGAACCCAGCGGCCTTGCCTTGTGTCCTGAACGCGATCTTCATGCCGAGGTCCTTTCGGTTGGCTGATACGGCAAACAGAAAGGCCCCGCCCAACGTAGCCGTTCATGAGTTGCCGGGGCTGAGCCTAACTAGCCCGTGGCCTGCAACCTCGCGTTCAGATGACTGCTTAATGAGCACGTAAGTTTCCCGTAGGCGATTACTAAGAACTAGTAAATATGCCTCGCCGGCCAGCGCCGCCGATAACACTCACGCAATGGCCCTTACAGACTGATGGTGCCGTTATTGGTGGACGGCGCCGTTTGGCACAACAGGCCAGCTTGGAGCGCCAGGCGTGTAAGGTCGGCGCGGCGTCGGCATCCGGTCTTGTCCCTGATGCGGTCCAGGTGGGAGCTGACCGTGGACGGGCTGATGAACAACTCGGCGGCGATCTGCGCGTCGGTGCGGCCTCGCGCGACCAGGGTGAGCAACTCGCGCTCCCGCGCGCTGAGCGCCTTGCATCCCGCCTCCAAGCTCGTTTCGGGTGATGACGCTGGCCCCGTCGCTCGCGTCACCGTCTCCGCGGCGGGCATTAGTTCTCCTCGCGCCAGCGCGGACATGCGTTCGGCCCACCCAGTTACTGCCGCAACGGTGATCCGCTCGGCTTCCCTGGCCATGGTCAGTGCCGCCCCCGTACGCGCGGCGGCCGCGTCGGCCCGGCCCTGCCCGAGCAGGGTAGACGCTTGACCTCGCAGAGCGGCCGTCCGGCCTGCCAGGCTAGTAACGCCGTAAAGGACGTCATGACCGCTGTAGCGGCGCCCCGCGCCGCGAACTGAGCTCGCCGACATGGCTGGGACCTCTTCTCCCGCGACCTGGTGCTGTCACTCATCGGAAGCGGCTCGCGGCGGCCGGCCCTGCCTGCGCACCTCCCGCACCTAGCCGGGCAGCCGACTCGCCTCCGCGACCGTTCTTATATCACATATCTATCATACTGATATCAGTTTTTATTGAAAGCCCAGGGGCGCGGGAACACCGCCGTCAGCGAGCGTCACGAGCCCTGGAAGGTCGGCTTTTCCTTGGCCAGGAAGGCCCGCACGGCGTTACCGTGGTCGGCGGTCACGCCCAGCCGGCCTTGCGCGGCCCCCTCGGCGGCGAGCGAATCGGCGAACGGCCGGGACGCGCCGTCGATGAGCAGCCGCTTCGTCTCCGCGTAGGCGGCCGTCGGCCCGGCCGCCAGGGCGCCGGCGAGTTCCGCCGCCGCCCGGCCGCACCTGGTCCGCTGGGACCAGCTCAAACGGCATTCCCCAGGAGACCGCCTGCTCGGCGGTGAACGTCGTCGGCCGGAGCAGCAGCGTCCGGGCCCGCGGCATCCCGACCGCCGCGGGCAGCGTCACCGAGAGCCCGGAATCACAGGTGAGCCCGATCCCGGTGAACGCCGTCCCGAGCACCGCGCCCGCGGCCATGACGACGAAGTCACAGGCCAGCACGAACCCGAGGCCGGCGCCGACGCAGGTCCCGTTGACGCCGGCGATCACCGGCTTGGGCATGGTCGTGAGCGCCGTGACGATCGGGTTGTAATGCTCCCGCACCGTGTCGAGCGCGGTCGCCGGGTCCTTGTCGAGCGCCGCGGCGTGCTCGGCCAGGTCCTGCCCCACGCAGAAGGCCCGGCCGGTTCCGGTCAGCACGACGGCCCGCACCCGGTCGTCGGCGGCGGCCTCGCGCAAGGACGAAAGCAGCCCTTCCTTCACGGCCAGGCTCAGCGCCGGCCCCGGCAGGACGACGGAGGCGACGGCCCCGTCTCGTTCGAGGGTCACACTGGTCATGGGTCTCTTCTTCCCTCCGTTGCTGACGGATGCACTGCACGGGTGTTCCCTTACCTTCCGCCGGGCGACCTCCGTATTATTGACCGAACGTTCGGCAAATATCTAGCCGGGGAGACCCATGTCGCAGCCCGTTGACCAGTCCGGTCCCGTCGAGACCATGATGGCCGCCGACGCCGCCTCGCAGATGTTCGGCATCGAGGTGCTCGACTACGGCGCGGGCTGGGCCAGGGTCGGGCTGACGGTCAGGGACGACATGGTCAACGGGCACGACATCTGCCACGGCGGCGTGATCTTCTCCCTGGCCGACACGGCCTTCGCCTGCGCCTGCAACAGCTGGGGCCCGGTCACCGTGGCGGCGGGCGCCGACATCTCCTTCATCGCGCCGGGCCGCCGCGGCGACCGGCTGACCGCCGAGGCCCGGGTGCGCGCCCGCTACGGGCGCAACGGCATCTACGATGTCGCCGTCACCCGCGGGGAGGAACTCATCGCGGAGTTCCGCGGCCGCAGCGCCGAGCTGCGCGACCGCCGCGCTTAAAAGCCGCCCAGAGAGCCGCGGCTACCTTCGCACCCGCAGCCCGTCGAACGCGATCGCGGATACCGCGTCCGCCAGCGACGTGGCCGAGGCGGCCGAGGCGGGCCGGTACCACTCGACGATCGAGTTGACCGTGCCGAACAGCAGCCGCGCGGTCAGCCGCGGGTCGATGTCCGCCCTGATGTCACCGTCCCGTTCGGCCTCCTCGACCAGGCTCGCGACCAGGCCGTCGAACGCCCGTCGCCGGGCTAGCGCCTCCCGTTCGACGGGGGTGTTGCCCCGGACCCGCAGCAGCAGGGTGACGTAGGGCAGCCGCGCGACCAGCACGCCGACCGCGTCGCGGACGAGCGTCTCGAGCCGGACGATCGCCGGCTCGTCCAGCGAACGCGCGCGCTCGGCCGCCTCCCATAGCCCGTCGAGCGCCCGGTCGAGCGCCATCCGGAGCAGCTCTTCCTTGCCCGACACGTGGTGGTAGATCCCGGACTTGGCGATGCCGAGGCGCTTCGACAGGTCCTCCATGCTCGCCCCGTCGTACCCGCGCTCGTTGAAGACCTCGACCGCGACCCGCAGCACCGCCTCCAGGTCGTAGCCGGGACGCCCGCGGCGCCGCGGCGCCCGGTTGACGGGGGGTCCGGGGCAAGGGCGTCCGGGTCGGCGGCGTCCGCGGTCGTGACCGTCACCCGCTCCGACACGCCGCGACCTCCTGGCTCGATGATGAACGGTAAGAATATCCATCCGCCACCGGGGGATCGTTTCCTCCGGGGGCCTCTGGCCAAGCCGCCTACGAGTAGAGTAAATTACCGAATGATCGGTATGTAAAGAGATGGAAGCCGAGGAACGCTCATGGCGCTAGTCCGCAGCTACGTCGCAGGTCACTGGTTCGCGCCGGACAGCGGCACGCCGGTCTTCGACGCGGTCACCGGGGAACCGGTCGCTGAAGTCTCCTCCCAGGGTATCGACTTCGGCGCCGCGCTCGCTTACGGCAGGCAGGTGGGCGGCCCCGCGCTCCGCGAGCTGACCTTCCACGAGCGCGCCGAGCTGGCGAAGGAGATCGGCCAGCTGCTGCGCAAGCACCGCGACGAGCTTATGCGACTCTCTTACCGGACCGGCGCGACGCTCTACGACTCGAAGTTCGACATCGACGGCGGCATCGGCGTGCTGCTCAGCTACGCCAGCAAGGCCAAGCGCGAGCTGCCCAACGACACGGTGATCGTCGAAGGCGCCGCCCGAGCAGCTCGGCAAGGAGGGCGACTTCCTCGGCCAGCACCTGCTCACCCCTCGCCTCGGCGTCGCGGTGCAGGTCAACGCCTTCAACTTCCCCGTGTGGGGGCCGCTGGAGAAGCTCGCGCCCGCGCTCATCGCCGGCGTGCCGAGCCTCATCAAGCGGCCTCGCAGACCGGCTACCTCACCGCGCTGATGGTCGAGCTGATCATCGACGCGCAAATCCTCCCCGACGGCGCGCTCCAGCTGGTCAGCGGCGGCGCGGGCGACCTGCTCGATCACCTGGACGAGCAGGACCTGCTCAGCTTCACCGGCTCGGCGAGCACCGCCAACCGGCTGCGGAGCCACCCGAACGTTGTCGCCCGGTCGGTGCGGTTCAACGCCGAGGCCGACTCGCTGAACATGTCGGTCCTCGGCCCCGACGCCACCCCGGGCACCAAGAGCGTTCGACCGGTACGTCAGGCAGCTGGTCGCCGAGATGACCGTCAAGGCCGGCCAGAAGTGCACCGCGATCCGCCGCGCCTTCGTCCCTAATAGCCAGATAGACCAGGTAGCCGAGGCGGTGAGCGCCGAACTAGCCAAGATCCAGATCGGCAACCCCGCCGACAAGGCCACCAAGATGGGCGCGCTCGCCAGCCTCGACCAGCGCGAAGAGGTCCGCCGCTCCCTCAAGGCCCTGGAGGACGCCGCCGCGATCGTCTTCGGCGACCCGGAACACGTCAACGTACACGGCGCCGACGCCGAGCGCGGCGCCTTCCTGTCCCCGATCCTGCTGAAGGCCCGCGACGCCCAGCCGGCCGGAGCTCCACGAGGTCGAGGCGTTCGGCCCGGTCAGCACGCTGATCGGCTACACCGCCACCCAAGACGTCATCGACCTCGCCGCCCTGGGTAAGGGGAGCCTGGTCGGCTCGATCGTCACCGAAGACCCGGACTTCGCCCGCAACATCATCCTCGGCACCGCCCCCTGGCACGGCCGCCTCCTGATCCTCGACGACGACGCCGCCCCGGAGTCCACCGGCCACGGCTCCCCGCTGCCGATGCTCGTGCACGGCGGCCCGGGCCGGGCCGGCGGCGGCGAGGAGATGGGCGGCATGCGCGGCGTCTACCACCACCTGCAGCGGACCGCGCTCCAGGCCAGCCCGCGCATGCTGCGGGCCGCCACCGGCCGCTGGGTCAAGGGCGCCCCGCGCAACCTCGACGACGTCCACCCGTTCACTAAGCCGCTGTCCCGGCTGCGCATCGGCGACACGATCTACGCAGGCCCGCGCACCATCACCCTGCGAAGACATCGAGCACTTCGCCGAGTTCACCGGCGACACCTTCTACGCCCACATGGACGAGGAAGCCGCCGCGAAGAACCCGTTCTTCGGCGGCCGGGTCGCCCACGGCTACCTGATCGTGTCGCTGGCCGCCGGCTTGTTCGTGCAGCCCGACTACGGCCCCGTGCTCGCCAACTACGGCCTCGACAACCTGCGGTTCCTCACCCCGGTCAAGCCGGGCGACGCGATCACCGTGACGCTGACCTGCAAGCAGATCAGCCCCCGGGCCGCGCGACTACGGCGAGGTCCGCTGGGACGCCGAAGTCAAGAACGCCGACGGCACCGTCGTGGCCACCTACGACGTGCTCACCATGGTCGCCAAGGAGTGGGACGAATGACCGAGCAGGACCTGGAGACCCACTTCCAGGACACCATCACCCGGATGAGCCGGATCGAGCCGCGCGACTGGATGCCGGACAAGTACCGGGCCACCATGATCAGGCAGATCGCGCAGCACGCGCACTCGGAGATCATCGGCATGCAGCCGGAGGGCAACTGGATCACCCGCGCCCCCTCGCTCCGCCGCAAGGCGATCCTGCTGGCCAAGGTCCAGGACAAGGCCGGCCACGGCATGTACCTGTACAGCGCCGCGGAGACACTCGGCGCGGACCGCGGCGACCTCACGGAACGGCTTATCGCCGGCCGCCAGAAGTACTCCTCGATCTTCAACTACCCCACGCTCAGCTACGCGGACGTCGGGGTCATCGGCTGGCTGGTGGACGGGGCGGCGATCTGCAACCAGGTGCCGCTGTGCCGTTCCTCCTACGGCCCCTACGCCCGGGCGATGATCCGCATCTGCAAGGAAGAGTCGTTCCACCAGCGGCAGGGCTACGAGCTGCTGATGACGATGATGCGCGGCACCCAGGCGCAGCGCGACATGGTCCAGGACGCGGTCAACCGCACCTGGTGGCCGTCGCTGATGATGTTCGGCCCGCCCGACGAGAACTCGCCGAACACCGAGCAGTCGATGCGGTGGGGCGTCAAGCGGCACACGAACGACGAGCTCCGCCAGCGCTTCGTCGACATGACCGTCCCGCAGGCGGAAAAGCTCGGCGTCACGCTCCCCGACCCCGAGCTGCGCTGGAACGAGGAACGCGGCCACTACGACTTCGGCGCCGTCGACTGGGCCGAGTTCAAGGCCGTCGTCGCGGGCGACGGCCCGTGCAACGCCGAGCGCGTCGCGAAGCGCAAGGCGGCCCACGACGAGGGCGCCTGGGTCCGCGAGGCGGCGCTCGCGCACGCGGCGAAGCACGCAAGTGCAAGTCAAGAGCACCAAGACGATGAGTCCGAACGGCAGCGGCCGACTCAGGAGGCCACCCGTGACTGACGACAGCTGGCCACTGTTCGAGGTGTTCCTGCGCGGCAAGCGCGGGCTGAACCACGTGCACGTCGGCAGCCTGCACGCCGCCGACGCCGAGATGGCCCTGCACCACGCCCGCGACCTGTACACCCGCCGCAACGAGGGCGTCAGCATCTGGGTGGTCAAGGCGTCGGACATCACCGCGTCGAGCCCGGACGAGAAGGACCCGTTCTTCAAGCCGTCGGGCGACAAGGTGTACCGCCACCCGACGTTCTATGAGATCCCCGACGACGTCCCCCACATGTGAGGGCCCGGAGACGAGCTCCGCGACGATGAGCACCCAAGAAGACGACTTCGCCGACAACCCGTACGACCTGCTCGCCGAGGACCACGACGAGGGCCACCGCTGGGCGTTCGGCACCGGGTTCACCGACCCGCTCGAAGGCGTCGACACGTCCGTCCCCGACGGCCTCGACCCTGGCTCGCTCGTCCGCTACTGCCTGGCCCTCGGCGACGACGCGCTGATCTACAGCCACCGCCTGCAGCAGTGGGTCGCCGGCCTGCCCGAGCTCGAAGAGGAGACCGCGGTGGCCAACATCGCGCTCGACCTGCTCGGCCAGGCGCGCCTGCTGCTGGCGGCGGGCCGGCGGGATCATCGGCCAGACCGAGGACCAGCTCGCGTTCCTCCGCGAGGAGAAGGAGTTCAGGAACGTCCGCCTCGCCGAGCACGCCGACCGCGACTTCGCCGAGCTCGTCGTCCGCCTGCTGATGTTCTCGACCTGGCGGCTCGCCTTGTTCGAGGAACTCGCGACCGCGCCCGACCCGGTGCTAGCGGCGATCGCGGCGAAGGGCGTGAACGAGCTCGCCTACCACCGCGACTACGCGGCGAGCTGGGTGGTCCGGCTCGGCGACGGGACACCCCTGTCGCACACCAAGTCGCAGGCGGCGCTGGACGCCCTGTGGCCGTTGATGGGGGAGCTGTTCCGCCCCGACCCCGACGCGCTGGCGACCATCGACCAGTCCGCCTTCGACGCGATCCTGGACACGGTGCTCGGCCCGGCCGGCCTGACCGCCCGGCCAGCGCTCCGCTGGCCGGGGTGAGCGGCCGGGCCGGGCGCGACGGCGTGCACACCGAAGCGATGGGCTACATTCTCGCCGAACTCCAGTCCGTCGCCCGCGCCCACCCGGACGCGACGTGGTAGCGCCGGCGGCCGGCACCGCGGCCAGGCGCACGGCCGGGACGTGGCCGCGGGCACCGCGACCCGGAGATCCCGACGCTGACGATCGAAGATCTCGGCATCCTCCGTTCGGTCGATTACTCGCCCGGCCGGGGCGTCGTCGTGACGATCACCCCGACCTACAGCGGCTGCCCGGCGATGCGCGAGATCGCCGCCGACGTCCAGGCCCGCCTCAGCCGGGCCGGCTTCGAGCGCGTCACCGTCGAGACCCAGCTGGCCCCGCCGTGGAGCACGGACTGGATCACCGAGGAGGGCCACCGCAAGCTCGCCGCGGTCGGCATCGCCCCGCCCGCACCGGCACCCGCGCGCGGCGGGCCCGTCCCGCTGACGCTTGGCCGGCGCCCCGACCCGGCTGCCTGCCCGCGCTGCGGCTCGCCCGACACCCGGCTGACGGCCCAGTTCAGCGCCACGGCCTGCAAGTCGCTGCACCGCTGCAACGCGTGCGGCGAGCCCTTCGAAGCAGTGAAGCCCATATGACGCAAACCCCGATCAGCCCCGGCGCTGGCCGGGTTACCCCGGCAAGCAGACGCAGCCGCGACTTCCACCGGCTCACGGTCAAGCGCGTCGAGCGGCTCACCGACGACTCGGCCGCGATCACCCTCGCCGTGCCCGGCGACTGGCCGACTGTTCGCGTTCGCGGCCGGGCAGAGCCTGACCGTCCGCCGCGGCGACGAGCGGCGCAGCTACTCGATCTGCGCGCCGGCCGGTGCTGACCCGCGGATCGGCGTCCGCGAGGTGGCCGACGGCGCGGTCTCCGGCTGGCTCGTGCGCTCGGTCAAGGCAGGCGACATCCTGGAGGTCCAGGCGCCGAGCGGCACCTTCACCCCCGACCTGACCGTGCCGGGCCGGCACGTCCTGATCGCCGCGGGCTCCGGCATCACCCCGATGATGTCGATCGCGGCGTCGGTCCTCGCGGCGGACGACAAGTCCACCGTCACGCTGCTGTACGGCAACCGGCGCAGCGACACGGTCATGTTCGCGGACGAGGTCGCCGACCTCAAGGACGCCTATCCGGCGCGGATGCAGATCGTGCACGTGCTGTCCCGCGAGCCGCAGGAGGTGGAGCTGCACAGCGGCCGGCTCGACGCCGGCCGGCTGACCGCGCTGCTCCCGGCCACCGTCGACGTGGCCGCCGTCGACCACTGGTGGCTGTGCGGCCCCTTCGCCATGGTCACCGACGCCATCGAGGTGCTGCGCGGGCTTGGCGTGGACGCCGCCCGCATCCACCGCGAGCTGTTCTGGGTCGGCGACGAGCCGCCGGCCGAGGCGACCCACGACGACGCTCCGTCGGGCGAGGGCGCCAGCCTGACCGTCATCCTCGACGGGCGCAGCTCCACGCTCACCCTGCCCGCGGGCACGCCGGTCCTCGATGGCGCCCAGCGGGCCCGGCCGGACCTGCCGTTCGCCTGCAAGGGCGGCGTCTGCGGCACCTGCCGGGCCCGGGTCACCAGCGGCGCGGCGGTCATGCGCCGCAACTACGCCCTCGAGCAGCGCGAGATTGACGCCGGCTACGTCCTGACGTGTCAGGCACTCCCGGAAACCGACGAAATCACCGTAGATTACGACGCCTGAGGAGACCCCGTGACCGCGCCCCTGTCTATGAGCCCGGGCACGCCGCCGGGCGAGCTGGAGCCGATTGAGACCGCCTCGGTTGACGAGCTGCGGGCGTTGCAGCTTGAGCGGCTGCGCTGGTCGCTGCGGCACGCCTACGACAACGTGGCGTACTACCGGGAGGCGTTCGACGCCGCCGGGGTGCACCCCGACGAGGTCAAGGACCTGGCCGGCCTGGCGAGGTTCCCGTTCACGACGAAGGCGTCGCTGCGGGAGAACTACCCGTTCGGCATGTTCGCGGTGCCCCGTGAGCAGGTGGCGCGGATCCACGCCTCGTCGGGCACCACCGGCCGCCCCACCGTCGTCGGGTACACCGCGGCGGACATCGGCACCTGGGCGACGGTGATGGCCCGCTCGATCCGGGCGGCGGGCGGCCGGCCGGGGCACGTCATCCACGTCGCCTACGGGTACGGGCTGTTCACCGGCGGGCTCGGCGCGCACTACGGCGCCGAGAAGCTCGGCGCCACCGTGGTGCCCGCCTCCGGCGGGATGACCGAGCGGCAGGTGACGCTGATCCGCGACTTCCGGCCGGACGTCATCATGGTCACCCCCTCCTACATGCTGAACATCATCGACGAGATGGAGCGCCAGGGCCTCGACCCCGCCCGGTCGTCGCTGAGGTACGGCATCTTCGGCGCCGAGCCGTGGACGAACGAGATGCGCGCCGAGATGGAGGCCCGGGCGGGCATCGACGCGACCGACATCTACGGCCTGTCCGAGGTCATCGGGCCCGGCGTCGCCCAGGAGTGCGTGGAGGCCAAGGACGGCCTGCACGTCTGGGAAGACCACTTCTACCCCGAGGTCATCGACCCGGCCACCGGGCGGTGCTGCCCGACGGCGAGCAGGGCGAGCTGGTCTTCACCTCGCTGACCAAGCAGGCGATGCCGGTCATCCGCTACCGCACCCGCGACCTGACCCGGCTGCTGCCCGGCACCGCCCGCACCATGCGCCGCATCGAGAAGATCACCGGCCGCACCGACGACATGATCATCGTGCGCGGCGTCAACCTGTTCCCCACCCAGGTCGAGGAGCTCATCCTCGCCATCCCCGCCCTGTCCCCGCACTTCCAGCTGCGCCTGACCCGCGCCGGGCGGATGGACGCCATGACCGTCCACGCCGAGCGCCGCC
The DNA here is from genome assembly GCA_963850115.1 of uncultured Actinomycetota bacterium. GTDB lineage: Bacteria > Actinomycetota > Actinomycetes > Streptosporangiales > Streptosporangiaceae > Trebonia. The sequence goes on from CAWKKG010000011.1 coordinate 69,855, forward strand.
CCGGCGCCACCCAGGCCGACGCCGACGCGGCCGCCGCCCGGCTCGCCGACCGCATCAAGAACACCATCGGCGTCACCGCCGCCATCGTCGTCGAGCCACCCGGCACGATCGAACGCAGCACCGGCAAGATGCGCCGCATCATCGACGAACGCCCCCGCTAACCCCGCCCGTCACCCGCCCGGCCATCGCTCAGGCCGAGGTGACCAGCACCTTCTCCTCCGCCTTGGCGACCAGCGTGGCGGTGCGCTCGGCGCTGGCCTTTCCGCTGCGGCTGGTCGTGATCAGCGCGAGGACGATGACCACGACCCCGGCCGCGGCGATGATCCACCATCCCGGGCGCGTCGCGGAGGCGAACCCGGCGTCCATCGAGCCGTGCAGGTTCGCGGCCAGCAGCGAGCCCATGACCGCAACGCCGAGCGACGAGCCCACCTGGCGGCTCGTGGAGGCGATACCCGACGCGACGCCGGCCTGCGACCGGGGCATCCCAGACACGGCGGAGTTCGTGATCGGGGCGTTCACGAAGCCCATCCCGATGCCGAACACGAGGAAGGCAATGACCAGGTAGCCGGGCCCCGACGAGTTGGTGAGTTGCGTCAGCAGGATGCCTCCGGTGGTGATCCCCGCGCCGGCGATCAGCAGCGGCGCCCTGGCGCCGCTCCTCGCGAGCATCCGGCCGGCCAGCGGCGCGCCTACCGCCATCGCCGCGGCCATCGGCAGCAGGAACAGCCCCGCGACCAGCGGCCGGTAGCCGCGGACATCCTGCAGGTACAGCGTGATGAGGAACAGGAACCCGCCAAGCGCCGACATGGCGCTCACTGCCGTCAGGGTCGCGCCGGAGAACGGCAGGCTGCGGAAGAACCGGATGTCGATGAGCGGCTCCGCCCTTCGTGGCTCGTAGCACAGGAAACCGATCACCGCCAAGACCGCGACGGCGAAGAAGGCCAGGATGCGGGCGGAACCCCAGCCGTAGGACGGGCCCTCGATGATGCCGAAAGTCAGCGAGCCGAGCATGGCGACGATCAGGATCTGCCCGATCGGGTCAGGCCGCCTGGCCCGTGCCGCCTTCGACTCGGGCACGAACAGCGCGGTCAGCAGGATCGCCGCGATGCCCACGGGGATGTTCACCCAGAACACGCCGCGCCAGCCCACCGAGTCGACCAGGGCGCCGCCGATCACGGGCCCCATCGCCATGCTGAGCCCGAAGACGCCGCCCCAGACGCCGATCGCCCGGGCGCGTTCCGCGGGCTTGGTGAACGTGTTGGTGATGATCGACATGGCGACCGGGTTGAGCATCGAGCCGCCGACCGCCTGCAGCATCCGGAAGGCGACCAGCCAGCCGAGCCCGGGCGCCAGGCTGCACAGCAGCGAGCCGATTGTGAACAGCGCCAGCCCGATCTGGAAGACGCGGCGCCGGCCCAGCCGGTCAGCGGTGGAGCCGGACAGCATGAGCAGGGCGGCGAGCACCAGCGTGTACGCGTCGATCGTCCACTGGAGCCCGGAGACCGGCGCGCGGAAGTCCCGGCCGATGTCGGGCAACGCCACGTTCACGATCGTCGAGTCAAGTCCGACGATGAACAGGCTCAGGCAGCATATCGCCAGTACCAGGTACCGGCGCTGGCGGCTCAGCTCAGGCAACGTGAACCCTCCATGCAGGGATCAATAGTTGCTTAATGACAACTAATGATGCCGCCCCGCTTATGCCCGCCGTGGAGGTCGCCGAATGTGACGTTCATCCCCTGTCAACTACTGCGCAGGGGGCGGCCGGTCCACTCGCGCAGGCCGCATTCGAGCTGCTCGGGTGAAGCCGGCAGCCCGGGAAGGCGCTGCGCATGGCAGGCCTTCATGCCATCCAAAACGATGGCGAGGTGGCGGCGCCACTGGCCGGATGAGCTGTCCCCGGTGATGTCCATGGTCCGGGAAACGCCGATCAGGGCGATGGTGAGATCGACGGCGGTTAGGTCGGCCCGGACCGAGCCCGCCTGCTGGGCCCGGCTGAGCAGCCCGCTCAGCATGGCGCGGGCCTGCTCGCGCCAGGCCGGAGAGGTGGCGAACAGCGCGCGGATGGCGCCGTTGCGGGTACCGTCGGCCAGGAAGTCTTCGAGGAAGCTGACCAGGCCGTGCCAGGGATCGGGATCGGCCAGCGCTGCCTCGGCGACGGCCTTGCGCCGGCCGGACCAGTCTCTGAACAGCTCCTCGATCAGCTGTTCCCTGGTGAAATTACGGTGCAACGTGGCATTGCCGACGCCCGCGCGCCTGGCGATCTCGATCATGCTGACGCCCATGCCCTCGTCGGCGAACGCCTGGGCGGCCGCGGCGAGAATGCGGTCCCGGTTCTCCCGGGCGTCACTGCGCAGGCAGCGCGGGGCTTCAACTGATGTACCCACGTAAGCACTATAGGACATCTGGATAGCATTATCCGGCAATCTGAGAACGTGCCGGGCGCCTGGTATTCCCACGTCAGCAAGCGGCACTGGAAGTTACCCGCATCTCGACAGACTTACAGCTAGCCCATCCAGGGGGGCGATCCGGATAGGCCTAGCCAGTTAGTGATAACCTGGCCCTAAGCGGATAGCCCTAGACCCCGGTGACGCGCCCAGGAGACCTGATGGTACTTCCAGACAACCTCCGGCACTTCAGGAAGGTGCGCGGTCAGCGTGCCCGTCGTGTCGCGTTCGTCTTCCAGGGCGGCGGCAGCCTCGCCGCGCCGCAGGTGGGCATGCTGCGGGCGCTTGCCGCCGCGGGCCTCCGGCCGGATCTGGTCATCGGCTCGTCCGCCGGGGCGCTGAACGCGGTCACCTTCGCCGGCGATCCCAGCCAGGCGGGCCTGGCCCCGGTTGTCGCGTGAAGGGGGCATGACATGGCCTGTCTGCCCGGCAAGACGGCGCGTGATTCCCTGGCCGGCGGTGAGCTCATCGCGTGGCGGGCGCGGGCGGGCAGTTCCAGCTGGACGGTTCCTGGGTGGGTGATCGCATCGGCCGCCCTGTCGCCGGTTGTGATGGTGGGAGGCTGGCTGGCGGCGGACGCCCTCCAGCCGCCTTCCTACAGCCCGATCCGCAGCTCGGTCAGCGGGCTGTCCGGCCTGGGCGGAACCGACCGCTGGCTCATGACGAGCGCCCTGATCCTGGTGGGAGCGTGCTATTTCGTGACCGCCATGGGCCTGCGCGGCGTCCGGGTGTCGGCCCGGATCGTGCTCATGGTCGCGGGCCTGTGCAGCATCGGCATCGCGGTAACGCCGGAACCGGTCCGCGGCTCGACTCCGCAGCACCTCGCCTGGACCTCACTCGGCGCGGTCGCGATCACGATATGGCCGGCCTTCACCGCCCGCCGGGCACCGTCGCCGCCGCTGATCCTGAGGATTCGGGGCGCGATCGCCGTGACCGTCGCCTTCCTTGTCCTACTGGCCTGGCTCGTCTTCGAAACCCAGGACGGTGCCGCCCTGGGCCTGGCAGAGCGGCTGGTGTCCGCCGTCCAGGTGACGTGGCCCCTCGTCGTGGCCCTGGCCCTACGGCGCAGCGCCGGGCCACGCGGACGGCCCGGTGAGTTTGGGGAGGCGACGGCGGATCGCGCGGTCACGCGCCGGCGTCGTGCTCGGCCCGCCGGGCCTGGGCCGTTCTCAGCTGCTGGACCAGCGGCAAGACCCGGTAGCCAACGCGCTGATTGAGGGATATCTCGGTCTTCGTCCGCGTTACCCCGGGCAGGGCCAGCAGGGTCTGCACGATCTCCTCCAGGTGCAGGTTGCTCCTGGCCGCCACCCGGCAGAGCAGATCTCCCTCGCCGGTCGTGGTGTGCGCCTCCAGTACCTCGGGTAGTGCAGTGAGCCGGGCCACCACGTTGTCGAGCTGGCCCTGGGCGAGGTAGAGGTGGACGAAGGCGAGCACATTGAACCCGAGGCCGGCCGGGCTGATCGCCGGGGCGTGCCCGGCGATGACGCCCTCGCGCTCGAGCCGGACCAGCCGCGACTGCACGGTGCCCCGGGCGACGCCGAGCACCCGCGCGTACTCGCGCATGCCTGCCTGCGGCTCCTCGAGCAGGAGGTTCAGCAACTCAAGATCCAGTTGGTCCAGATGCACAAGCCCACAGCTCCAAAACGAAGCAACTTACCGATAAATAGTGAGCCAATGGCTCAATCAACGCTCTTGATACTAGACCAATAGACCAGTACGAATCTAGAGTGACCTCATGACGGCAGTCTTTAGCCCGCGCGTGACCAGCCTCGACGAGCGCTACCAGCGCCAGGACGGGACGATCTACCTGACGGGGATCCAGGCGCTCGTCCGCATGCTGCTCGACCGCGCCCGCTACGACCGGGAGCACGGCCTGGCGACGGCCTGCTACGTGTCTGGTTACGAGGGCTCGCCGCTCGGCGGCTACGACCTCGAACTCGCCCGCCACCGCGACCTGCTGACCAAGCACGGCATCCTGCACCAGCCCGGCCTCAACGAGGAGCTGGCGGCGACGTCGGTGTCCGGCACCCAGCTGGCCGGCCACGTGGGTGACGCTAAGCACGACGGCGTGACCGGCGTCTGGTACGGCAAGGCACCGGGCCTGGACCGGGCCACCGACGCGCTGCGGCACGCCAACATGATCGGCACGTCGCCGACCGGGGGAGCGGTGGCGCTCGTCGGCGACGACCCGGCGGCCAAGTCCTCCACCCTGCCGTGTTCCTCGGAGATGGCCCTTGCGGGCCTCATGATGCCGACGTTCTACCCGGCCGATCCGGCCGAGGCCCTGCTGCACGGCCTGCACGCGGTGGAGCTGTCCCGCGCCAGCGGCCTGTGGTCGGCCATGAAGGTGGTCACCGCCATGGCCGACGGCGCGTCCACCGCCTGGGCCGGCCTGCCCTGGCAGCCGCCAGGCCTGTCGGACCTCCCTGGCGGCCTGCGCGCCTACGGCCACCAGCCGCGCGCCCGCCTGCTCGGCGCCGAACTGGCCGAGCTAGAGCGGAGCCAGAACCTCACCAGGCTGCCGGTCGCCGTCGAGTACATCCGCCGCAGCGGCCTCAACGTCATCACCGGCCCGCGCAGTACCAGCGGAGAGCACCGGGCCCGGATCGGCCTGGTCGCCGCGGGCAAGACCTACCTCGACGTCCGCCAGGCCCTCACCGCGCTCGGGCTGCGCGACGACGACCTCGAACGGCACGGCATCCGGCTGCTCAAGCTCGGCGTGATCTACCCGCTCGAGCCGAGCGTCGTCACCGAGTTCGCGGCGGGCCTGGACGAGATCATCGTCATCGAGGACAAGCGCGCCTTCCTCGAAGACGCCGTGAAATCCGCGCTCTACGGGCAGTCCGCCGCCCCGGCCGTCTACGGCAAGCGGGCGCGGGACGGTGCCCCCCTGTTCTCGGTCCTGGGCGAGCTCGACGCCGACCTGGTCGCGGACGGCCTGGCCCGCCACTTCGGACTCGCGGGGATTCCCGTCACCAGCCGCCCGCCGCGCGAGCGGGTCATGCTGCCGCTGGCCCAGCGCATGCCGTACTTCTGCTCCGGCTGCCCGCACAACTCCTCCACCAAGGTCGCGCCGGGCACGCTCGTCGGCGGCGGCATCGGCTGCCACGCCATGGTCGCGTTCATGCCGGAAGAGCAGGTCGGCGAGGTCATCGGGCTATGCCAGATGGGCGGCGAGGGCGCGCAGTGGATGGGCATCGCGCCGTTCGTGACGCAGCGGCACCTCGTGCAGAACCTCGGCGACGGCACGTTCGCCCACTCCGGCAGCCTCGCCATCCGCGCCGCGGTAGCCTCCGGCGCCAACATCACCTTCAAGCTCCTGCGCAACTCCGCCGTCGCGATGACCGGCGGCCAGCGGGCGGTCGGCGAACTGCCGATCGACCGGCTCCTCGCGCTGCTCGCCGCGGAAGGCGTCCGCAAGACCGTCGTCACCACCGATGACCCGGCCCGGCTGCGGCGGCAGCTCGGAGGCCGCCTTATCAAACACGGGGCTGACATCCGCCATCGCGACGACCTGGTCGACGTGCAGCGGGAACTGGCCGCGATCGACGGCGTCACCGTGCTGGTCCACGACCAGGAGTGCGCCGCGGAGAAGCGGCGCAAGCGCCGCCGCGGCACGGCGGCAGCGCCGGCCCAGCGGGCGTTCATCAACGAGCGGGTCTGCGAGGGCTGTGGGGACTGCGGCCGGGTGTCCAACTGCCTGTCCGTCCAGCCGGTCACGACCGAGTTCGGCCGCAAGACCCGGATTCACCAGTCGTCCTGCAACCTGGACTTCTCCTGCCTCAACGGCGACTGTCCGTCATTTCTGAGCGTGACCCCGGCGACGGCCAAGGCCCCCCGCCCGACGGCGGAGCCGCTGTCGACGCCGCTCGAGGAGCCGGAGCGGCTCTTCGGCCCCGACGGCTTCACCATGCGGATCACCGGCGTCGGCGGCACGGGCGTGGTGACCGTCGCGCAGATCCTCGGCACCGCGTTCGCGGCGGACGGCTACCAAATCCGCTCGCTCGACCAGACCGGCCTGGCCCAGAAGGGCGGCGCGGTCGTGTCCGACCTGACCGTCAGCACGGCGCCAGCCGACGGCACCGCGCCGGCCGAGCGCTCGGCCAAGCTCGGCTACGGCGAATGCTGTCTGTACCTCGGCTGCGACTCCCTCGTCGCCACCGATGGCACCCAGCTGCGCGCCGCGAGCAAGGACCGGACGGTGGCCGTGGTCTCCACGACCGAGGTGCCCACCGGGCAGATGGTCGCCGACGTCGGCCAGCGGTTCCCGGCGGTCGGCCGGGTCACGGCGGCGATCGAGGCACAGGTGCGCTCGGCGCGCTTCCTGGACGCGGCGGCGCTGGCGACCGACCGGTTCGGCGACGAGCAGTACGCCAACATGATCCTGGTGGGCGCCGCCTACCAGGCGGGTGCGTTGCCGGTCAGCGCGGCGGCGATCGAGCACGCCATTCGGCTCAACGGCGTGGCGGCCGATACGAACATCCAGGCGTTCCGCGCGGGTCGCGCGGTGACCGAGGCGAGCACGGGGACCGAGGCGACCACGGGGGCCGGGGCCGCGACGTCGCCGGCGCCCGCGGCGGAACCGGCCGAGCGGGACCTCGCTGACGTGATCGCGCTGCGCACCAGGGAACTGACCGCGTTCCAGGACGAGGCCGCCGCCGCCGACTACGCGCGGTTCGTCGACCGCGTCCGGGCCCGCGAGGCGGCCGTTACCGGCGGCGAGACCCTCACCCGGGCGGTCGCGGAGAACCTGTACAAGCTCACGGCCTACAAGGACGAGTACGAGGTCGCCCGGCTCAGCCTGGACCCGGCGCTCGACGAGGCGGTGCGCGCGCAGTTCGGTGACGGTGCCCGCTACCAGTACCGGCTGCACCCGCCGGTGCTGCGCGCGCTCGGCCTCAAGCACAAGGTCAGCCTCGGCCCCTGGTTCCGGCCGGCCTTCGCCTCTCTGGTCGCCATGCGGCGGGTACGGGGCACCTGGCTCGACCCGTTCGGGCACACCGAGGTCCGCCGCACGGAACGCGCCCTCATCGCGGAGTACCGCAACGTCGTCGAGCAGCTCCTGGCCGGCCTGACCGAAGGCAACCACGAGCTCGCGGCCCAGATCGCCGCCCTGCCCGACATGGTCCGCGGCTACGAGGAAATCAAGCTGGGAACCGTCCGCGCGTACCACGAGAAGCTGGCGGAGCTCCGCGCGCAGTTCGCCAGCTCAGCATCACCAACGCTGGTCCGCTAGAGAGTTTGAATGATTGTGTAAGTTTTCGCACTGGCCCTCTCGGCTAGCGTGCGCACGCGGCCAGGCCTAGGCGGCGCACCGCTTGTTACTCGTTTCTGGCGGCCTCGGGGCCGGTGATGCGGGCCAGGAGGGGGAAGGTGGCGGCGATGATCGCGAGGGAGATCACGATGCCGCCGGCGGTCAGCAGGTAGTACGCGATGCCGGGGGCGACCATCGGGTACTGCTGCGCCTCCCGGGCGAACATCGCGGCGCCTGCGAAGCCGGTGCCGATCGCGACGGCGGCGACGGAGAGCAGCGGGACGGCTCCCTCCAGCGCGACGACGCTGCGCAGGGTGGACAGCCGGGCGCCGGCGAGGCGGAGCATGCTGAACGGCCGCTTGCGGTCCGCGAGCCCGGCCGCGATGCCCGCGACGAGGGTGCAGCCGGCGATCGGCAGGCTGACCAGGATCACCACGTTCGCGAGCTGCTGGTAGCCGTTGTTCGCGGCGTCATCCGCCACGACACTGTCCTCAGGCGTGGACGGCGCGTTGAGGACGGGGTAGGCGGGCTCGGTCTCCAGCACGGTCCGCGCCTGCTCGATTGTCGTGGCGGTGCCGTCCGTCTCCGCGCCGAAGGCGTCCACGCCGAGGGTGTCTAGCCGGGCGGCCGGGACGTTCGCGGCCGGCCAGGTGAATCCGCTGACGTCCTGGCTGCCGAAGAACCCGTTGGGGCCGAGGGCGCCCGCCGGGATTGCCGCCGCCGTCGCTCCGGCCGGGCAGCGGCCGAGGGCGGGAACGGTCGCGAGCTGCGCGCACGAGACCACGTCGGCCGGGATCGGGCGGCCGCTGCCGCCGAATGCGTTGACGCCCTGAGGTCGTGGAACGTGCGCGGGGATGGTCAGCGCCGGGTCCACGCGGAGCACGGCTACCCCTGGATCCCGTGGATAGCGTCCAGCCGCGCCGCGAGGGCGGCGGCGGGCGCGGCCGGCCCCGGGTCAGTCACCCCTGAGCCGCCCGGTGACGGGGCCGCTATCTGGTCGGTCATCAGGTTCGCCTGCGCCACGGGGCCGAGCCGGCTGGGTTCCTTGGCGTCCTGCGTGGTGATCGCCACGACGGCCGCGGTGGTGATGAACAGCGCGAGCACCAGGCCGCTCACCGCGCGGAAGGCGGCCCTGGGGTCGTCGCCGATGCGCCGGGCGGCGAGCAGCGTGGCGGGCCGGCTGGTCCACCGGGCCATGGCCGCGGCCGCGGCCATGGTCAGCCACGGGCCGGCGATGAACAGGCCGACGAGGATGATGAAGAAGCTGGACGCGAACGCCTGGATCTGCCCGGGTATCGAGGCCGGGTGACCGTGGATGGTCCAGAAGCCGAGCTCAGCCAGGCCGGCCAGCAGCGGGATCACCCGCCAGGCGCCCGGTGGCTTGGGCCGCGCCCGGCGGGCGACGCCGAGCGGGGAGATGTTCACCCGCCGCAGCGCCATCCGCGCCGCCACGGCGGCGAAGAGCGGCACGCCGATCGCGACCAGGAGGATGTCGGGCAGGCTGAGCGTCAGCTCGGAGGGGAAGAACGGCTGGCCGATGAACGGGATGCCCGCCACCGGGATGCGCAGCAGGAAGAAGAGCCCGAACCCGATGGCCGTCCCCAGCACCGCCGCTGCCGTCGATTCGATGGCCGCGATCAGCGAGACCTGCCCGCGGGTCGCGCCGGCCAGGCGCATCGCCGCGAACCGCTCCTCGCGGCGGGCGGCCGACAGCCGGGTCGCGGTGCCGATGAAGATCAGCACCGGGGTCAGGATCGCCAGGGCCACGACGGCCAGGATGAGGTCGATGGAGCTTGACGCGCCTCCAGCGTCGTTCGGGAAGTAGGCCAGGCCCTTGGGGTTCGGCGCGGGCCGGCAATGCGGGCCATTGCACGTGTTGCCCGGCGGCACGAAGGTGCCGGGCATCACGTCGTTGACCGATGTCACCTGCACGGTGTCCCGCGTCTGGGCCAGCTGGGCCGGCGTGCGCCCGACGACGATGACCAGGGAGTCCGGGGACGGGAGGGCGGCGTCGCCGATCGGGCCGGCCAGCTGGCCCGGGTAGCGGTCGGCCAGCTCGCTCGCGGGGGTGTCCCGGATCAGCGCGGCCAGCGCGGGCGAGGCGTAGTACGTGCCCGGCGCCGGGTCGCGGGGGAGGCCGGGCGGCACCGGGGACGAGGCGCCGGTGGCGGCCACGTCGAAGCGCTCGATCTGCCGGCCGTCGAAGAAGTCGCCGACGGGGTGCCACCACAGGGGCGGCGGTGCCGGCCGCGGCGGTGGGCGGCGCTACGGTCGAGGTGCCGGTCCAGAACCAGGCGTGGCGGTTATTCCAGGTGACGGCGGCGTTGGTCGCGGCCACGGCGGTGAGCAGCAGGCCGACGCCGAGGCCGACCGCGACCGTGAGGATCACCAGGCGGGTGACCGCCTCGCGGCCGCCGTTGACCACGAGGCGCAGCCCGAGGGAGATCACGGCTGGGCCCCGGTGAGGGTGGTGACCTTGCCGTCGCGGACGATGACCTCGCGGTCGGCGTAGGCGGCGACCCGGGCGTCGTGGGTGACCAGCACGACGGTGGTGCCGTGCTCGCGGGCGGCGGCGGTGAGCAGGTCCATCACCAGCTCCCCGGACATGGAGTCGAGGGACCCGGTGGGCTCGTCGGCGAACAGCACCTGCGGGCTCGGCGACCAGGCCGCGGGCGAGGGCGACGCGCTGCGCCTGCCCGCCGGACAGCTCACCGGACCGGCGGCCCTCAAGGCCGTCGAGGCCGAGCGCGGGGAACCAGTGCCTGGCGGCGGTCATCGCCGGGCCGCGGCGGGCGCCGGACAGCAGCAGCGGCAGGGCGACGTTCTCCTCGGCGGTCAGCTCGGGGACGAGCTGGCCGGACTGGAACACGAACCCGAACCGGTCCGGCGCAGCGTGCTGCGCCGGTCGTCGCTGAGGGTGTCGAGCCGCTGCCCCGCGAACCAGACCTCGCCCGCGTCGGGGACCAGGATGCCCGCCAGGCAGTGCAGCAGGGTCGACTTGCCGGAGCCGCTCGGCCCCATGACCGCGACGATCTCGCCCTGCCGGACGGTCAGCGACGCGCCGCGCAGCGCCGGCGTGCTGCCGAACGACAGCGACAGCTCCCGCGCCTCGATGACGTTCCCGGTTACGGCGTCCTTCTCGATGCCGGTCACGACCGCACCGCCCGGGCGAGCTGGTCCAGCCGGGCCGCCGTGTGGTCGATCCAGCGCAGGTCCGCCTCCAGGCGGTAGAGAGCGTGGTCGGCGAGCAGCACGTCGAGGGTGCCGCCGCGCTGCTTGAAGCTGGTGAGCTCGCGCATCCGCTGCAGGTGCGCCGCCCGCTGGGTGTCGAGGTAACTGTCGGCCCGCTTGCCGAGCATCAGCGCGAGCACGACCTTGGTGAACAGCTCGCTCTGCAGGTCGGGGTCGGGCGGGACCGGCTCGCCCAGCCACTTGTCCACCTCGGCGACGCCGTCCTCGGTGATGATGTACCGGCGGCGCTCGGGGCCGGCCTCCTGCTCGACCGGCCCGGCGACGGTCTTCCCGTCCCTGGTCAGCCGGGACAGCGTCGCGTACACCTGGCTGTAGCGCAGCGGCCTGCCCTGGCCGAAGTACGCGTCGTAGTCCCGTTTCAGGTCATACCCATGGCTCGGCCCGCGCTCAAGCAGCCCAAGCAGTGTCAGCGGAACGCTCATACTCGGAAGAATACCCCACGAGTATTCTCCTGGGTAGTAGAACTACTAGACGGCTGACACGGCCGCGTTGTGCACCCGCAGGGCGACCGTCGCCGCGTCGAGCAGCGGCGTGCGCACGCCGGCCTTCCGGCCTTCCGCGACGAGGTCGCCGAGGATGGTCTCGACTTCTACGTGCTTGCCTTCGCGCAGGTCACGGTACAGCGAGGAGGTCGCAGGCGAGCCCGGTGCGGTCAGCGTGGTCGTGATCTGCCTGACGCCGCCGTCCGAGAGCGGGTAGCCGGCGGCGCCGGCGATCGAGATCGTCTCCGCGGCGATCCCCCGGGCGATCTCATCGCCGCCCTCTACGGCCACGATCTGCCCGACCGAGCCGCCGAGCAGGCAGTTCAGCGCCCCCACGGACGCGATGAACGCCCACTTCTGCCACATGGCGGCCATGATGTCGTCGCTGACCGAGGCGGTGAAACCCGCGCCAGACAGCTCGCCGTCGGCCCGTTCCACGACGGGGGTCCGCTGCCCGTCCTGGTCGCCGAAGGTCAGGCTGACCTGGTCGTTGAGCTGCCGTACGTCGCCGTTGTCGTCGAGCTGGGTAGCTATCAGCGCGACCCCGCCGAGCACCCGGGACCGGCCGAAGGCGTCGTTGAGCAGCCCCATGTGGCGCATCCCGTTGAGGACGGGGACGATCGCCGTGCCCGGCCCCACCGCTGAGCGGATTTCCGGGATGACCGCGCCAAGCCCGTCAGCCTTCACCGTCACTAGCACGACGTCGGCCACGAAGCCGGGCGGCACGGCGGTAACCAGGGTCGGCGCGATCGTCTCGGTGCCGCCAGGACCGATGATGCGGAGCCCGCGCTCCTTGAGCGCCGCCGCGCGCCGCTCCCTGACCAGGAAGGTCACGTCGCGGCCGGCCTGGGCGAGACGGCCGCCGAAGTACCCGCCGGTGGCACCGGCGCCAACCACAAGGATGCTCATATCACGAGCCTACGAGCCCCCACCGATGGCCACTCACCGGAGGCCGGCCCGCACCTCCGCGCTCACCGAGCGGACGGCGGAGACCGCCGCGGCCATCCGCGGTGACAAGTGCTCGCCGTCGCGGACGATGAGGACGCTGTACCGGTTGGTGTCAATGCCCTCGATCGGCAGCCGGATGACCGTCGCCGGCGCCGCCGCCGGGGTGAGCTCGGGCGCGATCGTGATGCCCCACCCGATGCCGACCAGGCTGATCGCGGTGCCGACGTCGTGGACCGTCGCGCCCACCCGGGGCTGGAAGCCCGCGGCGATGCACATGCCCCGCACGAGCCGGCCGAGCGAGGTGGCCGGGCACATCACCCACGCCTCGTCGGCCAGCTGGCTCATCGCGCAGCCGGGAGCGCCGGCCAGCGGGTGGCCGGGGGGCACGCACAGCCGGAGCGGGTCGTGCCCGAGCGTCCACTCGCGCAGCCCCGGCCTGGCCGTCTCCCGCTCGTTGCCGTAGCGCGACACGATGGCCATGTCCAGCTGGTCCCGGTGCACGGCGTCGGGGCCTTCCTCGTCGCTGATCGCGGCGAGCCGGATCTCCATGTCGGGGAAGCGGCGGCGCATCTCGGTCAGCGCACGGCTCATGATGTGCGGCCCCTCGCGGAACGGGATGCCCACCCGCAGCAGCCCGGTGATCCGCGTCCCGGCGCCGGCCAGCGTCGCCTCGGCCGACCGCAGCTCCACGAGGATCCGCTCGGCGTGCTCGACCAGCGCGCGGCCGGCCGGGGTGAGCGTGATGCGGTTGCCCGTCCGGTCGATGAGCGCGGTACCCGCCTCGGCCTCGAGCGCGGAGATCTGCTGGGACACGGCCGACCGGGTGTACTGCAGGCGGCGGGCGGCCGCGGCGATGGTTCCCTCGGCCATGACGGCCTCGAGCATGATCAGCTTGCGCACGTCGAGCACGGGAACGTCACATCCATTAACGCTGCATGTCGTCGATAGTAACTCCAGATTACTTGTTTGCGGCCAGGGCGGTTGCTGTAGTGATGCCATGCCAGTGACCCTGACCGAGGTCCAGCGGATTCCCACCTCGGGCGCGCGGGCCGTCGAGCCCGTCCGGGTGGGAGGCCACGACCTCCTCGCCATACCGCAGCTCGCGAAGGACATTCCCGGCGGGCCGCCGGGAATGAACGGCGGCGACAGCGACACCGACCTGCTGCTGCTGACCCGGGCCGGCGGCCGCGTCGCGCCCTGGGCCACGCTGCCCGCGCCGGGCGGCGAGGACGCGGAGTTCTTCACGATCGGCCAGCGGAACTTCCTCGCGGTCGCGAGCATCAGGACCGGCGCGGGCCCGTACGAGTTCGCGGCTATGTCGACGATCTTCGAGTGGCGCGGCGCGGCGTTCACCCCCTTCCAGGAGGTGCCGACGTACGCGGCCAAGCAGTGGAAGCACTGGCGGATCGGCGACCGGCACTTCCTCGGCCTGGCCCAGGGGGTGGTCCGGCCCGGGCAGGCCAGCCAGGACTCGGTCGTCTACGAGTGGACCGGCGAGTCGTTCGCCGAGCTCCAGCGCATCCCCTCGCGCTGGGCCTACAACTGGCACGCCTTCCAGGCCGGCGGCGAGCACTTCGTGGCGCACGCCGAGCATGCCGGCCCCAGCGTCCTGTACTACTGGGACGGCACGCGGCTGCGAGCGCGGCAGGAACTGGCCGGCGAGTCGGGCCGCGCGTTCGCCACGTTCACCGACGGCGGTGAGACCTACCTCGTCGTCGCCTGCATCGCCGCGCCGACCCGGGTGCTGCGGCTGGCCGGCCGTGAGTTCACCGAGATCCAGGTGCTCGACGGCCTCGGCGCCAGGGAGCTGGCCGTGGCCCGCTGCGCGGGCCGCACGCTGCTCGTCCGGGTCAACTTCATCCTGGGCACCCCGGCCGACCCCCATCCGTCCCTCGAATCCCAGGTCTACGAGTGGGACGGCGCCAAGCTGCACGCGGTCGCGACGTTCCCCACCTGCGGCGGCACCGACGTCGCGATCCTGGGCAACGGCCACGGGCTCGAACTGGTCGTGACCAACTCGCTGACCCCGGACCTCCGCTTCGCCGCCGAGACGGTGCGCTACCAGCTGACCGCGGGAGCCCGCTGATGCCGTCGGCGACCAACGCGTGCCCCGAGCTCCTCGACCTGTTCACCACCTACACCGCCAGCCCCGACAGCATCGGTGCGCACCTCGCGCAGGCGGCGGCCAGGGAGACCGAGCACGACCCGCTCGGCGTCAAGACCGTCTACTACCAGGTCTACGACCCGAGCACGACGAACTTCGACTCCATCGCCGCCGCCATCGCGCACGCCCAGCCGCAGATGATCATCCAGGGCGCGGTCGCGGACGACGGGGCCCAGTTCGTCCGCTCGCTGCAGAAGCTCAGCTACAACCCCAAGATCCTCTTCCAGACCAACGCGCCGACCGACGAGGCGTACCCGAGCGCCATCGGGGGCGCGGGCAACGCCGACGGCGTCTTCACGGCGCAGTCCTGGAGCTCGACGGCGACGTACCCCGGCAACAAGGACTTCGTCGCGGCCTACACGAAGAAGTTCGGCGCGCCGCCCACCGAGGACGCCGCGAACTCCTACACCGCCGGCCAGGTCCTGCAAGCCGCCGTCAAGGCCGTCGGCAGCCTCAACCAGGCCGCGCTCGCGAACTGGCTGCACGGCCACCCGGTCAGCACCATCGTCGGCCCGCTGAAGTGGGACAAGGCCGGCGACCCGGAAGGCACCCTGCTGCTGTCCCAGTGGCAGCAAGGCACCCTGCAGGTCGTGGCCCCGGCGTCGGCCGCCACAACCAAGACCGTCCTGCTCACCAAGCCCGTGTGGGGCAACGGATGACCGAGCTGCTCCAGGCCCTGATCTTCGGCGTGCTCACCGGCGGCGTCTACGCGCTGATGGCCACCGGGCTGACGCTGACCTTCGGGGTCATGAAGATCGTCAACATGGCCCAGGGCGCGCTCCTCATCCTGTCCGCCTACCTCTGCTGGACGCTGTGGGCGCACCTGGGCATCGACCCGCTGCTCGGCTCCCTCATCGTGACGGTGCCGCTGGCGGCGCTCGGCGTCGGCATCTACCGGTTCATCGTCGAGCGCGTGCAGCGCCACGACCACGGCCTCACGATCGTGGTGACGTTCGCCGTCGCCCTCGTCGCCGAGGCCATCATCGCCCTGATCTGGGGCCCCAACCCGGCCGCGACCACCCCGGCGTACTTCAACCAGGCGTTCAAGCTCGGCTCACTGACGATCCCGCGCGCGCAGCTGTACGCCTGCCTGCTCGCGGTCGCGGTCACGGCGCTGCTCCAGCTGTGCCTCAAGCGCACCTGGCTCGGCCACGCGATCACCGCCGCCGCGGAGAACCCGGAGGGCGCCCGCCTCATCGGCGTCGAGCCGAAGCGGATCGGCACCTGGATCTTCGCCATCGCCACCGCGACCACCGCCTTCGGCGGCGCGGCGCTCAGCTTCCTCTACCAGTTCACCCCCGACTCGCAGGACACCTGGATCGGGCTGACGCTCAGCGTGGTCATCCTCGGCGGCCTGGGCAGCGTCACCGGCGCGTTCGCCGCCGGGGTCCTGCTCGGCCTCGCCGAGTCGGTCACGACGACCTACATCTCGGTCCGCTGGTCGGAAGCCGTCCCCACGATCCTCATCCTCCTCGTGCTGCTCATCCGGCCGCAGGGCCTGTTCACGCTCGCGACCAGGCAGGACGTCCCCGCATGAACAGCAAAGGCATGAGCCAACCAAGGATCCGCCGCTCGCTCATCGCCCTCGCCGTGGTTGCCCTGGCCGTCTTCCCGCTCGTCTCGAACGACCTGTACTACCAGACGATGCTGATCCTGACGTTCCTGCTCGCCATCGGCGCGACCGGCTGGAACATCATGGGCGGCTACGCCGGCTACATCTCGCTCGGCAACAGCGCCTTCGTCGGCCTCGGCGCGTACACCACGGGCATCCTCGCCGCCAGGGACAACATCTCGCCGTTCCTCGGCTGCCTGGCCGGCGGCCTGGTCGCGGCGCTCGCGGCGGCGATCCTCAGCCTGGTCACCCGCCGCACCCGCGGCATGTACTTCATCATCGTCACGTTCGCTGCGCTGCAACTCCTCGGCATCGTGGCGACGATCTGGTCGGGCCTCACCGGCGGCAGCCAGGGCCTGGCCCTGCCCATCCCGACCTGGCCGCTGGCCTACCAGAACTGGCCGTTCTACTACCCGCTGCTCGCTCTGCTCGTGCTGGCCGTCGCCGTCTCCGCCTGGGTCCGCCGCAGCAAGCTCGGCCTGGGCCTGTTCGCCATCGCCGGCGACGAGGACAAGGCCGCCGGCCTCGGCCTGGCGACCAGCGCCTACAAGCTGATCGCGTTCGTCCTCGGCGGCACCTTCCTCGGCGTCGCGGGCGGCATCTACGCCTACTACGTCACCTTCCTCAACGTCAGCGCCGTCTTCGACATCGTCACGAGCATGCTCATCGTGCTGTCCGCGCTGCTCGGCGGCCGCGGCACGCTCTGGGGCCCGGTGCTCGGCGCCTTCCTCATCGAGCCGCTCGCCAACCTCACGAGCACCAGCCTGGGCGGCGCCAACGCCGGCGCGATCCGCCTGCTGCTGTTCGGCGGCCTGCTCGGCCTCGTCGTGCTCTTCCTGCCGCGCGGCCTGCTGCCGACCGTGTCCGCGTGGAGAACCCAACGCCAAGGCCGCGATCAACAGCAAGATGATCCCGAACGGCCGCGGCCTGCTCAGCCCGCCGCCATGACTCCCGAGGACGGGCAGCGCCCCCAGGACCCCGCCGCCCTCGCCCTCGCCATCACCGGCACCGTGCTGGCGGCGCGCGGCCTCGGCCGGTCCTTCGGCGGCCTGCGCGCGGTCGACGACGTGGACCTTGACCTCCCCCCGGCCAGCGTCACCGGCCTGCTCGGCCCGAACGGCTCGGGCAAGACCACCCTGTTCAACCTCATCGACGGCACCGTGCGCCCGTCGTCGGGCAGGCTCACCCTCGCGGGCCGCCGGCTCGACCGCGCGAGTCGCCCGGCCCGGGCGCACGCCGGCCTGGCCCGCACCTACCAGCTGCCCCGGCTGTTCCCTAGCCTGACCGTGCTTGAGAACGTGGTCCTGGCCGAGCGGCGGCTTTCCCTGTCCCGCCTGTTTCTCCCCCGGGTGACCGCCGCCGAGCGCGCCCGGGCCATGGCGGTGCTCGCCGACCTCGGGCTCGCCCGGTACGCCGACGTCAGCCCGGCCGCGCTCAGCTACGGGCAGCGCAAGCTCATCGAGCTGGCCCAGGTGCTCTGGCTCGTCCCGGCGCTCGTCCTGCTCGACGAGCCCGCGGCGGGAATCAGCCCGGCCCTGTCGCACCGGCTGGCGGGCATCATCCGCCGGCTGCGCGCCGAAGGAGTCGGCGTCCTCCTCGTCGAGCACGACGTCGCGTTCCTCGCCAGCCTGTCCGACCGGGTCTACGTCATGGCTAACGGCAAGATCATCGCCGTCGGCACGGTGGCCGAGGTCAGCGCGGACCCGGCGGTCGTCGACGCCTACCTCGGCGACCAGGTGGCCCTGGCGGTCGGCCCCCCGCTTACCGTCGGAAACACCCTGTCGGTTGGAAACACGGGGGAGTCAGCGTCATGATCGAGATCAGCGGCCTGGTCGCGGGCTACGGCGGCCTCGACATCCTCCGCGGCGTGGACCTGAGTGTCGACCGGGGCGGCATCACCTGCATTGTCGGCCCGAACGGCGCCGGCAAGTCCACCGTGCTGAAAACCGTCAGCGGCGTCCTGCGGCCCACGGCCGGCTCGGTCAGGATCGACGGCGCCGACCTGACCGGGCGCGATCCGGGGGCGATCCTGCGCGCGGGCGTCGCGCAGGTCCCGCAGCGGGGCGGCCTGTTCACCCGGCTGACGGTCCGGCAGAACGTGCTGATGGGCGGCTACGTGATCAGGAAGCGGCGCAAGCACCTCGAGGCCCGCTACGACGCGCTCGCCGAGACCTTCCCGATCCTCGCGACCCGGCCCGGGGCCCCGGCGGGCGCGCTGTCCGGCGGGCAGCGCCGGATGGTCGAGTTCGCCCGCGCCCTGATGCTCGAGCCCACGGTCGTCCTGCTGGACGAGCCCACCCTCGGCCTCGACCCGGCCAGCCTGGCGATCATCGGCGACAGCGTCCGGGCAATGCTCGCCGCGGGCACCACGATCCTGATGGTCGAGCAGAACGTCCGCTTCGGCCTCTCCCTCGCGACGCACGCCACCGTGCTGACCGCGGGCACCGTCGCGCTCAGCGGCCCGGCCGCCGAGATCGCCGCCCACCCGGGCCTGATGGACCTGTTCTTCGGCGACGCCGCCAGCCAGCGCGGGGCTGGCCAGGACGGTGTCGACCAGCACGGTGTTGACCAGCACAGCGCCGGTGCCCGGTGAACGCGTTCCTCGGCCGGCTGCGCGGCCGCGACCCGGTACTGATGCTCGCCATTCGCACCAGCCGCACCGCCGACGTCGTGCGCATCGCCAAGTCCACCGGGCACCACGCGGTCATGGTGGACCTCGAGCACTCGACGATGCCGCTCGACGTCGCTGCGAGCCTGTGCGCGACAGCGGGCGACCTGGGCCTGTTCCCCTTCGTCAGGGTCAGGGAACGGGAGTACGGCGCCTTCGGCCCGCTGCTCGACGGCGGCGCGCAAGGCGTCGTCGCGCCCCGCGTCGAGACCGCCGCCGAGGCCGCGACGATCGCCCGGGCCTGCCGGTTCGCCCCGCGCGGGCAGCGGTCCCAGCTCGCCACGGTGCCCCAGTTCGGAATGCGGCCGACCCCAGCCGCGACGCTGAACCCGGCGCTCGACGACGCCACGGTCGTCCAGATCCTCATCGAGACCCCGGCGGGCGTGGCCCGCGCCGGCGAGATCGCCGCGGTCGACGGCGTGGACATGCTGGCGTTCGGCGCGAACGACTTCACCGCCGAGCTCGGCGTGCCCGGCCAGTACACCGACCCGCGCGTGACCGAGGCGATCGCCGCCCTGGCCGCGGCTTGCCAGGCGACACGGCAAGCCGCTCATGGTCGGCGGCATCCCCGACCCGGCGCGGCTGCGCGACCTGGACGCCCTCGGCGTCTGCCCGCTGCGGCTGACCGGGACCGACACCGACATGCTCTACGCCGGCGCGGCCGCCCGCGCGGAAAGGTTCCTCGCATGACGCAGATCCTGCGCTGCACCCCGATGCGCGCCGCCGCGACGCTCGCGCCCCCGGCCTTCGCCCTGCCCCGGGGCGCGTGCGACGCCCACTTTCACGTGTTCGAGCCCGGCTACCCGCACGTGACCGACCCGCTCTACACGTTCCCCGACGGCACGGTCGACCAGTACCTCGCGATGACCGAGGCCCTCGGCATCGAGCGCATGGTCCTCGTCCAGCCCACCTTCTACGGCACGGACAACAGCCTGCTCGTCGACGTGCTCAAGCGCCTCGGCCCGCGCTGCGGCGGCGTGGTCCGCATCGCGGAGGACACGACCGACGCGGAACTGGACGCGTTCCACGCCATCGGCGTCCGCGCCATCCGGCTCGACCTGTTCGCCCGCGCCGAGTGGCCGACCGCGGAGCTCATCGCCTACATCCGCCGGATGGCCGCCCGCGCCACCCCGCGCGGCTGGCACCTGCAGTTCTACACGCCCGGCACGATCGTCCGCGACCTGCTCCCGTTCCTCGCCGACCTGGAGGACACCTTCGTCATCGACCACATGGGCTACCTGACGGAATCAGACCCGGACGTCGAGCGCCGCCTGCTCGCCGTCGTGGCCCAGGGGAACTGCTGGATCAAGCTCTCCGGCGCCTACCGGGTGGCCAAGGACAAGCCGCTCAGCTCGGTGGCTCCCTGGGGCCGCGCCCTAGTCGCCGCCCGCCCGGACCGCCTGATCTGGGGCTCGGACTGGCCGCACCTGCCCAACGGCCACCGCGACACCGGCGAGCTCCTGAACTTGCTGGCCGACTGGGCCCCCACGCCCGAGGCCCGCCAGGCAATCCTGGCAGACGGCCCAACGAAGCTGTTCTTCGCCTAGCCGGATATTTCATGATTTGCTCGACTGGACCAGCACGGCCTGCACGGCGGCGTTGGTGGCGGCCTCGCTGAGGTCGTCGGAGAAGACCCCGCCCGGGTAGGGCACCACCCACACGTGCAGCATCTGCGCGGTGTAGGTGTCCCGCCAGGTGGCGGGGTCGCAGGTGCCGCGGAGCTGGACGCCGAAGCCGGCGATGGTCTTCCTGCCGTTCACGCAGGTGACCAGGTGAGAATGCCAGCGGGTGAGCCCGCCGCCGACCTGCGGCCCGTTCTGCGGCCCGCCCATGATGTACATCGCGCCGAGCAGGATCGGGGCGTGGTGCGGCACATTGATCGCGTACACCAGGGAAGACGGGTGCTGAGGGTCGAGGCCGTCGTAGCCGGGGCCGGTGCCGTCGTAGAGCAGGTGCTCCTCACCGTTGGTCTTCAGCACGTAGGTGTAGCCAGCGGCCAGGGCGACCTGCACGTTCGCGTACCGCTTAAGGCTCGCGTCCGTCTGGCTGATCAGCGCGGCGGCCGCGGTGACCTGGGCGGCGGTCGGGGCCGCGGTGGACCCGTACATCTGCATGTCGGGGTGGCCGTCGGTGGTGCCCATGTCGCCCATGCCCGGGTCCGCCGTCCCGGCCGCGGACTGGCTGGCCGATGACGGGGCGGACATCTGCGATGCCATCCCCGCCGGGCCCTCGGGCCCGGCCCAGCCGGGCGTCATCACCGCGGTCGTCGCCGCGATCACCGCGACGGGAACCGCGACCAGCGCGGCCGGGCCGGCCAGGGCGCCGCGCCGCGGCGCGGGCCGGTCGGCCAGGGACGGCCGCCACAGCAGCACGGCGCCCCCAGCGACCAGCCCGGCCTCAAGCACGCAGCTGACCACGTCGAGGGCACCGACCGATTCCACGCTGTGCAGGTCGGGACCGAATGGCAGCCCGACGGTCCGCGAGGCGACGTACACCGCGAGGATGACGCCGTTCCCGGTGATGCCCAGCCACAGCCACAGCCGCGACGGCCGCCACACCAGGACGGCCGGCCAGATCAGCTGGGCCCAGGAGATCACCAGGAAGAACACGCCGTACAGCGTGTACTCCTCGAAGTGCTCGAACACGACGGCGAAATGGATGGCCGCGGCGCCGACCGAGAGCGCCGCCAGGCCAAGGACAAGGGAGGGCCTAAGGGTACGGACTTCCTCGCCCGCCGACCCGGGATTCAGAGGCTTAGTCACCTCCGCGAGTATACTTCTAGAGTATATATCGGGCAAATATTTTGCGATCGCGTCACCACGGCCCTCAGGCGGTTCCTCGTCTCCGCACAGCCCGCGACCATGGTTCGCTTACCCGGCGACCATGATCATCGTCATCGAGCGCAGAGGGCACATGCCCTTAACGAAGGGCCCGCGCTTCCAGGCCGCGTAACTAATAGCCTTCGCTTCCACGCCGCGCCGTTATGCCCGAAATGTCGATGCTGGTTTCATGATTGTGTGGATTCTGAACGCGCATGGCTCTGTCGGTTATCTAGCTGATATTGCGGGGCGGTTCGGACAGGATCGTGCTATGGGTGCTGACGGGGTAGTGGTGGCGCGGCTGGCGGAGAAGTTCTCGGAGTTCCGGCCGCATGCGGATGAGCGGGGCGTGGCGTGTTTACCTGGGGTCGGAGGCGCGGGCGTACGAGCGTGAGGCGGGCTGCGGGATCGCGGCCGCGGCGGCGGTAGTGGCGGCTGCGTCGGGGGTGTCGCGGACGACGGTGATGGCGGGGGCGCGGGCGAGCTGGCGGACGGGGAGGGGCCGCTGCCGGGGCGGGTGCGGCGGCCGGGCGGGGGCCGCCCGAGGGCGGAGGATCGCAGACCGCGGCTTAGGGGAAGCGCTGCGGAGGCTGCTGGAGGCGGGCACGCGGGGCGATCCGGTGGTGGCGGTGACGTGGACAACGCTGTCGCTGCGGGACCTGGAGCGGGAGCTGGCCGCGCTGGGGTTCGCGGTGCGGGAAGGACGCGATCGCGCGGATGCTGCGCGAGGCCGGCTACAGCCTGCAGGGGATGTCGCGGGTGGTGGAGGGGCGGCAGCACCCGGACCGGGACGCCCAGTTCCGCCGCATCAACGCCTGGTCGCGGAGTTCGCGGCGGCGGGCGACCCGGTGGTCAGCGTGGACGGGAAGAAGAAGGAGCAGCTCGGCCCTTTCACCGGGCGGGGCGGTCGTGGCGGCCGGCAGGGGGACCCGGTGCGGGTCCGCGACCACGACTTCCCGGATGAGGAGCTGGGGAAGGTCACCCCTTACGGTGTCTACGACATCGCCGCGAACAGGGGGTTCGTGTCGGTGGGGACCAGCCGTGACACCGCCGCGTTCGCGGTGAGCGCGCTGCGGCTGCTGGTGGCTGGCCGAGGGCGTGCTCCGCTACCCGGGGGCGCGGCGGCTGCTGGTCACCTGCGATGCCGGCGGGTCGAACGGCTACCGGTGCCGGCCTGGAAGGACCAGCTGGCCAGGCTGGCGGCCGAGACCGGGCTGGAGATCACGGTGTGCCACTTCCCGCCCGGGCACGAGCGAAGTGGAACAAGATCGAGCACCGGCTGTTCTGCCACATCACCCGGACCTGGAAGGCGCGGCCCCTGATGACGAAGGAGGACGCCGTGGCCGGCATCGCCGCGACCGTCACCTACCAGGGCCTGAAGTGCACCGCCGTCCTCGACGAGGCCGACTACCCCGGAGGAGCCGAGATCAGCGACGACCGGATGAGGCACCTCGAAGACCGCGTCCTGGACCGCGGCCGGTTCCACGGCGAGTGGAACTACACCTCCGCCCGCCCCCGGCCGGCCCGGAACCAGAACCAGAACCTGAACGCCGGGCCCGGCCGCGTCCCGCGGGCCGTCCTGAACCACCCCGCGCTCACCGGCGTCCCCGCCCGGGACATGACCGCGCTGGCCGCGGCCCTGCAACCCCAGTTCGAGGCCCGCCTCCAGCTGCAGCTACCGGACCCGGCGCGGCTTCCGCACCACCGCCGTCCTCAGCGGCACCCTGCACGGCAGCCGGCGGCTCGACGTCACCGACCACCTCCTCGTGCTCCGCCTCCGCGACACCTGAACTTGCCCTGCGAAGCTGTCGGCGCCCTGCTCGGCATCGATCCCTCGACCGCCAGCCGCGCCACCGCCCTGGCACGCGAGCCCTCAGCGCAGCCCGCATCACACTGCCCGGCACCCCGCCAACCGGGAAACTCCCCCGCACCCCAGCCGAGCTCCTCGCCTACGCCACCGCAGGGCATCCCCCTGACCATCCCGGAAAACGGCACCCATGCCCGGCCACTTCAGAAACACACAGATACCCGACCACCCGCAACACGCCCGGGACAGCCAAGTAAAAAACGAGGCATAACGCTCAAAATCCACACGATAATGCCAGGTGAGGGCGCGGCGGCAATGATCACGCCCGGTTTGCGGCAAATGTGGCGCGCGCTCGGCGGACGCCGCCCACCTAAAGTTCACCCGCACTGACAGGGTGATGATCGTTACGCCCCGTTTGTGGGCAAATGCAGCACCTGCTGGACAGAAGGCGCTAGACCACCGCCTTTCTGTGCAGTCGGCGGCCCGCAGGTACTGCAGCCCGACGTCATCTTCAACCGTTCCCTTCCGGGGAAGGCCGGCCAGAAACGGCCGACCTAGGCTGAAGTCGTGAGCGAGGAACCGCCCCCCGGGGCCGCCGCGAAAGCCCGGTCGTCTGCTGCCTGGGGTTCCACGCTGAGCTGTCAGGAGTTCGCCGCCGTCAACGGCGTCGGCTTCGCTCCGGTCGGGCAGGTGTTCGGCGCGGCCGTCTACGCCGCCGGGTCGGCCACCGGATCCTGCCCGGGACGCTTTGATCCCCTGGTAGAAGCCATATACCAGGCTCGCCGCGCGGCCGTCGACCGGATGACCGCCGAGTGCGCGGCGGTCGCCGGCCACGGAGTCGTGGGAGTCCGGCTGTCCAGCGGGAGCACGTTCGCCTTCGGCGAGCTGGAGTTCACGGCCATGGGCACGGCGGTGCGCGCGGCGGTCGCGGCCGAGCCGCCGGTGCCCTTCACCTCCGACCTGTCCGGGCAGGATTTCGCCCGCCTAGTCACGGCGGGCTGGGTGCCGGTCGGGCTGGCGCTCGGCATCGCGATCGGGTCGTGGCACGATGACTTGACCGTCACCCGGCAGGTCCGCCCATGGTCGGGCAATGCCGAGATGGCCGGCTGGACGGAGCTGGTGAACCAGACCCGCCGGGACGCCCGGCGCCGCCTGGATCAAGACGTCCGACGGCTCGGCGCCGAGGGCGTGGTGACCGCCGACATGCGGATGCGGGTCCGCCAGCGCGACTGCCCGGCGACGGTCGGCCGCCGCGACCACATCGTGGAGGTCCTGCTTACCGGGACCGCCATCGTCGGCTTCGCCAGCGCCGACCGTCCCGCCGGGCCGCCCCTGGCGATCATGCCGCTCGGCCCGTGGCGCGGGGCCCGGCCAGGGCAGCACTAAAAGGTAGCGGATACGGGGCCGGACATGACAGCGCCCCCGGGAGCGTTTGCTCACGAGGGCGTGCCGTGGCCGGTGCGCAGGCCGCCTCTCGGCGAAAGGCGCAACATGGCTCCAGCCGGACGGTATTCCATGAAGGCAAAGGTTAGGCCCGGGGGGCACTAACGCATCGACCAGGGGTATGAACGCGACCCCCGCCGAAGCTATTCCAACGATCTCTTGCTGCATGTCACGCGGGGTGGTGCTGGGGGTCCGGCGTGTCGAACATTGTATGTGCTATTCGAGATGCTACGTTTTGCACATGAAGCCCATGTCGAAACGCCTTGTGATCAAGGCCCTCATGAGGCATGGTTGCTCAAGGCTGAGCGATGAGGGTATTCATGAGAAGTGGGGATGTCCGGCAGGATGTGGCGAGCATGCCACCGCCTTGCCGCGGCATACGCAGATCACTGCCGGGGTGATCCGGAACATCATCGCCGATCTCAAGTGCCTGCCGAAGGGGTGGCTGCAGTGACTTCCACCAAGGAGAGCTCGACCACTTACACGGCGCTTTGTGAGCGAGAAGGCCGCTGGTGGGTTGTCACTGTTCCCGAACTTCCGTCTGGCCGGGTCACGCAAGCCCGCACGCTCGATGAGGTTCCCGCGGTGGTCGCGGACTTGGTCGCGACGATGACGGGAGCCGACCGGGCGGCGGTTGAGGTCAACATGCAGGTACATGCCGGGCCCGAACTGGGTAAGCACGGGCGCCTACGGTAGCGGACCTCGCTGTCTCTCGCTAAGCGGGACCGTGCGCTGGACGGGCCGGCTACATGTCGCCCAGGGCGGTGGCGGGTGACTCGATGCAGTCGGCTACGTAGCGGAGGAAGCCCCCGGCCGTGCCGCCGTCGCAGACGCGGTGGTCGAAGGCCAGGGTGAGCTCGGTGACCTTGCGGACCGTGAGCTGGCCGGCGATCACCCACGGGCGGTCGATCACGCGTCCCATGCCGAGGATCGCGGCCTCCGGGTGGTTGATGATGGCGGCGGACCCGTCGACGCCGAACACGCCGTAGTTGTTGACCGTGAACGTCCCGCCGGCCAGGTCCGCCGGGGCTAGGCGGCGCTCGCGGGCCGCCGCGGTGCGCTCCGCGAGCCGGGCCGACAGGTCCCGGGTGGTGAGCCGGTGCGCGTCGGGCACGACGGGGACGACCAGGCCGTGGTCGGTCTGCGCGGCGAAGCCGAGGTTGACCCGCTCGGGCACGATGATCTCGTCCCCTTCGACCCGGGCGTTGAGTTCCGGGTAGCGGCGCAGGCCGAGGATGGTGAACCGGGCGAGCAGGGCGAGCAGGCTGACCGGCCGCGCGGGGTCGGCCGCGTTCAGCGCGCGCCGCGTCTCGACCAGGCCGGTGGCGTCGACGTCGACCCAGACGGTCGCCTCCGGGATCTCCCGGCGCGAGCGGGACAGCTTGTCGGCCATGGCCCGCCGCGCGCCGCGCAGCGGGATCCGCCGCTCGCCCGTCTCGCCCGTGCCTGCGCTTGCCCCGGTCTCGGCGTACGCGGCGTGGTCCCGCGTGGCCCGCTCGGTGATGGCCTGCCGGACATCCCCGCGGCTGATCACGCCCGCTGGCCCGGTGCCGGCGAGGGCGGTCAGGTCGAGGCCGGCGTCCCTGGCTTCCTTGCGGACGATCGGTGAGATCACCGCGACCCGCCGGGGCCGGTCAGGGGCGGCGGGCGCGGGTGCCGCCGGCGGCGCGGCGGGTGCGCCGCCGCGGCGGCGGCCGCGGCGGCTCCTCGTGGGCGCGGTTCCTGAGCCGGTGCCGTAACCGATCAGGACGCTGCCGCTGGCTTCCTCATCGCCGCGCGGCGCGCCGCGCGTCGCGGCGTCCTCGGCGGCCGGGCCGGCGGCGGCCCCGGCGACCCCGTTAGCCCCGTCCGGGGCCTGCTCGGGTACCACGACGCCGGGCTCGCGGAAGCCCGCGGCCGGCTCTTCCGCCTCGACGGTGAGCAGCGGCTGCCCCACGGAGACAGTGCTTCCCGCCTCGGCGTGCAGGGCGGCGACGACGCCCGCGTAGGGGACCGGGACCTCGACGACGGCCTTGGCGGTCTCCACCTCGGCGATCACCTGGTCGACGGTGACGCGGTCGCCCGGCTTGACCCGCCAGGCGATGACCTCGGCCTCCGCGAGTCCCTCGCCAAGGTCCGGGAGCAGGAAGTCAGGCATTGTCCCCCTCCCACTGCAGGCGCGCGATCGCGTCGAGGATCCGGTCGGTGTTCGGCAGGTGGAAGCGCTCGAGGTGCGGCGGCGGGTACGGGATGTCCAGGCCGGTGACCCGCAGGATCGGCGCCTCCAGGTAGTGGAAGCACTGCTCGGTCAGCCGGGCGGCGACCTCGGCGCCGTAGCCGGCGAAGCCCGCCGCCTCGTGCACGATGACGGCCCGGCCGGTGCGGCGCACCGACTCGGTCAGCGTCTGGTCGTCGAAGGGCGAGAGCGAGCGGATGTCGATGACCTCGACGTCCCAGTCTTCCTCGACGGCGGCCTCGGCCGCCTCCATGGCGGTGGCCACCATCCCGCCGTAGGCGATGAGGGTGACGTCGCTACCCGGCCGCCGGACGACCGCGCGGTCGATCGGCGGCCCATCCGGCGTCAGCACGGCGGTCTCCTTGGACCAGTAGCGGCGCTTCGGCTCGAAGAACACGACCGGGTCGGGGCAGGCGATCGCCTGCCGCAGCAGGCGGTAGGCGTCGGCGGGCGTGCCCGGCGTGACTACCCGCAGGCCAGGTGTATGCGTGTAGTACGCCTCGGAGGAGTCGCTGTGATGCTCGACGCCGCCGATGCCGCCGCCGAACGGCACCCGGATGACCACGGGCAGCGCGAGCTTGCCCCTCGTCCGGTTGCGGAGCTTGGCGAGGTGGCTGGTGACCTGCTCGAAGGCGGGGTAGGCGAACGCGTCAAACTGCATCTCGACGACGGGGACGAGGCCGTTCATCGCCATGCCGATGGCCGTGCCGACGATGCCGGACTCGGCGAGCGGCGTGTCGAAGACGCGGTGCTCGCCGAAGCGCCCGGCCAGCCCGTCGGTGACCCGGAAGACCCCGCCGAGCGTGGCCACGTCCTCGCCGAAGACGACGACCCGGTCGTCGGCGGCCAGGCTGTCGGCGAGCGCCCGGTTGAGCGCGGCGGCCATCGTGACCGGTGACGGGCCAGCGGGCGGGGTGGCCCGAGGCGCGGGGTCCGGCCGGGCGGCGCCGGACAGCCGGGCCGGCGGCATCACGGTGGTCATGGCGTCTCCTCCAGGTCCGCGAGCTCCGCCAGGAGCGCCGTGCGCTGCCGCTCAAGTGCGGCCGTCGGCTGGGCGTAGACGTGCTCGAACAGCTCGGCCGGGTCGGTGCTGGGGTCGGCGTTCATCCTCGTCCGCACTTCCTCGGCGAGCCGCTCGGCCTCCGCGGCCAGCCGCCCGGCCGCCGCGTCGTCGAGCAGGCTTGCGGCCCTGAGATGAGCCTCAAGGCGGGCGATCGGGTCGCGTTCGAGCCAGGCGCTGACCTCAGCGGATGACCGGTAACGGGTGGCGTCGTCGGCGTTGGTGTGCGCCTCGATCCGGTAGGTGATGGCCTCGATGAGGGTCGGGCCGCCGCCGGCGGCGGCCCGCTCGACGCCGGTCCGCGCCGCCGCGTAGACGGCGGCGGCGTCGTTGCCGTCGATCAGCAGCGACGGGATGCCGTAGCCGATCCCCTTCGCGGCCAGCGTCGGCGCCGCGGTCTGCTTGGCCAGCGGCACGCTGATCGCGTAGCCGTTGTTCTGCACGAGGAACACGACGGGCGCCTTCCACACGGCGGCGAAGTTGAGCGCCTCGTGCGTGTCGCCCTCGCTGGTAGCGCCGTCGCCGAGCAGCACGAGCGCGACCTGGTCCTGCTTCTTGAGCCGGGCGGCGTGGGCGAGGCCGACGGCGTGCAGCGTGTTGGTCGCCAGCGGGGTGCACTGCGGCGCGACCCGGCGCTCGCAGGGGTCGTAGCCGCAGTGCCAGTCGCCGCGCAGCAGGGTCAGCGTCTCCTCGGCGGGCACGCCGCGGGTGAGGACGGCGACCGAGTCACGGTAGGTGGGGAACAGCCAGTCCTGGTCGCGCAGCGCGAGCGCGGCACCCACCTGGCAGGCGTCCTGACCGCGCGAGGAGGGGTAGACCGCGAGCCTGC
Source organism: uncultured Actinomycetota bacterium (assembly GCA_963850115.1). Classification (GTDB taxonomy): domain Bacteria; phylum Actinomycetota; class Actinomycetes; order Streptosporangiales; family Streptosporangiaceae; genus Trebonia. Next base: position 98,852 of record CAWKKG010000011.1, read on the forward strand.
CCTGCTTGGTCAGCGCGGTGGCCTGGGCGTCGAAGCGGCGCCCGAGCACCATGCGGCGGTGCAGCTCGCGCAGCACGTCTGGCTCCGGGAGGGTCAGCCCGCCCGGGTTGCCGCCGGGCCGGCCGTCCTTATCGATCAGTTGCAGCGGTGCCGCGCTCGGCAAGAGGCGTACGGCGTCCGCCGCGCTGGGGTAGGCGTGGGTCGTCACGGCCCCTCCCTTTCGACGGCTCGTTTCCAGAAAGTCTGCCCCGAAACGGCCAATTTTCTAACAGTGAGGCAAAAGTTGAGACGTATTGCTTCCACCAGCCGACTATTTTGACCATATGACTCCTATCGATGTTCCCGAGGACAGCCTGCATGGACATATGGTCGCGATGGACGACACCGACCGGATGATCGTCGATGCGCTGCGCGCCGACGGCCGGATGTCCATGCGCGCCCTGGCCGACCTGATCCACATCTCCCGGGCGAGCGCGTACGCCCGGGTGGCGCGGCTGGAGCGGGAGGGCGTGATCACCGGGTACGCCGCGCTCATCGACCCGGTGCGGGCCGGCTACGCGCTGTCCGCCTACGTCTACCTCAAGATCGCGCAGCGGTCGTGGAAGTCGGTGCGCGCCCAACTGCTGACCATGCCCGAGGTCGATCACGTCGCGTTCGTCTCCGGCGAGCACGACATCCTGCTGCGCGTCCGGGCCCGCGACGCCGTGTCCCTGCGCGACGTGGTGGTGGCCCGGCTGCAGGAGATCCCTGAGGTCCACTCCACCCAGACCGTGCTGATCTTCGAGGAGGCGACGCCCGCCCAGGCCCGGCGCGGCCTGCTGCCGTAACCGCCTGGCCGTGAGGGGCCCGGCTCAGGTCTGCAGTGGCATCAGCTCGCGGGCGAAGCCCGCGATGAAGTCCTCGACCGGCGCCGCTGATGTGGCGGGCCGGACGACGAACTTGCTCAGCCCCGCCTCGACGAGCGCGGAGATCATCGCCCGGGCGCCCGCCCAGCCGTCCGCGACCAGGGACGCCGGGTCGGCGTCGGGCTGGCGCCGCCTGATGGCGGCCGCCAGCGCGTCGGGGATGCCGTCGAACGTGACCGCCAGGCTGGTGCCAAAGTGGTCCTGGTCCACCGCGCGCCCGGCCTCGTCGGCGGCGGCGTTGATGGTGGCGACCGCGGCGCGCGCTTCCGCCGGGGTGAGCAGCGAGCCGAGCCAGCCGTCGCCGAGGCGTCCCACCCGGCGCAGCGCGGGCGGCGCCGACCCGGCGAGCCAGACGTCGAGCGGCTTGGCGGGCAGCGGGCCGACCGACGCGCCGTCCACGGTGAAGAAGTTCCCGTGGAACGTCACCTCGTCGCTGGTCAGCATCAGCCGCAGCAGGCGGAGTGCCTCGTCGAATACCGGGCCCCGCTTCCCCGGCGGCACGGGGAACAGCGCGCGCTCGGCCGCCAGCGCCGGCTGGAGGCCGAACACGGGCAGCACCCGGCCGGGGGCCAGCCCCGCGAGCGACGCGAGCTGCTTGGCGACCAGCACCGGGTGGCGGCCGGGCAGAATGGAGATCCCGCTGCCCGCCTTCAGCCGCGTGGTCTTCGCCAGCGCGTACGTCATCCCGGTGAACGGCTCGACCGTCGGCCCGTACACGTTCTCCGGCAGCCACAGCGAGTCGATGCCGGTCGACTCAAGCAAACCGACCGCCGACTCGAACTCGCCCGGAGCCCCGGCGGCCCCCAGGGAAACCCCGATCCTGACCCGCATAGTCGCCACGCTACGCCGGCGAGCGCCGGCCGCGGCGGCCGGCCGCTGGCCGGCGGGCGAAGACGCGGTGCGCGCGGGAGCCAGCCGCGGTCGTTCTGGGTGATGATTGGTTGTCGTGGAGTTCACCGACATCAAGGCGCCGGAGCCCGACGCGGGGATCCCGCCGTGGCGGGACCCGCGGTGGCTGGCCGAGGCGGAGGACTGGATCGACGCCGCGTGCGCGCGGGCCGGGCTGGCGCGCGCCGGCCGGGCGGTCGGCCGGGCGCGGGTGTACTCGGTCGTCGCCCGCGTTCCGGTCGGCGGCGGGACCGTGTGGTTCAAGGCCAGCCCGCCGGCCTCTAGCTTCGAGCCGTCGCTGCTCAACGCCCTCGCCGGCTGGTACCCGGACCAGTTCACCGCCCCGATCGCCGTTGACGTGGACCGGGCCTGGTCGCTGACCAGGGACGGCGGTCCGACGCTGCGTGACCGCCACCCGCGGCCGGGGGACGTGGCCGCCTGGCACGTCATGCTGTCGGCGTACGGCCGGCTGCAGTTCGGCTTGGCCGCGCACGCCGGTGACCTGCTCGGCCTCGGCCTCGCCGACCTGCGCCCGGGAAGCGTCCCCGGCCGGTTCGAGCGGCTGCTGGCCGATCCGGTCACGGAGCGAGCGATCGACGCCCCCGGCGGCATCACCCGCGCACAGTACGAGGCGCTGCGCGCGCTGGGGCCGCGGCTGCGCCCCTGGTGCGCGGAACTCGACGAACTCGGCGTCCCGGCCAGCCTTGACCACGCCGACGTGCACCCGAACAACGTCTTCGCCGCCGCCGGCACGCCCTTTGACTGGGGCGACTCCGCGGTCGCGCACCCGTTCTCCAGCCTGCTCATCGCGCTGCGCACCGCCGCCGAGCAGGTCGGCCTGCCGCCGCGGGCCGCGGAGCTGACCGCGCTCACGGAGGACTACCTCGCGCCCTGGCGCGACGCCGGGCACCGGCGCGCGGATATCGACCGCTCGCTAGCGCTCGCGCTCCGGGTCGCGCCGCTTGCCCGGGCGCTGACCTGGGGGCGGGTATTTCCCTGCTACCTCGGCCACCCGGGGCCTGGCGGCGATGCCGCCCGGGCCCTCGCCGCCGTGCTCGAGCCGGACCCGCTCGGCCCGGCCCGCTAAGGCCGGACCGACAGCTCAGCCCGCCGGACGCGTCTGCCGGTCGCGGGCGGCCGCCACGATCTCGTCGGCGACCCGGTCGGGGTGGTCAAGGGGCAGGAAGGTGCGGCCGCCCGGCACGGTAGTGAACGTGGCGCGCGGGAACGCCGCGCTGAGCTGGCGTCCGAGCTTGATACGGAACATGGAGTCCGCCTCGCCCCACAGCACCCGCACCGGGCCGGTGAACTGGCCGAACCGGCTGGCGGCGTCGAGCAGCACGCGCGGGTGGACGCCCCGAGCGAGCTTCGCGAGGTCGCGCCGGATCGCCGGGTCGGCGATGGGCGTCACCCAGTCGAGCGTCATGCCGGGGTCGAGCCGCCCGCTGGACAAGAGGCCGTAAGCGAGCGGGCTGTTTCGCACGGCCTTGGACCGCATTCCCGGTGCGAGGCAGGCGACGACGCCCGGGTGGCGCAGCGCGCGGAAGAGCGGGGCGAAGCCCATCGGCGGGAAGGTGCCGAGCGCGTCGCAGTTCGTGAAGACCGCGGCGCCGATCCGGCTCGGGTCCGCGCCCAGCATGATCTGGCCGATCGCCCCGCCGGTGTCGTTGCCCGCGAGCGTAACGTCGCTGAGGTCGAGTGCCTGGATGAAGTCGAGCGCGAGCCGGGCGACTCCCTGGGGTGAGAGGTCGGCGTCGGCGTTCATCGGCCACGGGTGCGAGCCGAGCGGCAGCGTCGGGGTGTAACTGCGGACGCCCTCGGCGGCGAGGCGCTCCGCTACGGGGGCCCACAGGCGGGCATCGACGAGCAGGCCGTGCAGGAGCACGACCGGCGGCTGGTTACTCGCGGCCGGGCCCGCGGCGCGGTAGGCGAGCTTGCCCTGCGGCAGCTCGACCGTCGCGGCAGCGGCGGATGCGTGATCGGTCGTCATGAGCAAAAACATACATGCTGCATGTATGTTTGTCGAGAGCTGATATGCCAAGGGCGGCGATGTTGTGCAGAATCGAAGGATGACAACCCCGACGTCCGCGCGCCCGACCGCGCGCCGCACGCAGGCCGATCGGTCCGCCGCGACGAGGGACGCACTGCTCACGGCGGCGCGCCGGCTCTTCGCGGCGCACGGGTACGCCGAGGTGGCGACCGACGCGATCGCGACCGAGGCCGGCGTCACCCGCGGTGCGCTCTACCACCAGTTCGCGGACAAGGTGGCGCTGTTCGACGCGGTGGTGGACGCGGTGGAGGCCGATATCGCGGCGCGGCTCGCCGAGCACGCGGCCGCCGCCGGGGTGTCCGATCCGGTGGAAGGCATGCGGCGGGCTGTCCGGGCCTGGCTGGAGATCTGCGCCGAGCCGGAGATCGCCCGCATCGCGCTGATCGACGGGCCGTCGGTGCTCGGCTGGGCGCGCTGGCGCGAGGTGTGCCAGCGGCACGTGTTCGGCCTGGTGGAAGTGGTGCTGGCGGAAGCGATGGAGACGGGGCGCATCCGGCGGCAGCCGCTGCGCCCGCTCGCCCACGTGATGATGGGGGCGAGTGACGAGGCCGCGCTTTACGTCGTGGAAGCCGTGGACCGCCCGCGGGCGCGGGCCGAGATGATCGAGGTTCTCGACCAGCTGATCGCGGGCGTGACCCAGTGACTGAGCGGGATCTTCTCGGGGCGGTGGCGGTCTTGCGGCGCTACCCGGTCAAGTCGATGCTCGGCGAGAACGTCGACGCCTGCCGCGTGACCGGACGCGGACTGGACGGCGACCGGGTGCTCGGCGTCGTGCACCGCGAAACCGGCAAGATCGCCAGCGCCAAGAACCCGCGGCTGTGGCGGGACATGCTCAGGCTGGCCGCGGCCTCCGGGCCGGACGTGAAGATCGCCTTCCCGGACGGCACCGCCATGGTCAGCACCGATCCCGGCATCCACGCCGCGCTGTCGGAGTTCCTCGGCCACCCAGTGACGCTGACGAGCACCCCGCCGGCGGACGCGACCTTCGACCGCGCCGACCCCGATCAGGTCTTGCGGGACGGCATCGAGGCCGCGGTGCGGGTCGACGTCGGCCAGCTGGGCGGCGCGGCCCCGCCGGGCACGTTCTTCGACTTCGCCCCGCTGCACCTGGTGACCACCTCGACGCTGGACCGGGTCGCCGAGCTCAGCCCGCGCGGCGCGGTGGAGCTTGAGCGCTACCGGCCCAACGTGGTCATCGGCACCGCCGCGGCCGGCTTCACCGAGAACGACTGGACGGGCCGCGACCTGCGCATCGGGAGCGACTTGACGATCCGGGTCATGGCCCGCACGCCCCGCTGCGCCATCCCGACCCTGGCCCACGGCGACCGGCCGCGCGACGTCGACGCGCTGCGCGTCCCCGCCGCGCACAACCGGATCAGCGCGTTCGCTGACTTCAGCCCGCAGCCGTGCGTAGGTGTCTACGCCCAGGTGCTGCGCCCCGGCCAGGTCCGGGTGGGCGACGAGGTGCGGACGGCCTAGCCCCCCGCCCGCCGGCGTCGGACCGTTGAAAATCGATCACTTCACGTAAACGAGCGTGTCCTGTTACTTCCCGCTGGGAAGCTTGACCCTGTGGGCGCGGTCCGGGACAGGACGCAGGAGCAGCCGCAGACGGTCCGCCGGTGGCGCCGCTGGCCGTGGGCCGTGGGCACCGTGCTCGCAGTGCCCGCGCTCATGTTCTGCTACCTGCGCGTCGCCGGGGCCACGGAAGTTAACGCCGACGCCGCCGGGCTGGTCCTGCAGGCCAACGACATGCTGCACGGCAACCTGCTGCTGCACGGCTGGTGGGACACCGACGTCTCCTTCATCACCACCGAGCTGCCCGAGTACATGGGCGTGACCTGGGCCGCGGGCGTCCGCCCGGAGGTGGTGCACATCTGCGCGGCGCTGACCTACACGCTGCTCGTGCTGCTCGCGGCCTTCGTCGCGCGCGGCCGGGCCCGCGGCGCCGAGGGCGTGGCCCGCGCGCTGCTCGCGGCCGGGGTCATGCTCGCGCCGCAGCCCACGTGGACGACCCCGGTGCTGCTCGGCAGCCCCGACCACGTCGGCACCGCGGTGCCACTGCTCCTGCTGCTCCTGCTGCTCGACCGCCTGCCGCCCAGCCGGGCCCGGCTGCGCTGGTACGTCCCCGCGTGCGGCCTGGCCTGCGTCGTCACGGCCGTGCTGCTCGCGGCGGTGATCGTGGGGGACCCGCTGGCGGAGGTCGTCGGCGTCGTCCCGCTGGTCATCGCCTGCCTGCTGCGGGCGGTCAGGATCGTCGTCATCCGGGTGGTCCAGGCCTGGCGCGCGCGAGCCAGGGCCGGCGGCGAGCCCGCGCCCTCCCCGGAAGCGACAAGCGATTCCGCGGCAAACCCCGCGGCGGACACCGCGTGGCGGGCGGCCTGCTACCACGTGCTGCTGGCCGCCGCGGCGGCCGCCGCCGTGCCGATCGCCCGGGCGGCGAACTCCTGGATCACCCGGCACGGCGGGTACCAGCTCGGCCCGAATCGCTACGGCCTGCTGCCCTGGCACCAGATTCTCCAGAACGCGCCGACGGTCTGGCACAGCTTCCTCGCGCTCTTCGGCGCCGACTACGTGGGCGTGACGGGCTGGCCGGTCGCCATCGCGTTCGTGCACTTCATCGGCGTGGCGGTGGTGATCGCCGCCGTCCTCTTCGCCGCCTGGCGGCTGCTCGTCCCCCGGCGCGGCGAGCGGGCCGGTGACCTGACCGCCGACTTCCTGGTGATCGGGGTCCTGGTAAACATCGCGGCCTTCCTCGCCTTCGTCAAGCCGGTCAACATCTACGACGCGCACGAGATCGGGCCGGTCGTGTCGTTCGGCGCGGCCCTGGCGGGCCGGATGTTCGGCGGCCCGCTACTCCGACTGCGGCCCCGGCTCGGCGTCAAGGTCCTGGCCGCCGGGCTGGCCTGCTACGTCTCGCTGCTCGGCCTCGCCGCCGCGACCCCGCAGGGACCGCCGCAAGACGTCGCCCTCGCCACCTGGCTTGACCAGCACGGCCTGCGCAGCGGGCTGGCCTCGTACTGGGAGTCGGCAAGCGTCACCGTCGACTCCGACGGCAAGATCATCATGCTCGCCGTCGGCATCCACGGCTGGCGGCGCCTGCTCGGGCCCGACGCGTGGGAGACCGACCAGCGGCTGGCCGACCTCCCGCACAGCGCCAACTTCATCGTCGTCGGGCCGGACCGGATCGTCCCCGCCAAGCTGGCCCTCCAGCAGTTCGGCAAGCCCGCCCGCACCTACCAGTTCCCGCCGTACACGATCATGGTCTGGAACAAGAACCTGATCGCCGAGCTGAACCACTAGGCCGGCGGCCGCTCATCGCGGCCCCTCGCGATCAGGCATTCGACGGCGAACAAGCATCATCCCGAACGGTTCCCGGGTTCCCTCGCGCGGTACTGGGAATTGCTGGCCCGCGTGGCCCGCGTGGCCAGTAATGGATCTGCGCATGGGTGCCACAAGGCCAAAACGATACGGCCCGGGGCGCCACGAGGCCAATAGAGGCGTGCGTGAGTGCCGCAAGGCCAGAATGTTCTGTCCCTGCGGCACTCAAGGCCAAACGGGCGCCGCGACGGACATGATCCGAAATCCCGGCGCAGCATCCGTGGACCGGCTAGCCGCCGTTGAGCGGGCCGCCGGGGTTGGCGGGGAATGGGCCGGCCGGGTTGATGACCACCGCGTGCCGCGAAGCGGAAGAGACGACCGTGATCATCAGCACGGCGAGCGAGGACGACCAGCGCGAGCCCCGCCCAGCCGAGGATTATCCCGGTCAGCGCCATGCCGTCGCCGCGCTCGCCGGTCCGGCGGATCGACCGCCGGGCCGCGTGGCCGAGCACGAGGGCGGGGATCGCCGCCGCGCCCAAGGTGAAGAACTCGGCGATGCCGAAGGCGAGTGCGGCCACGGCCAGCCCGTTGACGCGCGGCTGGACCGCGGGCACCGGGTAAAGGCCGCCGGAGTACTGGCCGCCTGGGTAATGGGCAGGGCCGCCGAACGGCCCGGCGGGCAGGTCCGCGACGAGGGGTTCGAGTTCCCCGTAGGTGCGGGCGGCGCAGACGCGGGACACCCGCTCGTCGTATTCGCCCTTGGTCAGCCGGCCCTCGGCGAAGCCCGCCTTGAGCACGTCGATCGCGCGTTCCCGGTCCGCGTTCGCGGCGCGGCCCGCGGGCGCACCCGCGAACCGGGGGTAAGGCATCGGATCGACTGTCATTGACCCTCCAGGTCTGGTCATCCTCGGCTGCCGGCGCTCGCCGTCCGTTGCCACTAAACGAACGTGAGCGTCGGCCCTGCTGTCCAGCATGGCAGTCCACCGGTGTCAGCCAGGTGACACCTTCTGCTACCAAGCTACCCGCCGCGGCAAAGGCCGGCCCTGGTCAACGGCGGGCAGGGCCACACCTCAGGAACGCGCCCGGAGCCAGAGCGCATTGCGACTACGACATAGGCCCCGACGGGCGCGGCCAGAGCGGCAGGCCCGAAAGCCCGCCGCTGGTATCACGGCACAGCGCGATCGCCCGGCAGGTACGTCGAAGAAGGGCCTCGCTTGGTCCCCCGTGTGCCGTTAGCACGGCAGTCAGCCGGCTCAACGCCACACGGGGACGGGTGCTTCAGTCGACCTGCGGCCCGGGCAGTCACCACGCATCCGTTCGGGAAAATCAAAAGCATTAGCCCGAACGGATGCGCGGTTCCCCGGCCGCCTCAGCCGGTTGCCGGGGGTGGCGGGCGGGATTAGCGGCCGACCTCGGAGCGGTCCTCGGCCCACAGCGTGTGGAAGCTGCCCTCGCCGTCCACGCGGCGGTAGGTGTGCGCGCCGAAGAAGTCGCGGAGCCCCTGGACGAGCGCGGCCGGCAGCCGGTCCGCGCGGAGCGCGTCGTAGTACGCCAGCGCGGCGGAGAACCCGGGCACCGGGATGCCGTTGTTCACCGCGGTGGCGATCACGTCGCGCCAGGCGTCCTGCGCCTCGGTGACCTCCTTGCCGAAGTCCGGGTCGGCGAGCAGCGTCGGCAGCTGCGGGTTAGCCGCGTAAGCGGCGCGGATCCGGTCGAGGAACGCGGCCCGGATGATGCAGCCGCCGCGCCAGATGACCGCCGTCTTCCCGAGGTCGATGTCCCAGTCGTACTCGTCGCTGCCCGCGGCGATCATGTTCCAGCCCTGGGCGTAGGACACGATCTTGGACGCGTACAGCGCCTGCTCGACCTTGTCGGCGAATTCGTCGGGGTCGGAGACTGCCTCACGGCCCGGTCCGGCGAGGTCGCGGGCGGCGGCGCGCAGGTCGGTGTGGCCGGACAGCGACCGGGCGAAGGTCGCCTCCGCGATCCCGTCGACCGGCACGCCCAGGTCCAGGGCGATCTGCACGGTCCAGCGGCCGGTGCCCTTCTGCTCGGCCTGGTCGAGGACGATGTCGACGAAGGGCCGGCCGGTCTTCGCGTCGGTGTGCGCGAGCACCTCGGCGGTGATCTCGATGAGGTAGGAGTCGAGGCGGCCGGTGTTCCAGGTACGGAAGATGTCGGCGATCTGGGCCTGCTCGTACCCGCCGGCGTACCGGAGCAGGTCGTACGCCTCCGCGATGAGCTGCATGTCGGCGTACTCGATGCCGTTGTGCACCATCTTCACGAAGTGCCCGGCCCCGTCCGGGCCCACGTGCGTCGTGCACGGCACGCCGTCGACCTGCGCCGCGATCGCCTCGAGCATGGGACCGAGGGCCTGCCACGACTCGACCGAGCCCCCGGGCATGATCGACGGGCCGTTGAGCGCGCCCTCCTCGCCACCGGACACGCCCATGCCGACGAAGTGGAGGCCCTGCTCCCGCAGCGCGGCCTCGCGGCGGCGGGTGTCGGCGAAGTGCGCGTTGCCGCCGTCGATGATCATGTCGCCCGGCTCAAGCAGCGGTGCGAACTCGTCGATCACCGCGTCGGTCGCCGCCCCCGCGTTCACCATGATCACCAGGCGGCGCGGGCGCTCCAGGCTCGCGACGAACTCTTCCGCGGTGCGGGCGGGGACGAAGGTGCCCTCGTGACCGAACTCCGCCACGATGGCGTCGGTCCTGGCGGTGGTCCGGTTGTGCAGTGCCGTCGCGTAGCCGTGCCTGGCAAAGTTGCGGGCAAGGTTGCGGCCCATCACGCCAAGTCCCGTAACGCCGATTTGCGCAGTCGCTTGGGCGGTCATGTCGTTCTCGTCTCCTCAGGTCTTCCCCGGTTCGGGCTATGGCTAGGTTACTTCTGCCTCTCCTGGCGGCCGTCGGTACGCCTGCCCGGCCCGACAACCGTAAGACCCGGGGCAACTGGTGCGACTAGCCACTATCGCGTGCGATAGGCATCGGCCCGGTGGGTAACGGACGTGATCATGATCGTCACTTGCTCGTCCTCAATCAGGTAAAGGACGCGGTACTCGCCCCGGCGGGCCGAGTACTGGGGTGCCAACGGCTCCAGGAGCGGCTTGCCGACGCGGTGGGGATTATCCGCCAGCGGACCGTGGATGAACTCCCAGCAAGCGGACGCGACCTTCTCGGGCATACGCTGCAGCGCTCGGACCGCGGCCGGGCGCAGGACCACCCGGTAGCTCACTGTCGCGGCCTGCGGATCGCGATTAGCGCATCCAGCGTGGCCATGCAAACAGCGTCCGGCAGCCCGCGGGCGTGCATGTCGGCGACCACGTCGGCGTCATCCCCGAGGTCAACCCCCGCTGCCCGGGCGGAGAGGATCTTCTCCATCTCGGCCGCGGTTACGTACCGGCCTTCCGCGGAATCCCTCCGGGACTGCGTGACATCGTTCATGGCAGCCGCGTCGGCGAGCACGTCAAGCGTTTCCATGATCGACTCAAAGTCTTCGTCCGCGATCATCCAGATAGCCGGCACTCCATTGCGGGTCACGAGCACCCGTTGATGAGTGGACGTCGCCTCATCGACCAGCGCCGAGAAGTTCTGCCGCGCCTCGGCCAGGGGAACCGTCGTCATGTACAGAATTCTAGCCTATTTGCAGTTCTTGACCAACAAAGTTGACGCTGGCCAGCGGCCACTCACCCAGCGCGCTGGCGGTCAGGATGGCCAGCGGGCCGGATGGCCCGTGACCGGGGATGAACGGCGGACGTCCAGGGTCAAAGATCGCTGGTCAACCGAGGGTCAGGGGTCAGCGGGGCGGCGAACGGGGCGGACATTTACCCCGTTCGGTTACGAAACGCCGCCTGGTGCCTGGCGCCTGAAGAGATCGCGGGTCAAAGGCGGCGCAGTTCGCCTTGTCTGACCCTCAATCCCGGCCCTATACCCCCCGTGGGTGTAGGGGGAGCGCCAGGAATGCCGGGACGTAGGAGGGGACCTACGGCTGGACGGCATCCAAGCCTGTGGTGAACGACTGCACGATTTCCGTGCCCTGTTCATGCTCCTGAAACGGGTAGCGGATCGCTTTACGCCAGAAGGCCGTGGCGGCGGGATTCGTCAGCTGCTGCCGGACGGTCCAGCGTCCAGGAAACTGACCGAGCAAGGACGCGGCAGCCTGCGCGCCGACTCCTCGCCTCCGGTATTTGCGCATCACAAAAAATTCGGCGATGTCGTGCGGTTCTCCCGTAAAGACCAGGGCAAAGCCCGCCAGTGCTCCCGCGGTGCGGAACAGGAAGGCCTTGCGGTCTGCGTCAGTCCAGTACTCGTCGAAGTAGCGATGCAGGTACTCCCCGTGCGGATTGATATCACTGCCATCGAACTCGGAGAAATCGTAGTGATACAGCTGAAGCAGCCGCCAGACGACGGTCCGGTCGTCGTCGAGCGCCTCGACCACCTCCACGTCCACCTGCTCATAGTGCCTCACTCCACCCGCGCCGGAGCGCTCATGCCGGGCACGCTCCGCCTGCCTCGGGCTTGGGCCATGGGCGCAGCGCTGGTCGGCTCAGCCCCAATGCGGGTGGCGAGCTGATCGCGGAGGGCGGTGAGGCGGGCGATCTCGGTGTCCAGCGCGGCGATGCGGCGCTGTACGACCCCGGTCGGCGTGGCGCAGGCACCAGGTCCTCCGTAAGGCGGCAGGGCGCCGCTCACCGCCCGGCATCGGGCCAGGGGCACAGCGGCGTATTCGCGCCATCCGAGCATGTGCTGCACGAGGTCGCCAGTACGCAGGCCGCTCCCCTCGGGGGCAACCATGACCTCGCCGATGGCCGGGCCGAAGAGCGTGTCTCCCGGGTGCAGCCCGGGCAGCGGTGTTCCCTGCGCGCCACCGCCGAGCAGCGTCCGCAGCGCCGCGAAGACAGTGAAGTACCGGTTTCTGACCAGCACCTCGTCCCGGCCGGGAGCCGGCACCGGCGCCTCCGCGATGGCGAGGTCAGCGGGCTCGGGGAGGCCGTCGGGGACGGCGGCGAGCCGTATCTCCCGCGCGGTGCGGTCAACTTCCTGCATCTCGGGGCTCCTTGAAAAGACGAGCGGAAACGGCGGAGCCACGACGGTAACCCCTGACCCGCACGTCAACGGCAAGGCCAGGTAACACGATT